>JAWKXP010000013.1:0-94583 GCA_041396945.1 Sphingomonadaceae bacterium | reverse complement strand
TACACCGGCAAGGATCCCGAGCGCATCGGGCGGGTCGACGACCTGCTGGTGGGCCGCGCCAACATCATTCACGAGCGCGAGGAATACGAATTCGGCAGCTAGGGCATCATGGCGAGCCCTTGCTCACAACCAGCCCATTCGCTTGCCGATAAAGATCAGCACGATGGCACCCAGGATCGAGGCGAGGCAGCCGGCGCGCTGGTAGCGCCGACCGCCTGCGGTCGTCACCAGACCGGCAAGCAGCGATCCGCCGATGCCCAGCGCAATCGTCGGCAGCCAGTCGAGCGGCACGTCGCCCGGGTAGAAGAACCGCGCGAGCACGCCTACGAAAAGTCCGCTGATGATGGCGCCGATTATGCTGAACATGGGACTCTGCTTGCCTCTTGCCGGGATAGGGCGATAACCTTTGCCCTAAAGCGGCGGCGGGGCCAACCGTCTGCCACAGCGGAGAGGCAGGAATGGCGACATCGGCGGAATACGGTCTTGGCGAATACGCCTTCCCGCGCGGCTGGTTCGCGGTTGCCAATGGCAGCGAAGTCGGGCGCGAGCCGGTTGCGCTGCGATATTTCGGGCAAGACCTTGTCATCTATCGCGGCGAATCGGGCCGTGTGGTGCTGCTCGATGCATACTGCCCGCATATGGGCACGCACCTTGCCTCCGGGCCATCCTCGGGCACCTCGAAATCGCCGATCCGGATGGAGGGCGACAATATCCGCTGCCCGTTCCACGCCTGGCGTTTCGGACCGGACGGCGTCTGCAACGACATTCCCTATCACGACGGGCCGATCCCGCCGGGTGCGAAGGTAAGGTCATGGCCGGTCGAAGAGCACTACGGCATCGTTTTCGCCTGGCACGATCCCGAAGGCGCTGCGCCCGATTATGGTGTGCCCGACTGGCCCGAGTGGGACGATCCGGTATGGGTACGCTGGGACGGGCTTGAGCACCTTTGCAATCTCAACCACCCGATCGAAATCCTCGACAACATGTCCGACGTTGCGCACCTCGACTACCTGCACGGCGAGGCCAAGCCTTCGGTGCTTTGCTACGAAAACGAGTATCGCGGCCACCTGCTGCACCAGCGCCAGACGACTGCACTCGACGAGGGGCTGGTCGGCAGCGACGCCACGATGACGACACTGGCCGGTTATGTCGGGCCGGGCATCGCGTTTGGCGAATTCCTTGAGATCGGCGCGCGGCAGGTGATCTGCGTGACGCCGATAGAGGATGGCACCTGCCGCCTCTGGCAAGCCGCGATGGTGCGTTCGCCTTCGGGCCGGATCGACGAGCAGGCAAAGGCGATGCGTCAGATGCTGCACGACAAGTTCGGCAATGGCCTGATGTCGGACGCAGAAATCTGGTCGACCAAGCGACCTGCACTCAACGTGATGCAGCTTTCGTCGGACGGCCCCTTCCTGCAGACGCGCGCCTGGTACAAGCAATTCTATAATCCGCGCGCGAAGACTGCCGAGTTGCTGCGCCGTGTCGAAGGCGTCCATACCTCGAAGCATTGGCCAGCCTTCACCGAAGCCGAGGCGGCGGAGTAATCCGGTTGGATTATCGTGAGCTTGGCAGCAGCGGGATCGAGGTCAGCGCTTATGGCCTCGGCGTGATGACCTTTGGCGGGCAGACCCCCGAAGCCGATGCCATGCGTCAGCTCGACATGGCCTTCGATGCCGGGATCACGCTGTTCGATACGGCGGAGAACTACCCGATCCCCACCGGCCCAGAGACGCAAGGCGCCTCGGAACGGCTGCTCGGCCAATGGATCGCGGCGCGCGGGCTGCGCGGCAAGGTTGTGATTGCGACAAAGGTGACGGGGCCGGGCAATGCGGCGGGCGACATGACGCACATTCGCGGGGCGGCGCGGCGGCTCGACCGCGCCAATATCCGCAAGGCCTGCGAGGACAGCCTGTCGCGGCTCGGCACCGACGCGATCGACCTATACCAGTTGCACTGGCCGGATCGCCCGGTGACCACCCTCTGGCGCTCGCGCTGGAGCGATGTGCCCGATCCGCCCGAGACGGCGCCCATCGAAGAGACATACGACGCGCTGGCCGAACTGGTGCGCGAGGGCAAGGTTCGCGCCATCGGCGTCTGTAACGAAACGCCCTGGGGCGTCATGCGCTACCTTGCTGCAGCCGAGGCTTCGGGCGGGCCGCGGCTTGCCGCGATCCAGAACGGCTATAGCCTGCTCGACCGCTATTTCGAACTCGGTCTTGCCGAAACGGCGATGCGCGAACGAATCGGCCTGCTCGCCTATTCGCCGCTGGCGCGCGGGTTGCTTACCGGAAAGCACCTCGACCTGCCTGCGGACAAGGCCCCCCGCCACCTTTCCGCGAACAGGCGCCGCGCTGTTGCCGCCTATGTAGCATTGGCGCGCGAAGCGGGACTTAATCCGGCGCATATGGCGCTGGCCTTCGCCAAGGCGCAGCCGTTCATGGCCTCGGTGCTGATGGCGGCGAGCTCGGCGGAGCAAATGGCGCAAAACCTCGGCGCAGTGGACATCACGCTGCCGCGTGACCTGACTAAAGCGATCAACGCGGTGCACGACGAAAATCCCAACCCGAAATAGGCTTCGTAAGTTTACTTTCGCGGGCGCGCCGTAATTGTGGAAAAGTTTTGGCCCGCCCGCCCGATTTTACCCCTTGCATAACCCGCGAGTCCCCTGAATCCGGCGCGTCGCGGAAAACCTCAAGTGAACCTTAAGTTCACCTTAACCCTCTTGAACGGGAATGCAGAACGGGCACTATAGGTTGTGGTCCGTTGATTGCGAGGCACCAAGACCTAGATAGAAACCCGGGGGCAAGGGAACTGCGCCCCAGGGGAGTTTTTGCGGTCTGGCGCGCGTAAATTCTTGCGGCCCGAATGCGGGCGAACGAATTTTGTTCCGCATTTGTACTTGGGGTGATAAGGGTGGGTCGCCGCGACATGCGAACCCGCCCGCTTGGGGCAACAGGAAGGTTGGGGACGCCAGCGTGGATTTCAGAAACGATCGTGAGCCGGAAGTAGGCAGCGCGGATACAAGCTCGGACGCAGATCAGGACGCAAGCCGTCCCGAAACCGAAAGCAAGGCAAGCGAACAGACGGAGACGGGCGAGGCGCCCGCAGTGCCCATGGCGGAAGAAACGGACAAGGGAACAGAAGCGCTGGTCGAGAAGCTCGGCGCCGATGCGGTTGCCGACGCGGTCGCTGCCGCCGCTGCCGAATCGATCAGGGAAGATTCGCGCTCGATCCGCGCGCAGCGCTACAACATCCAGAAGACGCCCGAGCGTGACGAACTGCTGACCGATTTCGGCAAGGAAACGCTCGACGATCGCTACCTGCTGCCGAACGAGACCTATCAGGATCTCTTCGCGCGCGTCGCCGATGCCTATGCCGACGATGCCGAGCACGCGCAGCGGCTTTACGACTATATCTCGCGGCTCTGGTTCATGCCGGCGACGCCGGTGCTTTCGAACGGCGGCACCGGGCGCGGCCTGCCGATTTCGTGCTATCTCAATTCGGTCGACGACAGCCTCGACGGCATCGTCAAGACCTGGAACGAGAATGTCTGGCTCGCCTCGAAGGGCGGCGGAATCGGCACCTATTGGGGCAACGTGCGCGGCATTGGCGAGCCGGTCGGGCTGAACGGCAAGACCTCTGGCATCATCCCCTTCGTGCGCGTCATGGATTCGCTGACGCTGGCGATCAGCCAGGGCTCGCTGCGGCGCGGCTCGGCGGCCTGCTATATCGACATCCACCACCCGGAGATCGAGGAGTTCCTCGAAATCCGCAAACCCTCGGGCGATTTCAACCGCAAGGCGCTCAACCTGCACCACGGCGTGCTGCTCACCGACGAGTTCATGGAAGCGGTGCGCGACGGGGCCGAGTTCGAGCTCAAGAGCCCCAAGGACGGCACCGTGCGCGGCAAGGTCGATGCGCGCTCGCTGTTCCAGAAGCTGGTCGAAACGCGGCTGGCGACGGGCGAGCCCTACATCATCTTCGCCGACACGGTGAACCGGATGATGCCCGAGCATCACCGCGAACTCGGCCTCAAGGTTTCGACCTCGAACCTCTGTTCGGAAATCACGCTACCCACCGGGCGCGACCACCTCGGTAACGACCGCACGGCGGTCTGCTGCCTCTCCTCGCTGAATCTGGAAACCTGGGACGAGTGGCACGACGATCCGATGTTCGTCGAAGACGTGCTGCGTTTCCTCGACAACGTGCTGCAGGACTATATCGACCGCGCGCCCGACGAGATGGCGCGCGCCAAGTATTCCGCCTCGCGCGAGCGTTCGGTCGGCATGGGCGTGATGGGCTTCCACTCGTTCCTGCAGTCGAAATCCATTCCGATGGAATCGGCGATGGCGAAGTCGTGGAACATCAAGATGTTCCGCCACATCAACCAGAAGGCCAACGAGGCCTCGATGATGCTCGCCAAGGAGCGCGGGCCCTGCCCCGACGCCGCCGATCAGGGCGCGATGGAGCGCTTCTCCTGCAAGATGGCGATTGCGCCAACCGCCTCGATCTCGATCATCTGCGGCGGCACCTCGGCCTGCATCGAGCCGATCCCGGCGAACATCTACACGCACAAGACGCTCTCGGGCTCGTTCGTGGTGAAGAACCCGCATCTCGAAAAGCTGCTGCAGTCGAAATCGAAGGATTCGAACAACGTCTGGAACTCGATCCTCGAACGCGGCGGATCGGTGCAGCACCTCGATTTCCTCTCGCCCGAGGAAAAGGCGGTCTACAAGACCAGCTTCGAGATCGACCAGCGCTGGCTGCTCGAATTTGCCGCCGACCGCACCCCGATGATCGACCAGGCGCAGTCGCTGAACCTCTTCATCCCCGCCGATGTCGACAAGTGGGACCTGATGATGCTGCACTTCCAGGCATGGGAAAAGGGCATCAAGTCGCTCTACTACCTGCGCTCGAAATCGGTGCAGCGCGCGGGCTTTGCTGGCGGCGTGGAAGCGGACAACACCGCCGAACCGGCGCAGTACCAGCTGGAAGCGCAGCAGACCGACTACGAGGAGTGTCTCGCCTGCCAGTAAGCGTGAGCAGCGCGCGAATTGTTTTTTTAAATGCGTGCGCTAGGCTGCTCCCTGTCGCCCGGATGAGGCGGCGAAATGTAGGGGGTGGATATGTTGCTTTATGGCGGAATAGGCCTGTTTCTGGGCGGGCTGATCCTGATGTTCTTCAGCGACAAGATCCAGAAAGACCCGGCCAAGGCGGCGCAGGCGAAGAAGCAGGCGCCGATCCTTGTCGTGGTTGGTCTGGTGTTCCTCGCGATCCGGTTCCTCGTTTTCGGATGACCTTGCGCAAGTCACTCGCGGCGCTTGCGCTGCTCGTCGGTTCGCCTGCGCTGGCGGCGAATGAAGCGCAGCCGCCCGCGCTCGAAACCTCGATCCTCGGCAATGGGCTCTGGACCCAGAACCTCGCCGCAGAACTCGCGTTCTGGCGCGATGGTTTCGGGATGGTCGAGGTGCGGCGGCTTGAATTCGGCGATGTCGTCGAAGTGATCCTCGCGTTCAGCGAAACGCCGCGCCCGCCGATGGTCTTCCTGCTCGCCAACAAGGACGGGATCGGCGATGCCAACGCGACCCAAGTCAACACGCGCGACAAGATTGTGCTTTCGGTCAGCGATGCGCAGGCCGCCCATGCCCGCCTTACCGCAGCCGGATACGAACCGGGTGCGATCAAGGTGCATGCCGAATCCGGCTCGCAGGTCTTCTGGGTCAGCGATCCTGATGGACGCAGGCTCGAAGTGACGCAGCCGGGAAGCGCCAGCGCACGTTAGGGACTGACCACTTCACAAAGCTCTGTCCGTGTCTCGACGGAGCCTGTCCAGAGCGGCTGTTGCAAGCGGCCAGCCGAAGGGCTCGACACGAACGGGCCTTTTTATAGCTCGCCCTACTTCGCCTTCGTCCCGCTGAAATCGAACGTGCCAAACGGGCCGTTCGAGTTCTCGCCGACGATCTTGCCGTCTTTCAGGCCGAAGTCGTATTCGACGGTGATGGTCATGCCCATTGAGGCTTCGCCCGACAGCTTCGCGCGGCCATCCTTGACCGTGCCGGTGAGGTCGACCGAGCCTTCATCGGCGACGCTTTTGCCGGTGAGCTTGCCGCCGCCTGCATCCTTGATCGTCAGCACCGTTTTCGACTCGCCCACCGGCGTTGCAATCGCGACGTTCCAGGTGCCCGCAAAGTCCGCCGCCTTTGCGGAGGTGTCGAACCCACCAGACGCCGCCTTCTCCATCAGCGCCTTGCGCTCGGCGGGGGCCGCCTTGGCGCGGGCGCGCAGGTAGAAGCGCATCGTTTCGAGGTCGGCATCGCTGATCTGCGGATAGTTCGGCATCCCGGCAGAGCGTAGCGCACCGCCCTTGACGATCGAGCGGAACAACGCCGCGTCGGTAATCACCGGTGAATAGCGCAGGTCGGGCGCAGCGCCGCCGCCGACTGCGTCCCAGCCATGACACACGATGCAGGTGTTCATCCCGAAGATCATCATTCCCTGCTGTGCCCGTTTCAGATCGGGCGCGAAGTCGGGATCGGCGGGGCTGACCAGTTCGGGCATCGGCTCGGCTTCGAGCGTGTCCGTGCCGCCCAGCGCAAAGACCAGCAACCTGCGCGGCTGGCGATAGTCGGTGCGCACCGTGGCATTGCCGAGCGACTGGATGCCCGCGCTCGTGCCGCTCACGCCGGTGAGCACGGCGACATATTGCTTGCCGCCCATCCGGTACGAGATCGGCGCGCCCATCACCGGCGAGGCAGTCTTGTGCTTCCACACCTCCTTGCCCGACCGCGCGTCATAGGCGATCAGGTAACCGTCCATCCGGCCCTGAAACACCAGATCGCCAGCCGTTGCCAATACTCCGCCAACCGAAGTGCCGGGAACATCGACCTTCCAGACCTCTTCCTGCGTCGTCGGATCGATGGCCTTCAGGTAGGACGCGTTATCCCCTTCGAGGTCAGCCTCTGGCATCAACGTTACGCCCATGCCCGCCGATATCTCGGCACCGCCTTCCTGCCCTTCGGCGATCAGCGCGCCCTTGTCGGTCAGCGGCACATAGACGAGGCCGGTGCGCGGGCTGTAGGCCTGCGGCATCCACGAATGCGCGCCATTGGGGCCGGGCCACATCTCGAACATGCCTTGCTTGCCCTGATAGCGCATGCCGGGGTTAAGCACCGGACGGCCCGTTTCCATGTCGATCTTCTCTGCCCATGTCACCTTGGCATGCGGTTCGGCGGAGAGGAGCTCGCCGGTCTCGCGGTCGAGCACATAGAGGAACCCGTTCTTGGGCAGCTGCATCAGCACCTTGCGCGGCTTGCCATCGAGTTCGAGCGTTGCCAGTGTCATGTCGGTGGTCGCGGTGCAGTCCCACTGCTCGGCGGGGCAGACCTGATAATGCCAGCGATATTCGCCGGTCTTTGCATCGACCGCGACGATCGAGGCGAGGAACAGGTTGTCGCCGCCGCCGGGGCTGCGCTTGTCCTGATTGTAAGGGAAACCGTTGCCGACGCCGAGGTAGATCAGCCCGAGTTCTTCGTCGTAGCTGAAGGCGTTCCATGCGGTACCGCCGCCGCCGCGCCGGGTGCCGTCTTCGTTCATCGCGCCCGAGGGCCAGGAGGCGTTCATCAGCTCTTCGGCCTTCGCGCCTGCCGCCTGATCGGTCTCATCGCCGCCGGGCACGGTGTAGAAGCGCCATGCCAGATCGCCGGACTTCAGGTCATAGGCAGAGACGTAACCCCGGATCGGCGAGATATCCGCGCCGCCGTGGCTGATGATGACCTTGCCATCGAATACGCGCGGCGCGCCGGCCATGTTGCGCGGTTTCGCGTCGGGAAAGTCCATGACCTTCCACGCTGCCTTGCCGGTATTCGCATCGAGCGCGATGACATAGCCGTCGGTGGTGCCGAGCACGACCTTGCCCTCACCATAGGCAATGCCCTTGTTGCCCCAGCCGAAATGTAGCGGCGATTGTGCGCGCTCGCGGGTCTTGCCGTCGTATTCCCAAAGGAGCTTGCCGCTGTCCGCCTCGAACGCGCGGATCAGCGAGTGGCCGGTGGTGATGAACAGCTTGCCGTCCGCCATGATCGGCGTCGAGGGCGTGTAGCCGGGCTCAAGATCGAAGTGCCATGCGAGCGAGAGATCGTCGACGGTGCTGCCGTTGATCTCGTCGAGCGGCGAATAATGCGTCTCGTGCCCGGTGCGGCCCCAGTTCGGCCATTCGTCGGGGTTGGCGACCATCGCCTCTTCGACGGGCTGTCCGCCCGAGGAGCAAGCCGCCAGCGAGAGCGACAGCCCCGCCGCCGCCAGAATTGCAAACGCCGCCCGTCCGACTGATCCGATCACCTGTTTCTCTCCCTCGTTTGCGCCGACTCGTAGCGCCGCGCCGGAGGAGAGGCCAGAAATAATATCCACTGTGAACCATAAGTCCGCGCGCGCGATGGCGGCGGACAGTCGGGTCAGTAAGAGCCGTCGTTCCAGTCCGAGAGGATCACGCGCTCGTCATCGACGCCGTCGACCAGCGCGAAGGGCACGAATTCCTGTTTGCCATCGTTGTTGGCATCGCCCTTGAGCCAGATGCGGTCGCCCTCGACGCGGTCGACCGTGCCGAGTTCCTTGCCAGACTGGCCGATCACCGCCATGCCTTCGCGCACGAAACCGGCGGCACCGATCCCGCCCGAAGAGCGCGCCTTGCCGACGCTGCCGACATCGCCGCGATCGTTGAACACGTCCGAACTCTTGCCGGACTTTTCCGGGGGCGATTCCCTGTCGGGGCTGTTGTCATCGAGCATCGGGCCTTGGCTCCTGTCCAGTGTTCGTCGCGGCAACGCAGGTCTTGTATCGCTGTAATGCGTCAGGCGCGAGAATGTTGCGATAACATTCAACAGGTGCATCCTTGGTTAACGCGTGGCAGGTTCCAACCTCGCCTTTCGGGACGGGAAGGCAGGTGAACATGGTTAACGGGAAGGGAAAGACGATGGATGCAGGTGCATTCCGGCGGGTTGTGACCGGGCTGGACGAGGCGGGGCGCTCCGCCGTCGTGATCGACGGGCGGGTGCCCGATTCGACCGGATCGATCGGGAGCGCGGCCCTTGTCTGGCGCACCGAGGGGCATCCGGCGGACAATTCGGGCGCGGCGGACACGGCGGTGCCTTACGAGCTTGCGCTGCTCCACGGCGACGGCTCGACCTTCGCGATCTGCGAGTTTGCGCCGCATTCGGATGCCTTCATGCACGCGACCGACACGATCGACTATCTCGTGATCGTCTCGGGTCGGGTGACGCTGGTGCTGGAGGATGGCGAAGCCGCGCTGGGGCCGGGCGATTTCGTGGTCGACCGGGGGGTGATGCACGGCTGGCGCAATCCGCATCACGAGCCTTGCCTGGCTGCGGTGGTGAACCTGCCTGCAAAGCCCGTCGGCAACGGGAGGACGATCTGATGGCGCGGCGCGTAGTGACGGGCCTGAACGCGGCGGGCAAAAGCTGCGTCGTGATCGACGGCGAAATCCCGGCGGTGAGCGAGGTTGGCGGCGTCGCCTGGCACACGGACAGCCACCCGGTCGACAATTCCGGCAGCGAAGACGCCGCCCCGGCGGAGTTCAGCTTCGACCTGATGCACGCGGGCTCGACATTCATGATCCACCGCTATGTACCGGGGCAGGGCGAGTTCTGGCACGCGACCGACACCACCGATTACATCGTCATGCTCGAAGGCGAGGTGACGCTCCTGCTCGAAGCGGGCGAAGTGACGCTGCGCAAGGGCGACCTCTGCGTCGATCGCGGCATCAACCACTGCTGGCGCAACGACAGCGGCGCGGATGCGGTTGCGGCAATCATCGCGATCCCGGCCAGACCCATCGGGAAAGGACGCACGGTATGAGCCACGAACCTCGCCGCCTGATCGCCGGCCTCGATACGCAGGGCAAATCCTGCGCGGTGCGCGACGAGCCGATCCCGCTCAGCGACACCGGAATGGGCATGCAGATCGCGACGCTCTTCACCGGCCCCGCCGCGCGCATAGACAATGCCGCGCCGCCGGGCGAGAGCTTCCCCGCCTTCGATTTCGAGCGGCAACTTTGCGGCGAAACCTATTCGATGATGATCGCGGTCAACCCGCCGGGGCTGGGCAAGGACGATCCCGGCATGCACCGCACCGACACCTGCGATCACTTCTATGTCATCTCGGGCGAGGTCGTGCTGGTGCTCGAAGACGGCGACCACGTCATGCGCGCAGGCGATGTCGGCGTGATCCGCGGGGTGATGCACGGCTGGCGCAACGACACCGGGAACGAGGCGCGGCTGGTGACGTTCGTTTTGCCCGCGTAACACAACATCTCGCGCCGGGGTGGATAACTTGCCGCTACCGATAGAAATCCACCCCTCGCGCACCTACATTTAAAGGTCTGCGATCACATCACGCGAAAGGCCCTTTCCGATGCCCCTTCTCGAAGCCCGCAAGACCTACAAGCCGTTCGAATATCCCTGGGCCTACGAGTTCTGGAAGCGGCAGCAGCAGGTCCACTGGCTGCCCGAGGAAGTGCCGCTGGGCGAGGATTGCCGCGACTGGGCGCAGAAGATTTCCGAGCATGAGCGCAACCTGCTCACGCAGATCTTCCGCTTCTTCACGCAGGCCGATGTCGAGGTGCAGGATTGCTACCACGACAAGTATGGCCGCGTGTTCCAGCCGACCGAGATCAAGATGATGCTCACCGCCTTCTCCAACATGGAGACGGTGCACATCGCCGCCTATTCGCACCTGCTCGACACGATCGGCATGCCCGAATCGGAATACGGCATGTTCCTCGAATACGAGGAGCTGAAGGCCAAGCACGATTACCTGCAGCAGTTCGGCGTCGATTCGGACGAAGACATCGCCCGCACCCTCGCGATGTTCGGCGGCTTTACCGAGGGGCTGCAACTTTTCGCCTCGTTCGCGATGCTGATGAACTTCCCGCGCTTCAACAAGATGAAGGGCATGGGCCAGATCGTCTCGTGGTCGGTGCGCGACGAATCGCTGCACTGCGAAGGCATCACCAAGCTGTTCCACACCTTCGTCAAGGAACGCGACTGCCTGACCAAGGCGGTGAAGGAAGACATTATCGATTGCTGCCAGAAGACGGTGCGCCTCGAAGACGCCTTCATCGACCTCGCCTTCGAGATGGGGCCGGTGCCGGGGATGAGCGCGAAGGACATCAAGAAGTACATCCGCTACATCGCCGACTGGCGCCTCTCGCAGCTCGGCCTGCCCGAAATCTACATGGTCGACGATCACCCGCTGCCCTGGCTGACCCCGCTGCTCAACGGCGTCGAACACGCCAACTTCTTCGAAACCCGCGCGACCGAATATTCGAAGGGCGCGACACGGGGCGACTGGAACACCGTCTGGGCCAACTTCGACCAGCGCCGCAAAGCCAGCGCAAACGACGCCGAGGAAGTGGTGGACGAAGGGCCGGATATGTTTGGGGAGCAGGCGGCGGAGTGATGCGCTTGACGCGAACGAAATAAGAACATAGCGATACGCTTTGAAGGGAGCGTCGCATGCAGTCGATCGAGTTTTGTGCAGGTGCGGGCGGACAGGCGCTTGGTTTGGAGCAGGCCGGCTTTCGCCACGCCGCGCTTGTCGAAATTGAGTCGGAATTCGCCAAGACGTTGCAGCTTAATCGTCCAAATTGGGATGTGCGCGCTACCGACATGGCGGAGTTCGATGGCCGACCATTCCAAGGCGTCGAACTGCTTACGGCGGGCCTACCTTGCCCACCATTTTCCGTTGCGGGCAAGCAGCTTGGCGAGCGCGATGAACGAAACCTGTTTCCGGCGGCCCTGCGATTGATCGACGAAATTCGGCCGAAGGCTGTGATGATCGAGAATGTTCGAGGCTTCCTGTCGGCAGTATTCGACGACTATCGCTCGCAGCTCAAAAATCAGCTCTCGAAGCTGGGGTATCATGCCGACTGGCGACTGCTCAACGCCTCTGATTTTGGCGTGCCGCAACTCAGGCCGAGGGTGGTGATTGTCGCCTTACGGAAAGACCTGGTGGACGCTTTTGACTGGCCGGAGGTACAACCGCACAATCCGCCGACAGTCGGGGAATGTCTGTCTGACCTGATGGGGGCCAACGGCTGGCGAGGGCTCAAGAATTGGGTCGAGCAAGCAGATGAGATTGCGCCAACCCTTGTTGGTGGCTCCAAGAAACATGGAGGCCCGGACTTGGGACCTACCAGAGCCCGTCGCGCCTGGGCGACATTGGGGGTCGAAGGGCGCAGCCTTGCCAATGATGCGCCGGAACGCGATTTCGTTGGCATGCCACGCCTGACGCTCCGGATGACGGCGCGGTTGCAAGGTTTCCCTGACAATTGGGAATTCCACGGAACGAAGACAACGAAGTATCGCCAGATCGGAAATGCGTTTCCTCCTCCTGTGGCCAGAGCGGTCGCGCAGAACCTGCGAATTGCGCTCTCCGCGAACAGAGCGTTTTCGCTGGCTGCAGCATGAGCCTGTTCGACTCGATTGAGCGGATCCCGTTAGTAGAATCTCATCAGGACTTTGCGGATCTTTCTAGGCTCGAGGACAACCTGATAAATGCCGTGGGCGGTTGGCGAGAGTTTGAGGAGAAGCTCCGCGGTTTCTTTAGATCGGCCATTGACGAAGTGATCGACACAGCTCGGACAGGGCGTTTCTTTTTCTCTGATTTGGAGAAAACCGAGAAGACCTATCTCGGCACAAAGTTCGAGATTATTCTCCGGGATTGGCTTGATGTTCCCAAAGGTGTCAAACTCGACCTCCTAGTCGGCGGCGAAGAAGTCGATGTGAAATCGAGCACTTCAGCCCAAAAGGGTGGTTGGATGATCCCTCCCGAAGCCTTCAACGAGCTTTGCATTCTCATTAAGGTCAATGAAGCCGATGCCTTGTGTGCCTTTGGGTTGGCACGCGCCAGGGAAGACTATCTTCGACAAGGCTCAAATCGCGATGCCAAAACTGGCTTCTCTGCGGCTGGTAGGTCAAATATCTGGTGGATGGCCCGAAATTTTCCCTACACGCCAAACTTTTGGTCGATGACAACTGCTGCTGACCGAGATGCGATCATGAGTGGAGGTGGGACAGCACGAATTGCAACGCTTTTTGAGCGGTTTCAAGAAGTGCCGGTTTCTCGCGTACAAATTGAGGCTGTTGCGGCTCAAGATGATTTCATGAAACGGATCAGGCGCAATAGCGGGGCGCGTGACATCCTCGCACCGAAGGGTATCGCGATCCTATATTCAGAGAATGATCGGCAATTGATGCGGGATTTGGGGCTTAGATTTGGAAAGCGTGAATTCGTCTCATACCGCCCAAAAAATGAAATCGAAGCCGATCTCCTTCGTTCGCATGGGCATATCGACTAAAAATAACGACAACAACGCTTGTTTCCCTGGAAATAGGGTATTGCCGCGACGATTGTTCACACCCAACCCAGCAACGCCCTCGAATAGAGCACGTGCGGGAGGGCCATGAAGCGCCAGGCGGATTGGTTGAGGCCGCCGACCCATGAGCCGAAAAGCAGCCTAGTGGTCGTTGTTTGTCCTATCGCTGCGCTGCTTGAGGACGCATCACCCAGCGACTCCACCGCCAGCCATGAGGCGGTCCCCGTGCCTTTGGACTCCAGCAGAATCTCGCGCTGGCGTCGCGCCACAACCTTCCACACCGCAATCGCGTCCGCCTCGCCGCGCGCCAGTGCCTTTGCGTCGGCGTTCGATGCGCCGCGTCCCAGCAGGCTCAGCAACAGCCGTTCGGGGCGGAAGGCCATGCTGCAGTAGAAGCGCTCGATATAGGCCTCCAGCGTCACCGTGCCGGGCACATCGCGCGCGAAGCAGTCGCGGTAGTCATGTGGGCCGCCGAATTCGGCGAGCAGGCTGCCTTCGGGTACGGCGCAGGCGGTTACGCGGGGCATTGGGGGAGCATAGGCTTGCGCGATGGTTGCTGCCAGTCTGCGTTGTGGCGGGGGTTGGGCTCGTTTGGCTCGCACTAAGGCACTAAGGACACGAAGAGGGTCTGCCGGTGGCGGGTGTCGTGCGTTCCAGTCTTGTTGCTCAGGCACATGAGGGAAGAGAATAATGGCGGCTTCGCCGCGATTCCCCTTCGCGCCTTTGCGCCTTTGCGTGATCAAAATCGGGATGGCCGGGACGGGATCAAAAACCCGCACAACAGCTTCGTGCCCTTGGTGCCTTCGTGTGAACCCAGATCCCCGGCTGTCCTACACCCGCACCATCGTGGCATGGCGCGCGCGGCTCTTTGGCATCGTCCGTACCCCCGCAAACCGCTTGCTCCGCGTGCCGCAACGCGCGGTCGCGGCGAAACTTTGCATTGCTCGCACGCGTGAAGTTTGCAAAATTCCGCCCTGGGTGAAGTTCGCGAACTTGCTGCCTCTTGCCTTTCGCGCCGCAGCCGCCATTCTCGCGCGCAAACAACGGGAGAGAGAGCAATGGCATCGGGCATACCCCCGGCGAGCGAGTTCAGCGGGCTGTCGCGTAAAGTCATCGAATATGGCGAGGCGTTCGAGGCGCTGGTGGCCAAAGCAAAATCGGGCCTCACCGATGCCGACTGGGCGCCACTGGAAGCGCTGGTCGATGTCGATAACTGGGAGCGGCTCGGCACCTTCCTCGGCCCTGCCGAAACGAGCAGCTGGGCCGACTACAAGGCGCTGGTCACCAACTACGCCGGCAATTCGACCTGGGACGGGACGCTGCGCCACCTGACCGAGCAGGGCAACCGCGTGATCCAGGAGCTGACCGAATACAACGCGCGTGACGGCGTCACCAACGTCTCGAACACGGTGACGGTCTTCGAATTCAACGATGCCGGAAAGATCGTCCACCTCGATGTCTATGTCATGCATCTGGAGGACCGCCCCGCCTGACGCGCCGGGCGTGGACTCTTGCTCTGTGCGATGTAACATCGCGGGCGAGTCACAAAAAAGGAGCAATCCATGACCAAGCGTATCACCATCCAGTCCGCCCTTGCCGCTTCCGCCGCGCTGCTGCTGGCCGCCTGCGGGTCCGAAGACGCAACCACCTACGAGGCCGATGCGGTCGACGAATCGGGCGGCGAGCTGATCGTTGAGGATGCCGATGCGCCGGGCGTCGATGTGAACCTGCCTGAGACCGAGATGACCAACGTCCCGGCAGAAGGCGAAGCCGCCGAAGCACCGGCGGCAGAGGACGCGCCCGCCGAATAGGCGCGGTCCGCGCAGGGGCTGAACAAGGGGGAGGAACCTATGCCTGAAGAAGAGATGATCGCGCAGGCCTATATCTTCGTGCCGATGCTTGCGGTCGTCGTGCTGACCTTCGTTGCCTTCATCGGCATGGCGGCAGCGCGCGGCAAGGCGGCGAAGGAGGTCGAGCCGGGCTTTTACAAGGCGCATATCGGCGCGGGCGAGCCCGAATATGCCAAGGCCAAGGTTCGGCATTTCAACATCATGTTCGAGCTGCCGGTGCTGTTCTACGCCGCCTGCATCACCGCCTTCGTGCTGGCCGAAGTGGGGCCGTGGACGGTGCGCTTTGCCTGGGCCTTCGTCGCGTTCCGCGTGGTGCAGAGCGTGATCCACCTGACCTACAACAACCCGGCGCACCGCGGCATCGCATTCGTCCTGTCGATGCTGGCGATGATCGCGCTTTGGGTGAATGTCGGCATGGCGATCTTCGCCTCGATCTGATGCGGCGCGGCGGTGCCTTTGCCGTCCTGCTGGCCGGCACGCTGTTCGCCTGCCAGTCGGCCTTCGTCTATGAAGAGGCGACACCCGAAGAGCGCGAGGCATGGTTCGACGAAGTTTCGCAAGGGCTCTACGACGGAATCGCAAGCACCCTCCTCAAGGGGCGCGGCGGCGTCATGATGAGCATGGCAAAACGCGAGTGGGACGTCGAGCGGCGGCGGATCGACATTGGCGTGGACGTGAAGATAAGGGGCGACGACTTCGTCTACAATGACCTCATGTCGAGCGAAACGGTGCTCAAAGGGGCTTGCCCGGCGAGCTATCTCGGCACGCCGCTGGAACGTAACGGAGTCAAGGTCCATGTCCGCTACGGCCTCGAAGGGGGCGGGACGTTTCTTGCAGTGATGATGTCGCCGGAGACCTGCGCGCCTTACGCCTGAGTTCTTTCGGCATCAGTGCCGGTCAGACCAGCCATGAACCCGGATTGGGCATTGGCTCCTGTTTTTGCGCGTTTATCAGGCTCATCACCGAGCGCACGATGAACAGCACCGCGATCGCAGGGAAGATCAGAAAGCCGATGAAGGCGAACATCAGGATGAACCCGATGATACTTCCGGCAAGCCCGATCCAGAAGGTATTTATCAGGTACTGGTAGTGCGAATCCTCCCATGCCTCATGCGGCTCGTCCTTCCAGACGAACGCGAGGACAAGCCCGACGATCGAGGTAATTATCGTCATGAAACCGGCGAGATAGAGCAGGCTGATGATCGTGGGATTGTTCAACGCGAACGATCCGGAAGCCTGCCCCGGCTGACCGGAGAGCGGCGGCGGCGGTGGCGGGGCGCCGCCTTGCTTTCGTTCTTTGTCGCGCGGCCTGGCCTTGGGCTGGAGGTTCTCGGGTACGCCGTCGAGCCGTCCGCGTTCTTCGCCTTCGATCATCTGAGCTGCCTCCAGTGCGGTTCGTGGGCAGTTTACATGGCGCGGCGGGCGCTGTCACGCTTAGCCAAGGCCGACCTCCTTGCAGCGTTCGCGGTCGTAATATTCGCGGAACAGCACGATCTGCCCGTCGACGATGCGGGTGGCGTTCATCACCTCGACCACCATATGCGCTTCGCCCGCGATGTGATCGTCCTTGCGCTCGTTGAGCACCCATTCGCCGTTCGAAGCGATGTTGAGGATGTTCACCTCGATCCGGTCGATATGCTGAAACACCATGTCGAGCCATGTCCGGATCGCCTCGCGGCCGACCATCGGCTTGTGGTCGGGCACGTTGTCGTAGACGCCGTCGGGCGCAAAGCATTCGACCATGGCGGCGGCATCGCGCGATTCCCACAGCTTCATGAAATGGCGGATCAGCTCTTCGTTGGCATTGCTCATCGTCTCACTCCTCTCTCTGCGTCAGGCCATGGCGCGCATCGTCTGTTCCATGCCGAGCAGCGTTTCGCGGCGCGGTTGCGCGGTCAGGTGCTCGAACATTTCGCGATAATACTGGTTGGGAATGTAAGTCGGCCCCTCGGCGATATTGTCGAGCGTCAGCGCGGCGCATTCGCGCGCCGGTTGCAGGCGCTCGCGCACCGAATCGGGGATGTTGGGGCTGTCCATCGCCTCAGTGTCGGTGGCACCAGGACAACAGGCGAGTACCTCGACGCCGCGCGGGCGCAGTTCGGCCCAAAGCCCTTCGCACAGCGATTTGACCAGCGCCTTGGTCGCGGCATAGGCGGTCGAATAGGGGCAGCCGATCAGCCCTTCGACCGATGACACCACGATCAGCCCCGCGCCCCTGCCCGCACCCGCGCGCGCCTTGAGCGCCGGGATCAGGCCGTGCGCCAGTTGCATCGGGGCGTTGCAATTGACCGCAAGCATCTTTTCCATGCGCGAAGCGCTGCCCGCCTCGAACGCGCCTTTCATGTTGAAACCCGCGTTGCTGACGACAAGGCCGATGTCTTGGCCCGCGCAGGCAGAGATGACGTCACCGGGTCCGGCGGGATCGGCAAGATCGGCGGTGACGATTTGCGTTTTCGTGCCGTGCTCCTCCGCAAGCCGCGCAGCAAGCGCTTCGAGCCGGTCGGTCCGCCGCGCGGTGACGATCAGGTCGAACCCGCGTGCGGCCAGCTCCTCGGCAAAGCCCTGCCCGATGCCGGAGGATGCCCCGGTCACGAGCGCCACCGGCCCGTATCGTTCGCAATATTCGTCTGGCCTCACCTGCTGCTCCCGATTACCTGCGTCGTTCAACGGAGATTGAAGAGATGCGCGAGACGATTGTCCAGACAAACAGCGGCCCGGTGGCCGGAGAATCGCGGGAGGGATATACCCGCTGGCTCGGCATACCCTTCGCCAGCGCACGCCGGTTCGCCGCGCCCGAGCCGGTCGAACCGTGGAGCGCGCCGCGCAATGCCACCCGGTTTGGCAGGCAATGCCCGCAGCAATACGGCAACAAGATTCGCCGCGAAATGCTCGAAAGCGAAGACTTTGGTGAGCAATGCCTCAACCTTAACATCTGGGTGCCCGAAGGCGGCGCGCCCGGGCCAAAGCCGGTGATGCTGTGGATTCACGGCGGCGCATTCATGGCGGGCAGCACCAATCCCTATGACGGGCACCTGCTCGCGACCGAGGGCGATGTAATCGTCGTGTCCGCCAATTACCGCGTCGGGGTGATGGGCTTCGTCAATTTCGGCGAGGCGCTCGGCATTCCGTCGATCCCGTCCAACCTTGGCCTGCGCGACCAGATCGCCGCGCTCGAATGGATCCGCGACAATATCGCCGCGTTCGGCGGCGATCCGGCGAAGGTGACGATCTGCGGGCAATCGGCGGGCTCGATGTCGGTCTCGCTGCTGATGCTGGCCGAGAAGGCGCGCGGGCTGTTTCGCGGGGCGATCCTGCAATCGGGCGCGGTCAACCTCATCCATGACCGCGAACGCTCGCTCAAGGATGCACGGCGCTTTGCCGAATTGCTCGACCTCGATCAGGGCAGCCTTGAGCGCCTGCGAACGATGGACCTTGCCGATCTGATCAGCGCGCAGGCGACCTATGGCGGCGAGTTGCGCAACGCCATTCCCGCCGCGCCGTGGTTCGACGGCGACCTGCTCCCGGCCTCGCTGGAAGACGCGCACCGCCACGATGTTGCGCCGGTGCCGGTCTTGGCCGGGGCGACCACCAACGAGATCCAGCTGTTCGAGCTGATGCCGGGCGACATTCTTCCCTCGAAATGGCCCGACCTCGAAGCGATCCTGCGCAGCCAGGTGGGCGAAGAGCACGCGGCGCGCATCCTTGCCGCCTATCCGAGGACGAAAAAGGGCCGCCGCGCGCTTGCGACAGACCTGACCTTCGCCATGCCGACGCGCAATTTCGCCGAGCGCAACGCGCGGCAAAGTCCGACCTGGTTCTACCTGTTCGACTATGCGCACCCGCTGGTCGGCGCGGTGCACGGGCTCGACCTTACGGTGTTCTGGCCGTTTTCCGGCCTCAAGATGGCGCTGGTGCGCGGCGGCAGCGCCAGCGGCAAGCTGGGCGATCTCGGACGGCGGATGCGCGCCGATGCCGCGCGCTTCGTGCGCGACCTCTCGCCGGGCGAGGGCTGGCCCGCCTATACGCCCGAGCGGCGCACGGTGAAGATTTACGACAAGGCGGACCGGCTCGTCGAAAACCCCTTTGCCGAGCGTTACGCGGCGTGGGGTGGTAGCGACGTCGAGCCGGGCAAGGCGGCGCTATAGACAGACAGGTGCCCCACCCCGTTCGTGTCGAGCGAAGTCGAGACACGCAAGCGCCAACGTGTCTCGACTTCGCTCGACACGAACGGTGAATGACTGGCTGAAGGGGTGCTAACCCCCCGGCAACTCCCCGCACCAGCCCTGACGTGAGCCGCCGCGATATTCGCGCACGAGGCCTTGCGCGACGAGCTGGTCGGCGATGCTGGTCTCGGTGCCATCCGTCGCCACGCGCCGCAGCGCGCGCAGTTCGCGCCCGTACTGGTCGCGCGGATCGTCGATGCGACCGACCATCTGCACCGGCCCGGCGTTGAGCAGCGCCAGCAGGCCGTCCCGCGCCTTGCGCCCGGCCACGCCTTCGGCTTCGCATCTGGCGTCGCGGATTTCGGGGGCGTCGATGCCGATGATCCGGATCGAGCGCTTGCCCACGCGGATCGTGTCGCCGTCGATCACGCAATTGGCCGAGCCGGTCGTGCCGCAGAGCGTGAACTTGCCGTCGAGCCTCTCGGGGTCGGAGGCGAGGACCGAGGGCGGCTCCAGCAGCGCCGGGTCTTTCGCCACCCAGAGGCCGATGCCGATCGAGGCGACGAGCCAGAACATCCAGGGGCGCAGCCAGCGGCGCTTGCTCCCGCGCGGCTTCTTTGGCGGCTTGCGCTTTGGCGGATCGGGCTCGGCGCCGTAATCCTCGGGCCGGGTCCACTGGCGCTTCTTGTTCTTGCGGAAAGGTACGACGTCGCCCATCCCCCGTCGCTAGTCAGGCGAGGCCACTGCGTCTAGCCGGTTCGGCACCAGTTGCCTCTCTTGCCCAACCAACGCTCGGCCAGTCCTTCGGCCACGAGACGGTCGCCAAGGCTTCGCCCGCTGCGCGTCACAACGCGCAAAGATCGCCCGTAGCGGTCCTTGTCGCGGCCCTCGCGAACCAGTTCGAACGGCCCGGCATTGAGCAGGACGATCAGCCGCCGCGTCGCCGCCTTGCCCCGCGCGCGCTCCGCCGGACAGGACGCATGCTGCGTTTCGGGCGTATTGATGTCGGCAATGCGGATCTTCTCGCCGTCGAGCCAGAAGGTGTCGCCATCGACAACGCAGGTGACACGCGGCGATCCCGAACAGAGTGCAAAGCTTGCGGCGAGCATGAGGGAAAGAGTAGTCATGCGCAGTATTTGCGCGCCGGGCATCATGCATCGCCACGCAAGGCGCATCGGGCGCGGAGCGATTGCTCAAGGGAAATTGCGTAGCGCGGGCTGCGCCTCGTGCATTGTCATTCGCGGCGTCATGCGCCAAAGCGCTGGCATGTCAAATCCGCACGATCCCGCGATGCTCGCCAAGGCCGAAACGCTTACCGAGGCGCTGCCCTATCTGCAGCGCTATGCCGGGCGCACCTTTGTCGTGAAGTACGGCGGCCACGCGATGGGCGATCCCGACCTCGCGCATGATTTCGCCGAGGACATCGTCCTGCTCAAGGCAGTCGGCATCAACCCGGTCGTGGTCCACGGCGGCGGGCCGCAGATCGGGGCGATGCTCAAGAAAGTCGGCGTCGAATCGACCTTCGTCGATGGCCTGCGCGTTACCGACAAGCAGACCGCCGAAGTCGCCGAAATGGTGCTTTCCGGTTCGATCAACAAGGAGCTCGTCACCTGGATCGCCAAGGCGGGCGGCAAGGCTATCGGCCTGTCGGGCAAGGATGGCGGGCTGGTCACTGCGAAAAAGGTGGAACGCACCGCCAAGGACCCGGACAGCAATATCGAGCGCGTGCTTGACCTCGGCTTTGTCGGCGAGCCCGAAACGATCGACACCACGGTGATCGAGACGGTTTCGGCGGCGGGCATGATCCCGGTGATCGCGCCGATTGCACCCTGCGCCGACGGATCGACCTACAACATCAATGCCGACACGATGGCGGGCGCAATTGCCGCCGCGCTCAATGCTGCGCGGCTGTTCCTGCTGACCGACGTTGCGGGCGTGCTTGATGACGACAAGAACCTGCTTACCGACCTGCGCCCCGCCGATATCGAGAAACTGAAGACCGAGGGCACGATTTCGGGGGGGATGATCCCGAAGCTGGAAACCTGCATCCACGCGGTCGAGGCCGGGTGCGAGGCGGCGGTCGTGCTCGACGGGCGGGTGCCGCATGCGATGCTGCTGGAAATATTCACATCGAGCGGCGCGGGAACATTGATCCGCGCCTGAATCGCCCCCATCTTTGCCCCCGGAAGAGATTGAGAGGGTTTCTGCGACGATGCGCAAGAATTTGAAACTGGCTGGCCTTGCCGCAGTGGCCGCACTGGCGCTGGCCGGGTGCAACCAGACCGCCAGCGAAGAGCCCGCGCCTGCGCCCGATGCGACCGAGACGGTGAGCGCCGACGATGGAGCCGAGCCTGCGCCCGAGGCTTCGCCCGACGCGGGCGGAACGCCCGATGCAGAGGCAGCCGCGCCAGCCAGCGATCTCGACTATGCCGCCTTGCAGGACCGCTCCGATCCCGAGCGGCTTATCCGCTTCTATGTCGCGGCAATCCGCGAGGGGCGCTGGAACGCGGCAGCATCTGCCTGGAGTTCCGACGCGCAGATGACGCCGGACGAGCTCAAGACCCGTTTCGGTGGTGCGCCGAACAACCTGGCCATCGGCAAGGCGGACAGCGAAACCGCGGGCGGAACGATGTTCTATATCGTGCCCGTCACCGGCCAGCGCGCCGACGGCGCCGAGGTTACCAAGGGCGACCTTGTCCTGCGCCGCGCCAGCGACGCGCCGGGCGCAAGCGAAGAGCAGCTCAACTGGCGCATCGAGCGCAGCACCCTCAACATCACCGAGTAACGCCGCCAACCGGTTGCAGGCTGGCCCTTCTCTCGGCTATCAGCGCCGCGCAGACTTCCAGAGAAAGGCCTGTCCTTGCTGTTCTACACGCTGTTCGAGATCGTCGGTTATCTCATTTCGATCATCGTCATGCTGGTGATCGTGCAATTCGTGCTGAGCCTGCTGATCGCCTTCAATGTCGTGAACATGCACAACCAGTTCGTCGATGCGATCTGGCGCGCAGTCAACGCGATCCTCGATCCGATTCTTTCGCCGATCCGCCGGATCATGCCGAACACCGGCGCAATCGACCTTTCGCCGCTGGTTCTGATCATCGGCCTGCAAATCCTCAGTATCGTGCTAAAGAACCTCGCTTATTCAACAATGTAGGGTGACGGGATGACCGAATCGCAAGTAATCGACGGCAAGGCCTTTGCCGCCAATGTCCGCGCGCAGGTGGCCGAGCTTGCCGCCGGTTTCGAGGCGAAGGCGGGCCGCAAGGCGGGCCTTGCCGTGGTGCTGGTTGGCGAAGACCCGGCGAGCCAGGTCTATGTCCGCAACAAGGGCAAGCAGACGGTCGAATGCGGCATGTCGAGCTTTGAGCACAAGCTGCCCGCCGACACGAAGCAGGAAGACCTGATCGCGCTGGTCGAGAAGCTCAACGCCGATCCGCTCGTCGACGGCATTCTGGTCCAGCTGCCACTACCCAGTCACCTCGACGAGCAGGCGGTGGTCAACACGATCTCCGCCGACAAGGACGTCGATGGCCTGACCCCGACGAGCACCGGGCGGCTCGCGCTTGGCCTGCCGGGGCTGGTGCCCTGCACGCCGCTGGGCTGCCTGATGATGCTCAAGGACCGGCTGGGCGACCTCTCCGGCCTCGATGCCGTGGTCGTGGGGCGCTCGATCCTCGTCGGCAAGCCGATGGCGCAGCTGCTGCTCAGCGAGAACTGCACCGTCACCATTGCCCACAGTCGCACGAAGGACCTGCCCGATGTGGTGCGCCGCGCCGACATCGTCGTTGCCGCCGTAGGCCGTCCGAAGATGGTCAAGGGCGACTGGATCAAGGACGGCGCGACTGTCATCGACGTCGGCATCAACCGCCTTCCGCCCGAGCCGGGCAAGGAAAAGGGCAAACTGGTCGGCGATGTCGATTACGAGGACGCCGCGCAAAAGGCCGCCGCGATTACGCCGGTGCCGGGCGGTGTCGGCCCGATGACGATTGCCGTGCTGCTACGCAACACCATCGTCGCGGCGCACCGCAATGCCGGGATCGACCTGGCCGAGGACGCGATTTGAGGCTTGCCGCTCTGGCGCTGGCCTTGACGCTCAGCGCTTGCGCCGCCGCGCCGGGGCCGCGCGGGGGACTGCAGGGCGGACCACCCGCCGGACGCCCCGGCTTCGCCAATCCCAGCCAGATCGTCGCGGCCGAAATCGCCTTCAACCGCGCCGCACAGGTCGAGGGGCAATGGACCGCCTTTGCCGAGTTCGCGGCGGACGATGCGGTGATGTTCGTGCCGCAACCGGTCAACGCAAAGGAGTGGCTCAAGGGCCGCGCCGATCCGCCGAAGTCGGTGACATGGCAGCCGCATCAGGTCTGGATGAGCTGCGATGGTTCGCTCGCGGCATCGCGTGGTGCATGGCAGCGGCCCGATGGCTCGACCGGCTACTTCACCACCGTCTGGCAGCGGCAGGAGAAGGGCGGCTACAAATGGGTGATGGATCAGGGTGACGCCCTGCCCGCGCCCGAACCAGCCCCGGAAATGATCGCCGCCAAGGTCGCGGATTGCCGTGAAAAGCCAGCCGTGCGACCGGTCGTGCAATTGGTTGACGGTGATGTGCGGGAGGGCGTGGCCCGCGACGGCACGCTTGCCTGGCACGTCTGGGTACGGCCCGATGGCAAGCGCCGCGTCAGCATCGACTGGTGGGATGGCAGCGCATGGCAATCGGCGGTTGCGGCCGAAGTGACGCCCTGACCGTGTTCGAGCTGTTCCTTTCAGCTTTCATTACGCTCTTTGTCGTGATCGACCCGCCCGGTTGCGCACCGATCTATGTCGGGCTGACCAAAGGCGCGAGCGCGCTGCAGCGCCGCGCCATGGCACTGCGCGCAACGATCATCGCCGGGATCATCCTGCTGGTATTCGCGCTTTTCGGGCAATCGCTGCTCGGCGCGCTGCATATCGAACTCGACAGCTTTCGCATCGCTGGCGGGCTGATGCTGTTCTGGATCGCATGGGAAATGGTCTTCGAAAAGCGCACCCAGCGCCGCGAGGAACGCGCCGAAAAGGTCGCGGCGACGCCCGAGGTCGAGGACGTCTCGGTCTTCCCGATGGCGATGCCGATGCTCGCGGGGCCGGGCGCAATTGCGGCGATCATGCTGCTGATGAACGAGGCCGAAGGTCTGGAGCAGAGCCTTGTGGTGCTTGGCGCGCTTGCCGCGGTGCTGGTGATCGCGCTGCTGGCGTTCCTTGCCGCCGGACCGCTGATCCGCCTGCTGGGTGACAGGGTCGAGGCGGTCATCACACGCCTGCTCGGTGTGCTGCTGGCCGCGCTCGCGGCGCAATATGTGATCGACGGGCTTAAGGGCGCGTTCGGGCTTTAGGGCACCGGCAGGCAGGGCCTCAGGCGGCTTGCTTGCCCGCGCTGGTGAGGCTGACGAAGACATCCTCAAGGTCTGCCTCGCGCGTCGAAACATCGACCACCGAGAAGCCCTCGCCCTGCAGCAGCGCGAGCACTTCGCCCGCCGAGGTGCGATCCTTGTCGTAGGTCACCTCGATCATGCGCTCGCCGACATGCTCGCATTTCACAAACGCCGGGTGCGAAGGCAGCGTCTCGACATCGCGGTCCAGTGTCAGCCGCACGATCTTCTCGCGTGCCATCTCGACAAGCTCGCGCGTCGGCTTGTTGGCGATCAGCTCGCCGTGGTTGATGATCGCGATGCGCTCGCACAGCTCCTCGGCCTCTTCGAGGTAATGCGTGGTCAGGACGATGGTCACGCCCTCCTCGTTCATCTCCTGCACCAGTTCCCAGAGCTGGCGGCGCAGTTCGACATCGACGCCCGCGGTCGGCTCGTCGAGCACCAGGACCGGCGGCGCGTGGACCAACGCCTTTGCGATCAGCAGCCGCCGCTTCATCCCGCCTGAAAGCGTGCGCGAATAGGCTTTCGCCTTGTCCTCCAGATGGACCGCGCGCAGCAGTTCGACCGAGCGGCGCATCGCCTTGGGAATGCCGTAGAGGCCCGCCTGATTGTCGAGCACCTCGACCGGCGTGAAGAACGGGTCGAACACGATTTCCTGCGGCACAATCCCGATCGAGCGCTTGGCGTTGCGCATGTCGTGATCGATGTCGAAGCCCCAGATTTCGGCAGTGCCCGAGGTCTTTTTTACCAGCCCGGCAAGGATGTTGATCAGCGTCGACTTGCCCGCGCCGTTGGGGCCGAGCAGGCCGAAGATGCCGCCCTGCGGCACGTCGAAGCTGACACCTTTCAGCGCCAGCTTGCCCTCTTCGCCGGGCGCACCGGCATATTGCTTGACGAGGTCGCGGATCGAGATGGCCGGTGTTTCGCTCATAGGCCGCCGTCCTTGCGGCAGGACGGCGCGCAGGTAAAGGGCCGAGATAGCGATTGACCCCTCCCCCCGTGAGGATATGATACACGGTATATCACAAGCAACGCCGGGAGAGATTCGCCCATGGCCACCGCCGCGCAGGATACGATTGCCGCAAAGGACTATTTCACCGATCAGTCGGTGCTGCTCGATCCGTATGACTATTTCGAGCACGTCCGCGCACAGGGGCCGGTCTACCGGATGCCCGCCCGCCCCGAGATGTTCATCGTCACCGGCTTCGAAGAATCGCTCGCGGTCCTCAGGAACACGCAGGACTTTTCCTCGTGGATCAACCCCGATCCGCTGGCACAGCTTTCGTTCGAGCCCGAAGGCGACGACATCTCTGAGCAGCTGGCGGCCAAGCCCTCGACCGATATCGAACTGCTCGTCTCCTACGATGGCGACAGGCACACCGCCGCGCGCTCGCTGCTCAACCCGCTGTTCACGCCGTCGCGGCTCAAGGCGAACGAGGAGTTCATGGCGGATTACGCAGACAAGATGGTGCGCGAGATCGTTGCCGCCGGGAAGTGCGAGATCGTCAATGAGGTTGCCACGCCCTATGTCACGATGGTCATCGCCGACCTGCTCGGCGTGCCCGCCGAGGACCGCGAGAAGTTCCGCGAAGTGATCGATTCCGCGCCGCCACCGGGCAACATGGAGGCAGGCGACGAAGGCCAGTCGATCCACCCGCTGATGGTCATGGGTGGCTTTTTCGCGCAGTACATCGGCGAACGCCGCGCCAATCCGCAGGACGACGTGATGAGCGAGATGGCGCAGGCGACCTATCCCGACGGATCGACCCCCGACATGATGGAGGTCGTCAAGTCGGCAATGTTCCTCTTCGCCGCCGGGCAGGACACCTCCGCCAAGCTGATCGGCAACGCGGTGCGCCGTCTCGCCGAGGATCAGGATTTGCAGCAACGGCTGCGCGAGGATCGATCGCTGATCAAACCCTACCTTGAAGAGAACCTGCGCATGGAGGGATCGACCAAGGCGACCTTCCGCATCGCCAAACGGCCGGTGACGCTCGCGGGGGTGGAAATCAAGCCGGGCGAGCGCGTTGTTGTCGCGCTATCCGCAGCTAATCGCGATCCGGCACGCTGGGAAGACCCCAACGAATTCCGTATCGGGCGCAAGAAGATCATGGAGCACGTCGCCTTCGGACGCGGCGCGCATGTCTGCGCCGGGGCCCCGCTGGCGCGCGCCGAAGTCGCGGTATTGCTCGACCGCCTGCTCGAACAGACCTCGGCGATCACGCTCGACGAGGACAAGCATGGCCCTCCGGCCGCGCGCAAGATCGATTACGAGCCGAGCTTCATCATCCGCGGCCTCGCCGAGCTGCATGTAAAGCTCACCCCGGCCTGAGCGCGATAAAGTCCTCCACCCGGCTGCGCGCTTCTTCGTAGAGGTGGCGCAGCAGCACCTCGTGCTCCTGGAAATGCAGCTGGTCGATCCACTGCATGCCCTGCTGGCTCGCCTCGACCGCTTCGCGATCCTCGCAGAGGACATCGCGGATCGACATCGTCAGGAACTCGCGCACGAAGCTGCACCATGCCCCGCTGCTGGGGCCGGTCCAGTACATGCGGATCTGGCCGCGCGTGCGGTCCGGACCGAGCGGAAACATCGTGTGGGTGTACTGCTGGTAGGGCGGCAGGCCGACAACGTGGAAACAGGGGAATAGCTTGAAATCGGTCTTGGGGAAGGAAAGCCCCTCGGCCTCGGCCAGCGCGCCGGTCCGCGAATGCACGTTCAACATGCTGGGCGGAATCGGCCCGGGCTCGGGGTTCTTCCAGAGCGTCTGGCTGCGATGCGGCCCGAAGAAGCCGTAGTGGGTCGGATATCCCAGCGGATTGCCCGGCCCGATCGCTGACGCGCCGGTGCGCGGATGGATGAAGCGCAGGTGATAGTTCTCCTGGAAGTTGTCGAAGTTGGTCTTCCAGTTCGCCCCGATCTCATAGGTCCACTCGGTGAAATGCGTCGCGCGCGCAACCGGCAGACGGTCTAGCGCATCGGCGATGGGGCCGAAGAATTCGCGCGCGGTCTGTTGCGGCGCGGGATCGAAGTTGATGAAGATCATGCCGCCCACGACCTCGCAGGCAACCTGCTTGAGCGCGCAGTCGGACTTGTCCGCATCGAAGCGCTCGAAATCGGGCGCGGAGACGAGCGCCCCGTCGGTGCCATAGGTCCACATGTGATAGCGGCAGGAAAAGCGCGGCTGCTTCCCCGCCTCGCCATCGACCAGCCGCGAACCGCGATGGCGGCAGAAATTGTGGAACGCGCGCACCGCACCGTCGCTGCCGCGCACGATCAGCAGCGAGGCATCGGCGAACTCAACCGCGCGCACGATCCATGATCCGGCTTCGGGAATCTCGCAGAGGTGGCCGATGTGCAGCCATGAGCGCATGAAGATCGCCTGACGTTCCAGCTCCCACCAGTCAGGATCATGGTAAGGCCGCGCATCGACCGGGCCGGAAGCGAAGCGCGCCGCCGCCTCTGCGGGCGAAAGCATCTCGAAAATGTCGTCGCTTGCTG
This sequence comes from Sphingomonadaceae bacterium, assembly GCA_041396945.1. Classification (GTDB taxonomy): domain Bacteria; phylum Pseudomonadota; class Alphaproteobacteria; order Sphingomonadales; family Sphingomonadaceae; genus Novosphingobium. The sequence goes on along the minus strand of JAWKXP010000013.1, from coordinate 66,279 downwards.
CCGCCGTCGCCATGCCTGCCCTGTCTCCTTCGACTCGATACATCGTGCGCGTCAGGCACCGTGCTGGCAAGCCGCGGCGTTCAGCCAGCGCTCAGGCGAAGGCGATAAAATGTGGCAAGAAAGTGGCGAAATCTCACCGGCTTAAACGGTTTATCGACAACGAAGCACATTTCATCGTTGAATTAAGGCCAATAAGGCAGTATTTGACCTCCTGCCCGCCCCGAGCGGGACGGTCGCGACGCCCGCCGTCGCGCTTCGGGAGAATGCACTTGAGAACGAAAAACGCCCTTGCTGCGGCATGCCTCGCAGCCACTCTTGCCCTCACCGCCGCCTGCTCGCAGGAGGCCGGCCACGAAGAAGGCGCAAGCGCCGAAGTCGCCGCCGACATGGCGCCGACCTCCGCCCGCGAAGCCGTCGAGATGGAAGCTGCCGGTGAATCCGCACCCGGCCTCACCACGACCGCCGCCCCCGGCGTCGCCTTCGCCTACCAATACGCCTTCAGCCTGCCCGGAGATGCGATCTCCGACGTGCAGCACCGCCACGCAGCCGCCTGCGAGGAGCTCGGCGCGGAGCAATGCCAGATCACCGGGCTCGATTACCGGCAGGACGGGCCGGACTCGGTCACCGCACGGCTCGATTTCCTCGTTGCCCCCGGCATTGCCAACCGGTTCGGCAAGGACGCGCTCGACGAGGTAAAGAACGCCGATGGCACTCTGGAAGACGCAACCGTCTCGGGCGAAAATGTCGGCGGCCAGATCGAGAATTCGCAGGTGCGCAGCGCCGGGCTCGAAGCCGAACTCGCCCGGATCGAAAAGCGCCTGACGATGCCGGGCCTTTCGTCGCAGGAAAAGGAGTCACTCGCCTTCCGTGCCGAAGAACTGCGCCGCGATCTCCAGCACCAGCAGCAGGTCCGCGCCGAGGGCGAAACCCGCCTCGCCACGGTGCCGATGAACTTCACCTATTCGAGCCACGGCCTCTTCGCCGCCTCGGACAACCCGCTTGGCAAGGCTGCCTCGTCCTCACTCGACAGCATGGAATCGATGCTCGCCGTGGTGCTGACGCTGCTCGGCATTGCCCTTCCCTGGTTCCTTCTCGCCGGTCTGCTGTTCCTGGCGTGGAAGGGACTGCGGCGGACCCTGCGTCCCGCCGCCCCCACCGGCAGCACCCCCGCCCCCTGACAGGTGCTGCCCTCTCGGCGCCGCCACTCTCCCCCCAAGCGGCGTCGAACTGGCGGGCCGGTGCGAAATGGTCCTTCACGCACCGGCCCGCCCCCCTTTCTTGCTTCATGCCCGCCCATCCGGGCGGGCGTCCTCGGTGCTGTTCCCTCCGCTACGCTTCGGGGCACCTGCGAGCGCGCGGTCGCGCTTGCGGTCGGCTAGTCGCCGACCGGACCATTCCAGTCCACAGGCGGTGGGGGTTCCTCGGTCCGCGACCAGCGGACCGCAAGGCCGACCGGCCGCCCGCAGCGCCGTAGGCGCGAGGATTTCGCGCACCGGATGGTGTGCGGGAAAACAAAAACCCTCTGGGCATGATACAAAAACATACTCTGGAAAAACCCGAAACCCGTTGCTATCGGCGAATCCATGATCGAACCGCCTGAAACCGTGCTGACCGACAGCCACCGCGTTGACTGCGATGGCGCTACCGACATCCGTGGCGGAGCGGCGCTTGGCCACCCGCGCGTCTGGCTTGAGATCGACGAGCATGGCTATGTCGATTGCGGCTATTGCGACCGCCGCTTCATCCTGCGCGGCGGCCCGGCGGACGGCGCCGACCAGTCGACGCTGCCCGACATCGCCTCTGGCGCAAGCTGATCGCCCCACTATATCGGAGCGATGACCACGATCTCCGATCCACGTTCGCTGCTTTACCGCTCTGGCCAGCTTACCCCCGACGAAGCACAGGCGCTCGCCCGCCAGACGCTTGCCAAATGCGACGATGGCGAGCTGTTCCTGCAGTTCATCGCCTCCGAAGCCTTTGCCTTCGATGACGGGCGGCTGAAGACCGCCGACTATTCGCGCGATGCCGGGTTCGGGCTGCGCGGGGTCACCGGTGAGACCACCGGCTTTGCCCATGCCAACGAGATTTCCGCCGCCGCCATCGCCCGCGCGGGCGAGACACTGGCCTTGCTCGATCCCGCGACCGGGCAGGCCGCGCCTGCACCGCGCAAATCGAACCGCCACCTCTACACCGACGAATCGCCGCTCGATGCGATCCCCTTTGCCGCCAAGGTAAAGCTGCTCGAAGAGATCGACGCAGCCGCCCGCGCCCGCGATCCGCGCGTCGCACAAGTCACCGCTTCGCTCGTCGGATCGTGGTCGGTAGTCGAAATCGTACGCGCCGACGGTTTCCTGGCGACCGACATTCGCCCGCTGGTGCGGCTCAACGTCAATATCGTCGCGGAGAGCAATGGCAGGCGCGAGACCGGCTCGTTCGGCATGGGCGGGCGCTGGCTCTATGACGATCTGTTCAAACCGGAAACCTGGAACAAGGCTATCGACGAGGCGCTGGCGCAAGCGCTGGTGAACCTTGAATCGGTCGATGCCCCGGCGGGCGAGATGACCGTGCTGCTCGGCCCCGGCTGGCCCGGCGTGCTGCTGCACGAAGCGGTCGGCCACGGCCTCGAAGGCGATTTCAACCGCAAGGGATCGAGCGCCTTTTCGGGCCGCATCGGCGAGCGGGTCGGCGCGTCGGGCGTGACCGTGGTCGACGATGGCTCGATCGCCAACCGGCGCGGCTCGCTTTCGATCGACGACGAAGGCACACCGACTCAGGAAACCGTGCTGATCGAGGACGGCATCCTCAAGGGCTATATGCAGGATCGCATGAACGCGCGGCTGATGGGCGTCGAGCCGACCGGCAACGGACGACGCGAGGACTATGCCCACGCGCCGATGCCGCGCATGACCAACACCTTCATGCGCAGCGGGAACGACGATCCGGCGGAGCTATTAAGCCGCATCAAGAACGGCATTTTCGCCAAGCAATTCGGCGGCGGGCAGGTCGATATCGTCTCGGGCAAGTTCGTCTTCTCCTGCACCGAGGCCTACAAGGTCGAGAGCGGCAGGCTCGGCGCGCCGATCAAGGGCGCAACGCTGATCGGCGATGGCCCGACGGTGCTGACGAAGCTGGCGGGCATCGGCAACGACATGGCACTCGACGAAGGCGTCGGCATCTGCGGCAAGGGCGGCCAGTCGGTGCCCGCAGGCGTGGGTCAGCCGACGCTGCTGGTCGAGGGGCTTACCGTGGGCGGCACGGCGTAACTTCATTCCCGGTTCAGCCAGCATGTGTCATCCTGTAACGTCAGATGGGGGAAGAGACCGGAGAGACTTTATGAAAAAGATCGCCATTGCGCTCGCCACGGCAACCGCGCTGCTTGCCGCGCCCGCCATTTCGGCAAAGCCCAAGCTGACCGGAGAGCAGAAACTCGCCAAGATCCTCAAGGGGCGCGAGGCGGGTGAGCCGGTAAGCTGCATCGACCTTAACCGCGCGCGAAATACGCGGATCATCGACAAGACCGCGATCGTCTACGACGCCGGTTCGGTGATCTACGTCAACCGCCCGGCGAATGCGAAGCACCTCGACGATGACGACATCCTCGTCACGCGGCTGCATTCCAACCGCCTGTGCAATGTCGACATCGTCCACACCAAGGACCGCACGATGTTCTTCCCGACCGGCTTCGTGAGCCTTGAAAAGTTTGTGCCCTATCGCAAGATCGCGAAAGCCGACTAAGCACCGCTCTCATTTGCTTTGCGCAGTACATGCCGCACCAGCAGCACCGCGATGACCGCGCCAGCGATGTTCGCCGCCAGCTCGCCGAAATAGACGGCATCGGCGCCGAGCATCGGGCGTGCCAGCCAGGCGACCGGCACCATGACCAGCGCGATGCGCGCGAGTGACTGGGCAAGCGCCATGCCTGCGCGGTCGACAGCATTGAGCGCACCGTTGACGATGATGCAGAGGCCATAGCCGCCGTAGCCCCAGGCCGAGATCGAGATGTAGCGCGCCAATGTCGCGCGCACCTCGGCATCATCGGTGAACAGCGCGGCGAGCGCATCGCGGAAGATGACCATCAGCGCGGCGACCGCCAGTCCGTAGACAAGACTGAAGCCGCCAGCCCAATAAAGCGCTCGGCGTGCGCGGCCGAAGCGCTGTGCGCCCCAGTTCTGCCCGACAATCGCCCCGATAGACCCCGACAGCCCGAGCAGCGGCACCACTGCAAAGGCCTGAAGCCGCCCGCCCGCGCCGAACCCGGCAACCGCCGCCGGTCCGGCAGAAGCCAGCAGCGCGGTAAGGACCGCAAGGCCCGCCGGGTTGATCGCGTTGGAAAAAGCCGCCGGCCCCGCCACCCGCGCAATCGCCAGCGAATCGCGCTTGACGATGCAATGCCGGATAGCACCGAGTTCAACTTTCACGACAGTGGTCTGCACAAGGGCAATTCCCAGCACTGCTGCAATCGTCCAGCTCGCCAGTGTGGCATAGGCCGCCCCCGCAATCCCGAACCCTTCAAAGCCAAATCCGCCGACGATCAGGATCGGATCGAGCACCCAGTTGGTCGCCGCCATCGTCAGCAGGACTGCCATCGAGCGCTTCGCCGCCCCCTGCGCGCGCAGGACGGCGTTGATCGCCATCATCCCGGGCAAAACCGCAAAGGCGAACGCGAAGGGCTGCATATAGACATCGATCAGCGGCAGAAGCGCGCTATCTGCCTGCATCAGGCGGAACAGCGAGCCTCGCAACAGGTAAAGCGGCACGGCGAACAGCATGCCGACGGCCAGCGAAAGCACGATGCCGAGATTCGCCAGCCCGCGCGCGTGATCGTCCTCGCCGCGTCCGAGCGCACGGCTGACGACCGAGGCGAGCCCGGCCATGATCCCCACGCCGAGGCTGGAGAGCGCGGTCGTCACCGGAAAGATGAACGCCACCGCCGCCAGCTGCGCCGCGCCGAGCCTGCCGATGAAATAGGCGTCGATGATCCCCACCGACATAAGCGCACCCACGCCAACGATCATCGGCGCGGTCTGCGCGACAAGGTGCCCGCCAATCGAGCCGCCCGTCAGCTTGGCGTTGCGCGCTCCGGTCTGTTCAGGCTCGTCGGACATCGTCAGCCTCTAACCCGCCGCGACGCCCCCTGGCTCCCTGCCTTTGCGGGCATCAGCACGGGCCGACGTGCGTGGCTGTCATCTCCGCCTTGATGCGGGTCAGCGCGGCGAGCAGGACTTTCTCCTGCGCCGAGAGCGTGCCTGCGTCGGGATCGGCCTTCACACCCATCGTGCCGACCAGCTGTTCTTCGGAAACGACGCCATCGAACGTCATGGCCAGCCGCCCGCTCGGTCCCGAACCCGATGAGATATGGCAACCCGCCTCGGCCTGCAGGCGATTGCCGGTGCGCTCGAAGCCGGGCTGGCCGCATTCGCGGATCGCCTCGACCATGTTGAGCCGCAGGATCGCGGTCGCAACATAGCGCGGCGGGTTGTTGATGCAGACGGTGCGATCCTTCGCGAGCCGCGCACCGAAGGCCTCGCCCAGCTTGTTGTTGGTCAGCGTGATCTGGTACTGGCCCGGCTGCATCGCGACCTCGTCCTCGCCCTCGGCGGCTTCGGGCCCTGAGGAACAGCCGGCCACGAGCAGGGCGAGCATCGGCGCAATGAGGCAAAAGGTGCGGCCTGTCGATCTGTCCATGAAACGCGCGCCCTGCCTTATCCGTCGGAACCTTGCGGTACTGCGCCCGAGCCGGTCGCGCAATCGGCAAGGACCGGGCAGGCCTCGCAACCGGGCGCACGCGGGCGGCAATGGTTCTGGCCAAGCTTCTTGAGCAGGAGGTGGTGCTCGTCGTAGTCGGCGGCGGTCCAATCCTCGGGCACGACTGGCGAGAGCGCGTCATAGGTGCGCGCGGTGTCGGCCTTGGGCGGCACCAGCCCCATGCGCTGCATGATCCGCCGGTGATGCCCGTCGATAACCATCGCGCGCCGCTCGAAATGCGAGGTGTTCATCACCCCCGCACTGATCTTGCGGGCAACGCCGGGCAGCGCTTCGAGCCAGGCCATCGCCTCGCCTGTCTCCATCTCGCCAAGATGCGACAGGTCGACCGCCCCGCGCTTGTCGATCAGCGCCAGCAGGCAATCCCTGAGCCGCCGCGCCGATTGCTCGGGGAAGGTCTGGATCGAAAGGATCGCGGTAAGCTCTGCCAGCGCCGCCTCGGCAACCGCCTCCCATGAGCCGTATTCGGCAAGCAACCGGTCGGTCGAGGCGTTGGAAACGGCTGTCTTGCTGCGCGCCCCGATCACTCCATGCACCAGCACCCAGACCGGATCGCGCCGCTTGTCGGAAGGCCGGACAATCCGCCCAAACCGCGCGATAAGGGCGGCCTGCATGCGGCGCAGGATTTCGGTGCGCGGGTCGGGGCCGAGGGGGAGTTCGCCTGACGTCACCAAAGCGTTTCGAGTGGATAACGCTGAATCTCGCGATCAGCAGTGACCAGCGGAATGGAAAGCGCCATGGCATGCGCGATCAGCATGCGATCGACTGGATCACGGTGAATTGGAGGAAGCGCCGAGGCGAGCACCCAGAGATCACCGGGAAAGTCGATAACCCGAAGATCGAGCTGATCTTGCAACCCGACGAAATCCGCGACTTCAGGAATTCGTCCACGATGGTGCAAATCAGCATATTCGTATGCCGTAACCGCACTCACGAACAACTCTTCGTCGGGATCGAACAGTCGTTCACGCGTCGGTTTGGGAATGCGTGGATTGCCCTCGCCGATCCATATCAAGACGTGTGTGTCAATTAGCAGGGCCACGCCTGCGCCGTAGTCTTTCTTCGGAATCTACCCTGTCAGCCTTCAAAGCCTCAAGGCTCGTTTCAAAGCCCTTGAATGCGTCCCTGTACATGCCGAATGCCGCGCGCCGCTTGGCCGCAATCTCTTCGCGAGAAAGCTGGCGTCCCTCCCGCACCGGCACGAGCTCCGCATCGGGCTTGCCGTCGCGCGCGATGATAACGCGCTCGCCTGCATGCATGGCCCGCAAAAGCTCGGACAGCCGGGTCTTCGCCTCACCGATGTTGACGTGAATGGTCATGACTTGACCAAGTTACTTTGACCAAGCCGCTTGGTCAAGGCGCTCCTCACTCCCACTCGATCGTTCCCGGCGGCTTGCTCGTATAGTCATAAACCACGCGGTTGATGCCTTTCACCTCGTTGACGATTCGCGTTGCCACGCGGCTGAGGAAGGCGGAATCGAAGGGATATACGTCTGCCGTCATGCCATCGGTCGAGGTCACCGCGCGCAGGCCACAGACAGAATCATACGTCCGCCCGTCGCCCATCACGCCGACCGTGCGCACCGGGAGCAGCACCGCGAAAGCCTGCCAGATCGCGTCGTAAAGTCCGGCGTTGCGGATTTCTTCGAGGTAGATCGCGTCGGCCTTGCGCAGGATGTCGGCACGCTCGCGGCTGACTTCGCCGGGAATGCGGATGGCGAGGCCGGGTCCGGGGAACGGGTGACGGCCGACGAAGACTTCGGGCAGGCCCAGCTCGCGGCCCAGCTCGCGCACCTCGTCCTTGAACAGCTCGCGCAGCGGCTCGACGAGGTCCATGTTCATCCGCTCGGGCAGGCCGCCGACGTTGTGGTGGCTCTTGATCGTTACCGAAGGCCCGCCGGTGAACGAGACTGATTCGATCACATCGGGATAGAGCGTGCCCTGCGCGAGGAACTGCGCGCCGCCGATCTTCTTCGCCTCTTCCTCGAAGACGTCGATGAAGGTCTTGCCGATGAACTTGCGCTTCTTTTCCGGGTCGGTGACGCCTTCGAGGCCCTTCATGAACAACGTCTCGGCATCGACGTGGACAAGCGGGATATTGTAGTGCCCGCGAAACAGCGAGAGCACCTGCTCGGTCTCGCCCATGCGCATCAGGCCATGATCGACATAGACGCAGGTCAGCTGGTCGCCGATCGCCTCGTGGATCAGGACGGCGGCCACGGCGGAATCGACCCCGCCCGAAAGCCCGCAGATGACCTTACCGTCACCGACCTGCGCGCGAATTTCCTCGATCTTGGTCTTGCGGAACTCGGCCATCGTCCAGTCGCCCGCGAGGCCGCAGACATGGCGCACGAAGTTCTTGAGCAGCTTGCCACCGTCGGGCGTATGGACCACCTCGGGGTGGAACTGCATTGCGTAGATGCGGCGTTCGTCGTTGGCGATCACGGCAAAGGGCGCGCCTTCGCTTGATGCCACCGGGCGGAAACCTTCGGCCAACTGCGTCACCTTGTCGCCGTGGCTCATCCAGACCTGATGCTTTTCGCCCTTTTCCCAAAGCCCGTCGAACAGGATGCAGGAATCGCCGATTTCGATGAAGGCGCGCCCGAACTCGCCCGATTCGCCGCCGAGCACTTCGCCGCCCATCTGGTTCATCAGCGCCTGCTGGCCATAGCAAATGCCGAGCATCGGCAGGCCGGAAGCGAGGATTTCATCGGGAATGCGCGGCCCTTCGGCGTCGAGCACCGAGGCGGGGCCGCCCGAAAGGATCACGCCCTTCGGCTGCATCCGCGCAAAGGCTTCGCTGGCGGCGTTGAACGGGGCGATTTCGGAATAGACCCCCGCCTCGCGCACGCGGCGCGCGATTAGCTGGGTTACCTGGCTGCCGAAGTCGACGATGAGGATGGAATCGGGGTGCTGCGTGCTCATGGAGGGGCGTTAATCCGCTCGCGCGGCAAAATCCAGCGCGCGGATCGCGGTTACGCGCAAGATCAAGGCATTCAGGAGATTCGGTTTTTATCCTGACCTATGCAGGCATTGCGCGCGAATCATGCAAGGGCGCATTCTTCGCACTTGCACAATCGCGGCGCATCGCGAAGCTTGTATCCAACCAGAGCAAAACGGGATGTCCCACGAAAGGCGGCGAACTTTCAGAAAGGACTACCCTATGATCAAGTACTTGCTGCTCAGTTTGGCCGCTCCCCTCAGGTTCGGAGCCGCCCCTCCTCCCCCGCGCAACGCAATGCCTTAACAAACCGGAAATTGCGTGATTGCAAAAAGTGCAAGCACTATTCCGCTCTTTGCGTTTGCAATTATTACTAACCTAGCTTAGATAAATCTCATCCGGAGCGAAGGTCGGGTCGCAGCGCCTTCGCATCCGTACAGAGCAGAAAGGAATGAACCATGACCGTCATGCAGAAGACCGTTGGTGTCCTCGCCGCGCTCGGCGCCCACGCCGCCGCGTTCGCGATCGTCCTCGGCTAAGCCCGGACGCACCACAGCGAAACATTGAAGGGGCGGTGCCGCGCGCATCGCCCCTTTTTCGCGCCCCCTTTCCGCGCCGCGCCCTGCCTTGTGGAAAAGGCCGCCCGCAGGGCCGGTTTCGCTTGGGTTTCCAGCCCCCTGACCCTATATAATCGTTATGGCAGAGACACCTGAAAAGAGCCCCAATTCCAACGCCTATGGCGCCGATTCGATCAAGGTCCTCAAGGGCCTCGATGCGGTGCGCAAACGGCCCGGCATGTATATCGGCGATACCGACGACGGATCGGGCCTGCATCACATGGTTTTCGAGGTGTCGGACAACGCCATCGACGAGGCGCTGGCGGGTCATTGCGACCTTGTCCTGATCGAATTGAACCCCGACGGTTCGGTCTCGGTCGAGGACAACGGGCGCGGCATCCCCACCGACATGCACGCCGAGGAAGGGGTCTCCGCCGCCGAAGTCATCATGACCCAGCTGCACGCGGGCGGCAAGTTCGAGAACACCAGCGACGACAACGCCTACAAGGTTTCGGGCGGCCTTCACGGCGTCGGCGTCTCGGTGGTCAACGCCCTTTCCGAATGGCTCGAACTGACGATCTGGCGCGACGGCAAGGAGCACTGGATGCGCTTCGAGCATGGCGACTCGGTCGGCCCGCTAGTGGTGCGCGGCGATGCTCCGGCAGGCAAGAAGGGCACGCGCGTCACCTTCATGGCCTCGACCGAGACGTTCAAGAACGTCACCGAGTTCGATTTCGAGAAACTCGAACACCGCTACCGCGAGCTGGCGTTCCTCAATTCCGGCGTGCGCATCCTCTTGCGCGACAAGCGTCATGCCGAGATCGCCGAACACGACCTGTTTTATGAGGGTGGCATCGCGGCCTTCGTCCAGTGGCTGGACCGCAACAAGCAGGCGCTGATGCCCGATCCCATCGCGATCAGCGCCGACAGGGACGGCATCGGTATCGAGGTCGCGCTCGAATGGAACGATTCCTATTACGAAAACGTCCTCTGCTTCACCAACAACATCCCGCAGCGCGACGGCGGCACCCACCTTGCCGCCTTCCGCGCCGCACTGACGCGCACGCTCAATGGCTATGCCGAGCGGTCGGGCATGGCGAAGAAGGAGAAAGTCTCGCTTTCGGGCGAAGACATGCGCGAAGGGCTGACCGCGATTGTCTCGGTCAAGCTGCCCGATCCGAAGTTCTCCAGCCAGACCAAGGACAAGCTGGTCTCTTCCGAAGTGCGCCAGCCGCTTGAAAGCCTGATGGGCGACAAGATGAGCGAATGGCTTGAGGAAAACCCGGCGCAGGCCAAGCAAATCATCCAGAAGGTGATAGACGCAGCCGCCGCGCGCGAGGCGGCGCGCAAGGCCCGCGAACTGACCCGGCGCAAGGGCGCGATGGACATCGCCTCGCTCCCCGGCAAGCTCGCCGATTGTCAGGAGCGCGATCCGAGCCTGTGCGAACTGTTTCTGGTCGAGGGCGATTCCGCCGGCGGTTCGGCCAAGCAGGGCCGCGACCGCAAGACGCAGGCGATCCTCCCGCTCAAAGGCAAGATCCTCAATGTCGAGCGCGCGCGGTTCGACCGGATTATTTCGTCGAAGGAAGTCGGCACGCTGATTCAGGCGATGGGCACCGGTATCCGCGATGATTTCAACCTTGAAAAGCTGCGCTATCACAAGATCGTCATCATGACCGACGCCGATGTCGACGGCGCGCATATCCGCACGCTCTTGCTGACCTTCTTCCACCGCCAGGTGCCCGAGATCATCCGCGCCGGGCACCTCTTCATCGCGCAGCCGCCGCTGTTCAAGGTCGCGAAGGGCCGCAGCGAGGTTTACCTCAAGGATCAGGCCGCGCTGGATCGCTACCTCGTCGATGCCGGGCTGCATGGCCGCGTGCTCGAAACACAGGGCGGCGCGCGCGGCGAAGGTGAGTTGCGCGCGCTGGTCGACCACGCGCTGCGGGTGCGCGGCGTGCTTGGCTTCGTTCCGAACAAGTACGATTATGCGGTGATCGAGCAGATGGCGCTGGCAGGGGCCCTCGATCCTGCGCTTGACGCTGCGACGCGGCTCAAGGCGCTCGAATATGCCGCCGAGCGGCTCGGCCTCAACGATCCCGAGGCGCGCTGGTCGGCGGAAATGCGCGAGAATGGCGACGCGCTGCTGCGCCGCCTCTGGCGCGGGGTGGAAGACGTGCACGAAATCGAGGCGCGCTTCATCGAATCTGCCGAGGCGCGCAAGCTTCACGCGCGCGCGGGCGAGTTTGCCGATACCTATGCGCAGCCGGTGCGGCTGGTGCGCGGCACAGCGGCCTCCGAGGAGCCCGAACCGGTTGCCGAGGACGAGGGCGAGGGCGAAGCAACGCGCCCGGTCGCGGGCGACGATGCGATCACCCGCCCGACGCAGCTGCTTGACGCGGTGCTCGCGGCAGGGCGCAAGGGCCTTTCGATCCAGCGCTACAAGGGCCTTGGCGAAATGAACGCCGAGCAGCTTTGGGAAACGACGCTTGACCCCGACAACCGCGCGCTCCTGCAAGTGAAGGTCGAAGACGCGGACGTGACCGACGAAATCTTCACCCGCCTGATGGGCGACGTCGTCGAACCGCGCCGTGACTTCATTCAGGAAAACGCGCTGAACGTGGCGAACCTGGACGTGTAACGTTCCGCTCCCGTTCCGGTAGATCTGGATTGACCTGAGAACTAGCCCTTCGTCATCGCCTGCATGACGCGTGCAATCAGCTTCGTTTCCTCATCGGACTCGGCTTGCAGCAGTGTTGCCGCATCGTCTTCGGGCAAGCGAGCGAACAAGCGCTTGGCCGCACGGATCGCGGGGGGCGACTTGCTGGCGATGTCGCGGGCCAGCGCCATCGCTTCGGCGTGCGGATCGTCGGCGAGGCGGCTGACCAGCCCCATCGCCTGCGCCTCAGGCCCGGGCACTTTCTTCGCGGTATAGATCAGCTCGCGCAGCACATCCTCGCGCACCACGCCGCGCGAGAGCGGGAAGGCGGCGAGGTCGGGGATCAGGCCGTGGCGCATTTCCATGATCGACAGTTCGCTGTCCGCCCGCGCGATGCGGATATCGGCACCCAGCGCCATCTGTATCCCCGCGCCAAAGCAATGCCCATGGATTGCCGCAATAACCGGCACCGGCAAAGTGCGCCATCCCCACGCCACCTGCTGCAAGGCATTGGCCGGGCCATGCGTGCGCTCGGTCAGGTCGCCGACACCCGATTGCAGCACCGCCAGATCGATCCCGACGCAAAAGCTGCGGCCCTCGCCAGAGAGCACCACGCAGCGCAGCTCTTCCTCACCGCCCAGCCAGTCGAGCGCGTCGCGGATATGGCCGAACATCGCCAGGTCGAGCGCGTTCAGCTTGTCGGGCCGGTCAAGCCGGACATCGGCTATCCCGCCTTCCAGCGTGACGGTCACGCCGCCGGTTTCGCTCCTGAATTCCATCGCGCACTCCCAAGTCGTGCCCTACCCTAGCCTGCGCATGCCCCGAGGCACAGGCTGGAATTGTTCGCGCACCATCCCGATATTGCCCGCATGAGCGAACCCGACGAAGCCACATTCGAGGCGATGGCCCGCGCCGCATTTGCCCGCATTCCCGAACCATTCGCGCCGCACCTTGCGGGCATCCGCGTCACGGTCGAGGATTTCGCCGATGCCGAAACGCTGGCTGCGGTGGGGCTCGAAAACAAGTGGCAGCTTTCGGGGCTTTATCATGGTCGCCCGCTCGATGAGCAGTCGATCTGGTCCTCGGGCGAAATGCCGCCGGTGATTACGCTTTATCGCAAGCCGCTGCTTGCCGAGTGGCAGGAGACCGGAGTGCGGCTCGAAGACCTTGTCGCGCATGTCGTGATTCATGAGGTTGGGCACCACTTCGGGCTATCGGATGAGGACATGCATGCCATCGAGGCGGGGGAGCGCTGATAGCTTGCGCGTTCGGTTTCACGCAGAGGCGCAGAGAAAGCAGAGACGCAGAGGGTCTTTGATCGGGCCAAAGGCCCAATTCCTTCAATTCCGGATCGGGAAAGAGCCCGCCTCGCTATTGAGGCGCGGCTTCGCCGCGATCACCGATCTCTGCGCCTCCGCGAACCTCTGCGCCTCTGCGTGAAACCCGGCAACGCCCGCAAACCGCACAACCCATGAAGATGCTTTGCCCACGCCCCGCAACCGGGTTACCCTCCCCATTCCAAGCCCCGGAGCACCAGATGACCCTGCGCCATATCCTCGCCCTGCCGCTCTTTGCGCTGTCCGCCACCGCCGCACTGGCGCAGGAGGACCTGACCTGCCGCAACGGCCTGTTCCCCGCCGAGCCGCCCTTCGCCTTGGCCAAGGTTCGCGGCGAAGAGCGCGCATTCTTTCATCAGGACATGGATGGCTGCCCCTGGTCCGGCACCGCCTGCCGCGACAATTCCTACGTCGTGCCGGGCGATACGGTCATCGTCGGCAAGGTCCGCAAAGGCTTTGCCTGCGCCTTTTACCCGAGCAAGGGCGGCGGCACCGCCGGATGGGTGCCGACACGCCAGCTCTCGCTGCAATTCGTCGAGACCATGCCCGCACCCGCCGACTGGGTCGGCACCTGGTCAAGCGAGGGCAACCCTTTGATCAAGATCGAGAAACGCCTCGGCAGCCTTCACGCCACCGGCGAGGCATTCTGGCCCGGCCGCCCCGGCACGCACGACTATCCCTCGATCCATGTCGGCGAGATCGACGGAGCGGTCGCCGTCACCGGCCACAAGGGTCGTTACGAGGACGACAACCTCTGCGAAATCGACTTCACCCTGCTTGGCCCTTACCTGCTCGCGAGCAGCAATCGTAATTGCGGCGGGGCCAACGTCATGTTTACCGGCGTGTTCCAGCGCGAGCGCTGACCGGCACCGGCGCTTTAAGCCAGCGTTTAGCACGCCCATAAATTTCTTCCTTTTGCTTTGTTCCTAAAGCCCTAGGTGGGTTCGCGAACCGTGCGCGCATTTCGCGCGCGGAATTCGGGACGCAAAGAGAATGATAATGAAGGACCAGACCAACCGCCGCTCGATCGGCAAGACCGCACTCGCGCTGCTCGCAGGCGGCGCGGCGATGATCCTGCCCGGCGCGGCGCAGGCGACCGACGGCTATTTCCTCAACGGCATCGGCGCCAAGTCGAAGGGCATGGGCGGTGTCGCCATCGCGCTGCCACAGGATGCGCTGTCGATTGCCAGCAATCCCGCTGCCGCCACGGAAGTGGGCCACCGCATGGACATCGGCGTCGATGTCTTCATCCCGAAGCGCGGCGCCTCGATCGAGGGCAATGCCTTCGGTCTCGACGGCGACTATTCGGGCAATGACGCCAACCCGTTCTTGCTGCCCGAGGTTGGCTATGTCCGCCCGCTCTCCGACCGGGTGTCGGTCGGCATCGCGATCTATGGCAACGGCGGCATGAACACGACCTATGGCAAGGCGAACCCGTTCGGCGCGCTGGGCGCTCAGGGCACGGCGGGCGTCGATCTGAAGCAGGGTTTCATCACCCCAACCGTCGCAGTCAAGGTGACGCCCGATCACTCGCTCGGCGTTTCGCCGGTGGTCGTGGTGCAAAGCTTCAAGGCGCGCGGCATCCAGCCCTTCGCGGGTGCGGCGGCGGACCCGGCGAACTTCACCAATCGCGGCACCTCGTGGTCGGCGGGTGGCGGCGTGCGCGTCGGCTATTACGGCAAGCTCTCCGACCAGATCAGCATCGGCGCGACCTACCAGACGATGCTCTGGACCGGTAAGTTCCAGAAATACGCCGGCCTCTTTGCCGATAGCGGCAGCTTCGACGTGCCCTCGCAATATGGCGCAGGCATCACCTTCCGCCCCAACAAGCGCCTGACGCTTTCGGCTGACATCAAGCAGATCGAATATTCGGACGTCGAATCGGTCGGCAACCCGGTGCAGATCCTTTTCACCGGTGTGCCCTTCGGCGCGGACGAAGGCCCCGGCTTCGGCTGGAACGACGTTACCGTGGTCAAGTTCGGCGCGGCCTATGCCGCCAGCGACGCCTGGACCGTGCGCGCGGGCTATGGCCGCAACGACAACCCGGTCCCGCAAAGCCAGACGCTGCTCAACGTGCTCGCGCCCGGCATCGTGCAGGACCACTTCACCGCCGGAGCGACCTGGACCAGTCGCTCCGGCCTCGAAGTGACCGGCTACGTGATGCACGCGCCGAAGAACGAGGTCTTCGGACAAGCCTCGATCCCGCCCAACTTCGGCGGCGGCGAAGCCAACGTGCGGCTGAGCGAAACCTCGTTCGGGCTGGCTGCAGGGATCAGTTTCTGACAGCGTGGACAGGGCGGAGGGTAATTGCCAGTTGGCCGCAGAGGCGGACTTTCCGGAAACGACGCAATTGCGCTCGTCCAAGCTAGATAAAAGAGCGTGCGTCGCCCCGTGCTTGACACGGGGCTTGGCTAACCTTTTTCCGGATGCGGCTCGGCAGGATGCCACTGCTCCCACAGGTCAAGCCAATCAGGATTTTCTGCCTCGATCAGTGCGAATTTTCATTCCCGGCGCCATTTCTTGACCAGCTTTTCACGGGCAATGGCCTGTTCGATTTCCTCGTGTCGTTCAGCATAGACCAGACGCTTCTTGCCAAAGTCTTCGACATGCCTTGAGCCCGTGCCTGCGCGGTGTTGCCAGACCCGGCGGATCAGGTCGGAGGTAACGCCGACATACATCCCGCCGCGATAGCGGTTCGCCATGATATAGACCCAGCCGCCTTTCTCCATCCTGTCGCTATGGCAAACGAACGTCCGCCAGAAAAGCCAAGCCCCGTGTCAAGCACGGGGCGACGGATTGGATGGTTGAAAAGCATGTCTGCGCCTCAGCGAACCTCGGCGTCCTCTGCGTGAAACAAAATCCCAGCGAAACCCCTAAAACCCAGCCCCCTCCGGCCAGGTCGGTGCCGCCAGCCCCATTACCTTGAACAGCGCGCCCATCTGGCCTTCGCCGATCAGGCGGTCTTTGGCGGCGTGGATCGCCTCGCGGTGCTGCGGGGCGGTTTCGGCGAGCGCCTCGGCGCGCGCTTCGATGCCCAGCTGGCGCAGGAAATGGCCCTGCGTGATCGTGCCGAGCACCTTGCAGTCGCGCGATTGCGCGATCGGGGTCAGCGCGGCGAAATCGACATGCGCGGTCAGGTCTGCCTCGCCCGGCATCGTGTAGGGATCGACCTTGGTATGCGCCTTGATCGCCTGCAGCGTCGATCCGGTGCGCGGCTGGGCGTGGCCATAGTCGATCAGCAGCGCGCAGCCGCCCTGTTCGACCAGCCGCCCGGCGATCTCGTAAACGGTTGCCGCCGCGCCGGGGCAGGTTTCGATCACGGTGCCTTCCTCCGCCGCGCGCATCGCTTCGGGCACGGCGGCGTCCATCGGCTTGGTGCCCGACATCGGCACGAAGCGGTCGCCCTCTACGCCGACCATGACCTCGCGCCAGCCCTCGTCGGTCATCACCAGCTGTCGGATCGGCAGCGCATCGAGGAACTCGTTGGCGACGATCAGCAGCGGGCCATAGGGCGGCACGGTCGAGAGGTCGGCATGCCAGTGCGCGTTGGGCACGGTGGCGAGCTGGATGTCCTTGAGCGCGGTCGAAGTTTCGACGAAATGGACCGTCGGCTCGAAGCCATAGCGCTTGCCCACGCGCAGCACGTCGCGCGCCAGCGTGCCGCGACCGGGGCCTAGTTCGACATAGTGGAAGGGCTCCTCGCGCCCGGCCTTGATCCACATGTCGGTGAGCCAGAGGCCGATCAGCTCGCCGAACATCTGGCTGATTTCGGGCGCAGTGATGAAATCGCCGCCCGTGCCCAGCGGATCGGCATCGGCATAGTAGCGCGCGTTCGATTCGCCGATGTAGTGCATCAGGCTGATCGGACCGTGCGATTCGATCAGGCGGCGGAAGATCGCCGTCAGCGTTTCGGGTGGCTGGTGCGCCTCGCTCATCCCCCGGTCCGTTTACCCGAGGCAAGCGGCGGGCGCAGCATCGCCCAGAACATGATCGCGAGGCCGACAAGGATCAGCGGGATCGAGAGCCACTGGCCCATCGACAGGCCGGTGCGCACCGCGAACTCCTGAAGCTGCGCATCGGGTTCGCGGAAGTATTCGACGATAAAGCGGCCCGTGGCGATGCCTGCGGTGAACACGCCGACAAGGAAGCCGGGGCGGAAGCGCGCCTTGGTCTTCCAGAACAGGAACAGCATCACGAGGATCATCAACGCGCCTTCGAGCACGGCCTCGTAAAGCTGGCTGGGGTGGCGCGGCAGCGGTCCGCCGTCGGGAAAAATCATCGCGAAGGGCGTCGAAGGATCGGTGACGCGGCCCCAAAGCTCGCCATTGACGAAGTTCGCCAGCCGCCCAAACAGCATGCCGAAGGGCACGCAGACCGCGATATAGTCGCAAACACGGATAAAGCTGAGCTTGCCGCGCCAGGTCACCCAGCCGATCGCGGCAAGCACGCCTAGCACGCCGCCATGAAAGCTCATCCCGCCATTCCAGAGCTTCACCAGGTCGGCCGGGTTCGCCCAGAGTTCGGGCTGGTAGAAGGTCGCGTAGCCGAGCCGCCCGCCGAGGATGATGCCCAGCGTGCAATAGAAGAACAGGTCATCGGCATGGCGCTGCGCCATCGGCGCGCCGGGGGCCTTGAGCATCTTCGTCAGGTGCCAGTAGCCCAGCACGATGCCCGCGAGATAGGCGAGCGAATACCAGCGCAGCGTGAAGAAACCGAGGTCGATGCCCGGCGTCAGGCCAAGATCGAGCCAGTTGATCGGCTGTCCGGCCGATGCGGCCGCCAGGAATTCCAGCAAGGCAAATACCCCAAAATCTGCTTGGCCGGAGCCACGCGGGAAGCGCGAAACCGCCGTATTGCGCGCCTTCTGGCACAGAGCGCGGCGCGATCATAGCCGTCAATTGCGCCGATGCACAGCGACGCGCCCTTTGCGCCGCGACGCGCAGCGTCTACATGGGGTGCATGAGCGTCATTCGCATCGAGAATCCGCGCGAGGTCATCGACCGCCGCGCCATCGTTTCGCAGGTCAACCAGCTGGTCGAGGACAAGGGCGCGGGCGCCTGTCGGCAAGACGTGGTCGAGGTCCTGCGCGCCGCGCTGGCCAAAGGCCGCGAGGAAGTCGCGCGCCGTCTCGCCGCCGAACCGTCCGCCGGGATCGATACCGCCCGCGCGCAGGCATTCCTCATCGACCAGCTGATCCGCGTGATCCACGACCATGTCGTCACCGATGTCTATCCGGCAAGCAACCGCTCGACCGGCGAGCGGCTGACGATCATGGCGGTCGGCGGTTACGGTCGCGGCGAGATGGCGCCGCATTCGGACGTCGACATCGCCTTCCTCACCCCGATCAAATCGACCGCCTGGTGCGAACAGGTTATCGAGGCGATGCTCTATTTTCTCTGGGACCTGGCGCTGACCGTCGGCCATTCGAGCCGCTCGATCGACGAGATGGTCAAGATGTGCAAGGCGGACCTGACGATCCGCACCGCGATGCTCGAAGGCCGCTATGTCTGGGGCGATCAGGACCTTTATGCCGAGGTGCGCCAGCGCTTCTGGAAGGATGTCGTCGAAGGCACCGAGCGCCAGTTCGTGTCGGAAAAGCTCGAAGAGCGCGAGGCGCGCCACAAGCGCATGGGCGACAGCCGCTATGTCGTCGAGCCCAACGTCAAGGAGGGCAAGGGCGGGCTGCGCGACCTGCAGACGCTCTACTGGATCGGCAAATATATGCACAAGGTCCGCTCGGCGAGCGAGCTGGTCGATACCGGGCTGCTGACGGCCAAGGAATACCGCGCCTTCCGCCGCGCCGACAATTTCTTCTGGGCGGTGCGCAGCCACCTGCACATCATCACCGGGCGCGCCGAGGACCGGCTGATGTTCGACCTCCAGCGCGAAGTGGCCGAACGTATGCAGTTCGCCAATCGCGCAGGGAAAAGCGCGGTCGAGCGCTTCATGCAGTACTTCTTCCTGCAGGCGAAGGTCGTCGGCAACCTCACCGGCGTATTCCTCGCCCAGCTTGACGAGCAAACCGCCAAGCCCAGCCGCCGGGGCCTGCTCGCGGGCTTTCGCGCCAAGCCGCGCAAGCTCAAGGGCTACACCGTCTATGGCGGGCGCATCAAGGCGCCGTCGGACGACTGGTTCAAGCAGGACCCGGTGCGCCTGATCGAGATTTTCGTGCTTGCCGACAAGGAAGGGCTGGAGGTCCACCCCGAGACCGTCCGCCAGATCGCGCAGGACGTGAAACTCATCAAGAACGACGTGCGCAAGGACCCGCGCGCCAACGCGCTGTTCCTCGAGCTGCTGACCAGCCGCAACAATCCGGAAACCGCCCTGCGCGCGTTCAACGAGGCGGGCGTCTTTGGCCAGTTCGTCACCGAATTCGGCCGCGTCAATGCGCAGATGCAGTTCGATATGTACCACCATTACACGGTGGACGAGCACACGATCCGCGCCATCGGGCTGCTTTCGCGCATCGAGAAGGGCGAGATGAGGGACGATCATCCGCTGGCGCACGACATCGTCCATAAGGTGATCTCGCGCCGGGCGCTCTATGTCGCGGTGCTGCTGCACGACATCGCCAAGGGACGCGGCGGCGACCATTCGGTGCTGGGCGCGGAGATTGCGCTGAAGCTCTGCCCGCGCTTCGGACTGGACGAGGACGAGACCGAGCTGGTCTCGTGGCTCGTGGGCACGCACCTCCTGATGAGCGCGACCGCCTTCAAGCGTGACCTTTCCGACTACAAGACGATCGGCGATTTCATCGAGGTGGTGCAATCGGTCGACCGGCTGCGCCAGCTGACCGTCCTCACCATCGTCGATATCCGCGCGGTCGGGCCGGGCACCTGGAACAGCTGGAAGCGCCAGCTGCTGGCCGAACTCTACAACGCGGCGGAGGAACGCCTGCGCCTTGGCCATGTCGAGCACGGGCGCGAAAAGCGCGTCATTGCCAAGAAGGAAGCGGTCTGCGCGCTGCTTGGCGAGAAGAGCGACGTGGTCAAGCCGATCAGCAAGCAGTTCGACGATTCCTATTTCATCGCCGAGCCGGAAGACATCATCGCGCTGAACCTCGTGCACCTCGATGCTGCGGTGAAGGCGAAACACGCGCTCTCGATCCATTGCGAATACTATCCGGCGCGCGGCGCGACGCTGGTGACGGTGATTGCCGCCGACCACCCGGGGCTGTTTTATCGCATCGCCGGAGGCATCCACCTTGCCGGCGGCACGATCATCGATGCACGCATCCACACCACGCGCAAAGGCACGGCGGTCGACAACTTCCTGGTGCAAGACCCGCTGGGCCGCCCGTTCATGGAAGAAGGGCAGCTCGAACGCATCAAGACCTCGATCGAGAATGCGCTGGCAAACAAGGTGGAGCTCCTCCCGCAACTGGTCGCCCGCCCCGATGCGCGACCGCGCGCAGATGCGTTCAGCGTGCGCCCGCGCGTGTTGTTCGATAACAAGGCCTCGAACCGCTTCACCGTGATCGAGGTCAACGCGCGCGACCGTCCGGCGCTGCTCAACCGGCTGGCGCGCGCGCTGTTCGAGGAGAATCTGCTGATCCAGTCCGCCCACATCGCCACCTATGGCGAGCGCGCGGCGGATACCTTTTACGTCACCGACCTGCTGGGCGAGAAGCTGACCTCGGCCAGCAGGATCAAGTCGGTCGAGGCCGCGCTGCTCGAAGCGGCGAGCGAGGAAAAGGCGGTCGAAAAGCAAAAGGCCGCGCGCAGCGGGAAGAAAGCTGCGGCGGGCAAAAAGCCGGTGAAGAAGAGGGCGAAGAAGGAACCGGCCTGACGATCAGCCGGACGCTGCTGCCAATCTCTCAAGCGCCGCTTCCTTGCCAATCAGCGGCAGCATCCCGGCCATGTCCGGCCCGTGCGCCTTGCCCGTGAGCGCGAGGCGCAGCGGCATGAACAGCGTCTTGCCCTTACGCCCTGTGCTCTCTTTCAGCGCGCCAGTGAGCGCGTGCCAGGGATCTGCGGACCAGTCGATTTGCGCTGCAGTTTCGGCTGCTTCGGCGATATAGGCGCGGTCCGCTTCGGAGAGGTTGGGAGCGGCAACCGGGCCGGTGACCACCTGCCACCATTCGCCCGCCTCGCTGACGTGCGCAAGATTGGGGCGGATCACCTCCCACGCCGCTTCGTCCATATCCGCAGGCAAGCGGCCCTTCGCCGTGTCATATGACAATCCATGCACCACCGCCGCATTGAGCCGGTGCAATTCTGCCTCGTCGAACTTCGCGGGCGCGCGACCGAAATGCGTGAGATCGAAGGAGGCGGCGAGCGCGGCCAGATCGAGCGAGGCGTCGACCGGGTCGGAGGTGCCAAGCCGCGCCAGCATCGCCGTCACCGCCTGCGGCTCGATCCCCTGCTCGCGCAGACCCTGCGCCGAAAGCGAGCCGAGCCGTTTCGAGAGCTTGCCTTCGCTGCCGACGAGCAATGCTTCATGGGCGAACTGCGGGCGCTCAGCCGCCAACGCATCGAACATCTGCAACTGCGCCGCCGTGTTCGAGACATGGTCCTCTCCGCGCAGCACGTCGGTCACGCCCATCGCAATGTCGTCGATCACCGAAGGCAGCATGTAGAGCCACGATCCATCGGCGCGGCGGATCACCGGATCGGACATCTGCGCCGGATCGAAATTCTGCGGCCCGCGAATGCCATCATCCCATTTGATCGCAACATCGTGGTCGAGCTTGAAGCGCCAGTGCGGCTGCTCGCCTGCCGCTTCCTTTTCGGCGCGCCCGGCGTCGCTCAGGTCCAGCGCGGCGCGATCGTAGATCGGCGGCTTGCCGCGCCCGAGCAGGATCTTGCGCTTGAGTTCGAGCTCCTGCGGCGTTTCGTAGCAGGGATAGAGTCGCCCCGCTTCGACCAGCCGCGCAAAGTCGCGTTCATAGGAATCGAACCGCGCCGACTGACGCCCCTCGCCATCGGGCTCGATCCCCAGCCAGGCGAGGTCTTCACGGATCGCCTCGACGTAGCGCTCTTCGCTGCGCTCGGCATCGGTATCGTCGATGCGCAGCAGGAAGCGCCCGCCCGCCTGCTTCGCCAGCAGGAAGTTGTGCAGCGCGGTGCGCATATTCCCGACATGCAGCAGGCCCGTCGGCGAGGGCGCGAAGCGAGTGGTAACGGTCATTCGCCGACGCCCTCGCGCGGAACAAGCAAGAGCACATGCCCGCCGCCGTGCAGGCGGATCGTGCCAGCAGGCGCGGATTCCACCGTGTTGGCCTGCTCAAGCGCGGCGAGAAACTGTTCGGTGCGCGGAGGCATGCCGATGGCGCAAGCGACGGTTACCTCACCCTCCCGGCGCGGATCCGAGAGCGCGATAACCCCGCCGTCGATGGCATAGTCGCGCGTCTTTCCGGCGCAAAGCGGCGGGAACCAGAGCTTGCGCTCATCAGCTTCCAGCCGCAGCCCCTTGCCCAATGCGGTATGATCGGGCGCAACCTCTGCATCGTCAAGCAGCAGCAGCTCCCAGCTTCCCTCCAGCGTCAGGGGCGGAGCGGCTCGCTCTTCGATAGCTTCGACAGATTCCAGAGGCGCCTCCCCCTGCATCGCGCAAGCGGCAATGGCGAGCGGCAGCGCGGCAACAATCGTGCGGCGCATCAGGCGCTCCGAAACTTGTGCGTGATCGGATAGCGGCGGTCGCGGCCGAAGTTGCGGCTGCCCAGCTTTACGCCCGGCGGGGCCTGCCGGCGCTTGTATTCGGCGATGTGCAGCAGGCGCTCGATACGCGCCACGGTCTCGCGGTCGAAGCCCTCGCTGACCAGTTGCTCGACGCTCTTCTCATGTTCGACCAGCCCCATCAGGATCGGGTCGAGCACCTCGTAAGGCGGTAGCAGATCCGAATCCTTCTGGTCGGGGCGCAGTTCGGCGGACGGCGGCTTAGCGATGATATTGTCGGGGATCACCTCGCCCGATGGTCCCAGCCCGATGCGCGGCACATGCTCGTTGCGCCAGCGACAGACGTCGAAGACGGTCAGCTTGTAGGCGTCCTTGAGCGGATTATAGCCGCCCGCCATGTCGCCGTAGATCGTCGCATAGCCGACCGACATCTCGCTCTTGTTGCCAGTCGTCATCAGCATGTGGCCGAACTTGTTCGACAGCGCCATCAGGGTGACGCCGCGAATGCGCGACTGGATGTTTTCCTCGGTAATGTCGACGTCCTTGTCAGCAAAATCCTCAGCCAGCATTTCGTCGAAGCCTGAAACGGCAGGCTGGATCGGGATCGTCGAATAGCGGCAGCCGAGCGCTTCGGCGCAGGCCTTCGCATCATCGAGGCTTTCCTGGCTGGTGAAGCGGCTCGGCAGCATTACCGCCCAGACCCGGTCCGCACCCAGCGCATCGACCGCGATGGCGGCACAGGCGGCCGAATCGATCCCGCCCGACATGCCAAGCAGCACGCCCGGGAACCCGTTGCTGTTCACATAATCGCGCAGGCCGAGCACCATCGCGCAATAGACTTCCTCGGGCGGCACCGCGAGTTCCTCGATCTCGCCGCGATCGCAGCGCCAGCCCTGCGAGGTCTTCGTCCAGTGAGTCTGCACTTCGCTTTCGACCCAGTCGGCCATCTGCACCGCAAGGCTGCCGTCGCCGTTGACGACGAAGCTGGCTCCGTCGAAGACCAGCTCGTCCTGCCCGCCGACGCGGTTGAGGTAGGCCATCGGCAGGCCGGTATCGATCGCGCGGCGCTTGGCCACCGATTCGATGCGCAGCGAATCCTTGTTGATCTCGTAGGGGCTGCCGTTGATGCAAACGAACATCTCTGCACCGAAATCGGCAAGATGGCGGCAGACCTCGGGGTGCCAGATGTCCTCGCAGATCGGCACGCCGATCATCGTGCCGCGCAGGATTACGGGCTCGGGCAGTGGGCCGGGCTGGAACAGGCGAACTTCGTCGAAGGTGCCGTAGTTGGGCAGCTCATGCTTGAAACGCACGGCGGCGATCTTGCCACCTTCGAGCAAAGCGACGCCGTTGTGCAGCTCGCCATCGCGCACGAAGACGGAGCCGACCAGCATCGCCGGACCGGCAGATTCGGAAAACTGCGCCAACTTGTCGAGCTCGGCGGCGGCGCGTTCGATCAGCGCGGGCTTGAGCACGAGATCCTCGGGCGGATAGCCGATCAGGTTCAATTCGGGAAAGACGATCAGGTCAGAACCGGTGGCGCGCTGGCGCGCATCCATCATCGCGCGGGCGTTACCGGCAATATCGCCCACCGTCTGGTTGGTCTGGGCGAGCGTAATCTTGAGCGTGTCAGGCATGGCGCGGTCTTGCCCACTGGCGCGGCGTCATGCAAACAAAAACCCTCCCGTGCGGGGAGGGTTTGCAGGCCTTTTCGTAAAGGCCGGAGCGGCGGGGATGCCAGGCCGCATGGCCCGGCATCCCGCACACGCGAATCAGTTGCTTATTCAGCAGCTTCTGCGGCAGCTTCTTCAGCGCCTTCGGCAGCAGCTTCAGCACCTTCGGCAGCAGCTTCTGCGCCTTCAGCGGCGGCTTCGGCGCCTTCTTCAGCGGCTTCGGCAACTTCAGCGCCTTCGTCGGCAACGGCTTCGTCACCCACCGTTTCGGCGTTTTCGGCACCGGTTTCATCAGTTGCTTCTTCCGAAGCACCACATGCGGCGAGAGCCAGAGCAGCAGCCGACACGAACGCGGCGTAAGCAATCTTCTTCATGAAAAACCCCTTGCTTTGTTTGCACAGGAAAAAACCTGGGCAGGTAAACCTGCGGCGCGAGTCTCTATACGAGTGCACGATTGAACGCAAATGGTCAGTTATTGGCTGAAAACAGCGGAAAACCGGGGTCTTTACGTCATATAAAGAAATCTTTATATGATAGCGCAATGCAGATCGAGACCCATCTACGCGCTTTGGGAGACCCGACGCGGCTTCGCATCATGCGCCTGCTTGCGCGCATGGAGCTGGCCGTGGGCGAGCTGGCGCAGGTGCTTGAGCAGAGCCAGCCGCGCGTTTCGCGCCATATTCGCATCCTCTGCGATGCCGGACTTGCCGAACGGCGCAAGGAGGGCAGCTGGGTCTTCCTGCGTCAGGCAATCGGCGAGGATTGCGCCGAGCCGCTGGGCGTGGCGACAGCCCGCCTGCTTGCCATTGCCGAAGACGCCGACCCGGCATTCGCCAGCCAGTGCGCCGAAGATCGCCGCCATCTCGCCGCAATCCGCGCCGCGCGCGAAGCTTCGGCGCAGGAATGGTTTGCCGCGCATGCCGAGGAATGGGATTCGCTGCGCTCTATGCAGTGCCCCGACGAGCCGGTCGAGGCCGCCTTGCAGGCCGCGCTCGGCGAGGGCGCGTTGGGGCAGGTGCTCGATATCGGCACCGGCACCGGTCGTATGGCGCAGCTTTTCGCCAGCCGCGCAGACCATGTCACCGGCCTCGACAAGAGCCCCGAGATGCTGCGCATCGCCCGCGCCCGGTTGCAGGACCTGCCCGCCGACAAGATCGACCTCGTGCAGGGCGATTTCACCGCGCTGCCGTTCGAGCGCGGGGCTTTCGATACTGTGCTGCTGCACCAGGTGCTGCACTATGCACAGGAGCCGCGCCTCGTGATCGCCGAAGCGGCGCGCGTGCTCGCTGGCGCAGGGCGCATCGCCATCGTCGATTTCGCCGCGCATGACCGCGAGGAACTGCGCAGCGCCCACGCCCACGCGCGCCTTGGCTTTTCCGACAAGCAGATGTCCGAACTGCTCGTCGAAGCAGGCTTCACGCCCGCCAAACCGGTCGCGCTTGCCGGCGACCCGCTCACCGTCAAGATCTGGACCGGCACCTGCCCCGGCAAGGCCCGGATCGCCACACAATTCGCTCCCGCACTGGAACAACAATGATCGCCAGCTACGACGCCTTGAAGGAAGCGCGCACCGCGCTCGACACGCCGCTGTTTGCCGGACTGCCCGGCGACATCGCCGTCTCGTTCGAATTCTTCCCGCCCAAGACCGACAAGATGGACGAGCAGCTTTGGGACGCAATCACCCAGCTTGCCCCGCTCGGCCCCAGCTTCGTCTCGGTGACATACGGCGCGGGCGGATCGACGCGCGAGCGTACGCACGCCACCGTCGCGCGGATCATTTCCGAGGCAAAGCTGCCCGCCGCAGCGCATCTCACCTGCGTCGATGCGACCAAGGCGAGCATCCGTGAGGTCGCCGAGCAATATTGGGAAGCGGGCGTACGCCATATCGTAGCGCTTCGCGGCGATGCCGGGGAGCCGGGGGCGCCCTTCGTCCCGCATCCCGAAGGCTATGCCAATGCCGCCGAACTGGTCGCGGGCCTGAAAGAGGTCGCTCCGTTCGAGATTTCGGTCGCCGCCTATCCCGAAACCCACCCCGACGCGCGCGACGCACAGGCCGACATCGACAATCTCAAGCGCAAGCTCGATGCCGGGGCCAGCCGCGCCATCACCCAGTTCTTCTTCGATCCCGAAACCTATTTCCGGTTCCGCGATGCGCTGGCGGCTTCCGGCATCGACGCACCGGTCGTCCCCGGCATCCTGCCCGTCACCAATGTCGCGCAGGCGCGCAAGTTCGCCTCGGCCTGCGGCGCGAAGATTCCCGACTGGATGGATGGCCTGTTCGAAGGGCTCGACGATCACCCCGGCGCGCGCCAGCTGGTCGCCGCAACCGTCGCCGCCGAATTCTGCCGCCGCCTTTATGCAGGCGGGGTGCGCGATTTACACTTCTACACCCTCAACCGCGCCGAACTCGCCTATGCGATCTGCCACATGCTTGGGGCACGCCCCCGGAAGGACCGATAATGACCAGCGCCGGACAGGCCTTTCGCGATCTTGCCGCGACCCGCATCCTGGTGATGGACGGTGCATACGGCACCTCGATCCAGAAGTTCGGGCTGCAAGAGGACGACTATCGCGGCGATCTCGACCTGCCGATGGACCAGAAGGGCAACAACGACCTGCTCTGCCTGACCCGGCCCGACGACATCCGCAAGATCCACGCCGATTTCCTCGCCGCCGGGGCCGACCTCGTCGAAACCAACACTTTCAACTCAACCCGCATCGCACTGGCCGACTATGGCTGCGAGCATCTCGTGCGCGAGATCAACATCGCCGCCGCCAAGATCGCCCGCGAGGCCGCCGTTGCGGCGCAGGCAGCTGACGGCAAGCGCCGCTTTGTCGCAGGCGCGATCGGGCCGACCAACAAGACGCTCTCGCTCTCGCCCGACGTCAACGACCCCGGTTTCCGCGAGGTCGATTTCGACACGATGAAAGACGTCTACCGCGAGCAGTGCGACGCGCTGGTCGCAGGCGGGGTAGATTTCCTGCTGATCGAGACCTGCTTCGACACGCTGAACGCCAAGGCCGCCGGGATGGCCGCGCAGGAAGCCGCCGTGGCGGCGGGCCGCGAAGTGCCGCTGATGCTCAGCTTCACGATCACCGACATGTCGGGCCGCAACCTGTCGGGCCACACGATCACTGCGTTCTGGTACACGCTGCGCCATCTCAAGCCGCTGACCATCGGCGCGAACTGCGCGTTCGGGGCGGACCGGCTGCGGCCCTATCTTGGCGAGCTGGTGAAGGACACCGACACGCTGGTCATGGCCTTTCCCAATGCGGGCCTGCCCAACGAACTGGGCCAGTATGACGAACAGCCCGAGGAAACCGCGCGCCTGATCGCGACATGGTGCGAGGAGAACCTCGTCAATGTCGTCGGCGGCTGCTGCGGCACCACGCCTGCGCACATCGCGGCTATTGCCGGGGCAGTGGCGGGCGCGAAACCGCGCGCCGCCGGAACGATCGAGCCGAAGACCCGGCTTGCGGGGCTTGAGCCCTTCACGATGGCGGCGTGACATGACCGGACCGGGGGACTGGAAAGTCCGCCCCGCAACGGGCGCGGATGCGGAAAGGCTGGCGCTGGTGGGTAGCGCCACCTTCCTCGAATCGTTCGCAGGCGTGATCGACGGCGATGGCATCGTTGCGCATTGCCGCAACCAGCATTCGGCGCAGCGTTATGCCGATTACCTTGACCAAGGCGCAAAGGCATGGCTGGCGGAAATCGCCCCCGGCGCGGCGCCGGTCGGCTATGCGCTGACCTGCGCGCCCGACCTGCCGCAAGCGCAGGACGGCGACATCGAATTGAAGCGCATCTACGTCCTCTCGCAGCACCACGGCTCGGGCATTGCCGCCGCGCTGCTGAGCGAAGCCGTCGCCGCCGCAACCGGTCACGCGCGGATGCTGCTCGGCGTCTACAACGGCAACGCCCGCGCGCTCACCTTCTACAAGAAGCACCGTTTCGCCGTGATCGGCGACCGCCGGTTCGATGTCGGCGGCCACACCTACGAGGATTTCGTCCTCGCCCGCACTCTCACTTCGGACACACAATGACCTCGACCACCGCCACCGCCCGCTTCGTCAATGTCGGCGAGCGCACCAACGTCACCGGCAGCGCCGCGTTCAAGAAGCTGATCCTTGCCGACGACTACGCCAAGGCTGTCGAAGTCGCGCGCCAGCAGGTCGAGAACGGCGCGCAGATCATCGACGTGAACATGGACGAAGGCCTGCTCGACGCGGTCCACGCGATGACCACCTTCCTCAAGCTGATCGCCGCCGAGCCTGACATCTCCCGCGTGCCGGTGATGATTGACAGCTCGAAATGGGAGGTCATGGAAGCGGGCCTCAAATGCGTTTCGGGCAAGCCCATCGTCAATTCGATCTCGATGAAGGAAGGCGAAGGTCCGTTCCTTGAGCATGCGCGCAAGTGCATGGCCTATGGCGCGGCGGTCGTGGTCATGGCGTTCGACGAGGCGGGGCAGGCCGACACCAAGGCGCGCAAGGTCGAAATCTGCGCGCGCGCTTATGACCTGCTCACCGGCATCGGCTTCCCGGCCGAAGACATCATCTTCGATCCCAACATCTTCGCGGTCGCCACCGGGATCGAGGAGCACGACCGCTACGCATTGGACTTCATCGAGGCAGTCCGCGAGATCAAGCAGCGCTGCCCGCACGTCCATTGTTCGGGCGGGCTGTCCAACCTCTCGTTCTCGTTCCGCGGCAACGAAACGGTGCGCCGCGCGATGCACTCGGTCTTTCTCTACCACGCGATCCCCGCCGGGCTCGACATGGCGATCGTCAACGCGGGCCAGCTCGACGTTTACGACACCATCGACCCGGTGCTGCGCGATGCCTGCGAGGACGTGATCCTGATGCGCCCGGTCGAAGGCGAATTGAGCGCCACCGAGCGGCTGATCGAACTGGCCGAAAGCTACAAGGGCAAGGACGCGAAGGCGGAAAAAGAGGCCGAGGAATGGCGCGGCTGGCCGGTCGCCAAACGGCTCGAACATGCGCTGGTCAAGGGCATCGACGCGCATATCGTCGACGACACCGAGGAAATGCGCGCGGCCAAGGCGGAAGACGGCGGGCGGCCCATCGAGGTGATCGAAGGCCCGCTGATGGACGGCATGAACGTCGTCGGCGACCTCTTCGGATCAGGCAAGATGTTCCTGCCGCAGGTCGTCAAATCGGCGCGCGTGATGAAGAAGGCGGTCGCGCACCTCATCCCGTTCATCGAGGCGGAGAAAGAGGCGGGCGCGAAGGCCAAGGGCCGGATCGTCATGGCCACGGTCAAGGGCGACGTTCACGACATCGGCAAGAACATCGTCGGCGTCGTGCTGCAATGCAACGGCTACGAGGTCTTCGACCTTGGCGTGATGGTGCCTTTCTCGACAATCCTCGAAACCGCGCGCGAAAAGGACGCCGACATGATCGGGCTGTCGGGCCTGATCACCCCTTCGCTCGACGAGATGGTGACGGTGGCCGAGGAAATGCAGCGCGCCGGGATGGACATTCCGCTGCTGATCGGCGGGGCGACGACCAGCAAGGTCCACACCGCGCTGCGCATCGACCCGGCCTATGACGGCCCGGTGATCCATGTCCTCGACGCCAGCCGCGCGGTGGGCGTCGCTTCGCAATTGCTGTCCGACACGCAGGCGGAAGGCTTCATCGCCTCCACCGCCGAGGATTACGCGCACGTTCGCGAGGTCCGCGAAGGCAAGGGCCAGTCGCCGCT
This sequence comes from Sphingomonadaceae bacterium, assembly GCA_041396945.1. Taxonomy (GTDB): domain Bacteria; phylum Pseudomonadota; class Alphaproteobacteria; order Sphingomonadales; family Sphingomonadaceae; genus Novosphingobium. The sequence continues at coordinate 36,007 of JAWKXP010000013.1, read as the reverse complement.
GCTCCCGCTCGAAGACGCGCGCATCAATGCTTTCGCGCCCGACATGACGCACAAGGCCCCGCCGCCGGTCAAGCCGGGCCTGCACCGCTTCGACGACTGGGACCTTGCCGACCTTGCCGCGACCTTCGACTGGACCCCGTTCTTCCGCGCCTGGGAACTGGCGGGCACTTTCCCCGCGATCCTCGACGACGAGGTGGTCGGCGAATCGGCGCGCGCGCTCTATGCCGATGCGCAGGAAATGCTGGAGCAGATCATCGCCGAGAAATGGCTGACCGCGCGCGGCGTCTGCGCGTTCTGGCCATGCCAAAGGGACGGCGACGATGTCGAATTGTACCTCGACGATGAAAGCCATGTGCGCATCCCGTTCCTGCGCCAGCAGGTGAAGAAGAGCCGCGACCGTGCCAACTATTGCCTCGCCGATTTCATCGACCGCGACGGCGACTGGATCGGCGGTTTCGCGGTCGGCATCCACGGCATCGAGCCGCACCTCGAACGCTTCAAGGCGGCGCACGACGATTACAACGACATCCTTTTGAAGGCGCTGGCCGACCGCTTTGCCGAAGCCTTTGCCGAGCGGCTGCACCGGCATGTCCGCACCGACCTCTGGGGTTATGCGCCGGGCGAGCAGCTGACCAACGAGGCGCTGATCAAGGAAGAGTATCGCGGCATCCGCCCCGCGCCGGGATATCCCGCCTGCCCCGACCATTCCTTGAAGCCAATCCTGTTCGACCTGCTCAACGCGGGTGAGAACGCGGGCATCACCCTCACCGAATCGCAGGCGATGCTGCCCACGGCGGCGGTCTCAGGCTTCTACTTCGCGCATCCCGACAGCTCGTACTTCGGCGTCGCGCGCATCGGCCGCGATCAGCTTGAGGACTACGCCACACGGCGTGGGATCGATGTCGCGACGGCGGAAAGGTGGCTGCGGCCCAACCTGGATTGATAGGCCCGCGATACCAGCACTCGTCACCCCGCTTTCGCGGGGATGACGGGCATAATAACACTGGATTTCGGTCAAACCCGGCTTTCACGGATGCATCCGGCGATCTACACACCCTGCCATGCTCGCCGCCGATCCTCTTCTCGAAACCCTGCATTCGACTTTCGGCTTCTCCGCCTTTCGCGGGGTGCAGGCCGATGTCGTCGAGCGGGTCATGGCGGGCAAGTCCACGCTGGCGGTCATGCCTACCGGCGCGGGCAAGTCGCTGACCTATCAACTGCCTGCAACGATCCTCGAAGGCACCTGCGTCGTCATCAGCCCGCTGATCGCGCTGATGCACGACCAGCTGCGCTCGGCGCAGGCGAACGGCATCCGCGCCGCCGCGCTGACCAGCGCCGATACCGACCGCATGCAGACGATGGACCGCTTCCGCGCCGGCGAGCTGGACCTGCTCTACGTCGCCCCCGAACGCGCCAGCCAGCAGCATTTCCGCGACCTGCTCGAATCGGGCAGGATCGCGCTTTTCGCCATCGACGAGGCGCATTGCGTGTCCGAATGGGGTCACGATTTCCGGCCCGACTACCGCCTGCTGCGCCCGCTGATGGACGCGTTCCCCGATGTCCCGCGCCTCGCGCTGACAGCGACTGCCGACGCGCACACCCGCGCCGATATCCTGACGCAACTGGGCATTCCCGAAGATGGGCTGATCGTCGCCGGGTTCGACCGGCCCAACATCCGCTACACCATCCGACCGCGCGACGGCGCACTCTCGCAGCTGCGCGCGCTGCTCGCCGAGAACCCCGGCCCCGGCATCGTCTATGCCCCGACGCGCGCCAAGGTCGAGCAACTGGCCGAGCAGCTTTCGAGCGCGGGCCGCGAGGCGCGGCCCTATCACGCCGGACTCGATCCCGAGGTCCGAGCCACGAATCAAGCCGCCTTCGTCGCCAGCGAATCGATGGTGATGGTCGCAACGGTCGCGTTCGGCATGGGCATCGACAAGCCCGATGTCCGTTTCGTCGCCCACGCGGGCCTGCCCAAGTCGATCGAGGCCTATTACCAGGAGACAGGCCGCGCGGGCCGCGATGGCGATCCGGCAACGACGCTGCTGCTCTGGGGCGCGGACGATTTCGCGCGCGCCCGCTCGCGGCTCGAAGAGGTCGAGGAACACCGGCGAGACGCGGAGCGCAAGCGGCTCGACATGCTCGCCGCGCTGGTCGAAACCGCCGATTGCCGCCGCCGCGTGCTTCTGCCCCATTTCGGCGAGGAGCCGCCTCCGCCCTGCGGCAATTGCGACAACTGCCTTGAGCCCAAGGGCGTGACCGATGCGACGCAGCTGGCGCAAAAGCTGCTTTCGGCGGTCTATCGCACCGGGCAATCGTTCGGCCTCGGCTATCTCGAGAAGGTGCTGACCGGGAATGCCGACGAGCGCGTGCGCCAGCGCGGGCATGACGATCTTTCGGTTTTCGGCATAGTTTCCAGTCCGGAGGAACAGGCACTGATCAAGCCGCTTTCGCGTGCGTTGCAGGCGCGCGGCACGCTGCTCCCGACCGAGCACGGCGGCCTCAGGCTCGGCGGCGACGCGCGCGACCTGCTGCGCGGTGATGCAGCGATTGCGATTGTCGTGCCGCCCAAGAAAGAGCGGCGCCGGCGCAAGAGTGGCGCGAGCGACACGCCCAACCCGGTCGGCGATCCGCTGTTCGATGCCCTGCGCAACCTGCGCCGCGAGCTGGCCGAGCAACAAGGCGTGCCGCCCTATGTGATCTTCCACGATTCGACGCTCCGCGAGATTGCCTCGCTGCGGCCCTCGTCGCAGGCGGAAATGTCGGAGATTTCGGGAATCGGCCAGCGCAAGCTCGACGCTTACGGCGATGCGTTCCTCAACGTCGTGCGGCAGAATTGAACCCCTCTTCCCGTTCGTGTCGAGCGCAGTCGAGACACGTTAGCGCACAACCCACGTCTCTCGACTTCGCTCGAGACGAACGGGGCCTGTTAGACTCGATTTCTGATTGATTGAATCGATTGGGGATTCCCAAGAGGTGTGAGTTCTGATTCAACCTGCTGGCTGAGATGGAGGTCAGCATGGATGGCGAGACCGTATTCGAATGATTTGCGCGAGCGGGTTGCTTGTGCGGTTGCCGGTGGGCGCAGTTGCCGTGAGGTGGCGGCGCTGATGAGCGTTTCGAGCGTTGTGAAGTGGTCGCAGCGTCAGCGGGCGACCGGGAGCGGGCGCGAAGCGGATGGGCGGACATCGCAAGCGGTTGCTGGAGCCGCATCGGGAACTGTAATCGGACGCCTCGGAAGAGCCTGATCTGACGCAAGGCGCTGGTGGCCGAATTGGCCGAGCACGGCATCACGACTTGCCCGGCATCGGTGTGGCGGCTGGTGCGTTCCGAAGGAATGAGCTTCAAAAAAAAGCCTGTTCGCCGAGGAGCAGGCGCGCCCGAAGATCGCAAGACGGCGAGCGCAATGGAAGAAGTATCAGGACCGGCTGATCTCCCCCGCCCGTCTTCATCGATGAGACCTGGGCCAAGACCAACATGACCCCGATCCGGGGCTGGGCACCCGCGGGTCAAAGCTGGGCGCACGCCCGTTCGGCAAAGGCTACCTCACTTTCCTCGCCGCATTGCGTCATGACCGGATCGATGCGCCGTGTGCTCGATGGACCGATCAATAGCGTCAGCTTCGGCTTACGTCGAGCAGTTCCTCGTTCCCACGCTCACACCGGCGATGTCGTCATCATGGACAATCTTGGAAGCCATAGGGCGGCTGTGCGCCGGGCCATCCGCGCGGCGGGGGCCAAGCTCCTGTTCCTCCCACCCTACACCCCGATCTCAACCCGATCGAACAGGTCTTCGCCAAGCTCAAACTGCTCATGCGCAAAGCAGCCGAACGCACCGTCGAAGATACCTGGAAGCGCATCGGAACCTCTGCCTGACGCCTTCCTGCCAAACGAATGCGCCAACTACCTCACTGTGCTTCAGCTAGGCTCAGGACCCATTAAATTGCTTGTATGTGGCATGATGGGTTGATTCAATGGCGGTGTCAGGAGGCGCTGCCGATGGATGTTCCGTTTTGCTGAGTAAGGCGCAGATGCGCGGATCGAGCGTTTTTCCGCTGTCGCATGGCATTCCGAGGGTCGATGACCGCGATCGTGTCGGCATCGTCTACGTCATCAAGCATGGGCTGATGTGGCGCGATGCCCAAGGGCTACGGTCCGCACAAGACCATCTACAATCGCTTTATTCGCTGGAGTCGTCTGGGGGATTCAACCGCATCTTCGCCGAGCCTGGGGGCGGCCGGGAGCCCGACGCGATCATGATCGACGCCATCACCTCAGCGCACCGCACGGCGGCAAGCCTGCTAAAGGGGCTGTTCCCAGACGTATGGGCGCACCAAGGGCGGGCTGAACTCGAAGCCCACGCCGTCTGCGATGGCGAGGGACGTCCTATCATTCTGCTGCTCACCGAAGGCCAGATGAGCGATCACAGGGCGCGGCTCTGCTGTTTTCCAGCTCGCCAAAGGCCAAGGTGCTGCCGGCGACAAGGCTATGACAGCGACTGGTCCCGCCGCGCTCGCCAGCCAGGGCATCGCCGCCTGCATCCCGCCAAAGCCAACCGCAAGGTCCAGTACCACTACGACAGACGCTCTACGACAGCGCCACAAGATCGAGAATGTTCGGCAGGATCGACGGCGCCGCGTCGCAACCCGATACGACCGATGCGCCCACACCTTCATGTCAGCCATCTCCATCGCCGCAACAGTATGCTACTGGCTGTGATCAATGAGTCCTGAGCCTAAGTGAAAACGAGTCTAGATCACCCCAGCGAGCGCTTCACCGCCGCTTCGCTCTGGGCGAAGAGCCGGTCGATATAGGCCTTGTCTTCGATCAGCGCGTTGGGCTTGCGCGGGGCGCGCCTGTACCAGTAGCCGCCCGATGACTGCCCCGGCTCCTCCGCCGTCGCCAGCCAGATCAGCGTGTCCGCCGCTTCGGCATTGTCGATCTTTTCGAGCGTATCGGTGTAAGCGCGCGTCTCCGCGCCGACATAGCTGAAGAAGTTCGAATCCGCCGTGCCCGGATGCATCGAATGCGCGACGATGCCGTCCTCCGCCAGCCGCCCGGCCAGCCCGCGCGCGTGGAGCACATTGGCAAGCTTGCTGGCGCAATAGGCATAGCCGACCGACCAGTCGTCGAGCTTTTGCAGATTGTCGAGATCCAGCCCCTCGATCATCTCGCTGGCGTCCGAGGAGGTGTTGACGATCCTCACCGTGCCCGGCGCGGCGTCCTGCGCCGCCGCTCGCAGCAGTGGCAAAAGCCGCTCGGTCAGCAGGAACGGGCCGAGGTGGTTGCCCGCGAAATTCGCATCGTTGCCTTCGCTCAGTGAGCACCAGTTCGCTCGCCATCCCGCCCGCGTTGTTGACCAGCACATCGACGCGCGGCGTCAGTGCGGCAATCTCGTCCGCCAGCCGCGCGGCTTCGGACATGAGTGAGAGGTCGGCGACAAGCATCGTCACCTCGCCGCCTTTCGCAACCTCGCGGATCGCCTTTTCGGCAACAGCGGAGCGTTCGGGATTGCGACCATGCGCGATCACGCGCCAACCCTGAGCGACCAGCGCCTTAGCGGTTTCCAGCCCGATGCCCGAGCTTGCCCCGGTAACAACAGCAACGCGCGGCTCAGCCATCAGCTATCCTCCTGCTTTGCGAAATTGACCGGGATAGCCAGCTTGAACGGCAGGTCGGACGAGGCAATGCGCGTCTCCTTGCCGTCCTTGTGGATCAGCACCACGCGACCTACGCCGGGCGTCGAGACCACGCCGGTGATCGTATCGACCCAGTCATGCAGGATCGCCCGCTGACGGGCGAGCGCCACTTCTTCGAGGGTTGCGCTGCCCGATGCCTCAAGCTCGGCTTCGAGCTCGACCACCCGGTCCGCAGCCTCGCGAAGCCGGCCCTTCTCGTCGCTGTCCCCTGCCCCCGCCACGCGATCAGAGCGGGTTGTCGAGCTGGATGATAGCTTCGTCGCTCTTGCGCTGGCTGGTCTTTAGCTTGCGCGCCTCGGCAAACGATTCGAGCACCGGTTTGTCGCGGCCATAGATATCGCCGAACTTCTTGAGCTCGCCATCGATGTCGGTCGCCATGGTCAAATAGGTGATATAGGCCGGGAACGTCTTGGTCATCGGCACCTTGGTATATTTGCGCGAGGTCGAAATCTGCGCCGCTTCACCCGGATCAAGGTCCGCGCCCAGCATTGCCATCGTCATGCCCAGCTCGACCGCGCGCTCAGTGCGGATGCAGCCGTGGCTGTAGGCGCGCACATCGTGGTTGAAGTACTGCTTCGAGGGCGTGTCGTGGAAATAGATCGCATGCGGATTGGGGATGTCGATCTTCATCAGGCCCAGCGCGTTGCCGGGTCCGGGCTGCTGCACGACCGAGATGTACCCGTTCGCGCCGCGCTTTGCGGTGTAACCATTGCGGCGCGCCCATGCCGGGTTGCCGAGCACCCGCGCGCCCAGTCCCTCGCCCTTCACGATCGATTGCGGCACCGTCCAGGTCGGGTTGAAGACGACCGCCGTCACCGTTTCGGCCAGCTGCGGCGTCGCGGTACGCCCCGGCTTGCCCACAACGGTACGATAGGTGCGGATGATCTTGTCCTTCACCGTCAGGCGCAGCTGGAATTCGGGCACGTTGGTGATTGAGGTAAACCTCACCCAGATCGCGCGCCAGCCACCGCCAGCGGTCCATGTTCGCCCGGATCAGCGCGCGGCGGGCCTTGTTCTCGACCGGCGTATCGGCAAGCGCCTGCCGCAGCACCGCATAATCGGGATGCGTCGGCTTGAGGCTTTCGATCACGCCCGCGATGTTGTGCCGCTCCAGCGCGGCCATCATCAGCGTTTCGGTGGGCATCCGGTCCTGATCGGGATCGACCGCGAACCACTGCTTGCGCGCGTCCATCGGGGTGCGCCCGTCGCGCATATCCTCGATCAGCCATGCAAAGGACTGGCTGGCGAGCGAATCGAGCTCCTGCCCCTCACCCGCGGCAATTGCGGCAGCAAGTTCGACCGGCCTGTAATCTGAAGGGATCAGTCCCTCTGCGGAAATGCCTTCGATCACAGTGAGCAACGCCTTCGCATCGGCCAGCGACCAGTTCATCAGCGGCTCGAGAATCGGCGCTGGCGTTTCGCCGGGAAGCGCCTGAACCACCGGCTCGGACACGGTTTCGGGGAAGGCGTCCTCGAAATCGGAAACCGCCTCGGGCTCGACCCGCGCGGATTCGGCGTCCGCCTCCTGCGCGAAAGCAGTGCCGGCGGTCGTGGCCAGCAGGGCAGCGGCGGAAATGGCGGCGAACCGGTTCACAGTTTTATTCCTCTTGGTCATCGATTGATCCAGTGATCTCCAGCGTTCGGCAGCAGGATTCCGCGCCGCCAGGTCACAGATGCGGATTAGCCCCTATTGCGTATCAGCATCAAGTATTTCGGCTGTACCCGCGATGAATTGCTTGCGATTGTCGGTGGATAGGTGGAGACCGCAGGCCATGGCGCGCGATCACCCCTTGCTGCCGTTCCTCGCGGTTATTGCCGGGATCGCCACCTTCAGCGCGATGGACGCGGTGATGAAGAGCGCGGCGATCGCGGCAGGCGTGTTCACCGCGATCCTGCTGCGCAACGTTTTCGGAACGCTGCTGATGATCCCGGTCTGGGCCTTTGCGGGACGGCCCGTGCCGACACGCGAGGCGCTGCGCGTCCACCTGCTGCGTTCGGCGGTGACATCGGTGATGGCGCTGCTGTTCTTCTATGGCCTGGTGCGCATCCCGCTCGCCGAAGCCATTGCCATTTCGTTCATCGCCCCGCTGATCGCGCTCTATTTCGCGGCGCTGATCCTTGGCGAGACGATCCGGCCCGCCGCAATCCTTGCTTCGCTGCTCGGGCTCGCAGGCGTACTGGTTATCGGCGCGGCGCGGTTCGGACGCGGCGGTTTCGACGCCGATTCGGCCTGGGGCATTGCCGCGATCCTGACATCGGCGGTGTTCTATGCCTTCAACCTCGTGCTTCAGCGCAAGCAGGCGCTTCTTGCCGGACCGATAGAGATCGCGCTGGTGCAGAATCTCTTTGTTGCCCTGCTGCTGAGCATTGCCGCGCCCTGGTTCCTGCACTGGCCCGAACCGACCGCATTGCACGACATCGCAGCAGGCGCGGTGCTGGCGACGGCGGCATTGCTGTTCCTGTCTTGGGGCTACGCGCGTGCCGAGGCACAGGCGCTGGTGCCCATCGAATATACCGGGTTCCTCTGGGCCGCCCTGTTCGGCTGGCTCTGGTTCGGCGAAAGGGTGGGCGTGGCCACGGTGATCGGCGCGGTGCTGATCGTGATCGGCTGCTGGATCGCCGCGCGCAAGCCGACGGAAATGACGGTGTTATAAACCTGTTTCACCGCCCAAACCTCGCGGTTCGTGTCGGGCGCAGTCGAGACACGCTGACACAAACCTGTCTCGACTGCGCTCGACAGGAACGGGATTCGCGGGACCGGGCTCAATCTGACCAGATTTTGGTCTGTTCGCCTCACCCAAATTCCCCCTCAACCCTTGATTTTCGCCGCGCAAACGAGCATCGGCACCTGTGACGAATCCAGTTTATTTCGCACCGCAGCATGAGGGCCTCTCGCCGTCGCCCCTGCGGCTAGCATTTTCAGGAAGGACTACGCAACGATGACCCAGGTCGGACAGGACACGCTTGGCACCCGCAGCACGATGACGGTGGGCGGCAAGGACGTCGCTTACTATTCGCTCGACAAGGCCGCCGAAAAGATCGGCGACATCTCCCGCCTGCCTGCCTCGCTGAAAGTCCTGCTCGAAAACCTGCTGCGTTTCGAAGACGGCGGCTTCACCGTTTCGACCGACGACATCCAGGCGATTGCCGATTGGCAGAAGGACCCGACCGGTCCGCACCCGGAAATCCAGTATCGCCCCGCGCGCGTTCTGCTGCAGGATTTCACCGGCGTGCCCTGCGTCGTCGATCTTGCCGCCATGCGCGATGCCATTGCCAAACTCGGCGGCGATACTGCCAAGATCAACCCGCAGGTCCCCGTCAACCTCGTGATCGACCACTCGGTCATGGTCGACGAGTTCGGCCACCCCAAGGCCTTCGAAAAGAACGTCGAGCTGGAATACCAGCGCAATGCCGAGCGTTATGACTTCCTCAAGTGGGGTTCCAAGAGCTTCGAAAACTTCTCCGCCGTGCCTCCGGGCACCGGCATCTGCCACCAGGTGAACCTTGAGCACATCGGCAAGGGCGTCTGGTCCTCGGCAGACCAGAACGGCGCGACCGTTGCCTATCCCGACACCTGCGTCGGCACCGACAGCCACACGACGATGATCAACGGCCTTGGCGTGCTGGGCTGGGGCGTCGGCGGGATCGAGGCCGAAGCAGCGATGCTCGGCCAGCCGGTCTCGATGCTGATCCCCGAAGTCGTCGGCTTCAAGCTGACCGGCAAGATGGCCGAGGGCATCACCGCCACCGACCTCGTGCTGACCTGCGTGCAGATGCTGCGCGAAGTCGGCGTCGTCGGCCGCTTCGTCGAGTTCTACGGCCCCGGCGTTGCCGAGCTTTCGCTCGCCGACCGCGCGACGATCGCCAACATGGCCCCCGAATACGGCGCGACCTGCGGCTTCTTCGGCATCGACGAGAAGACGCTCGATTACCTGCGCCTCACCGGCCGCCCCGAAGACCAGATCGCGCTGGTCGAAGCCTATGCCAAGCAGCAGGGCATGTGGTTCGATCCGGCTGCCGAGCCGATCTTCACCAACACGCTTTCGCTCGACGTCGGCTCGGTCGTGCCCTCGCTCGCCGGTCCCAAGCGCCCGCAGGACAAGGTCGTGCTGCCGCAGGTCGACGAGCTGTTCAATTCCGACCTCAAGAAGCTGTACAACAAGGACGCGCCCGCGCGTGTCGGCGTTGACGGCAAGGACCACGACATCGGTGACGGCGACGTCGTGATCGCCGCGATCACCTCCTGCACCAACACCTCGAACCCCGACGTGCTGATCGCAGCCGGTCTCGTCGCCAAGAAGGCGAACGAGCGCGGCATGAAGCCCAAGCCCTGGGTCAAGACCTCGCTCGCGCCGGGTTCGCAGGTCGTCACCGATTATCTCGAAAAGGCGGGCCTGCAGGACCACCTCGATGCGGTCGGCTTCGATCTCGTCGGCTATGGCTGCACCACCTGTATCGGCAACTCCGGCCCGCTCGCCGAGCCGATCAGCAAGGCGATCAACGGCAACGACATCGTTGCCGCCTCGGTGCTTTCGGGCAACCGCAACTTCGAAGGCCGCGTCAGCCCCGACGTGCGCGCCAACTTCCTCGCCTCGCCGCCGCTGGTGGTTGCCTACGCGCTCAAGGGCACGGTGACGACCGACATGGTCGACGAGCCCATCGGGCAGGATCAGGACGGCAACGACGTCTTCCTCAAGGACATCTGGCCGAGCAACGCCGAAGTGGCCTCGATCCGCGCCTCGGCGATCGACCGCGCCATGTTCGAAGCGCGTTATGCCAACGTTTATGAAGGCGACGAGCACTGGCAGGCGATCAACGTTGTCGGTTCGGACACCTATCAGTGGCGCCCGGGCAGCACCTACGTCGCCAACCCGCCCTACTTCGACGGCATGAGCATGACCCCCGATGCGGTCACCGACATCATCGAGGCGAAGCCGATGGCGATCCTCGGCGATTCGGTCACCACCGACCACATCAGCCCCGCCGGTTCGATCAAGGAAGACAGCCCCGCCGGTGCCTACCTGCTTTCCAACCAGGTCGCGAAGGCGGACTTCAACTCCTACGGCTCGCGCCGTGGCAACCACGAAGTGATGATGCGCGGCACCTTCGCCAACATCCGCATCAAGAACGAGATGGTCCCCGGCGTCGAAGGCGGAATCACCACTTACAACGGCGAGCAGATGCCGATCTACGACGCGGCGATGAAGCACAAGGCGGACGGCACGCCGCTCGTCGTCATCGCGGGCAAGGAATACGGCACCGGCTCCAGCCGCGACTGGGCGGCGAAGGGCACCAACCTGCTCGGCGTGCGCGCGGTGATCGTCGAGAGCTTCGAGCGCATCCACCGCTCGAACCTCGTCGGCATGGGCGTGCTGCCGCTGCAGTTCAAGGACGGCGACACGCGCGAAACGCTGAGCCTCTCGGGTGACGACAGCTTCACGATCCGCGGCCTTGCCGATCTCAAGCCGCAGCAGGACGTGACCGTCGACGTGACCCGCGCCGATGGCAGCACCTTCAGCTTCACCGCTGCCTGCCGCATCGATACCGCCAACGAGATGGAATACTACAAGAACGGCGGCATCCTGCACTACGTCCTGCGCAAGCTCGCGGCATGATCCGCCGCCTCGCCCTCGCCGCTCTGGTCCCCGCCGCGCTGGCGCTGGCCAGTTGCGGCGTAGGCGATGCGACCGCTTCGACCGTCTCGGTCGAAAACCTCTGGGCGAAGGACCTCGCCCAGCAAATCACCAAGGGCGACGTCATCCTCGTCGACGTGCGCACGCCCGAGGAATTTGCCGAAGGCCACATCGAAGGCGCGGTCAACCTGCCGCTGGGCGCGTTCGACCCGGCGGCGGTGCCGGTGGCCGAGGGCAAGGAGCCGGTGTTCTACTGCCGCTCAGGCCGCCGCTCGACCGATGCCGCCGAGCAATATGCCGCGCACACCAAGCTGCCCGCAACGCATCTCGATGGCGGGATCATCGCCTGGGAAGAGGCTGGTCTGCCCGTGGTGAAGGGCGGCGCAGACGAATAGCATCCTTCGCCCCTCTCCTTCAGGGGAGGGGCAACGAGACTTGGTGGTGCGCAGCACCGCCTAGTCGCAGTGGGGTGGGGCGATCCGGCAAGGCACCCCGTGATTGTTCAGCCCCCACTTCCCCGTCCCCTCCCCTGAAGGGGAGGGGTGAGCGCCCATTGATTTCGTCAAACCGCGTAATCGGTCGGATCGACCAGCCCCGCCCGCTCGAATCCCACCTTACGCAGGCGGCAGCTGTCGCAGACGCCGCAGGCCCTGCCGTCCTCTGTCGGATCGTAACACGACCACGATTGCCCCGCGTCGAGCCCCAGCCGCGCGGCCTCGCGCGCGATGTCGGCCTTGCTCATGTGCTGCAAAGGCGTGTGGATCGTGAAGTCGCTGCCCTCGACGCCGAGCTTGGTAGCAAGGTTGGCGGTCTGCTCAAAGGCGGCGATGAATTCGGGGCGGCAGTCGGGATAGCCCGAATAGTCGATCGCGTTGACGCCGATGAAGATGTCGTTCGCGCCAAGGCTCTCCGCCCAGGCCAGCGTCAGCGAGAGGAACACGAGGTTGCGTGCCGGGACATAAGTCACCGGGATGCCCTCCTCGACCCCGCCCTTGGGCACCGCGATGTCGTCAGTCAGCGCAGAACCGCCGAACTGGCGCAGGTCGAGCGGCAGCACGATGTGGCGCTCGACGCCGAGCTTCGCCGCAATCGCTGCAGCCGAGTCCAGCTCGCGCCGATGGCGCTGGTTGTAATCGATGGTCAGCGCATGGAGCCGATAGCCCGCTTCGCGCGCCAGCCCCGCCGCGACCATCGAATCGAGCCCACCCGAGAGCAGCACGACAGCGGCGCGGCCCTCGCCCGGCGCAAGTTCGGCATTGCTGGATTGCTGCGGAGTCATGGCAAGGCCGCTATCGGCCTTTGCAATGCGAGGCAAGCTTAGCGACGACAGCCGCCCGAACGCCGCGCCTCCGCAGCGAAAGAAAACGGCAGGCCGTTCTCGATGCCCTGGCTCTGGATCTGCACCAGCCCGCTCGTCTCGCGGCGGACACTGGTGCGGCCATAGCCCTTGCCCGGGCAGGTGTATTGCACCACGACCTCGCCCGGCGCATCCTCGACAACAACGCGGCTGCAGCGGTCCTGGCGGTGGCGCAGCTGGATGAACTCGCGGCCCGTCGCAACGCAAAGGTTGCCCGGATCGCCGTCACCGCCGCGATAGCGGATGTCCCAGTTGCCGCGATCCAGCCGGTCGAGCATCGCCAGCGACGAGCCCTGCCCGATAGCCGCACCCGCACCGGCAAGCGCCAGCGTGGAGGCCAGACCAAGGGTTACAAGTTTGCGCGTCGTCACAGTCGTTCGTTTCCATCCTTACCGGGCATTCAGCATCGCGCGCGATCGTGGCGAGATGCCGTCCCGTGCGACAGACTGTTACATAACAGCGATGAACGGAAGATTTATATCGCGATGCTGAATTTCTTCGAACAAAATGCGCAATCGACGACGATGTTCCCGGATTCGTCGCGCATTTCCGCCCTTTCCGCCTCGGGAAAGCGGCCCAGTACGTCGGCGTAATGTTCGCCCGTGCAGCGACAGCCACGCGCGAGCGGGCGGCCCCAGTCGACGCGCACCTCATCTTCCTCGTGGAACAGTCGCCAGACGAGTTGCTCCAGCTCCAGCGAAGGGTCGACAAGTTCGTCGTAACGCGTGCTGCCCGCCATCACCGAGACATGCTCCCACTCGGGATGCTCGTCCTTGACATGCAGCCGCGCCTGCCCCTCTTCGCCTTCGGGGAAATGCTGGACGAGCAGCCCGCCCGCGATAACCTCGCTGGCCGATGAGCGGACGGCCGCCCGGATCAGCGTCGGCACCTGTTCGGACCGCCCGAAGTATTCCTCGCAAGCCGCCGAAAGCGATTCGCCTTCGAGCGGGACGATGCCCTGATAGCGCCCGTCGGTGACCGGCATGTCATAGGTGATCGCAAGGTAGCCTTCGCCGAACAGCGCCGGAAGCGAGGGGTTCGCGCCGATTTCGGCAAGCCGCTCCGCATCGTATTCGGCATAGCCGCGCAGGTCGCCATCGCGATAATCGCAGACCAGCAGGCTGACCACGCCGCCCTTGGCCTGTGCCTGCAAGGTCAGCTGGCTGCCGTCCTCCTTGGCCAGCGAGCCGAGCATCGCGGTCAGCATCAGCGCCTCGGCCAGCAGGTGTTTGACCGGCGGCGCGTAGTCGTGCGCGGCGAGGATTTCGCCCAACACCGGCCCAAGCCGCACCACCCGCCCGCGCGCATGGCGGGGCGGGACGGTGAAGGTCAGCGTGCGGTCGAACCCGGTGCCGCGCTCGGGAATGTCGCGGGCTTCGTTCACAACTGGCCGAAGACCCAGCGCAGGATCGACTTCTGCGCGTGGATGCGGTTTTCGGCTTCGTCGAAGACCGCCGACTGCGCGCTTTCGAAGACCTCCTCGGTTACCTCGTCGCCGATATGCGCGGGCAGGCAGTGGAGGAAGATCGCGTCGGGCTTCGCCTTCGCCATCAGCGCGGCATCGACGCGGAACGGGTCCATCGCCGCGAGCTTCGCCTCGGCATGCGCCTGCCCCATCGAGACCCAGGTGTCGGTGACGACCACGTCCGCGCCGGCAGCCGCCTCTGCGGCATTGTCGGTGAGCGTGACGGTCGCGCCGCGCTGGCGGGCGACATGCACATAGGCTTCGTCGGGTTCATACCCGGCAGGCGTTCCCGCGCGCACGTTGAACTTCATCAGGCCCGCGGCTTCGAGGATCGAACTGAGCACGTTGTTGCCATCGCCGAGCCATGCCACTTCGAGGCCGGGCAGCGCCTTGCCGCGTTCGATCACCGTCAGCAGGTCGGCGACGATCTGGCAGGGGTGTGACTGGTCGGTGAGGCCATTGATGACCGGCACGCTGGCGTGCTTCGCCATCTCCTCGATCTTGGCATGATCGTCGGTGCGGATCATGATCGCGTCGGCCATGCGGCTGAGTACGCGCGCGGTGTCAGCCACCGATTCGCCGCGTCCGAGCTGGGTGCTCGATGCGTCCATGACCAGCGCAGTACCGCCGAGCTGGCGCATAGCCATGTCGAAGCTTACGCGCGTGCGGGTCGAGTTCTTTTCGAAGATCATCGCCAGCACATGCCCGTCAAGCGGGGCATCGGCATCGGCCTTGCCCTTGGGCAGCCCGGCGCGCGCGGCCTTGCGGTCGATCGCATCGTTCAGCATGGCCGCGATTGCATCGCCGCCCGCGTCCGACAGGTCGAGGAAATGCCGGGTCATGCAGATGTCTCCTCGGACTGGTAAGCCGCCGCGCCTTCGGAAAGCTTTTCCATGAACTCGTCGATATGCGCGTCCTCGATCACCAGCGGCGGCAGGATCCGCACGACATTGTCCCCTGCACCGACAGTCAGCAGGCCGTGGTTATCGCGCAGATGCGCAACGAAGGCGCGTGGCTCGACCTTGAGCTTGAGGCCGATCATCAGGCCCTTGCCGCGCACCTCGTCGAACAGCTCCGGATAGTTGCCGATGAACTGCTCGATGCGCGAACGCAGCCGCTCGCCCTTGCGGTTGACCTCGGCAAGGAACTCATCGTTGGCAACGACATCGAGCACCGCTTCGGAGGCTGCCATTGCCAGCGGGTTGCCACCATAGGTCGAGCCATGCGCGCCGACGCCCATGCCGCGCGCCGCCTTTTCGGTGGCAAGGCACGCACCGAGCGGGAAGCCGCCGCCGATGCCCTTCGCGGTCGAGAGGATATCGGGCGCAATCCCGTATTGCTCGTAGGCATAGAGCGTGCCGGTCCGCGCGACGCCGGTCTGTACCTCATCGAGGATCAGCATCAGGTCGTGCTCGTCGCAGGCTGCGCGCAGACCGTGCATGAATGCCTCGGTCGCGACGCTGACGCCGCCTTCGCCCTGGATCGGTTCGACGAGGAAGCCCGCCGTGTTCGGTCCGATCGCGGCCAGTGCCGCGTCGAGATCGTTGAACTCGCAGTACTTGAAGCCGGGAAGCAGCGGCATGAAGCCCTTGTGCATCTTCTCCTGACTGGACGCCGAGATCGTCGCCATCGTCCGCCCGTGGAAGGCGTTGTTGAATGTAACCAGCTCGAACCGGTCGGGATTGCCGCCCTGCTGGTGATACGAGCGCGCGGTCTTGATCGCGCATTCCACAGCCTCTGCGCCCGAGTTGGTGAAGAACACCGTGTCGGCAAAGGTCAGGTCGACCAGCCGCTGCGCAAGGTGCTCGCCCTGCGGGCTGCCATAGAGGTTCGAGACATGCATCAGCGTCTCGGTCTGCTTCTGGATCGCGCTAATCAGGCCGGGGTGCGAATGTCCCAGCGCGTTGACCGCGATTCCGCTCGCAAAATCGAGGAATCGGCGGCCGTCTTCACCGATCAGGTGACAGTTATCGCCGCGGACAGGCCGCACATCGCACCGGCCATACACGGGCATCAGCGGAGTGATCGACATTGCTCAATTCCTCTTCGTCAAAAAATCAGGTTTATCCAAATTCGAAACGACAAATGGCGGCTGCCGGACCTTGATCCGGCAGCCGCCATTTGCGCTTTTATTTCGTTGCGTTTCCCCGGTCAAACGACCGGGAGAACCTGCGGCAGGCCTACCCCTAGCGCGGAACGAGGTTGACCGCCGAGTACTTGCCTCGTCGGTCGACTTCGATATCGAACTCGACCCGGTCGCCTTCGTTCAGGCCCTGCATGCCCGAGCGTTCGACCGCCGAGATATGCACGAATGCATCCGGCTGACCGTCGTCGCGGGTGATGAAGCCAAAGCCCTTCATCGAGTTGAAGAACTTGACCGTACCAGTCGCCTTTTCGCCGGTCAGCTCACGCTGCGGCGCTTCGCGCTTCTGCACAGGGATTACGTCGCCAACGGCCTTGATGTCGCTGGCCGAAACCTTGCCGCCGCGATCGACGAGCGTGAATTCCAGCTCTTGTCCTTCGGCGAGGCCTTCGAGGCCCGCACGCTCGACAGCCGAGATGTGGACGAAGACATCGTCACCGCCATCATCGCGCTGAATAAAGCCGAAACCCTTGTTCGAATTGAAGAACTTGACGGTTCCCTTGGCTTCGCCAACGACCTGTGCGGGCATACCGCCACGACCGCCACCGCCGCCGCCAAAGCCGCCGCCGCCGCGACGCTGACCATCGTCGAATCCGCCGCGATCAGGACCACCACGATCGCCGCCACCGAACTGGCTGCCGCTGTCGAACTGCTGCTGGCCGGCATAGAACGGATCGAATTCTTCTTCGCCGCCGAACCGATCACGTTTGTCGCGGCCCCTTCCGCGACGACCTCTGTCAAAACCCATTTCTAAAAACGCACCTTCGCTTCGCCCCTGATTCATTCCTTCGGCAGCGTGGACGAGCCGCGCCGAAAGCCAGGGCGAGCGGGCGCACATGGCGCATAACCCCACCTGTGACGTGGCCTATACACGGTTTTCCACAGGATGGCGAATATATTCGGATTCGTCTTGAATCGTCTTGAACTTGGCGATTCAAGGGCGAAGCAGTTAAGGCATTCGGCACATGCGCTGCCGGAAATGCAGCGCCAGATCGGGGGCCTTGATGACCGAATTTCGCAAGCTGACAGACGCGGTTTCCGCCAGTCCGCAGATTACAGTGGATGACGTGGCGCGCGCGGCAGAGCTGGGCTTTGTGCTCATCGTCAACAACCGCCCGGATGACGAGGCCGACGACCAGACGCCGGGCGCCGAGATCGAGGCGGCGGCGCGCGCTGCGGGCTTGGACTATGTCGCGATTCCGGTCAGCAACGCCGGATTCGGGCAGGGGCAGGTCACGGCAATGGCGGACGCGCTGGAAGGGGCGAAGGGGCCGGTGCTCGCCTATTGCCGCTCGGGCACGCGCTCGACACTGCTCTGGGCACTCGCCGCCGCAAGCCAGGGCGAATCGGCGAACGTCATCGCCGCGCGCGCCGCCGATGCCGGTTACGATATCTCGCCAGTGCGCCAGATGATCGATATTCTGGCGAGCGGGGGTGGGAGCTGAAACCCGGACTTCCCGCCAGGTTTCCTGTTTTTGAGATTCGCTCTGCGATCCCCGACTCCACCCGCCCTGCCTCCCCGCCCGACCCCCAAATCCTACTGGTATCGTTGGTGGTCGGGCGGGGAGGCGGGGCGGGGCGGGAGGTATGAGATCAAATCACAACGCGTTGTCGCCCGATTCGCCGGTCCTGATCCGCACCGCATCCGCAAGATCCAGAACGAAAACCTTGCCGTCGCCGATCGCGTCGGTGTTGGCGACAGAACGCACCGTCTCGACGACCTGTTCTGCCAGAGCATCGCTGGTTGCGATCTCGATCTTCACCTTGGGCACCATGTTGGTGTGATATTCGGCACCGCGATAGATTTCGGACTGGCCCTTCTGCCGCCCGTATCCCTTGATCTCGGACACCGACATCCCGGCGACACCAATTGCGCCAAGCGCCTCGCGCACTTCGTCGAGCTTGAACGGTTTGATGATGGCGATGATGTATTTCACGGGCGCTCCCCCCTCTCGTTGTCTTTCTGGCCAGGCTTGCATCCCGACCGCTCCGGCCGCGTGCATACCGCGTTATTGCCAAAAGAAAAATGGGCCGGAGCATCTGGCTCCGGCCCGTAGAGGTGTTGTTCGCAGGAGGAACAAGGGTTGGCGGGACAGGGGGAGGAGAGGAGGTTGGATCCTGCCCCGCCAATCTCGGGATTAGTTGTAGGCGCGTTCCCCGTGGTCGCCGATGTCGAGGCCGTCGCTTTCGACTTCGGGGGTGACACGCAGCCCGGTGACAAGCTTGGTGATGAAGGCGGCGATGACCGAGCCGACAGCGGCCCATACAATCGCGATGACCACGGCGATGATCTGCGTCGTCACCTGTGCGCCCATCACATATTCGGTCGCATCACCCGGTCCGCCAAGTGCCGGCGAGTAGACAATGCCGGTGCCGATGGCGCCGACGATACCGGCAACGCCGTGGATGCCGAACACGTCGAGCGCGTCGTCATAGCCCAGCTTCGGCTTGAGCTTGGCAACCGCGATATAGGCGATGATCGAGGCGATGATGCCGAGGACGATCGCGCCGAACGGGCCGGAGTTGCCCGCAGCAGGCGTGACCGCGACGAGACCGGCAATGACACCCGATGCGAAGCCCAGGGCAGAACCCTTGTGACCGGCGAAACGCTCCATGAGCATCCAGGTCAGCGCACCGGCAGCCGTGGCAACGAAGGTGTTGATCATGGCGAGACCGGCAAAGCCATCGGCCTCGAGCGCAGAGCCAGCATTGAAGCCGAACCAGCCCACCCAGAGAAGGCCCGTACCGACCAGCGTCAGCGTGAGGCTGTGCGGCGGCATCGGCTCGGCCGGATAGCCGTTACGCTTGCCAAGGAACATCGCGAGGACCAGCGCAGAGACACCGGCGTTGATGTGAACCACGGTGCCGCCAGCGAAGTCCAGCGCGCCCATGGCAAAGAGGAGGCCGCTGATGCCCGTGTCGCCACCGTCGTACCAGACCATGTGGGCGATCGGGAAATAGACGATCGTCAGCCAGATCGCGGTGAACAGCATCGCCGCAGAAAACTTCATGCGCTCCACCGTCGCACCCAGCACGAGGGCGGCGGTGATCGCAGCGAAGGTCATCTGGAAACTGATAAAGACGAATTCGCTGATGACTTCGTCGGAGAAGGTCGCGGCAGTGCTTTCCAGCGTTACGCCGGACAGGAACATCTTCGAGAAGTTCGAGATGAACGGGCTACCGTCGCCACCGAAGGCCATCGTGTAGCCCCACATCACCCAGATCAGCATGGCGAGACAGGCAGCGCCGCCCACCTGCGTCATGGTCGAAAGCATATTCTTAGAGCGGGTCAGGCCGCCATAGAACAGCGCGAGGCCGGGAAGGATCATCAGCAGCACGAGGATCGTGGCCGTCATCATCCAGGCGTTGTTGCCGGGGTTGGCCACGGGAGCGGCTGCTTCGGCAGCTTCGGCGGCTTCTTGGGCGAAGGCGGCAGTCGAGGCGAACAGGGCCGTGCCCATCGCGCCTGCGCCGCTCAGAATCTTGCGGATCATTGTCATTTCCTCCAGTCGCGGACGCGCGTCAAAGCGCGGTGTCGCCGGTTTCGCCGGTGCGGATGCGGGTCGCAGAGCCGAGGTCGAGAACGAAGACCTTGCCATCGCCGATCGATTCAGTGCTCGCGGCTTGCTGGATGGTCTCGACAATCTTGGGAGCAAGATCGTCTGCTGCGGCGACCTCGATCTTCACTTTCGGAAGCATGTTGGTCGAATATTCGGCACCCCGATAGATTTCGGTCTGCCCCTTCTGGCGTCCAAAGCCCTTGACCTCGGATACGGTCATGCCGGCGACGCCGATGGCGCCGAGCGCCTCGCGAACCTCGTCGAGCTTGAACGGCTTGATAATGGCTATGATGAATTTCATGCCCATCCCCTGTCAGCTGCCGGTCCGTCACCGGCGGGGACTGCGTTGCAAAGGCTGTGCCAGTTTACGTTTGGGTAAGGATTCAGGGGGAATCCGTTTGCGGCTATGCTGCAACGCCGCAAAACGAGTGCCCGAAAATTGGGCAGCTGCTCAGGAATCGGGCATCCGCATTGCCGCCCAGACGGGCAGGTGGTCCGATCCGCGCGCGGACAGCGCCGAATGGTGGACGCCGGTATCCATTACGCCCCAGTCGCTCGTCGCAACGATCCGGTCGAAGTGCGCGACGGGCCTGCGCGCATGGAAGCTGCGCCCCGGCAGGAGCATTCGCCAGCCATTACCGAACTCGTTCATCGCCCCGGTGGCGCGGCCCCACTGGTTGAAATCGCCCATCAGGACAGTGGGATAGTCACCTTCTGTCACTTCGTTGTGCGACAGGATCGCCCGGATCTGGTCGCGCCGACGTAGACCCGAGATGTCGAGATGCGCACCGATCACCCGGAACCGACGGCCATCGATGGCCAGGTCCGCACGCACCGCCCCGCGCGGCTCCAGCGTGGGCAGGTGCACCGGCTCGCAATCGACCAGCTCGATATCGCGCCGCACCAGCAGCGCGTTGCCATGCCAGCCAAGGCTGCGTGGCCGCATCGACAACGGCAGCGCGCGCCACTTTGTATCGTCGAGCAGCACCTTGGGGATCGCCGAGGCCCGCGCGCCCACACGACGGTCGGCTTCCTGCAAGGCAATGATGTCGGCATCGAGTTCGCGCAGAACCGCGACGATCCGGTCCGGGTCACGCCTGCGGTCGAGGCCGACGGCCTTGCGAATGTTGTAGCTGGCGAAGGTTAGCTGCACGCGGGTCCCGGATGCGAAAGACTTGGCAGCCCAGCCATAAGCGCATTAACGCTGCGAGCCAATCGGCAAGGGGAATGGCGTTGGCACTTGAGGTAATCGGGGCGGGGTTCGGGCGAACCGGTACGCTGACCATGAAGACCGCGCTCGAAGTGCTCGGCTTTGGGCCATGCCATCACATGCTCGAAGTGATGGACAATGCCGAGAGCCAGTTGCCGTTCTGGAATCGCGTGGCGGACGATCCGTCAGGCGCAAACTGGGAGGACGTTTACGCATCGTACCGCAGCACGGTCGACTGGCCCGGCTGTCACTTCTGGCGCGAGCTGTCCGGCTTCTATCCGGAGGCGAGGGTCATCCTTACCCTGCGCGATCCCGAGCAGTGGTATGAGAGTGTGAACCAGACGATCCTTGCCGGAATGCGGCAAATGCAGCTCGACAAGCCGGTTCCACGCGATGAGCCGATGTACTTCGGTGCGGTTATCATCGGGCAGCAGGACTTCGGCGGCGACCTTTCGAAAGAAAGCGTCATTGCCGCATTCGAGCGTCACAATGCCGCCGTACGCAGCGCCGTCGCACCCGGGCGCCTGCTCGAATATCGCGTCTCCGAAGGGTGGGAGCCGCTGTGCGAATTCCTTGGTGTCGCAGTGCCGGACCAGCCCTTCCCGCAGTCAAACGAACGCGAAGGCTTTGACGAGCATATTGCCACGGCACAATCCACCGCCGACAGGATGCGCGCGACCTAACGCTCCTTGGTGGCGCTGAACTTCAGGTCCGGGTTCTTCTCTTCCTGATAACCCACATCCCATGCCGACCTGGCGAGGAACACCGGGTCGCCGTCGCGGTCGGTGGCGAGGTTCATCTTGTTGAAATCGCCGAATTCGCGCAGCGCCGCATCGGGGCCGGTGACCCAGCGGGCAGTGTCGAAAGGCGCGGGTTCGAGCACCGCCTCCACCTTGTATTCCGCCTCTAGCCGCGAGATCAGCACTTCCAACTGGAGCTGCCCGACGACGCCGACGATCCACTGCGCGCCGATCTCGGGATAGAAGACCTGGATCACGCCCTCTTCGGAAAGATCGTCGAGCGCCTTGCGCAATTGCTTGGTCTTGGTCGGATCCTTGAGCGCGATGCGCTGGAGGATTTCGGGCGCGAAGTTGGGCAGGCCGGTAAAGCGGATCGTGTTTTTCTCGGAGAGCGTATCGCCAACGCGCAGGGTGCCGTGGTTGGGAATGCCGATGATGTCGCCCGGCTCGGCGGTATCGGCAATCTCGCGGTCCTGCGCGAAAAACATGATCGGCGAATGCACCGCGATGGGCTTGCCAAGACCTGAAGGCGTTAGTTTCATGCCGCGTTTGAAAGTGCCCGAGACCAGTCGCATGAAGGCAATACGGTCGCGGTGCTGCGGGTCCATATTGGCCTGCACCTTGAAGATGAAGCCCGAAACCTCGTCGCGCGACGGCGCAATTTCGCCATCGTCGGTGGGCTGCGGACGCGGCGGCGGCGCGTTCTTCGCGATGGCGTCGATCAGCTGGGTAACGCCGAAATTCTTGAGCGCCGAGCCGAAATAGACCGGCGTCAGGTCGCCCGCGCGATAGGCGTCGAGATCGAATTCGAGATAGCCGACCTGCGCCAGTTCGGATTCTTCGGCGACGTCCTCGGGCAGAGTGGCGTTCTCGTCGATCTTGCCAAGGAACTCGCGGCTGTCGCCTTCGGGCCGCGCCACCGCGCCGGTGGTCAGGTCAAGCACGCCTTCGAACAGGCCGCCCATGCCCACCGGCCAGGACTGCGGCGAAACATCGAGCGCCAGCGTGTCGGCCACTTCGTCGAGCAGGTCGAAAACCGGCTTGCCCTCGCGGTCGACCTTGTTGACGAAGGTGATGATCGGCACCGAACGCAGGCGGCAAACCTCGAACAGCTTGCGCGTCTGCGGCTCGATACCCTTGGCCGCGTCGATCACCATGATCGCCGAATCGACCGCGGTCAGCGTGCGGTAGGTGTCTTCGGAAAAGTCCTCGTGCCCCGGCGTGTCGAGCAGGTTGAAGGTGATGCCGTCGCGCTCGAATGTCATCACCGAGGACGTGACCGAGATGCCGCGCTGCTGCTCGATCTTCATCCAGTCCGAGCGCGCCCGCCGCGCCTGCCCACGCGCCTTGACCTCGCCCGCGAGATGGATCGCGCCGCCTTGCAGCAGCAGCTTTTCGGTCAGCGTCGTCTTGCCCGCGTCGGGGTGCGAAATGATCGCGAAGGTTCTGCGTTCGTTGGGCATGGTTTTCGGCCCGCGCGCTTAGCCGCGCAGCTCCGCCCCCAGCTTGGCCGCAGCCGCGACGACCGTGTCCGAAATCGCCTTGAGGTCCTTGTCCTTGTAGCTCTTCTCGGTCGGCTGCAGCGTCACTTCGATGGCGAGCGACTTCTTGCCTTCGGGCACGCCCTGCCCGCGGAAATCGTCGAACAGGCGGGCGGCGACGATGTTGGCCTTGTCGGCTTTCTTCACCGCGCGTACGAGATCGCCTGCAGGCACATCTTCGGCCACGAGGAAGGCAAAGTCGCGCGTCACCGATTGCAGCGCGGGCGGCGTATAGTGCGCGCGGGCGAAGCCGTCCTTGCCGCGTTTTGCCGGGATCGCGTCGAGATGGATGCACAGCGCCGCCACCGGCACGTCGATATCGAAGGCCTTCAGCGTCGCCGGATGGATCATCCCGAAGCTCGCCAGCACGTTCTTCGCACCCAACCGCAGCGTCGCCGACTGGCCGGGGTGATAGAACGGCCCGGCCTCACCCATGACCATAAGGTTGTCGACCGGCGCGCCCGCTTCGGCGAGCAGGCCGAGGCAGATCGCCTTGGCATCGTAGGCGTCGAAGCCCTGCGCCTTGCCCGCCTGCCATGAGCGCGGCGTCTTGTCCCCCGCGAGCACGCAAACGAGGCTCGGATGCTCGCCGTCCCCCAGGTAGCGACGGCCCAGCTCGAACAGCCGTACCGAAGGCGCGCCGCGATCGAGGTTGCGCTGCACCGCCGAGAGCAGCCCCGGCAAGAGCGAAGGACGCATGACCTTCATGTCCTCGCTGATCGGGTTGGCGAGCGACCATGCGCCGCCGCCGACCGCTTCGGCTTCGCTCTCGGAGATGAACGACCAGGTCACCGCTTCGTGCAGCCCCCGCGAGGCAGCGGCGCGGCGCAGGCGGCGCTCCATCGTCTGCGCGGGCGTCGCGGTGGGCTTGGCAACGCCATCGGCGCGCGGCAGCGGCACCGATTCGATATTTTCGAGGCCGAAGATGCGGATCACTTCCTCGACGATGTCGGCCGCCCCATCGACGTCCGGACGCCACGATGGCACCTCCAGCGTCCAGGATTTCGGCCCCGGCCCGATCTCGGTCTTGGTCGAATGGAAACCCAGCGCGGAAAGGATGCGCGCCTGCACGTCCTCGTCGATATCGACCCCGCCAAGCTGCGCGGCAAGCGCAGGCTCGTAACGCACCTGCTTGCTGCCCGAAGGCGGCGTTCCGGCGCGGACAGGCTCCGACGCCTCGCCGCCGCAGATATCGAGGATCAGCTGCGTCAGGATGTCGAGCCCGGCATCGAGGAACTGCGGATCGACCCCGCGCTCGAACCGCTGTCGCGCATCGCTGGTGAGGTTAAGCGCGCGCCCGGTCGCGCCGATGCGCTCGGGATCGAAATAGGCAATTTCGAGCAGGACATCGGTGGTCGTTTCCGAACAACCCGAATCCTCGCCGCCCATGATCCCGGCAATGTCGTGCACGCCGCTGTCGTCGGCGATCACCGTCATAGCGGACGTGAGCGTGTATTCCTTATCGTTAAGCGCCAGCACCTTCTCGCCATCAACGGCCCGCCGCGCGACAACCGCGCCGGTCAGCTTCGCGCAGTCGTAGGCATGTGCCGGGCGGCCAAAGGTCAGCATCACATAGTTGGTGATGTCGACCAGCGCCGAAATCGGGCGCTGGCCCGCCGCGATGAGGTAAGCCTGCATCCAGTCGGGCGAAGCGTGGTTGGTGACGCCGCGAATGGTGCGGCCAAAGAACGCCGGGCAGCCCTCGGGATCGTCGGTGCGGATCTCGACGGGGCAGGGAAACTGGCCAGCGACCGGCTCGGGCGCGAACGGCTTCAGCGTGCCGAGCCCGGCAGCCGCAAGATCGCGTGCGATGCCATAGACGCCCATGCAATCGGGACGGTTGGGCGTGATCGCCACGTCGAAGACGGGATCGGAGCCATGATAATCGGCGAAAGGCGTACCGACTGGCGCGTCTTCGGGCAGTTCGATGATGCCGTCGTGATCGTCGCCCAGTTCCAGCTCGCGGCTCGAACACATCATGCCGTTCGATCTCGACCCCGCGCAGCGCCGCTTCTTGAGCACCATGCCGTTGGCAGGCACGACCGCGCCCGCAAGGCCAAGCACGCCAAGCATTCCCGCGCGCGCATTGGGCGCGCCGCAGACGACCTGCAGTTCCTCGCCGGTGCCCGCATCGACGGTCAGCACCTGCAGCTTGTCGGCATCGGGATGCTGCTTTGCGGTCAGCACCTTGGCGACGCGGAATCCGGCCAGCTTTTCCGCCGGGTCCTCGACGCCTTCGACCTCAAGCCCGATGGCGTTGAGCATATCGGCGATCTCGGTGACCGTCGCTTCGGTTTCGAGATGGTCCTTGAGCCAGGAGAGCGAGAATTTCATGTCCGTCTCCTCCTCAGGCCCGCGCGCCGACGCCGCCCGACAGCGTCGGGACATCGAGTGCGGAGAAACCGTAATGCGCCAGCCAGCGCACATCGCCGTCGAAGAACGCGCGCAGGTCGTCCATGCCGTATTTCAGCATCGCAAGGCGATCTACCCCGGTGCCGAAGGCAAAGCCCTGCCATTCGTCGGGATCGAGCCCACCGAATTCGAGCACGCGGCGGTTGACCATCCCCGAGCCGAGCACCTCCATCCAGCCTTCCGACCCGCCGACGACGCGCTTGCCGTCAATGACCGAGTAGCCGACATCGACCTCGACCGAAGGCTCGGTGAAGGGGAAGTAGCTGGGACGCAGGCGCAACGTCACGTCGTCGCGCTCGAAGAATGCCTTGAGGAAGGTTTCCAATGTCCACTTGAGGTGGCCAAGGTGAATGCCCTTGTCGATCACCAGTCCCTCGATCTGGTGGAACATCGGCGTATGCGTTGCATCGCTATCCGAACGGTAGACGCGGCCCGGCGCGATCACCCGCAGCGGCGCGCCCTGTTCCAGCATCGTGCGCACCTGCACCGGCGAGGTATGCGTACGCAGCAGCATCGTCTTGTCTGGCGGATTTTGCGCCATGTAGAAGGTATCATGCATCGCGCGCGCCGGGTGGCTTTCCGGCATGTTAAGCGCGGTGAAGTTGTGCCAGTCGTCTTCGATCTCCGGGCCGGTGGCGACCGAAAAGCCCATATCGGCAAAGATTTCTGCCAGTTCGTCCATCACCTGGCTGACCGGGTGGATCGAGCCCTCGGGCATCTCGGGTGCGGGCAGCGTCAGGTCAATAGTTTCGGACGCCAGCCGAGCCTCGAGCGCAGCGCCCTCAAGCGCCGCCTTGCGCGTCTCGATCGCGCCCGCAACCTGCTCGCGCAGGCCCTGAATCTTCGGGCCTTCGCTCTGGCGCTCCTCGGGCGTCATCTTGCCCAGCGTCTTGAGCAAGGCAGAGATCGAACCTTGCTTGCCGAGAAACTCGACCCGCAGGCTCTCAAGCGCGTCGAGATCGGCGGCGCTCTCTATTCGCGAAAGCGCCTCTTGCCCGGTTGCTGCGTAGTCCACGTCTGTCTTGCCCTGCCTGCGATTAGTCGGTTGCCGCGCTCCTTAGGCATGGCAGCGCAAAACCGCAATGCGCGCAGCGTTTCAGGCCGGGTTCAGTGTTTCGTGCGACGCTTCGCCTCGTCGCGCAGGAAGGCTTCGCGCGCGTGCAGCACCGGCCCCATGATCGGCTTTTCCAGCGCGGCATATTCTGACGGCTTCATCCCCATGAAGGAGTGGAAGTCGCGCACGAAGTGGGCCTGATCGTGATAGACCGCGTCGATTGCGCCGATCCACTTGAGCGAAGGGTCCATCATGAAATCGGTCAGGCTGCGCATGAAGCGGCGGCGGCGCAGCAGCATCTTTGGGGTAAAGCCGAAGACCCGGCGACTGGTGCGCTCCAATGTGCGCTGGCACACACCAGCCCGCTGGGCGAACTCCGAAGAGGTCGCGATATGCGGGTCGAGCAGCAGGTCGGAGATCGCGCCGATCTTTTCCTCATCGGCAACATTCGCGCGCGGCAATCCATCAAGGAACGCAACGAGCCGCGCATATTCGCCATCGGCATCGGCCTTTTCGCTGAACAGCGTATCAAGCAGCGGCAGGAACCGCGCGCAGAGCGGCTCGGTCTCGCCATCGACCAGCGCATTGGCATAGGCGTGCGCAGGCACTCCCATCAGCCGCGCCCAGCCGAGCGGTTGCAGGCTGACGCCCCAGTGCCTGCTTCGCGTAATTTCGAACCGGGTTTCCTGACTGTGCGGCCCAGTCACGGCAAGGCGCGTGTCGCTGCCCTGCATACCTTGCCGGTTGCTCGCGCTGACGACCGGAACATCGAAGAAGCGCAGCGTCGCCCATTCAGGCAGCAAAAGGTCGCTGACCGTCTCGCCATCAGGGAGGTCGACCTCAAGCAGGAAGATCGTGGAAATGAGATCGCCAAGCGATGGCGGCGTCGGAAAAAACCTGATCGCGACTGAACAGCGATTCGCCACGCGCTCTTAAACCTCTCATGCGACCTAACCGAAATGCTAGGGAGGAAAACAATGAAAGGCAAACGCACAAAGGCGCGCAACCCATTGGATTGCACGCCCTTGTTGCAAATTTGCAGCAGTCGGTCCGGCTCGCGCCGGATCCGCGAATCAGGCCAGCGCCTTCTTCGCCTGCTCGATCACGGTCGAGAAGACCTGACCCTCGTTCATGGCGAGGTCGGCCATCGCCTTGCGGTCGAGCTCGATACCGGCGAGCTTGGCGCCGTGCATGAACTGCGAATAGGTCAGGCCTTCGGCGCGGACCGCAGCGTTGATGCGCTGGATCCAGAGCGCGCGGAAGTTCCGCTTCTTAACCTTGCGGTCGCGGTAAGCGTACTGGCCAGCCTTTTCGACGGCCTGACGCGCGACGCGAATCGTGTTCTTGCGACGACCGCGATAGCCCTTGGCCTGGTCGAGGAGCCGCTTGTGCTTCTGGCGCGTGGTAACGCCGCGTTTGATGCGTGCCATTGTGCAGTACTCCTTATTTCAGCCCGTAGGGTGCCCAGTTCTTGATCGTCTTGGCATCGGCATCGGAGATGACCTTGGTGCCACGATTCTGGCGGATGTACTTGCTGTTGTGGCTGATCAGGCGGTGGCGCTTGCCGACAACACCGTGCTTCACCTTGCCGGTGGCGGTGAGCTTGAAGCGCTTCTTGACGCCGCTCTTCGTCTTCAGTTTGGGCATTTTCGTCTCCTTGTTCAGGGACACGGATAACCAGCCCTGGCAGCCCTGTGAGCCAGGCCGGTCGGCAATTTCGTGTCTGTGAAGCGCGGGCCTTTAGTGCGGTGCGCGCAAGAACGCAAGTGATTCAGGCACTGAACGGTTTGTTCCCGGTTTCAGCCAACCAATGCGCGAAATCGCCCGATTCGATCAGCACCGCGCGCGCCGGGATTCTGGTGCGCCAGATATAGGCGGTGGCGATTGACGCAGCCCCGCCTTCCTCCTTCGCGCGCACTGACTGGCGGCGGTACGCCGGGCCTTCGTAGGCATCGAGGCGCGCGAGGTCGTCATCGTCGAAGTCGCTCTTGGCATCGTAAAGCTGGCCAGCGACTTGGCCCTTGCCCGGCACCAGCGCGGGATACCAGCCGCCCCGGTCGGGAATCGCGAAGAGCCTGCCGGGGACCGTCGCGCCGCCAGCCGGGGTCAGCTTCTCGTGAACGGTCTCGGCAACGCTGTTGCCGGAACCGGCCATCAGTGTGCCATAAAAGAAGAAGCGCACGGGGCAGCGCCTCAGTGGTGGCAGGCCAATGCTTCGAGCACGTCTTCGAGCCGCGCCGGATCGCCGATAGCAAGCACGCGACCGTCGGAGCCTTCGTAAAGCGGCTCGCCGTTCCAGTCGCACATCGTCCCGCCCGCGCCTTCGACGATAGGCGACAGCGCGGCCCAGTCATGGAGCTTGAGCCCCGCCTCGCAAACGATGTCGAGATGACCCGATGCGAGCAGCGCATAGTTATAGCAATCGCCGCCCATCATCATCCGCCGATGATCGGTGCGCGCGGCGAGTGCCATGAAATGGCCGCCGTCGTGATCGTCGAAATAGTGCGGCCCGGTGGTCGCGAGCATCGCGTCTTCGAGCTTGCGACAGGCGCGGGTGCGCGCCTCGACGCCATTGAAGGTCGTTGCCTCGCCCGATGCGCCGACCCAGCGTTCGTGCAGGATCGGCTGGTCAATCACGCCCAGCACCGGAAAGCCATCGACGAGCAGCGCGATCAGGGTGCCGAAGATCGGCCGCCCGGCGATGAACGAGACCGTCCCGTCGATCGGATCGAGCACCCAGGTCCGCCCCGAACTGCCCGCCTCATCGTCGAACTCTTCGCCAATCACCGCATCGCGCGGCGCCTCGGCCTTGAGGATACGCCGCATCGCTTCCTCGGCGGCGCGGTCGGCGATGGTGACAGGTGTCGCGTCACCCTTCTTCTCGGCATCGAGCAGGCCGCGAAAATGCGGCACGATGGATTTCCCGGCGGCATCGGCCAGCCGGTGCGCCAGCGCGATGTCGGCGGCAAGGTTCATCAGTCGAACAGGCTCGACACCGAACTCTCGTCCGCGATGCGGCGGATCGCTTCGCCGAGCAGCGGGGCGATGGTGAGGATGCGGATGCGGTCCGAATCGTTCGCTGCATCGGTGGCGAGGATCGAATCGGTGATCACCAGCTCCTTGAGCGCCGAGCCGTCGACGCGCGCCACTGCGCCGCCCGAAAGCACGCCGTGGGTGATATAGGCGGCGACCGAGGATGCACCCTGATCGAGCAGGGCCTGCGCCGCGTTGCAGAGCGTGCCGCCCGAATCGACGATGTCGTCGATCAGGATGCAGGCGCGGCCCTGCACGTCGCCGATGATGTTCATCACTTCGGACTGGCCGGGACGGTCGCGGCGCTTGTCGACGATGGCGAGCGGCGCGTTGTCGAGCCGTTTGGCGAGCGCACGGGCGCGGACCACGCCGCCGACGTCGGGCGAAACCACGGTCAGCTCCTGATCGCCATAACGCGCCTGGATGTCGGCGGCCATGACCGGCGCGGCATAGAGGTTGTCGGTCGGGATATCGAAGAAGCCCTGGATCTGTCCGGCGTGGAGGTCAGCCGAAAGCACGCGATCCGCGCCCGCCTCGGTGATCAGGTTGGCAACCAGCTTGGCCGAAATCGGCGTGCGCGGGCCGGGTTTGCGGTCTTGCCGGGCATAGCCGAAATAGGGCACCACCGCCGTGATCCGCTTGGCCGACGCGCGCTTGAGCGCATCGATGCAGATCAGCAGCTCCATCAGGTTATCGTTCGCCGGATAGGAGGTCGACTGCAGGACAAAGACATCCTCGCCGCGCACGTTCTCGTGAATCTCGACGAAGACTTCCTCGTCGGCAAAGCGGCGCACCGAAGCATCGGTGAGCGGCAACTCGAGATAGCCTGCAATCGCCCGTGCCAGAGGCAGATTGCTGTTGCCCGCCATGATCTTCATTTGCGCATTCCCCGCAGCCCGAATCGGTAAGCCCCGGCTCTAAGCCAGCGTCATCGAAACGCAACATGCAAAGCCGGGGAATTCCACGGCGGGGGTTTGCACTATCAGATGCGGTGGTCACCCTTGATCCAGCGCACCGTGCCCGAGGACGCACGCATCACCACCGATTCGGTCGTCATGCGTCCGCCGCGCAGGCGCTTGACCCCGTCGAGCAGCGAGCCGTCGGTCACACCGGTGGCGGCAAAGATGCAATCGCCCTTGGCAAGGTCTTCGAGCTTGTAGATGCGGTCGAGGTCATCGATGCCCCACTTGCGCGCGCGGGCTTTCTCGTCATCGTTGCGGAACAGCAGGCGACCGTTGAACTGCCCTCCGACACAGCGCAGCGCGGCTGCCGCGAGCACGCCTTCGGGCGCGCCGCCCGATCCCATGTACATGTCGATGGTGGTTTCCTCATCGGTCACCGCGATGACCCCGGCAACGTCGCCGTCGCCGATCAGCACGACGCCGCAACCAAGGCCGCGCAGTTCGGCAATGAGGTCGGCATGGCGCGGACGGTCGAGCACGCAGACGATGATCTCGTTCGGCTTGACGCCCTTCTCCTTCGCCACCGCCTCGACATTCTCGGTCGGGCTTTTGGCAAGGTCGATCACGCCTTCGGAATAGCCGGGGCCAACCGCGAGCTTGTCCATATAGACGTCGGGTGCGTTGAGCAGGCAGCCCTCTTCGGCAGCGGCCAGCACGGCCAGCGCGTTGGGGCCCGCCTTGGCGGTGATCGTGGTGCCTTCAAGCGGATCGAGCGCAATGTCGATCTTCGGCCCGCCATCGGGCGCACCGCCGACCTTTTCGCCGATAAAGAGCATCGGCGCCTCGTCGCGCTCGCCCTCGCCGATGACGACGGTGCCGTCGATCTGCAATTCGTCGAATGCCTTGCGCATCGCCTCTACGGCGGCGGCATCGGCGGCCTTTTCATCGCCGCGCCCGACCAGGCTGGAGGCAGCGATCGCCGCTGCTTCGGTGACGCGGACCATCTCCATCACGAGGACACGGTCGAGGGCATTGGTCGATGATTTGGTCATGTTCAGTCCCGATTAAGCGCTGCGGATCAGTTTCGCGACAGCGCTTAGACCGGGAAATATGAAAATGTCGAGAAACAGGGCGGCATTTCTTCTCGGCTTTGCCGCCTGTTTACATATCCAGCTGCAACCGGCCCTCGCCCAGGACGCAGCCGACGCGCGGATCGAGGAGATGATCGCGCGGCAAAAGGCAATGTTCGGGGTGCCCTCGCGCAGGCCACGCTGTGCAGAGGGCGCACCGGGCGAGATTGTCGTCTGCGCGCAGGACCAGTCCCGCTTCCGCGCCGCCCCGACCAGCGAAGTCGAGCCCAAGTCGAAGCAGGCGCTCGATAACGGCGAACTGCACGCCCCCGATTTCAGCGGTGGTTCCTGCCGGGGCGAGCCGGGCTGCATTGTCGGCGGCTGGGCCCCGCCGCCGATCTATATCATCGACCTCGAAGCGATCCCCGAGCCGCCGCCCGGATCGGACGCGGACCTGATCGCGAAGGGATTGAAGCGGGCGCGTTAGTTTTCTGTTTCAGCGCGGCTGAAGCAGATCCAGCACCAGCCCGTCTCCCTCAATCCCCGATGATATACATCACCAGCGGAGCGGTGGTCAGGCTGCCCGATCCTTCGAGCAGGCGTACCGCTTCGGCGACCGAGGCTTCGGGGCCTTCGTGCGTGACCA
The DNA here is from genome assembly GCA_041396945.1 of Sphingomonadaceae bacterium. Taxonomy (GTDB): domain Bacteria; phylum Pseudomonadota; class Alphaproteobacteria; order Sphingomonadales; family Sphingomonadaceae; genus Novosphingobium. The sequence continues at coordinate 3,543 of JAWKXP010000013.1, read as the reverse complement.
TCGCGATGATCGCCTCGCCCTCGCCATTGGCCTGACCTGGCTGGATCAGGCTTTCGATCGAGACATTGGCGTCGCGAAGCGCAGCGGTGATCTCGGCCAGCACACCCGGCTTGTCCGTAACGGTAAAGCGCATATAGGCGCGCCCGACGCGGTGGCCGGTCTGCGCCGGGGCCATTGGCTCAAGTTCTGCAACCGGCATGGAGAAGGCCGCGCCGCGTTCGCCGCGCGCGATGTCGATAATGTCGGCGACAACTGCGGAGGCAGTCGGCCCGTCGCCCGCTCCCGGCCCCTGGAACAGCAGGCGGCCCATGAAGTTGCCTTCTGCTACGACCGCGTTGGTCGGTCCGTCGACATGCGCGAGCGGGTGATCGGCCGGCACGAGGTGCGGCTGCACGCGCTGGAACAGACGGGTGCTGCCATCGGCGGTGTCGCGCTCAGCGGTTCCGACAAGACGAATCACATAGCCCAGCGTGCGCGCCTGCGCGATGTCGGCAGCCTTGATTGCGAGATGCCCGAAACGTCCACCGCTTCGAAATCGAGCTTCGCGCCAAAGGCAATCGCAGCAAGGATCGAAAGCTTGTGCGCGGCATCGACGCCTTCGATGTCGAAGGTCGGGTCGGCTTCGGCATAGCCGAGCTTCTGCGCTTCGGATAACACCTCGCCGAAATCGCGGCCGGTGTCTTCCATCTGCGTCAGGATGTAATTGCAGGTGCCGTTGAGGATGCCGTAGACGCGGGTGAAGGCATTGGCCGCCGCGCCTTCGCTCAGGCCTTTCACAACAGGAATACCGCCCGCGACCGCTGCTTCGAATTTCAGCGCGGCCTGCGCCTCCTCGGCAGCGCCCGCCAGCTCCAGCCCGTGGTGCGCGATCATCGCCTTGTTGGCGGTGACCAGCGACTTGCCAGCGCGAATCGTCTTGCGCGCCAGCGTCAGCGCCGGGCCGTCCGAGCCGCCGATCAGCTCGACCACGACATCGACATCGTCGCGATCGGCCAGCGCGGCGAGATCGTCTTCCCAGGCATAGGGCGAAAGATCGACCCCGCGATCCTTCTTGCGGTCGCGCGCGTTGACGGCGGTGATGCGAATCGGCCTGCGCGCGCGACGCGCGATGATCTCGGCATTGGTCTCGATCAGTCGGACGACGCCGGTGCCGACAGTGCCAAGCCCGGCAAGCGCGATATTGAGCGGTTCAGCCATGGTGCCCCCCTAACAAAGACGCAGCGCCCTAGCCGACAGCGACTCGCAAGGCCAGAGCGATCAGCGCCGGGTTCGCGGGCAGGTGCCGAGTTCGCCCAGCACCATGCGATAGTCGGACATCGCCTGCGCGCGCCCTGACGCCGTCGGCGAAAGATTCGCGGCTGCGGCAACGGTGTTCGGCAGGAAGCAGGCAAGGCGATACCATTCAAGCGATTCGCGGCTCGGCGGATTCGCCGTGTCGGCGACCAGTTCCGAAAACGAAGCGCCCCATTCGGTGCGGCCGCTGCCGAAGTGTTTCACCGCGATAGATGCCGCCGAACCGTCTGAAGTCGCGAGGAAAATTTGCGTCTCGCCTTCACCTGCAAGTGTGCCCGGCACATGGATCATCTCGCGCACCCCGGTCACCTTGCCCGGCGCTCCGGGAGCGGCCAGATCGACGAGAATCGCGCGCAACCGCGATTCGGTTTCAGGGCTGCGCAAGAGCTGCGCGGATGGAGCAACCAGCTGGATTTCGCCGGGCCGCCCGGCCACCGTTCGCGCGAAAAGGATAACGTCCCTCTTCTTTATGCTAGGGCCGCGACCCCGCGAATCGAGTGGCAAGTCGACCAGGTAGGTGAGCGATTCGCCAATGCCGCCAGGGCCGAACAAAAGAGCACTTGTCCTGGCCCGGACATAGAACCTGCCATGCCCCGGAGCGAGGCCGGGCGCGCGTGCGTTTTCTACACGCACCACCTTCCTCGGCTGCGCTACGAGCACCAGCGAAGCCGCGTCGGCAAGGTCTGCCAAATCGGCATAAGTCGGCGCTTCCTGTGCTATCGAAGGCGGCGTCTGTTGCGCGGTTGCGCAGGCCGGAAGCGCTGCGCAGGAGAGCAGTGCAGCGGCGGCCGCGAACCGGGTCGAAAAGAACTGCATCGTGTCGAAATCTCCTTGCCCAGGCTTCGTGTCATATCGCTTGCGAAAGCCCTGCGCCAACCCTGCGCGCCTTACCTGACACCGCGGGCGATGAATCATCTGTGAACTCCGTTACAGTCCTTAAAGGCGTTGCACGGCCAGACCGAGGCCGCTAAAGCGAGGTCAATCGGGGCCAAGAACAGAACAGCGGCACGATACATTGCCTTGACCGTCGATTTGACGCTAAGGCGCTGCCGCCAACCGACAGGGTGGTTAAGTTTGGGTTTAGCCATGGGCCGCTTCGAGAGAGCGGATCATGGAGCCCCGGGTTTCGGCCCGGGTGCTGGTAGAACGGAGTGATGAGCTGAATGGCCTACGGCGAAAAGCCTGCAAGCGGAAATCGCATTGCTGCATTGATCATCGTCGCGCTGCTTCACATCGTGCTCATTTACGGACTCGTGACGGGTCTGGCATATGAGGCGACGAAGAAGATTATCAAGCGTGTGACCACGGTCGATATCGAAGAAGAGGTGAAGGAGGAAGAACCGCCTCCGCCGCCCAAGAAACAGGATGTTGCGCCGCCGCCGCCAGTTGCGCCGCCGGTCAAGATCGACGTCGCCACGGCGCCGCCGAAGGTGACCACGGTGCAGGTTGCGCCGCCGCCCGCACCGGTTGTCCCGGTTGCCGTGCCGCGCCCGCCGGCACCGCCGCCGCCGCCTCCCCCGCCGCCGCCACCGCCGCCAACACGGCCGGCCGAGCCGCGCAACAACCCGGGGACCTGGGCGACGCCGAACGACTATCCCTCGCGCGCACTTCGCGAAGAGCGCACGGGCACGACAACCTTCTCCGTTACGATCGGCGAAGACGGTCGTGTGGCGAGCTGCCGCGTCACCGGATCGAGCGGTCACGCCGATCTCGACGACGCGACCTGCAAGAACGTGACGCGCCGCGCCAGGTTCCGCAAGCCGAGCGAAGGGTACGGCAACACCTATACCAACCGCGTTCGTTGGGTCATTCCCGACTAATTCTTGAAGTCTCCGGCCGGAAGGCTGGAAAAAGGTTCAGTTTCAATTCCTTGAGAGGTTAGATCGCATGCTTATCGTTGACATTCTCGCTGCTGCCACAGAAGCGGCTCCCCAGAACAAGTTCGGTTTCGCCGAAGCGCTCGAGCAGGGCGGCTTCGTCGCCTACGCCACGGTCGTCATCCTCGGCATCATGTCGTTTGGTTCGTTCTATATCCTTTTCACCAAGTGGTTCGAACAGTCGAAGGTCATGAAGCAGGGCCGCGACCTCGGCAATTTCTGGCGCGCGGGCTCGCTGCGCGAAGGCGCCAACAAGCTCGACAAGAACAGCGCATGGCGCCAGATCGCCGACGACGGCCTCCTCGCCGAGGAACAGGCTGCCAAGCTCAAGGACGAGACCGAAGCGCACGACTGGCTGCACGGTTCGCTCGCC
>JAWKXP010000012.1:0-97227 GCA_041396945.1 Sphingomonadaceae bacterium | reverse complement strand
GACGCCCGAGAAAACCGCCGAGACCGCTTCGTACCGCATGCCTACCGCGTCGGCGAGCAGGCGCGCGATGGTGGTCTTGCCGGTGCCGGGCGGGCCCCAGAGGATCATCGAGGAGAGCTTTCCCGCCGCGACCATCCGCCCGATCGCGCCCTTCGCGCCGGTCAGGTGCTCCTGCCCGATCACTTCGTCGAGCGATTGCGGGCGCAGCCGGTCGGCGAGCGGCGCGTCTTCGGACAGCGGCTCGTGCAGCGCTTGCGGCGGATCGTCGGCGAAAAGGTCTGCCATGCTGCGTCCTAGGTGGCGCGCGGCGTGGCGAGTTGCAAGCGGGCAGGGGCGTGTTACACTTCAATTGGGCCGCGCAAGACGGAGGGGAGAAGAGCAATGGAACAACCAATCGGTATCGGCAGACCGCGCCATCTTTGGATCGTCGGCACGGTGAGCCTGTTCTGGAACGCGTTCGGCGCGTTCGACTACACGATGACCAACATTCGCAATGAGGGCTATCTTGCGCAGTTTCCGCCCGAGATGATGCAGGTGATCGACGCGTTTCCGGTCTGGGTCATGGCGGCCTGGGCGTTTGGTGTCTGGGGCGCATTGGCCGGGTCGTTGCTCCTGCTGCTGCGCTCTCGCTTTGCGGTGCACGCTTTCGCGTTGTCGCTGGCCGGGCTGGCGGCGAGCACAGTCTATCAGGTGATGCTGCCCGCCGAGGAATCGATGCCGCTTGGCGTGATGAACCTTGTCATCTGGGTCATCGCCATTGCGCTGCTTTACTACGCAATCCGTCAGCGCAAGGCAGGCGTGCTGCGCTAGGCTTTCTGCCGGATCAGCCGCAAATAAGTGCGCGCCACTGCCTCGTTGATCTTGTCCCAGGAGAATTCCTGCGCGCGCGCTTCGCCTGCCTCGCCGTGGGCATGGCGCAGCGCCGGGTCTTCGATATAGGCGCGCAGCGCTTCGGCGAACTGGTGCACCGCGCCGGGTCGGATCAGGCGGCCCGAATTGCCATCGTTGACGAGGCTCTGGCTACCCGTCGCCTCGGCGGCGACAACCGGAACACAGCAGGCCATCGCTTCCAGCGTCACATTGCCGAATGTCTCGGTGACCGAGGGGTTGAACAGCACGTCCATGCTCGCTACCGCGCGGCCAAGGTCTTCGCCCTTCTGAAAGCCGGCAAAGACCGCGTCGGGTATCCGCGCCTCGAACCAGCCGCGTGCCGGGCCTTCGCCGATCACCAGCACCTTGTGCGCGACGCCGCGTGACTTGAGCTCGTCGATCGTGTCGGAAAACACATCTAGCCCCTTTTCCATCACCAGCCGCCCAAGGAAGCCGATGGCGACCTCGGTCTCGCCGATGCCGAGGCTGCTGCGCCATTCCTGCGAGCGGCGTCCGGGGTGGAAGACATCGCGGTCGACGCCGCGCGACCAGATGCCAATGTCGTAGTTCATCCGCTGATCGCGTAGCACCTGCGCCATCGACTCCGACGGGGCGACCAATGCGTCGCAGCGGCGGTAAAAGCGGCGCAGCATGGCTTCGAGCACCGGCTCGCCCCAGGCCATGTTGTAATAGCGCAGGTAGGTTTCGAAGCGTGTGTGGACCGAGGCCAGCACCGGGAGCTTTTGCCCGCGCGCCCATGAAACGGCGCGATGCCCGAGCGGGTCGGGCGAGGAAACGTGGACGACGTTGGGCGCGAAGGCCCTGAGGTCCTTCTTCACCGCGCCGGGCAGGCCGAGCGGGATGCGATATTCGCCGCGCCCCGGGATCGGTAGCGAGCGGATCGAGACGAGATCTCCGGTCGGCTCGAACGCGGGTTCGGCTACCGTCGGCGAATAGACCCGAACCTGCGCACCTTGCCCAAGCAGATAGCCCGCCAGCCGATTCAGCGCCTGGTTCGCGCCGTCGCGGACGTAGTTGTAATTGCCCGAAAACAGGGCGATGCGGAGGTCACTGGTCTGCATGGTCCCGCGCCCCATAACGGGGGGCGGGACCGAATGCGAGCAATCTCTTACCAGCCGCCCCGGCGATCGCGCCGACGGTCGTAACGGCGCTCGTAGCGATCCCGACGCCGGTCGTTGCGATAGCCGCGACGGTCATAGCGGTCGCGGCCATAGTATTTGTCGTAACGACGGTTGCCGCGATCCCAACGGTCGTAACGGCGGCCATCGTAGTAGTTCCGCGCATAGCGACGGTCATTATAATAGCGCCCATAGTTCCGGCTGTAATAGCGGTCGCGATAATAGCGGTTCGGGCGGCCTTCGTAGTAATAGTAATAGTCCGGATAGCCGTGAACGCGGACATAGCGGCGGTTCGGGTAATAGGCGCGGTCGTAATAGCGGCGGTCGTCGCGGTCGGCGAGCAGCGCGCCGACGGCAAGGCCGACGATCCCGGCACCGATGGCGATGGCGGCGGTATCGTCACCCCGGTCGCGATAGCGGTCGCGCGCTTCGGCTGACGTGGCAGCGGTGAAGGTGGTGGCGGCAAGCGCGATGGCAAGCGCGGCGCGTTTGAAAGCGAACGTCATTTCCGGGTCTCCCTTCCGGTTTCATGGTTCGCGCCGGCCAAGTCGGCGGTGTCGACTGGCGCTTGGGTTTACGGTGAGAGAGACATTGGCGGGGGCGTCCTGAACCCGTGCTTAATCTTCGATTTCGGTGAACGTCGCGATCAGGATCTGCAGATCAGTCGTGGGCGTGAAGTCGCTCTTGCGCACCTCGAACTGCGTCGGCGCAATCTTCTTCACCCCGTCCATGCAGAACGAGACGAGATTGTCCGGATCACCCTTGTCGATCACCAGCCGGAAGTCACCGATAGGCCCGTTCCAGTTCGCGCCCGAGGACAGGACGTAGCCGATCCAGGTCTCGCCATAATAGACGATGTGGTCGGGCTTGGTCGGCTGGATGCGCCTGTCGAAGCCACGCAGGAAATAGTCGTCGATGCAATAGGCCTCGTGATAGGCTTCGAGGATTTCCGGACTGTCCTCGCGCACCGACTTGTGCAGCGCGCCGCCGACCGAGCCGCCGAGCATGGGCACATACTCGTGCTCGACGGAGACGGTGGAGTTTGCCGGAAACACCTGTTCCCTAACGAAAAACGTCACCAGGTCCCAGGCCGGCATCGGGCGATAGTCGAACATTTCCTGCTCGACCATCAGCCCTTCTGCCTCCCACTTGCGCTGCTCTGCTTCGGGCATCTTTTCGAACAGGTCGGTAAAACCGTCCTCGCCCATCCAGTACATCGGCCAGCCCTGTGCGGCGATCGCATCGGTCACGTCGCGCGTGCCCACCATCGCGCGGTCGATACGGGTCAGCCTGACCGGCTGGCCATCGACGCGGGTGTTGAAGGCGAAGTCGGTGAAGTCCTGCGGCGTGTCCATGTCGTACCAGCGATCGTGAAACGCGCGCGGCTGCGGCGGCATCGGGAAGGCGACGGTGGTGGTGATCGCCTCGTCGGTCGGATTGCGGAAGCGGTACTTCACCCGCACGATCTTTTCCGAAATGTAGAGGTCTTCGCTTTCCATCACGAGCGCGGGCGACCGCTTGAGCAGCACGATCCCGCCAATGCCGATTTCGGCTTCGGAATCGTTGGCGAGCGCGGGCAGAGGCGAAAGCGCGAGGAGCAGCAAGGCGTAAACGACGAGGCGGATATTCATGGCCGCCACGTTACTGCGCGCTGTAAAGATAGGGAAGGCTCTGCCGTTCGCCGCGGACAGCAATGGATATAATCATCGTAAAATTGCAGCGTATTTTCGGGTTTCATCGGAATTCCCGATTACTGCCGCCACCCTGTCCCGTTGGCCAGACAGCACGCGGGAACCTACCTCTCCGGCAGGCTTTGCAACGTAAACCGGAGAAGGAATTCCATGATGGACATGAAGACCAGCACTCCCTCGGGCGGCTGCCCGTTCAATCCCGATGGCGGCGTACGCTCGCTGCTCGGGCGGCAAAACAAGGACTGGTGGCCCGACGCGCTGCAGCTCGACATCCTGCACCAGCAGGGCCGCTCGCCCGATCCGATGGACGCGGACTTCGACTATGCCGAGGCGTTCAACGCGCTCGATTACGAAGCGCTCAAGCAGGATCTTCGCGACCTGATGACCGACAGTCAGGATTGGTGGCCAGCGGACTATGGCCATTACGGTCCGTTCTTCATCCGTATGGCATGGCACGCGGCGGGCACCTATCGCACCGCCGACGGGCGCGGTGGCGGCGGCTTTGGCTCGCAGCGGTTCGCGCCGCTCAATTCCTGGCCCGACAACGCCAACCTCGACAAGGCGCGGCGGCTGCTCTGGCCGATCAAGCAGAAGTACGGGAAGAACATCTCCTGGGCCGACCTGATCCTGCTGACGGGCAATGTCGCGATTGAATCGATGGGCGGGCCGACCTTCGGCTTCGCGGGCGGCCGCGCAGACATCTACGAGCCGGAAAAGGACGTTTACTGGGGCACCGAAGAAGAGTGGGTCAACGAAGGCGCGGAAACGCGCATCGACCCGGACGAGGGCAAGGCGCTCGAAAACCCGCTGGCCGCGATCCAGATGGGCTTGATTTACGTCAACCCGGAAGGACCGGACGGCGAACCGGACATCGAAGGATCGGCGCGCGATATTCGCAAGACCTTCGATCGCATGGCGATGAACGACTACGAGACTGTCGCGCTCACCGCAGGCGGCCACACTTTCGGCAAGTGCCACGGCGCGGGCGATGCCTCGCTGGTTGGCGTCGATCCCGAGGGCGGCGAGCTTCAGGCGATGGGGCTTGGCTGGGAATCGATGTTCGAGAGCGGGAAGGGCGGTCACACGATCACTTCCGGCCTCGAAGGATCGTGGACCAACACGCCGATCGAATGGACGATGAACTATTTCCGCCTGCTGCTCGATTACGAGTACGAGCTGGTCAAGAGCCCGGCTGGCGCACACCAGTGGCAACCGGTCGACCAGAAGGAAGAGGAGATGGCCCCGGCGGCGGACGATCCGTCGAAGAAGGTGCCGACGATGATGACCACCGCCGACATGGCGATGAAGGTCGATCCGGAATATCGCAAGATTTCCGAGCACTTCCGCGACAATCCGGACGAGTTCGCCGATGCCTTCGCGCGTGCGTGGTTCAAGCTGCTCCACCGCGACATGGGGCCGAAGAGCCGCTACATCGGCCCCGAGGCACCCGACGAAGACCTGATCTGGCAGGACCCGATCCCCGAAGGCACGATGCCGTCGGACGGCGACGTTTCGGCGTTCAAATCGGCGATCCTCGATTCCGGCCTGACCGTCAGCGAGCTGGTCAAGGCCGCGTGGGCCTCGGCCTCGACCTATCGCGGATCGGACCATCGCGGCGGTGCCAATGGCGGGCGCGTGCGCCTGGCTCCGCAAAAGGACTGGGCGGTCAATGACCCCGACGAGCTGGCGAAGGTGCTCGCGAAGATCGACGAGCTTCGCGGCAACCTCTCGATGGCCGATGCCATCGTGCTTGCCGGGTCGGCTGCGGTCGAGAAGGCGGCGAAGGATGCCGGGCACGACATCACCGTTCCCTTCACCGGCGGACGCGGAGACACGACCGACGAACTGACCGATGTCGAGAGCTTCGAGCCGCTTGAGCCAAAAGCCGACGGTTTCCGCAATTACCTATCGACGAAGATGTCGGTGCGCACCGAGGAACTGCTGATCGACCGCGCTCAATTGCTCGGCCTGTCCGCACCCGAAATGACCGCGCTGGTCGGCGGGCTGCGGGTACTGGGTGCCAACACGGGCAACAGCAAGGACGGCGTTTTTACCGACCGGCCGGGCCAGCTGACCAACGACTTCTTCGTCAACGTGCTCGACATGGGCATGATCTGGGAGGTCGTTGACGACAGCGGCGACGAGAAGTTCATCGGCAAGGACCGCAAGACCGGCGAGCAGCGCTGGACCGCGACACGCACCGATCTTGTCTTCGGTTCCAACTCGCAGCTGCGCGCCCTGGCCGAGGTCTATGGCGAGAAGGGCGGCGAGGAAAAGCTTGTGCGCGATTTCGTCAAGGCATGGGTCAAGGTGATGAACGCCGACCGCTTCGACCTGCATCGCTGAGCCGATAACCCAACGGTCCCGATCCCCTCCCCGGGACCCGAGGCCCCCGTCGTCCATGAGGCGGCGGGGGTTTTCTCTATCCGGCAGGGACAAATTGAACCACTGTTCAGGGCGCGTGCGCTGCACTATGCCATCCCGCAAAACAGAATATCGGGAGAGATATGGCACAATCCTTTGCAATCGGCTGGCGGCAGGTGGGCAGCTGTTTCCTGCTGCTCATGGTGGCGGGTATGGTGGCGGCGACCTATTCGCTGGTCGCGGTGCCGCTCGCCAAAGAATTCCAGCCCACGCGCATGGTGCTCATGCTGACGATGACGGTGATGGCGGGTGCAAGCGCGGTGCTCATGCCGATCCTCGGCAACCTGATGGACCGCTTTTCGGTGCGCGTGCTGATGGTCGTTGGCGGGGCCTGCGTTGCATTGGGTTACACGGCAATCTCGTTCGCTACGTCCTTCACGCAGATTCTGGTGATCTTCGCGGTGCTGATGGCGCTCGGCAATGTTCTGATCGGGCCGCTGGCCGCGACCGTGCTGCTCTCGCGCTGGTTCGAGAAGAAGCGCGGGCGCGCGTTGGGCATGGCGATTGCCGGGATTGCGGCGGGCGGGTTCCTGTTTCCGATGATTATCCAGGGCCTGCTCGATGCGCATCCCTGGCGCGAGGCGCTGCGCTGGCTGGCACTGGTCATCGCCATCTGGACGATCCCGGCGGCGCTGCTGGTGGTCGACAAGCCGCAGGATCGCGGGCTGCATCCCGATGGCGCTAACGAGCCGAGCGAGGAATCGAAGGCCGAAATGAGCCGCGCGCCGATCTCCGCGCGCGCGATCCTCACCGATCCGGCATTCTGGATGATCGCGGCGACCGTCGCCATCGTCACCTCGGGCATGAAGGGGATGATTACAAATCTGGCCCCGCTGGCGCTCGATAACGGCATCGAGCCGACCGTCGCCGCGTACCTGATCTCGATCTATGCGGGCTGCGGTTTCATCGCCAAGTTCCTCTTCGCCTCGCTGGCGGACCGGAGCGGGCCGCGCGTTCTCATGATGATGTCGCTGGCCGGTTTCGCGCTGGGCCTTGCCTGCCTGACACAGGCGCAGCTTGGCTACTGGATGATCGCCGGTGGTGTCGGGATCATCGGGCTGTTCGGCGGGCTGATGGTGCCGACCGAGAGCTACCTCGCGCCGAAGGTGTTCGGCCAGCGCGCGGTGGGACGGGCGATGGGCATCCTCTCGGGCACGATCCTGATCGCGCTGCTATCCACCCCGCCGCTGTTCGGCGCGATTTTCGACATCACCGGCAGCTACGAAGGCATTTTCTGGACCTTCGCCGGGCTGGCGGTGCTGGCGCTGTTCTGGGTGCCGTTCATCCGGCTGCACCCGCGCGAGACGGCCCCCGAACCGGAGCGTGTCCTCGCGGATTGAGCGTCGCAGGCCCTACGCCGCCTCTTTCTTGCGGCTGGCCTTTTTGCGCTCGTGCGGGTCGAGGATGGCCTTGCGAAGGCGGATCGACTGCGGGGTAACCTCCACCATCTCGTCGTCGTCGATATAGGCGATGGCCTGTTCGAGGCTCATCAGCGTCGGCGGGGTCAGGCGGATCGCGTCGTCCTTGCCCGAGGAGCGGAAGTTGGTGAGCTGCTTCGACTTGAGCGGGTTCACTTCGAGATCTTCGGGCTTGGCGTTCTCGCCGATCACCATGCCTTCATAGACTTTCACCTGCGGGCCGACGAAGAGGATGCCGCGATCTTCCAGCGCATTCAATGCGTAAGAGACAGCTTCTCCGGCGCAGTTGGAGATAAGCACGCCGTTGATGCGGCCTTCGATCGGGCCTTTGTGCGGGCCGTACTTTTCGAACAGGCGGTTCATGATGCCGGTGCCGCGCGTGTCCGAAAGGAACTCGCCGTGATAGCCGATGAGGCCGCGCGAGGGGGCGGAGAAGGTGATGCGCGTCTTGCCCTGGCCCGAGGGGCGCATCTCGGTCAGCTCGGCCTTGCGGCGCTGCATCTTCTCTACGACCGTACCCGAATAGTCGTCGTCGACGTCGATCACGACGGTCTCGTAAGGCTCCATGCGCTGGCCGTTCTCTTCGCGGAACAGGACGCGCGGGCGCGAAATGCCGAGTTCGAAGCCTTCGCGGCGCATCGTTTCGATCAGCACGCCAAGCTGGAGTTCGCCGCGCCCGGCGACTTCGAAGCTGTCCTTGTCGGCAGATTCGGTGATGCGGATCGCAACGTTGGTTTCGGCTTCGCGGTAAAGGCGGTCGCGGATCATGCGGCTCGTCACCTTGTCGCCTTCGCGCCCGGCGAGCGGGCTGTCGTTGACGGCAAAGCGCATCGCCAGCGTCGGCGGGTCGATCGGCTGTGCCTCGATCGGTTCCTTGACCTCGGGATCGGCGATGGTGTTGGCGACAGTTGCTTTTTCAAGCCCGGCGATGGCGATGATGTCGCCTGCGCGCGCGATCTCGACCGGCACGCGGTCAAGCCCGTCGAAGCTCAGCAGCTTGGTCGCGCGGCCAGCTTCGACAACCTTGCCGTCGCGGTCGATGGCGTGGATCGGATCGTTGACCTTGATCGTGCCCGACTGGACGCGGCCCGTGAGCACGCGGCCCATGAAGTTGTCGCGGTCGAGCAGCGTGGCGAGGAACGAGAACTTGCCTTCCGGATCGAGATCGGGGGCGGGGACATGCTCGACGATCTTGGCGAAGAGCGGATCCAGTGTGCCGTCACGCGCTTCGATGTCCTCGCTTGCATAGCCCGAGCGGCCCGAGGCGTAGAGCGTCGGGAAATCGAGTTGTTCGTCATTGGCGTCGAGGCCGACGAACAGGTCGAAGACTTCGTCGAGCACTTCGTCGGCGCGCTGGTCGGGGCGGTCGATCTTGTTGACGACGACGATGGGTCTCAGGCCCAGCGCCAGCGCCTTGCCGGTGACGAACTTGGTCTGCGGCATCGCGCCTTCGGCTGAATCGACCAGCAGGATCACGCCATCGACCATCGAGAGGATGCGCTCGACCTCTGCGCCGAAGTCGGCGTGGCCCGGCGTGTCGACGATGTTGATGCGCGTGCCGTTCCATTCGACCGAGGTGCACTTGGCGAGAATGGTGATCCCGCGTTCCTTTTCGAGATCGTTCAGATCCATCGCGCGTTCCTCGACGCGCTGGTTCTCGCGGAAGGTGCCCGACTGGCGGAAGAGCTGGTCGACAAGCGTGGTCTTGCCGTGATCGACGTGCGCGATGATGGCGATATTACGCAGGGGAAGCGGAGCGGACATGCGGGAAACCTTTGGAAAACGGGGAAGGGCGGCTCTATGTTGCGCCGCACAATGTGCCGCGCGCCCTATACGAAACCGGCTTTCGTAACAAGCGCGCATTGTACGCGCCGGTGCGCGCGCCTGTAACCAAAATACCACAACCCCGGAAATGCGGGAATCTTGGCGGGAACAATCTTTGTTTCGGGCATTTTTCTGGTTAAAGGCAGCACATCGCACCGGTGTCGCGATCAGAGCGCGTCGAGGAAAACGAGCGCGGCGGTGCCGGATAATAAGAAGAGAGGAACAAAATGAACGGGTTTGCATCTCACATCGTTGGGCGTGGGCGACTGGTGGCTTGCACCAGCGCGATGGCGCTGGGCTTCGGACTGGCCGCACCGGCCATGGCGCAGGACGAGGCCGCCGACGCCGACCTTGGCGGATTCAGCGGCGATCCCATCGTCGTTACCGCCACGAAGCGCGAGGAAACGCTGCAGGAAGTGCCGGTCGCGGTCTCGGTGACCAGCGCGGCAACCATCGAGCAGGCCAATATCCGCGACCTCAAGGATCTTTCCTCGGTCGTGCCCAGCTTGCGCGTCAACACGCTGCAAAGCTCGGCCAACACCAACTTCGTCATTCGCGGCTTCGGCAACGGCGCGAACAACGCCGGTATCGAACCTTCGGTCGGCCTGTTCATCGACGGCGTTTACCGCTCGCGCTCGGCAGCGATGATCGCCGACCTTCCCGATGTGGAGCGCGTCGAAGTGCTGCGCGGCCCGCAATCGACGCTGTTCGGCAAGAACGCGTCGGCGGGTGTCATCTCGATGACCACCAAGAAGCCGCAGTTCGATTTCGGCGGCATGGTCGAAGGGTCTTACGGCAACTACAACGCGATGGTGCTCAAGGGCGTTGTCACCGGCCCGATCAGCGATACGCTCGCGGTCAGCCTCGCCGGTTCGATGAATAAGCGCGATGGCTATACCAGGGATCTTGCGCTCGGCATAGATGCCGACGACCGCGACCGCTGGATGGTCCGCGCGCAGGTTCTGGCCGAGCCGTCCGATGCGATCTCCGTGCGCCTGATCGGCGATTATGGCGAGATCGACGAGATTTGCTGCTCGGTGGTCAATATCCGCCAGTCCGCATCGACGCTGGCGATCATTGCGCCGCCGCCGTTCGGTCTTGGCGGTCAGGTCAATCCGGCAAGCGATCCGTTCGGCGATGTGACCTATACCAACCTGCCTTCAAGCAACGACGTCAAGAACTGGGGCATCTCGGGTCAGGTCGACTTCGAAGTTGGCGCGGCGACGATAACTTCGATCACCTCCTATCGCGGGGTCGAGGCGCTGACCAACCAGGATTCGGACTTCACCAGCGCCGACCTGCTGGGCCGCAACTCGCAGGATCTCGACATCAAGACCTTTACACAGGAACTGCGCGTCAATGCCGAGCTGGGCGACCGTGCGAACCTGTTGCTGGGCGGTTATTACTTCAACGAGCGCATCGACCAAAGGAACCAGCTGCTCTACGGCGCGGACTTCCGTAACTATGCGGACCTGCTGATCCGCGGCCAGTCGGGCGGGGCGTTCAACCTGCTGCAGGTCGAAGGCCTGCTCGGCACGCTTTCGGGCAATCCCGCGCTCTTCGCGGGCCGCTCGTTCGCGCAGGGTGACGGCTTTACCGAAGCCTATGACCTGAAAAACGATTCGCTCTCGATCTTCGGGCAGGTCGATTTCGAGGTCTCCGACCGGCTGACGCTGACGGCGGGTATTGCCTGGACCAAGGACAAGAAGACGTTCCGGACCAACTCGGTTTCGACCGACGTGTTCTCCGCCATTCCGCTGAGCCAGTTCGTCGCGCCCGCGACCAACGTGTTCATCGCGCAGGGTGTGGCGACGGCGCTGGGCAATCCGGGCGGTTTTGCAACTCCGGAGCAAATCCAGGCGTTCGCTTCGGGCGCGTTGGGCCCGCAGGCAGCCGCGGCGTTCCAGAACGTAATCGTGCCGACCGCGACCTCGACTGCACAGTCTTTGCTGGCATTGCGCGGGCTGCAGTTCCTGCCGCCGTTCCTCAACGTCCCGAACGCGGTGGAATCGGGCAAGGTCAGCGACGACGACTTCTCCTACACGCTGAGCCTGGCCTACGAGTTTACCGATTCGCTCAACGGCTACATTCGCTATGCCACCGGTTACAAGGGCGCGTCGGTCAACCTTTCGCGAGACTCGCGTCCGTCCCCGACGGACTTTGCCGCGATCCAGGCGGCGGGCCTTGGCCTGCCCAACCTGACCTCTGGCAGCCGCTTTGCCGGACCGGAAGATTCGACGCTTTACGAAATCGGCCTCAAGGGCGACTGGGGCCCCTATGCCTCGGCAAACCTTGCGATCTTCAAACAGGAGATCAAGGGCTTCCAGTCCAACCTCTTCACCGGCACCGGCTTCTTCCTCGCCAACGCGGGCAAGCAGTCGGTCACCGGCTTCGAGTTCGAAGGCATGGTCCGCCCGGTCGATCCGCTGACACTGACGCTTGGCGTGACCTATCTCGATGCCAAGTACGACAGCTTCCTGCTTTCGGCCTTCGGTGACCTTTCGGGCACGACTCCTGCAGGCTTCACGCCGCTTTCGGCGACCTTCGGCGCGACCTATGAGCATGAGTTCGCCTCGGGCGATCGCCTGATCCTGCGCGGCGATTATCATTACGAAGCACCGTTCCAGGCAGTCGAAGGCTTGCCCAACCTCGTGGTGAAGAACCCGGTCACCGGGCAGGTGCTCGACGTGGAGCCCGCGCTCTCGGCGGCGCGCGCGTTCGACATCGAGGTCTCCGAGATCAATGCTTCGCTGACCTATGCGATGATGAACGGCCTTGAGGTTTCGGTCTGGGGCCGCAACCTGACGAACGACCGCGTGCTGCGCTCGATTTTCGACTCGCCTGCGCAGATCGGCTCGCTCTCGGGTTATCCCAGCCAGCCGCGCACCTATGGCATTACCGCGCGTTTCAAGTGGTAAGGGCCTGAATCCCGGGCATTCCGGGATGTAAATATTCGGGCTTCACAGCAGGCCCCCTGACGATAAGATGGCCCCCTGCATATCCGCAGGGGGCCATTTTTCTGGAGGGGTAAGATGCTCGATTACATGATTATGCCGTTCAAGCGGTATTTCGATTACCAGGGCCGTTCGCGGCGGATGGAATACTGGTCGTTCTTCCTGCTCAATATGATCGTCACCGTGGTGCTTTACGGCATCCTGTTCGGTGTCGGCGGCGGCATGGAAGCGATGATGAATTCCGATCCCACGGACCCGACCGCCGCGTTTGGCGCGATGTTCGGCGGCGTTGGCATCCTGATCCTGCTCTGGGCGCTGGCGACTTTCATCCCAAACATTATGCTCAACATTCGCCGCCTGCACGATCGCGATATGTCGGGCTGGTGGCTGCTGGGCCTGATAATCGGTTCGATGATCCCGTTCATCGGCATCATCGTCTCGATTGCCTACCTTGTGCTGATGTTCCTCCCCGGAACGCCCGGACCAAACCGCTTCGGACCAGATCCGAAAGACCCGTCGAGCGCGGAAGTCTTTTCCTGACGGCACGCGCCTCACATGCGCGGCGCGTCTCACCATTCGGGCAGGCGCGCCGCATCCAATCCAACGACAGGAGCCGCGATTTGGACGCCCTGAAAGAAAAGCTGCGCGACAAGAATTTCTACATGTGGCTCTATATCGCGGTCATGGTGCCGACGTATGTGCTGCCCTACGTTGGGTCGAACTCGATCCTGCTGGGCGCGGCCTCGTTCGGCGGTACGTTGCCGCAGTTCCTCGCACATCTCGCCTGCCTGATCGCGCTCTGCGTCCTCGCGAAATTTCGCGGGGACCATATCGGCAAAGGCTGGATCGTCTGGTTTCCGATCCTTGCCGCGATTTTCGACATGGTGCCGTTGCTAAGCCTGTTGTTTTTTGTCCCGACGGTGATGCATATCTGCGCGCTGGTCATCGGCATGGGTGAGCCGGACGAAACCTCGCCCGACATTTTTTCCTGACAGGATCGAGCATGTTTTTGGCAAGAATATTCAAGTCCGCACTGTCGGCTGCGCTCATTGCGTCGCTTGCCGTCGCTTCTCCGGTCCTTGCCGGGGAAGTAATCGATTGCCCCGGTCGCGATGCGCCGTTTTCCGAAAGCACGCCGCTCATCGACATATTCCTTTCCCCGCAGGCCCGTGCCGTCGCGGAACGCGAACTCGAATTGTCGTTCGACAAGATGCCGCCGGTTTTCCTGCGCACCGACGGACCCAGCTTTGCGGCAATCCTTACCCTGGAGCAGGCGGCGGGAATGGGCGGCAAGGCGCTGGCCGACGTCGAACGTGCGCTGGCAAAGCTGGCCGAAGTTCCCGTCACCGACGCCGACCGGGCGGCGCGCTGTGCCCGCTATGACAACGACGTGCCCGAGTTCGACCTGCCCCGGCGCGATGGTCCGGCGATCCTGCTGTTCGAAAAGATCACCGGGTTTCGCGACGGACCGTCGGTCGATGCCGCGCACAAGGCGTTCACCGCGATGGCGGCGCGCAAGGGCTGGGCGATTGCGAGCACCGAAATGGGCGGGGCGATCAATGCCGATACGCTGAGCCAGTTCGACCTCATTGTCTGGAACAATATCTCCGGCGACGTGCTGACGCTGACCCAGCGGCAGGCACTGCGCGATTTCGTCGAGGGCGGCGGCGGCTTTGTCGCGGTCCACGGCTCGGCGGGCGATCCGAGCTATTTCTGGGACTGGTATGTCGACACGCTGATTGGCGCGCGCTTTGCGGGCCACCCGATGAACCCGCAGTTCCAGGATGCGCGCGTCGCGATCGAGGATTTCGACCATCCCGCCGTTGCCGGGCTGCCGGGCGAGTTCACGATGAATGACGAATGGTACTCGTTCAAGACGAACCCTCGCGATTCCGGCGCACGGGTGATCGCAACGCTTGACGAAAGCACCTATGAACAGTCCGGTCGCTTTGGCGAATCGCTGGCGATGGGCGACCATCCCATCGCCTGGTCGAAGATCGTCGGACGCGGGCGGATGTTCTATTCGGCAATGGGCCACCGCCCCGAGATCTACGAAGACCCGCGCTTCGTTACCCTGTTCGAGAATGCCATCGCCTGGGCGGCAGGCATCGACGATTGCGATTGCGGAGCCGCGCGCGAGTAACGCGCGCTTTTCGCCAAGCGGAAACCAGAGCCGCCCGACACGAACGGAGGGTGGATGCGACAGAGACTTGCTGGACTTTGTGTTTCCCCGCCCGACTGTATCGGAGCAAAATTCGAGAGCGAAAGGATGACCGCGACATGTCGGGCTGGGGGTTGCCTGGCCTGATCTCGCGCTAACGCGCCTTCAGTCCGGCGTTGTCTCCGGCCAGCGGAATGCGCAACGAGTTCTGGAAATAGCCGACCGTGGTGAACTGTCCGATCAGGATCAGCAGTTCGAACAGCTGCTTTTCGCTGTAGCTGCCCGCGACTTCCGCCCATGTCGCATCGCTGACGAAGGCGTTCTCGCGCAGCTCTTCGGCAACGCGCAGGATCGCCGCCTCGTGCGCGGTCCATTCGGGCGCGGCGGAGCCTTGCTCGCAGATGCGGTTGATCTCCTCCTCGGTAAAGCCCGCGCCGCGCGCCTGTCCGACATGCTCGCCGAATTCGAACGGGGCCTGGATCAGCCATGCCGTGCGCAGCAGCGCCAGCTTCATGTCGCGTACCGGAATGTCGCAGGATGGCCCCATCACTGTCATCGACAGCGCCATGATCCGTTGCCACAACTCGCCGAACGGTTGCATCTGGAACATGATGTCGGGGATCGCGGCGGCGGGGATGTCCTGCGCCCGGACAGGCGCTGCGCCGACAACGATCGAATTGCGCAGGTCCGCGGTTGCCTGCCGCACCTCGTCGAGCACGGCCTCGCGGTCGACATCGGAGAGGCGATACGGGCCGCCCAGCACTTCGGCCTCGCGCGCTTCGATGCGTTGCAGTGTCGCGGGCGGGATCGTATTGTCGCTCATCGGTTCGGGTCTCTTTTGGCAGCGATCCGTGCTTGACCGCTGCATCTGTTCGTCACAGTGTTAGCGAAGGGCTGGCAAGTCAAGCGACAAGGGGAGAGTGAAATGGCCGTCGAAAGTGAACTGGCAGAGCTGCGCGCAACGGTCACATACCTCAAGGACCGCGCCGACATCCTCGATTGCATCCAGCGCGAAAGCCGCGCGCGTGACCGGCAGGATGTCGATATGATCTCCGGTTGCTGGTGGCCCGAAGGCGTGGACGAGCACGGCGCGGTGATTGCCACGGCCGATGTCTATCCCGAAAAGGCGAACGCGGGGCATCGCGGCGGCTTCATCCAGACCAGCCACAACATCACCAACCAGGTGATCCACGCGCTCGATGCCGGGACCGCCTCGGTCGAATCCTACGTTGTCGGTGGCCTCCACTGGCGCGAGGATGGCCCCAAGGCGGGCACGGTCAGCCTGGGCATCGGACGCTATCTCGACCAGCTGGAAAAGCGCGATGGCGAGTGGCGCATCCTCACACGGCGCTGCACCATTGAAATGACCCTTGACGGCAGCGCCGACTGGCTTGGCGCAGAGGCGATCAAGGGCTTCCTGAAAGGGCAATGGAGCAAGGACGATCCCTCCTATGCCTACCCTTACGAATGGAAACCGAAAGAGGAGGGCGTGCGCTGGTAAGGCGCGCGCGATAACGATGGATGAAGCCCGCATTGAAGCACTTGAGAAGCAAGTTGCCTATCTCACCGACCGGCAGGCGATATACGACCTGCTCACCAGCACCTCGCGCGGCAACGACCGTTTCGATGTCGAGCTGATTGTCGGCGGTTATCACGAGGACGGTCTGCACGAGCTGGGCGCAAAGATCATCAAGGGCAGCGACTATGGCGAACATGCCAACACCGCGCACCACGCGATTTCTGCAGCCAACCTGCACAACGTGACGATGCACCGCTGCGAAATCGACGGCGATACCGCGCATTGCGAAAGCTATGTCATCGGGCTGTTTCTCGATCCCGATACGAAGAAGGGCCGGATTCTCGCCGGGCGCTATATCGACCGGCTGGAAAAGCGTGAGGGGCGCTGGGGCATCGTGCTGCGCCGCGCGACGGTCGAGGTGGCGATGGAGGGCGAGGCGATCCTGCCCAACGGCAAGGGTGTGCTCGGCTCGGGATACCTCAGGGGCGATCGCGGCAAGTCCGATCCTTCTTATCAGCGTCCGCTAACGGGCGAGGGCGGCGAGCGCTGGTAATCGCAGGCGCGAATTGCTTTTACCGCATGTATCGTTAATGCCTGAATTGGTAAGACCGATCTCGTGAGTGCATGGGGAGAGACTTGATGAAATTGCGCGCGACTTCGCTTTCAAGGATGCTGGCGCTGACCCTTGCGACAACCGCGCTATCTGCCGCGTCGCCCGCGCTGGCCGAGCATCACCAATCCGCGCAGCAGCAGGCAGGCGAACGGCAGGTGACCGAGCTTGCCGACGGCTGGCGCTTCCGGTTCGGTGAGGGGAATGATGCAGCCTCGGACCCGGCATTTGACGATACCGGCTGGGAGCAGGTCTCGGTCCCGCACAGCTGGAATCTGATCGGCGAATATGCGCTTGAGCGCTCGGAAAAGACCAATAACGCGCAAGGGGTCGGCTGGTATCGCCTGACGATGCAGGCCCCTGCCGCCGCGCCGGGCATGCGCCAGTATCTCGATTTCGCTGCCGTAGGGAACATCGCCGACGTCTGGGTCAATGGCGGCAAGGTATGCCAGCACCGGGGGGCATTCTCGCGTTTCCGCTGCGATGTGACCGACATGTGGAAGCCGGGAGAGCCGAACTCAATCGCGGTGCGCGCCGACAACTCGAAGCGCACGCCCGACAGCCGCACCGGGCAGGTAATCCCGCTTGCAGGCGATTTCTTCATCCATGGCGGGATCTATCGCGGCGTGTCGCTGGTGCAGCTTCCCGCTGCCTCGATCGACCCGCTCGACCATGGCGGGCCGGGGGTCTACATCCGTACCGCGCAGGTGACCGACAAGAAGGCGGTCGTCGACATTCGCACCCGCCTGCGCAATTTCGGCGAGCCGCGCGCGCTCTCGCTCAGGAGCGAAGTCCGCGATGCCGAGGGCAAGGTGGTCGCCGCATCCGAACATTCCTTCACGCTCGCATCCGGCGTACAGGACGAGCCCGCGCGCGTCTCATTCATGAATCCGCGCCTTTGGGACGGGCTGACCGATCCTTACCTTTATTCGGTCACCGTCAGGCTTTCCGACGGCGGCACCGTGCTCGACGAGGTCACGCAGCCGCTCGGCATCCGCACCTTCCGTTTCGACGCCGACGCGGGCTTCTTCCTCAATGGCAAGCGTGTGAAGCTGCATGGCGTCTCGCGCCATCAGGACTATCTCGGCAAGGGCTGGGCGCTGAGCCGCGAAGACCACGCGCGCGACATGGAGTTCATCAAGGAACTCGGCGCAAACACGGTTCGACATGCGCATTACCAGCACGCCGACGAATGGTCGGACGAGGCGGACAAGGCTGGCATGGTCGTCTGGGCCGAACTTCCCTACGTCGGCGCACCAAGCCTGACCGGCGGCAAGGGCACGCCGGAGCTTTGGGCCAATGCAGAGCAGCAGCTGCGCGAGCTGATCCGGCAGAACTACAACCACCCCTCGATCATGATGTGGTCGATCGGCAACGAGGTCGATTCGGCCAAGGCCTTCGGGGCGACCGAAGAGACGGCATCCCCCATCGACTTGCTTCGCCGTATGGAAGAGGTTGCGAAAGAAGAGGACACGTCGCGCCCGACAACCTTTGCCGATTTCAGCGAGGATATGGGATATTTCGGTAAAAATCGGCAACCGATGACCGGTGTGGCCGATCTTGTCGCTTATAATCGTTATCCCGGTTGGTACTACAACAAAGGGCCTGGCGCAGGCCGGGTTCTCGGTGGGATGCTTGATATGCACCACGCGAAGAATCCGACCGTTCCTATCGGCGTAAGTGAATACGGTGCCGGTGCAGGACTTTCACAGTTCAGCGACGATCCTACGTCGGGATTCGTCGCATCTGCGGGCCGCCCGCAACCGGACGAGTACGCCGCGTATGTTCATGAAATGCTATGGCCTGCGATCGCCGAGCGAGACTACATTCATGGTAGCTGGGTCTGGAACATGTTCGATTTCGTCAGCGACCTGCGCAACGAGGGCGACTCTGTCGATATCAACACCAAAGGCCTCGTTTCAATGGATCGCAAGGTCAAAAAGGACGGATTTTTCTACTACAAGGCTGCCTGGTCCAAGCAACCGACGGTTCATCTGGCGGGCAAGCGATACGTCGACCGTTCTTATCCGGTAATGGACGTCAAGGCTTATACCAATGCATCCACCGCACGCTTGACGTTCAACGGCGCGGACCTCGGTGAGAAGACCTGCGTGAACTATACATGCGTCTGGCAGGACGTGAATCTTAAGGCTGGCGAGAACAATGCTTTAGTCGTCGCAGGCGGGAAGACCGATAGCGCCATTTGGGACGGCATCGCTGCGGAGATCAACGGAATCCGTATCGACTCGGGAAATCTGGCGGCTTCGAAATTAAATGGAAAGAGGTACGGGTCCGACACTTTCGTTAGTGGTGGCGAGGCCATCGCCCGGTTTGGTGGGAGCATTGGTCCGCTCTCAACCGAGAACATTCCAGTCGCTGCGGAATCGCCGGAGTTGTTCGATCACTGGCGAAGTGGAGAAGCGTTCTCCTATTCCATACCTGTCACAGATGGGAATTGGACTGTCGCGATCAGAACGCTGGAGCCGGGCGAGAGCAAACCCGATGCGCGTCAAATGCTCATTGGTGTCGAGGCTCCACCCTATAAGCCGGTCATTATGTCGGTTTCGGCTGGTGACAAGATCGTGATCGGATCTTTAAACGCCGCAAGTGAAGCGGGAGCACGACGCAAGGAAGTTGTTCGCAGTTTTCCGGTTTTGGTGACTGGCGGTATCCTGAAGCTCGATTTCTCGGGTGTCGACGGCGGCAAGGCCATTGTCGCGGCGATCGAAGTGACCAAATGACGCTGCGGCTGTCGCGACGAACGGCGCTGGGCGCGATCGGCGCGGGGCTGCTCGCCGGTTGCGTTTCGCCGCGCCTCGCTGCGCCCTTGCGCAGGCCGCTGGGCCTTGCCGACATCACCCTGCGCCGCGAGTTGACGCGCGACTATGCCGGGACTTTGGCAAAGGTCGCCGCGATGGGCTTCACCCATTTCGGCTTTCGCCTTGCGGACCCGATGCCCGGTTCTTCCGAGCCGCCCGCGCACGACAAGGCGGCGATGCTGCGCGATGCGGGGCTGGAAATGGGACCGGTGCGCTTCAACCCTCGCGGCCCGAATCCGTCGCGCGAAATCGCCGTCGCTGCCGAGATTGGCGCGTCGATCATCGCGCTCACGACAGCGCCGGTCTTTATCTCGGGCGGTGCCATCGGCAAGACGACATTGCCCGAGTTCGAGGCCTGGCTGCCGCAGCTGATCGCGCTTGACGAAGAGGCGCGCGCGGCGGGCGTGACGCTCGCCTATCACAATCACTCCTGGGATCATGCCCCGCTCGATGGCCCGTCGCCGCTGGAGCGGATCGCGGCGGAGACCGATGTGCGCTTCGAGATCGATTGCGCCTGGGCCTGGATCGGCGGCGTCGCCCCGCTGGCGCTGGTCGAAAAGCTGGGGCCTCGCGTCGTCTCGATGCATTTGAAGGATGTCGATTCCGCGCGCGGCAAGTCTCCGTTCGAACAGCTCGTCGCTCCGGGCCTTGGCCAGCTCGACTATGCTGCGCTGCTGCCCAACCTCGACCGCACGACCGATGCCATCGGCTATGTCGAAGTCGACAACCCCGATGATGGGCTGGCGGCAGCGCGGACGGCGATCGATTTCCTGACAGCGGCGCGGGCGCGCTACGCCTGACTTGTTGCCGGATCGAGGAAATGCCTTGCCGCTGCCTTGAGCGTCGCGGCGTCCTCGTCGTCGCCAAGCACCGAGGCGAGCAGGCCCACGTCTTTCGCGAGCAATGGCGCGCCTTGTGCGAAGGCCTGCGGCGAGGGCAGGCGGGCATAGACTTCGAAGCCGAAGCTGCGGCCCGACGATGCCTTGACCAGATCGAGGAACGCGGCACGATCCACACCCAGCTTTGCCGCCGCGCCCGCTGCGGCATGGGCAAGGCCCATGTTGGCGGCCATCAGCGCATTGTTGGCAATCTTGGCGCGCTGGCCGGAGCCTGCCGGGCCGAGCAGCACAAGCATTCCCGAGATGTCGCTCAGGACCGGGCTTGCCTGCTCGAAAGCGGATTCGGCGCCTCCGCACATGAGGGTAAGAGTCTTGTCGAGCGCGGCCTGCCCGCCGCCGCTGACCGGCGCATCGAGAAAGGCGATTTCGCGCTCGGCGCAGCGTGCTTCGAGCGCCTCGCAGGATTCGGGCAGGATCGTCGAATGGATCGCCAGCAGGCTGCCTTCGCGCATCTCAGGGATCAGCTCGTCGCAAATCTGCGCAACGCCTGCATCGTCGACGACACAGACGCCGACGTGGTCGCAGGCCGCGCCAAGTTCGGCGATGGAGGCCGCAGCACTCGCGCCTTTCTCCAGCCATTCCTCGACAACCTCGGCGCGGCGCGCCCAGATCGTCAGCGGATGGCCCGCCTTCATCATGGCTTCGGCGATACCGCCGCCCTGGCTGCCGAGGCCGATGAAACCTGTGCTGATTGCGCTCATT
This sequence comes from Sphingomonadaceae bacterium, assembly GCA_041396945.1. Taxonomy (GTDB): domain Bacteria; phylum Pseudomonadota; class Alphaproteobacteria; order Sphingomonadales; family Sphingomonadaceae; genus Novosphingobium. The sequence continues at coordinate 76,197 of JAWKXP010000012.1, read as the reverse complement.
ATTCCAACTCTCTCAACCGTTCGTGCTGAGCTTGTCGAAGCACCGTCCTTCTTTTCTCATAGCGCTGGCCGATAAGGAAAAGCGGTCCTTCGACAGGCTCAGGACAAACGGGTTTATGAATTATCCCGCCGTGATCCCGGCATCGATGGTGACGCAGGCGCCGTGAAAGCCCTTGCCTGCCGGGCTAGCGAGCATGGCGATCTGGTCGGCGACATCCTCGACCTCGACCAGTCCGCGCAGGCCGGAGAAGCGGGCGATCAGGTCCATCTCGGGTTCCTCGGGCATGGTCATGTTTGCGGCGATCCCGGTCATCATCCCGCCGGGTGCGATGGCATTGATGCGGATCGGCTTGCGCACGTATTCCATCGCCATCGCCTTGGTCATCTGCAGGATGCCCGCCTTGCTCGCGCAATAGGCGGCGGCATAGGCCTCGCCGACGAAGGCTGCCGTGGACGAGCAATTGACGATCGCGCCGCCGCCTTCCTGATCCGATGCAAGCAGGTGCGGGATCGCGGCCTGGCTGAGCAGGAACGGCGCGGTGAGGTTGACCGCGATGGTCAGGTCCCATGCCGAGCGCGGCATTGTGTGGCTGTTGTGGAACTGGATCAGCCCGGCGATGTTGCACAGCGCATCGAGGCCGCCGAACGCCTCGACCGCAGCCTCAACGGCAGGCGCGCAAGTCTCGGGATCGGAGAGGTTGGCGGCGTGGACAAGCGCTGCCTCGCCGATCTCGCTCGCGGTCTGCTTGAGGCCGTCCTCGTTGAGGTCGACGAGGCAGACCCTCGCGCCTGCTTCGGCCAATTTCAGCGCGGTCGCCTTGCCAAGGCCCGAAGCCGCGCCTGTTACCAGCGCGGCGCGTCCGGCCATATCGATCGTTATGCTCATGCCAATGGCTTCCCGTCCCAGTTCAAACCTTTTTCGAAATTGCCGATCTGCGCCAGCACCGCCGCCTGCACTTCGGAGCCCTTTGGCCAGCCTGCATGGACGGCATATTGCAGCACGAATTCCTGCATTTCGGCAGGGGTGCAGTTGCCCGATTTCATCGCCGCGTAGAAATGACTCTGGACCGGAATCGTAGTTGTCGATTCGGCGACGCCCACCAGCGTGATCCAGCGCCGCGAGCGCTCGTCGAGGCCGCGCCGACACCACATCTCGCCGAACACGAAGTTGAGGATGCCGTCCTGCAGATAAGGGATGCCGACGCCCGGCGGCGGGCCGCCGAAGGTCATAACCTTGGTGAATTCCGCCGCGCCGAGTTCCATGCGCTCTTGCGCGTCCCACGGCTCGCCGCGCACCGGATCGAGCGCGACCGGCGCAAGGCCTAGTTCGTCCTGCACCCGCGTGATCGCCTCGTCCCATTCGGTGCCGCGCGACCATCCGGCGTAGATCGAGAGGTGCAGCGCGGCTTCGCGCAGTTCGGCCAGCGACAGCTCGCCGCTGTTCAATGCGCCGCGCACATAGGCGTCGAGCAGGTGCGCGGGGCCGTTGGTGCAGGCCGCGCCCGCCATCGCGATCAGGAACCGCGCGCGCCGGTCAAGCCCGGGCCGCGACCAGACTTCGGAAAAGACGAAGTCGCGCCGCGCTTCCTGCAAGAGCGTCTGCGGCTCTCCGGCGGGCTGGCCGGTCACGTCGGTCTGGACGATCGCGCCATGCTTGCTGCGCGCGCCGGGGTCGAGAAGATCGCTCATTGTGCTGCCTCCGGGGCGGTAAGGCCCATCCAGATGTTCTTGGGTTGCAGGAAGGCGTGAAGGCCTTCCTCGCCGCCGAGCCGCCCGTGGCCCGAATGCTTGAAGCCGCCGAACGGGCAGTTGGGCTGCATCGCCTCGCCCGATCCGTTGACGTGGATCATCCCGGCATCGAGCTGGCTCGTCACCTGATGCGCGCGGCGCAGGCTCTGCGTGTGGACATAGGCGCCAAGCCCGTAGTCGCTGGCGTTGGCGAGCGCGATGGCCTCGTCCTCGGTATCGAAGGGCGTGACCACCAGCACCGGGCCGAACACCTCGTTTTGCGCGATTTCGGTATCGTTGCCGACATCGGCGAGCACGGTCACCGGCAGGAAGAATCCGTCGGCATGATCGCCGCCCATCCGCGTCCCGCCGCAGACCAGCCTGCCGCCCTGTTCGACACCGCGTTCGACCATCCCCGATATGCGCTGCAAGGCCTGTTCGGTAATCACCGGCCCCATCATCGTCGTCTGATCCATCGGATCGCCGACCTTGATGTGGCTGGCGACCATCGACAGCGCGCCAAGGTAGGCGTCGTAGATCCCGCGCTGGACGAGCAGGCGGGTGCCGTTGACGCAGCCCTGTCCGTTGGCGCTGACCGCGCCGGTGATGCCTTTCTGCGCCGCCTGGCCAAGGTCGGCATCGTCAAACACGAGGACCGCCGACTTGCCGCCCAGTTCCAGCCCGACCGGCTTCAATGTCTGCGCCGCATTGGCGAGCACCGATTTTGCCGTCCGGTCCGATCCGATGAACTGGATCTTGTCGATGCCCGGATGCGAAACCATCGCCTCGCCCACGTCCGCCGCACCGGTCACGACGTTGACCACGCCGGGCGGGAAGCCCGCCTCCAGCACCAGCTCGACCAGCTTGAGCGCCGAATAGGGGGCAAGGTCGGGCGACTTCAATACGATGCAGTTGCCTGCCGCCAGTGCCGGGGCCATCACCATGGTCGAGGCAAACAGCGGCCCGTTCCACGGCACGATCACCCCGACCACGCCATAGGGGACGTACGAGACATAATCGTGCGCGGGCACCTGTCCCCACATCGGCACGGTGCGGCCATGGATCTTGTCCGCCCAGCCGCCGAAATAGCGGAACTTCTGCGCCGCGTCGTAGCCCATGAAGGGAGCAGCCATCGCGATCCCGCCGTTCTCTGCGATCAGCGAGGGCGCGAACTCGACAGAGCGCTCCTCACAAAGAGCGGCCAGCCGGAACATCAGGTTGCGCCGCTGGTCTCCCGGCAATGCGCGCCAGGCAGGCAGGGCCTTCCTCGCCGCCTCGACCGCGCGATCGACATCGGCGGGGCCACCCATCGCGATCTCGCGGGTGACCTGCCCGTTCGCCGGATAGACATGCGCGATCGTCTCGCCCGAACCGCCTTCGAGCCGCTCCTCGCCAATAATGATCGGATGGCGCGGCAACGCCGCAATGTCGGGGGTCTGGAAGCCCATTGTCTCAATCCTCTCTTGCGGCAAGGAGACTAGCCCCGGCGGGAACTGCCAGATTGCGTCGCTTGCTTGTCGGATCGGGAAACTGCCTTAGCAAGTCGGGCAAGACCAGCCTCCATCTACATTTCCGCAGAGGCGATGGCCGGGGAAACCGCAAAGGTGAAATGCGCTGCACCTATTGACGAAACTGTGAAACTACGTTCATCATCGTGAATGCAAACCGTGCGACCAAAGAGCGCGCGGCGGCGGGAGAACGAATGAGGGCGCGCAGGGGGAGTTCCGCCAGCGCATTCACGGTTTCTCTCACCAGAACAGAATTTGTACTGTGCATCCGGTCGGTGATCGGCGGGGGCACGCAGAGGGAGGATACCGACGTGCAAAGCAAAATCATCAAGGCTGCCCTTATGGCCGGCGTCGCCGCGACCGGCACGGTCGTCGCAACGCCCGCATTCGCGCAATCCGGTGCGGGCATCGACGACGGCGCGATCATCGTGACCGCCCGCCGTGTCGAGGAAAACCTGCAGGACGTGCCGATCTCGATTACGGTGTTCAGCCAGGAAGACATCGCCAAGCGCAACATCACCGTCGCCACTGATCTGGCGACCTATACGCCGTCGCTTTCGGTCAACGAACGCTACGGCCCGGAAAAAGCCTCGTTCTCGCTGCGCGGATTCAACCAGGACCAGTCGACCGCACCGACAGTGGGCGTCTACTTCGCCGAAGTCGTCGGCACGCGTGCGCAGGGCGGCACCACCTCGGGCAACTCGGTCGGCGCGGGTGCGTTCATGGACCTCGAGAACGTGCAGGTGCTCAAGGGGCCGCAGGGCACGCTGTTCGGTCGCAACACGACCGGTGGCGCAATCCTGCTTACGCCGAAGAAGCCGACCGGCAACCTCGAAGGCTATGTCGAGGGCACCTACGGCAATTACGACAACAAGCGCGTGCAGGCCGCGCTCAACGTGCCGCTTGCCGACACCTTCAAGATCCGTGTCGCGGTCGATCGCAACAAGCGCGACGGTTACATGAAGAACCTCTCGGGCGTCGGCCCGAAGGCGTATAATGACCGCAATTATCTCGCGGCGCGTTTCTCGATGCTGGCCGAACTGACGCCGACGCTCGAGAACTACACGATCTTCCACTACAGCGATTCCGACACCTTCGGTTATGGCGCGCGCATCGTTGCCTGTAACCTGCAGTCCGCAGACAATCCGCGTGGCTTTGTCCCCAATGTCGGCACCGGCGGTATCACCACCGGCTCGTGCCTTGAGCAGGTGGCGCGACAGAATGCGCGCGGTGACAGCCTCTTCGAGGTCGAATCGTCGAATCCCGAGCCGTTCCTCAAGATCAAGCAGTGGCAGGTCATCAACACCACGACCTGGGAAGCCAGCGATTCGCTCACGGTGAAGAACATCATGAGCTATGGCGAATTCAAGGAGCGTGCGAACTTCGACCTTTACCCCTCGAACTTCACCGTCGCCAATTTCACCGCGCCGGGTTACGATCTGCCGGGCTTCTATCCCAACACCGTCAGCCCGCTGATCCCGGGCTTCATCAACATTCCGGTCGGCACGCCGTACAAGTACATCCAGCTGGATACCGCCGATCCGGTCACCGGTAACTCGGCGCAATCGACCTTCACCGAGGAACTGCAGCTTCAGTATCAGTCGCCCGACGGCAAGTTCAGCGGCGTGCTCGGCGGTTACCTCGAATTCTCGCGCCCGCTCGGCTTCAACGGCGGTCGCACGGGCATCTACCTCAATTGTACGCGCCCGCAGGATCTCGCCTGCTCGAATCCGCTGGTCTTCGGTTCGATCTCCGAATCGCACACCAAGCTGAGCTTCGACAACCACGGCGTGTTCGCGCAGGGCACCTACAACTTTACCGAACAGCTCGCGCTGACGGCGGGCGCGCGCTATACCTTCGACAGGATCGATGGCCTGCAGGACAGCACGCGCGCATCGCTCGATCCGGCGGGGCGCAACCCGCTTTCGTTCCCCGATCCGCTGACCGGTGTGCTGATCAACCGCGCCTGCACCGACTCGTTCCGTCACGGCCCGGCGCAGCTTGCTGCCGAAGGCCTGCCGCCTCCGGGGCTTGACCGGTCGGTCTGCCTGACGAAGCTGAGCAACAAGTCGAACAAGCCGACCTGGACGGTCAACCTCGACTATGAGCCCACGCCGGACATGCTGGTCTATGCCAAATATTCGCGCGGCTATCGCCAGGGTGGCCTCAACTTCACCAACCCGGGGATCGAATCCTGGGGGCCGGAATCGCTCGATGCCTACGAACTGGGCGTCAAGACCTCGTTCCGCGGCGCTGTCTCGGGCTACTTCAACGTCTCGGGCTTCTATAACGATCTGACCGACTTGCAGGTCTTTGGCGGGCTCGTGTCCGATACGCCGGGCGTTGCGGGCGGTGCCGCCATCATCAACGCCGGTGCAGCCGAATCCTATGGTCTCGAAGTCGATGCGGCAGCCACCTTCTTCGATAGCCTGCGTCTTTCGGTTGGTTACACTTACCTCAAGACCGAGGTTAAGCAGGTCGAAGCACTGGCAACGCGGGCAGACGGTTCGCGGCTTGGCGATATCCTTGTCGGCACGCCGTTCAGCACGATCATCCCGGTCGTGCAGAAAGGCTCGCCCTTCACGCTTTCGCCCAAGCACAAGCTGACCGCGTCGGCGACCTACACGCTGCCGGTCGACGAGTCCGTCGGCAAGATCTCGTTCGGTGCGACCTGGGTTCACACCGGCAAGCAGATTTCCAACGGCGGTGTCCCGGCCTATGTCAATGGCCTGCCGCTGGGCGTGATCGAGGCCTATGACCTCATCAACCTCAACTTCGACTGGAACAGCGTTGCCGGCTCGCCGATCGACCTTTCGGTCTTTGCCACCAACGTCACCGATGAAGCCTATCAGGTGAATACCGGTGGTGGCTGGAACTCGTCGGGCATCGGCGACTGGCTGATGGGTGCGCCCCGGATGTACGGCGTGCGCGTGCGCTTTAACTTCGGAAGTTAAGCGCCGTCAGCCTTTAGGGTGCATAAAAGCGCCGGGGTCTCTTCCAGAGGCTCCGGCGCTCTTGCGTTCCGGGCGGTTTCATCGGCCTCCCGCAAACGAAACGCATCTGTTGCAATTCTGCCACGAGCCGATGGAATCGTCCACGGCTCTTGACTGTTGCGCGGCTTGCGTAATGATATGTCGCAAGGCGAACCGATTATAAAAATATCGGTCGCATGGAGAGACATGCCGCTCGTGGGAGGACATCCAATGACATCGACTAAAATTCGTGCCGGCCTTATGGTCGGCGTTGCAGGTGCAGGGGTGCTGGCGGTATCGCCCGCCATGGCACAGTCCTCGGGCGGCGGCCTTTCGGAAATCGTCGTGACCGCGCAGAAGCGCGAGCAGTCGGTTCAGGATGTTCCCATCGCGGTCACCGCCGTAACGCAGGACACGCTTGAGGCGAACCGCATCCAGACCGTGAACGACCTCGGCTCGATCGCGCCGGGCGTGACGGTGCGGCCGTCGGCGGGCGGCATCCAGGTGCCCTCATTCACCATTCGCGGCCAGAACAGCTTCGGCGTGGTTGCCGGATCGGACAAGCAAGTCTCGATCTATCTCGACGGCGTCTACATCTCCAGCCCGCGCGGTTCGATCTTCGACCTGCCCGATGTCGCCCGGCTTGAAGTCCTGCGCGGTCCGCAGGGCACGCTGTTCGGGCGCAACGCCACTGCCGGCGCCGTCTCGGTCGTCACCCGCGACCCGACAGGCGAGGCGCGCGTGATCGCACAGGGCACCATCGCCAATCAGGATGGCTATCGCGCCCGCGTGACCGCGGACCTGCCGCAGATGGGGCCGTTCAGCGCCTATTTCAGCTTCCAGCGCAACTATCGCCGCGGTGACGTGCGCAATGCCGCCGGCGGCACGGTCTGGGATCGTACCAATTCGCCCGATCCGAAGCTCGGCAAGATAACGCGCGCAGCCAACTGGCTGGGGACCACCGATTCCAATTCGTACTTCGGTGCGGTCAAGTTCGAACCCACGCCCGAGTTCAAGATGGTCTACAAGTACGACCGCAACGAGGATAACGGTTCGCCGGGTGCCAATTCCCTGGCCTTCTACAACCCGGCGATGCCCGGCTTCGGTCCGGGGGCGGCTCTCATCGCGCCGATCTTCAACGCGTTGTACGCCAGCAACGACATCTACCTGAACCCGGGAATCGAAAGCCCCGATGTGGTCTCCAATTCCTGGGCAATTCCGCGCCGCCAGCGCGTCTCCGGCCACAGCCTGACCGCGACCTGGGATGCGACCGATTCGATTTCGGTGAAGAATATCGCGTCCTACCGCGAGTCCGAAGTTTTCGCGCCTTCCTCCATCGACGGCACTGCGGGCCTGATTTTCACGCCGCAGGCGCTTGTGCCTTACGCCACATTCTTCGGCATCAGCGCGCTTTCCGCGCAGGGCGTGAACGTTGCGGATCCGGCAAATCAGGCGCTGGTGGGCCAGACCATCGGCGGCATCGCCCAGTCGCTGGCCCCGCTGCTCGGCGGGCGAGTGCTGGGCACGGCTTCGCAGGCCAGCTCGATCTCCAAGCAATGGAGCAACGAGCTTATCGCGACCTATACCGGAGATCGCCTCGACTTGACCGCGGGCCTGCTCTATTTCCGCTCCAAGGACGTTGCCGGCGGTCCAGAGGGGATGCAGAATACCTTCTCGTTCGCATCGGGTATCGTTCCGCCGAACGGGGCGGTGCCGCTGGGTAACGAGGGGCGCTACTTCAACAAGGCCACCTCGCTGGCGGCCTATCTGCAGGCAGAATTCGCCCTGACAGAGCAGCTTGAGGTCGTGCTTGGTGGCCGCGTTACGAAGGACAAGAAGTCGAGCCGGTTCCGTTGGGACGTGCAGGGCGTTCCGCAGGCTGACATTATCCCGCCGGTTTACACGAAGACCAAACCCAACTGGCTGGTCGGCCTGAACTACACGCCGAACGACGACATCCTTGTCTACGCAAAGGCATCGACGTCGTTCGTGTCGGGCGGGTCGGTTGCCGGCATCGAATTCCAGCCCGAAACCGCGCTCTCGTTCGAACTGGGCCTCAAGGCCGACATGCTCGACCGCAGGTTGCGTACGAACCTGGCGATCTTCCACGTCGATTACGAGAACTTCCAGCAGCCGAGTTCCACCACATCGGCCGAAGCGGTGGCATTCCTCAACGCGGTTTACGGCCAGCTGGGCACCCTGCTTTCGCGCAACCTCAGCACCTTCGTCCAGCAGGCGCACGACGTCAAAGCCAAGGGCTTCGAGCTCGAAGTTACCGCACTGCCGGTCGATGGTTTCACGCTCGGCGGCAGCGTTTCCTACACGGACGTCTCGTTCTACAACATCGATCCGACGTTCCTTGCCGCGAACCAGGGCGAGTACGAGGTGTTCGCCCGCCCGAAATGGACCGGCAGCGCCTTTGCACAATATCAAACGCAGCCGCTGTTCGGCGATGCCTACATGACCTTCCGCGTCGACGGCCTCTATCGTTCGGACTTCGATTTCTCGAGCACGCCGCAGCTGCGCCTGTCTCAGGGTGTACCCGAACAGTACCTGTCGAGCCCGGCACACTGGAAGTTCAACGGCCGCGTCGCGATCAAGGAAATCGGCCTTGGCGGCGTCAACGCGGAGCTTGCGGTCTGGGGACGCAACCTGACCGACAAACGCTATGCGACGTCGAACATCTTCCTGTCGCAAGGCGTTCCGCTCGAATTCGATCAGGGTCGCAGCTTCGGCCTCGACTTCGGCATCGAGTTCTGACGCCAAATTCAGCTCAGGGGAGAGGGCGCCGGGGCACTTCCACAAGGGAGGCCCCGGCGTTTCTATTGGCGGGCAGGGTGCCCGCAAGCTAGGCTGGCGGCATGGCCGATGCTCCCGTTCTCAAGATCAAGCTACAGATCATGCGCGGCGATGAGATCGCGATGGGCCCGGGCAAGGCGGACCTGCTAGACGCGATTGCCGCAGATGGCTCGATCTCGGCAGGCGCGCGCGCCATCGGCATGAGCTATCGCCGCGCGTGGCTGCTGGTCGATACGATGAACCGCTGCTGGCAGGCCCCGCTGGTCGAGACAGCACCCGGCGGCAAGGCACGCTCCGGGGCGCAAGTGACGGCGCTGGGACGCGAAGTGCTCGCGCAGTATCGCGCATTGCAGGCGGCAGCGGATGGATTGCGCGGCGGCGAGTGGGAAAGGCTCAGGGGTCTGCTGGCGGGCGCGAGCCGGAATGAATCGGGATGACCTGATCGGCGAGCCGCTCGACCTCGCTGCGATCGTGGCTGACATAAAGGATCGGCAGGCGCAGTTCGTCGCGCACACGCTCGATCACGCGCATGATTTCCTCGCGGCGGTTCTCGTCGAGGAAGGCGAGCGGCTCGTCCATCAGCAGGCAGCGCGGCCCCGCCAGCAATGCGCGTCCGATGGCAACGCGCCGCGCCTCGCCTCCTGAAAGCGTGCGCGGCATGCGTTTCAGGAGGTGACCGATGCCAAGGAACTCGGTCGCCTCGTCGGGCGTCATCCAGCGCGCACCCTGCGGGACAAGGCGCAGGCCGAAGATCAGGTTGTCCGCAACGGTCTTGTGCGGGAACAGGCGGTTTTCCTGGAAGACATAGCCGCAGCGGCGTTCCTCGGGCGGCAGGTTCACGCCCGCCTCGCTGTCGAACAACACCCGCCCGTCGACCACGATCCGCCCGCGCTCGGGCCTGAGCAATCCGGCGACTGCGTCGAGGACAGAGGTCTTGCCCGCGCCCGAGGGGCCGAACAGTGCGGTAAGGCCGGACAATGCCTTGAAGTCGCCCGAGACGGTCTGCCCGCCGCGCCGGATCGTCACGTCGATCTCAAAGAACATGGCCGCCCCTGCCATAGCCGCTGCGCCGTGCGAGTACTTCGGACAGCACCAGCGCGCCGAGCGAGAGCACGACCGAGATTACCGCCAGCCGGGCGACGGCGGCCTCGCTGCCGGGCAGTTGCAGCGTTGAATAGATCGCCAGCGGCAAGGTGCGCGTCTCGCCGGGGATGTTCGAAACGAACGTGATCGTCGCGCCGAATTCGCCGATCGAGCGCGCAAAGCCGAGCACCATGCCCGCGACGATCCCGGGCGAGGCGAGGGGGAGCGTTACCTCGAAAAACGTGCGCCAGCGGCCTGCGCCAAGCGATCGCGCTGCGCCTTCGAGCTTCGGATCGACCGCTTCGAGCGAAAGCCGCATTGCGCGAACCATGAGCGGCAGGGCCATGACTGCAGCGGCGAGCGCCGCGCCGGTCCAGCGGAAGATCAGCGTTACCCCGAACCAGTCGGACAGCAGCCGCCCGATGGGACCGTTGACGCCGAACGCGATCAGCAGCAGCCAGCCGGTAACCACCGGGGGCAGGACCAGCGGCAGGTGGACCAATGCGTCGAGCAGCACCTTGCCCGCAAAACGCTTGCGCGCCAGCACCCATGCCAGCGCAAAGGCAATCGGCAGCGCGGCAAGGATCGCGAGGAACGAGACGCGCAGCGACAGCGCGACGATTTCCCATTCGGCTTCGCTGAGGATCATGCCCCGCCTCCCGGCAGGAAGCCATGCTTTCGGAAGATCGCCTGCGCCTCGCTGCTCTGCAGAAAGGCGAGGAACGCGCGCGCGTCGGGATGCTGCGATGTTTTCAGCAGCGCGGCGGGATAGCGGATCGGGACATGCGCACTTTCGGGGAAGGTGCCCAAAACGCGCACATCGGGTTCACTAGCGGCATCGGTCGCATAGACGATGCCGAACCGCGCCTCTCCGCGCGCGACCAGCGCCAGCGCGACGCGTACGTTCTCGGTGCGGATCAGGGCAGACTTGCGGCGCGGCCATGCATTGAGCCGGACCAGTGCCTGCCGCGCATAGCGTCCGGAGGGCACTGCATCCGGATCGGCGATGGCGAGCTTGCCTCCGCCCAGCGTCGCTTCGAGCGGCATTTCGTAGGCGATGTCGAGCCGGTCGGTGCTGTCGGCCGGCGCGATCAGGACAAGGCGATTGGCGGCGATGCTCGCGCGGCTGCGCGCGTCGATCAGGCCCTTTCGCGCGACCTCGTTCATCCATTGCTCGTCGGCGCTGAGGAACAGGTCGCCCGGCGCGCCTGCCTCGATCTGCCGGGCATTGGCGGCGGTCCCGGCAAAGGCGAGAACGGGGCGTGGGTGGCGCTTGGCAGCCCAGGCGTCGGCGACGTCTTCGAGTGCTTCGGTCAGGCTCGACGGCGCGAAGACCAATGGCCCTTTGTCGCGGGCAGGCGCGCAGGACGCCGCGAGCAGCGGCAGCAGGATCGCGCAGAGCAATCGGGCGAGGAGGCCTCTCATCTATATACGCGCGTATATAGATTGACGCAGCCTTGCCAAGGCGCGACAGCCCATCCGCATGACCGATGCCCGCCGCCATGCCCCTGCCACCGAACGCAACCGCGAGCCGATCCTCGCCGTGCTGCGCGAGTTCCTGCCCGAGACCGGAACCGTGCTCGAAATTGCCGCCGGGTCGGGCGAGCATGCGGTGCATTTTGCCAAGGCTTTCCCGGCCCTGTCATGGCAGCCCACCGATCCCGATGCCGACGCGCGCGGGTCAATCGACGCATGGGCCGCGCAGGAAGGCGTGGCGAACCTGCGGCCCGCGCTCCTGCTCGACGCGGCGAGTGCGGACTGGCCGGTCGATCAGGCCGACACCATCGTCTGCATCAACATGATCCACATCAGCCCGTGGGCTGCGACCGAGGGCCTTCTGCGCGGGGCAGGGCGGCTGCTGCCAGCGGGCGGGGTGCTCTATCTCTACGGGCCATACCGCCGCGAGGGGCATCCGCTCGAAGAGAGCAACGCTGCGTTCGATGAAAGCCTGAAGGCGCGCGATCCACGCTGGGGCTTGCGCTTGCTTGAGGACGTGGTGGCGCTGGCGGCGGAGCATGGCCTCACGCTGGAGCGCGTGGTCGACATGCCCGCGAACAACCTCTCGGTGGTGTTCAGGAGAGACTGATCGCATCAGTTGCACTCACTTAAACCCACCCCGCTGCGACTAGCCTCGCCTTCGGCTCGGCAAGTCTCGCTCCCCTCCCGCTTGCGGGAGGGGTTGGGGGTGGGCATTCTCAAGGGTCGTTATTCACTCCCCGAAATCCCGCCGCACCAGCCGCGGGAGGAGCACGAACATCCCGCCCGCGCGCACCACGAAGAACAGGGTCCAGGTCAGCCATAGCTGCGTGTTGGTGAGCGGGCTGGGGATCACCAGCATCGCCACGAAAAAGACCATCGCGACGATCATCGTCACCAGCATCCCGCGCGTCCAGCCCGCGCCGACGTAAATGCCGTCGAGCACGAACGAGCAGACGCCGACCACCGGCAGGATCATCACCCACGGCATATATTCACGCGCGGTTGCAGTGACTTGCGGGTCAGTGCTGAACGTCGCTGCAAAGTCGCCGCCGATGAGGGCATAGGCTGCCAGCAGGACCACGCCGACGACCACGCCCCAGAGCAGGTTGAGCTTCACATAGGAGCCGAACAGCGCCCTGTCCCTGGCCCCCTTCGCCTCGCCGCAGAGCACCTGCGCGGCGGATTCGAAGCCGTCGAGCAGCAGCGTCGAGAGCATGAAGAGCTGAAACAGGATGCCGTTCGCCGCAAGCGTGACCGCGCCCTGCTGCGCCCCCGCGCGCGCGAAGATCAGGATGGCGGATGTGAGCAGAACCGTGCGCAGGAACAGATCGCGGTTGAGCGCAAAGATCGGGCGCAGCGCTTCGATCCGCCATGTCGCCTTCTCCCGAAACCGCGCCAGCGCCAGCCGCGCGTGCGGGATCAGGCCGATGGCGAAGGCCAGCGCGATGAACTTCAGTACTTCGGAAACCGCCGAGGCCCCCGCCACACCCGCAACGCCCCAGCCGACATGCAACACCAGCACCCAGTCGAGCGCGATATGCACGACGTTCGCGGCAACCTCGATCATCAGCACGGTCTTGACCCTGCGCTGCCCGATCAGCCAGCCGATCAGCACATAGTTCACGAGGAAAGCGGCGCCCGCCCAGTAGCGGATCGCAATATAGGTGCGCGCATGGTGGGCCACTTCGCCCTCGGCTTCGAGCAGGCGCAGGCCCAGTTCGGTCGCGAAAGGCTTTACCAGCAGGATCAGCGCCGCGATCAGCAGGCTCGCCCCGAATGCGCGGGCCAATGCCGTTGCCTGTTCGCCCGCATCGCCGCGCCCCGCCGCCTGCGCCGTCAGCGCCACGGTGCCGGTGCGCAGGAAATTGAAGATCGTGAACAGCCCGACCATGAACTTTGCGCCCAGCTCCACCGCGCCCTGCATCGGCGCATCGCCCAGCCGCCCGATCACCCACATGTCGGCAAGTCCGAACAGCGCTGTCGCGACATTGGTCAGCATCGCGGGCAGGGCGATGACCCAGACGAGGCGGGTAGGGGAGGTCTGCGGAGAGGTCACGCGCCGCCGGTTGCAGGCGCGGGGCGGCGCGTCAATTCACAAAGTTTCCAGCTCATGCGATGCGAACGCGGCGAGCGGCCTCGTGCCAAGCTTCACAAAGTCGCGCCGGTCATAGGTCGGTGTCGAGCTTTCAACCTGCGGCGGCTGGTAATTGTAGCAAACGCCCATGCGCGAGAGTCCCGAATTTGCGGCAACGCCGCCAGCGGGCTCGGCGAACTGGCGCACGCCCGAAACGAACAGCGCGCGGCGCAGCAGGGTGGCGCATTCGGCCTGATCGGCGGGGAACTCGTGCTTCCAGCTGGAAAGTTGTCGCAGGTCGCGCCCGGCCCATGGCTCCGGAGAGTCGATCGCGGTCCCGGTAAGCTGCCACCTGAATTGCTCGATCCCGTCCACGTCGATTGCCGCCGAAGTGCGTCCGCCGACCTGCGAGACGACACCTGACGTGGCAGCATCGCCCGGCTCGCGGTCGGCGACTCTCATGTCGAACCGGGTTTGCGCGCTGTCGCCCACATGCGCGGCGCAAAGCATCGCCATATCGAGCAAATGCGTGCACTCCTGTTTCGCATCGCGGGCGGCGACATCGGCCAGCGCTGCGCCCTCCAGCGAGTCTGCAAGGTGTGCGCCCGCCATGCGGCACGCCGACCACGGTTGGCGCAGTGCCGCGCTCGCAACGCCGGTGATCCGCGTGCCATCGTGGTCGAGGCGCAGCAGGAAGTGATGCACCTCGTCCTCCAGCGCAGCGCCGATCCAGCCATTGCCCGGCTGCACGACGATGGCGCGCCAGAAACCGGGCGGAAACGCGGGATAGCTGCCCTCAGCCACCGAATTCCGCCTCCACCCGCGCGCGCGCGTCCATGATGTCGGCGATTTGGCTTTTCGGATCGCCCGCCGTCGCGCCGCCATCGATCGAGAGCACCTGCCCCGTCACCTGCGCCGAGCGGTCCGAGGCGAAGTAGAGCATGCCATTGGCGATGTCGCGCGGGTCGCCCTGTCGCTTGAGCGGCTGCCAGGCCATGCGCGTGTCCTTGATCGCCTGCTTGATCGCATTGGCCTTGTCGGCCTCAAGCCCCGGTGTGTGTGCGTACTCACCCATTTCGGTCGGGATGTTGCCCGGGCATACGGCATTGACCCGAACGAGATGTTCGCCCAGCTCGCAGGCGGCGGACTGGGTGAAATTGATGATCGCCGCTTTCGAGGCGCGATAGGCGAAGAAACCGAAGCCGGGCCGCACGCCCGAGATCGATGATGTGTTGATAACCGAACCGCCGCCGTTCGCCGCCATGTGCCGCGCGGCGATCTGGGTGCCGAGCATCGTGCCATGGATGTTGACCGCCATGATCGCATCGAACCGGTCGAAGCTGGCATCGAGCAGGCGGTCCGGCCCGGCGTCGGTGATGCCCGCGTTGTTGACCATCACGTCGAGCCTGCCGAACTCCGACACCGCGTAGTCGACCAGCGCCTGCACCGCGTCGCGGTCGGCAACATCGGTGCGCAGGTAACGCGCGGCAGAGCCCAGCTTCTCGGCCAGTGCCGCGCCTTCCTCATCGCGCAGGTCGGCGATGACGACGCGCGCGCCTTCCTCAACGAAAAGCTCCGCCGCCGCCGCCCCAAGTCCGCGCGCCGCGCCGGTGATGATCGCTACCTTGCCGTCCAGTTCGTTGGCCATTCGCTGCTCTCCTTTTCCGTATCGCTTACACCAGAAGGCGTTGCATCGGTCCAGCGATCCAGTGCGCAAACCGGCTTGCACCGCGCTGCATGGCGTGGTCCGATGCTGATGATGAAAAACCTTGCTGTTATCGAGCGCGGTGCGCCGCCGCCTGCCGAAATCGCCGAGCTCGATGCCGCAGCGCGGCGCGTCGATACGCCCTGCGGCGATGGGACGATGGCCTGGCGTATCTGGGGTGAGGGCGAGCCGCTGGTGCTGGGCCACGGCGCGACCGGATCGTGGATACACTGGGTGCGCAATATCCCGGTGCTCTCAGAAAGCCGCATGGTCATCGCAGCCGACATGCCGGGCCATGGCGATTCGGCGCTGCCCGAGACGCGCGACCATGCCGGCATCTCGAAAGCGCTGGCGGAGGGCCTTCGAGAGATTCTCGGGAATGGTTCGCTACCGGTTGACCTCATTGGTTTTTCCTTCGGTGGCGTAGCGTTCTCATGGCTCGCCAAACAGTATCCCGAGGTCGCACGGCGGCTGATCCTGATCGGCTGCGGCGGGCTCGATACGCCGCATGGCGAAATCCGGCTCGGACGTGTCAGCGGGCTGGAGGGTGAGGCGCGCTGGCAGCGAATGCACGACAACCTGCTCGGATTGATGCTGCATCACAGCGCTTCGGTAGACGATGTCGCGCTCTGGCAAATGCTCGATGGCGCACGGGCGACGCGGCTCGACGACGCGCCGAAATATGTGTTGCCCGACAAATTGCTTCTGGCGCTGGCCGACGTGACCTGCCGCGTCGATGCGATCTGGGGGGAGTTCGATCGCCCGCATGCCGATCCTGCGGTTCAGGAAGCGGCGCTGCGCAGGGTAAAGCCGGACGCCGACTTTCGGGTGATCGAAGGCGCGGGCCACTGGGCGATGTTCGAGCGACCCGAGGCGGTCAACGCGGTGCTGCTGGAGATGCTGGACGGCTAGAGCGTGATGTTTTGCCGGCAACTCGCTTCGTCATTGCGAGCGCAGCGAAGCAATCCAGAGCTTCACGCATTAACGCTCTGGATTGCTTCGGGGCTTTGCCCCTCGCAATGACGAATTGAGAACCACTATTGGCAGTCTCACCAGACCAGCGGCACCGAATCCGGTCCGATTACGCCCGATGGCTTGTAGAGGATCTGCGCGCCGTCCTTGATGCGGAATTCGGAGATGCGGCGCAGCCATTCCTGTAGCGCGACCTTGAATTCGAGCCGCGCAAGGTGCCCGCCCATGCAGGCGTGGATGCCGCCGGTGAAGGTCAGGATCGGCTTGCGCGGACGGTCGAAGCGCACCTCGCGCGGGTTTTCCCAGACATCGGGGTCATAGTTGCAGGCAGGCAACATCGATTGCAGCCGGTCGCCCTTTTTGAGCTGCACGCCGCCCAGCTCGAAATCGTGCGTAACGAGGCGTCCGGAAAAGGTCGGCGCGAACATGCGCAGCAGTTCCTCGACCTGGTTGTCGATATTGTCCGGATCGGCGATCATTTCCTGCACCCGGTCCGGGTTGCGCGCCATCCAGACCCACGAATTGTTGAGCGCGGCATAGACGGTGTCGATCCCGGCGATGAACAGGAAGAAGACGAAGCCGTAAATTTCGGCGTCGGTCAGCGGGCGCCCATCGACCTGTCCGTGGACGACGCGGCTGATCAGCTTGTCATCGGGGGCCTCACGCTTTTCGGCGATCACCGAGTTCAGGTATTCTCGAATTTCGGCCATGATCTCGACCGCGCGGTCGCGCTCGGCGAACTGGATCAGCGCAACCACCCATTTGACGAACTGGTCGGTCATCGACAGCGGCAGGCCCATGATCGTCAGGAAGATCGTGACCGGCAGCGGGCGCGCGAAATCGGTCGCGAAATCGCATTCGCCCTTGTCGATGAACTGGTCGATCAGCCCGTTGGCGAGATCGCGCATGTCCTGCTCAAGCTGGACCACGGCTTTCGGCGAGAGATAGGGGTCGAGGATATTGCGGAACTTGCGATGCTCGGGCGCGTCGATTTCCTGCGGAATGAGGTCGAACCAGTCGTTCGGATCGCGCGGGAAGATGCTGGTCGATTCGGTCGTCACGTTCGCCGAATTGCGCAGCATCTTGAACGCAAGGTCGTGCTTGATCGTCATCCACGAATTGCCCATCACCGGGCTCTTCATATAGAAAACACCGGGCAGCTTATCGTGCAGACCCGCGAAGTACTCGTATGGATCCTTGAGGAATTCCGGACCGACAAGGAAGCCGATGTCGTGGACCAGTTCCTCGGGAACGTGATCGGGAATGGGCTGCGGCGGGGGCATGGTGGCCATGGTCGGCTCCTTAGTACTGCGCTTCGGGCATGTGAACGACGAGGCCGTCGAGATCGTTGTTCATCACGATCTGGCAGGTCAGGCGGCTGTTCGGCCTGACTTCGGCGGCGGCGTTTTCGAGCATGTCGTTCTCTTCGTCGGAGGCTGGTCCACCGACCTTTTCCGTCCATGCCTCGTCGATGTAGCAATGGCAGGTCGCACAGGCGAGCGCGCCGCCGCATTCGCCGACAATGCCGTCGACGCCATTGAACAGCGCGCCGTGCATGACGTTCTCGCCAGCCTCGACATCGATGTCGGTGCGGGTGCCGTCATTGGCGACATAGGTGACCTTGGGCATGGGGAACTCCGGCTGAAATGAGCGCTTGATCTGGCGCGGTGATTACCGGCGGGGCCTGTCACCGGCAAGCCGCGCGGGCGATGATCCTGTGCGTTTGCCGAACCAGTCACGCCGACCCGCTTGGCAGCACAGGGCGCTGGGCTACGATGAAGCAACGATAAGGGGCAGCAATGACAGAGAGAGCGGTCATGACACAAGAGCTTGCAGGCAAAACGGCGCTGGTGACGGGCGCAAGCCGGGGGCTGGGTGTGCATATGGCGCTCCGGCTGGCTGAAGCCGGGGCCATGGTCGCGGTGAACTATGCCTCTGACCAAGCGGCAGCGGGCGAGACGGTGCGGCGGATCGAGGAGGCCGGCGGCACGGCCTTTGCTGTGCAGGCGAAGCTGGGCAGCGAGGCGGCGGGCAAGGCGCTGGCCGAGGCTGCGCTGGCGGGATTTGGCGAGCGCGGGGCCGGGCCGGGGCTCGACATCCTTGTGAACAACATCGGCGGGGGCGATTATGCGCCGATTGCGCAGGTCAGCGAAGAGATGTTCGATCACGAGATGTCGAACAACCTCAAGGGCGCGCTCTTTCTCACCAAGGCTTTTTACAACAATTTCAATGATTTCGGGCGCGTCATCAACATTTCCTCGACCGGGGCGCGGCTGACCGATCCGAACATCATCGTCTACACCATGGCCAAGGCAGCGCTGGAGGCCTTTACGCGGGTACTGGCGCAGGATCTCGGGCCGCGCGGGATCACGGTCAATTCGGTCGGGCCGGGCTTCACCGCCGGGCCGACCAACGCCTATATCGTCGAAGATCCGGTCGCGGCCAAACAGGTGACCGACGTCACCGCGCTCAATCGCTTTGGCACGCCCGAAGAGATCGCCGATGTCGTCTATTTCCTCGCCTCGCCGCTGGGCCGCTGGGTGACGGCGCAAAACATCGAGGCGTCGGGGGGCTTCAAGCTTTAGTCTCAGCCCTCTTCAAACAGTCGCTCGATCTCTTCAGGATAAGCGAGCGAGGTGCCCGGCGTGAGCACCGCCGCTGAGCCGCCTGCCATGCCCCAGCGGAACGCTTCTTCGACCGCGCAGCCGCGCGCGAGGGCGTGGACCATCGCCGCGACGAAACTGTCGCCTGCGCCGACTGCCGACTGCGCGACGATGTCATGGCCGGGGAGGAACTTCGTCATGCCCGCGCAGGCGAGCACCGCGCCATCCTGTCCCAGCGTCACCGCAACGATCTGCGCCTTTCCATCCTTTACGAGCGCCTCTGCCGCCTTGCAGATCACTTGCGGCTCGTTTTCGGAAACACCCGTCAGTTCCTTGAATTCCTTGAGGTTGGGCTTGACCAGAAGCAGCCCGCCCGCCGCCACCGCCTCGGCGAGTGCCTTGCCCGAGGTATCGAGTGCGACGCCGATCCCGCGCGCCGCCATGACCTCTGTGACGCGCGCGTAGAAATCGTCCGGCATGCCTGGAGCCAGCGAGCCACTTGCGACCAGCATCTCGCATTCGATGGTCGCCAGCGCATCGAGGCAGGCGCGCCATTCGTCCTCACCGATCTCGGGACCGGGCGGGACGAAGCGATACTCCTCGCCGGTGGCATGGTCATGCACGGTCGTTGCTATCCGCGTGGGTCCGGCAATCGGCACGCGCAGGCGCGGCAGGCAGTGCAGGTCGAGCAGTCCGTCTAGCGCGGGGCCGGTCGATCCGCCTGAGAGGTATACGCAACGCGCGTTGCCGCCGAGCCGGATGAAGACCCGCGCGACATTAAGCCCGCCGCCGCCGGGATCGTAGCTCTCGCCCTGCGTGCGCGTCTTCACGAGAGGCGCGATTGCGCCCACGTCATAGGCGACGTCGATGGTCGGATTGACGGTGAGCGTGGCGATGGATTGCACCTGCGGCCTTTCCGATGGTCGGGAGCGCGCGCCATACCAAGCGCGGCGGCGGATCGGAAGCATGCCCTTTCAAAATTGGGGGGGGCACGGTGCCGGATCATTCAGGGAAGGGGAGGGGTTGATCCGGCACCGATGCCTTACGGCCTCGCGGGGTCCATTCGCGGCCGTACAGTCAGGCGAGGGTGCGCTCAGGGGGTCGCGATTCGCCTGCTGTGGCATCCGTATAACCAGCAGATCCTGCATGCGCAATACATATGCATAATTTGCGTGTAATTTTTTCGTCAAAGATCCGGGAAGCCTTCGAAAGGGGTGATTGGGGCTTGCTGGAATTTGCGCTATCCTGCCTGGAGAGGAGGCCTGAAACGCATGGAATTCCGCCCGGTTCACCCCGAGTTCGGCGTCGAGGTCACTGGCTTCGACCTGGCCCGCGCATCCGACCCCGCCGAGATTGCGGAGCTCGTCCGCGCCTATGACGAGCACTCGCTGCTGCTCTTTCGCGGCGGCGAATCGCTTTCGCACGCGCGCCACGAAGAGGTTGCATCATGGTTCGGGCCGCCGGGGCCGGTCGACAACTTGGGCAATGGCGCCTTCGTCACCGTGCTCGACAACAAGGACGCGGCGGGATCGGTGCCGCTGCCTTTCCATTCGGACCAGACCTATACGCACGATCCGATCCGCTCGATCTGCCTGCAAGCGATTGCCTTGCCCGATGCACCGACCTCGACAACGTTTGTTAGCGGGATCGCGGCATGGGCAGCGCTGCCTGACGATCTCAAGGCGCGGCTCGAAGGCAAGACCTTGCGGCATGTGCTCGACAAGTCGGCGACGGGCATGGACTGGCCAACCTTCGTTGCCGACCACCCGGTGAAGTACATCTCGGAGCGGTCGGGCCGTCCGATCCTGCTCGTCACCGAACACCACGCGACGCGCATCCTCGAGATAGACGAGGCGGAGAGCGATGCTGTCCTGCAGGAACTATACAGCTATCTCTACGCGCCCGAGCGCCGGTACGAGCATGTCTGGCAGGAAGGCGACCTGCTCGTCTGGGACAACATGGCGCTCCAACACGCGCGCACCGCGCAGTCCGATCCGGGCGAGGGCAGGCGCGCGCTGCAACGCGTGGCGCTGTGCAATTCGACGCTGCCCGAACTGATCGAGATCGCCCGCGCGCGCGAGGCGGCCTAGGCGATCATCGCGAGGTTGACCTCGGCGAAACCGACTTCGACATCGCCGATGAACAACAAGTCGAAGCCCGGATCGTAGAACGCCTGAACCTCGGTCCCGTTGAATGACAACGTTGTCGGCAAGGGGCCGGCCGGGAGGAGTATGCTGGTTGTGTCGCTCTCGATCAAGAAACCCGATCCGGACTGGACCGCCGTGTAGTCGGCGGCGCTGCCTGGAAGCCGGATAGTGTCTCCGCCGCTGTTGAAGGACGGATCGAAAACGAAACTGCCTTCGCCTACCAGTACCGTCTCCGGCGCGAACGTGCCGAAGACCTCGTAGATTCCATCCGCGCTGAATTCGGCACCGGGGACGAGAAGCACCCTTGCTATTGCGTCCATGTCCGAATCGTCGCTCACCGATCCGGGATTCAATTCACCCGTGAAGAATACCGGCTCAGAACCGAACGGCGTATCGCCGATATAGGCGCTTTGGGTGGTCTGGTCGTAATAGAGCGACCAGACATTTTCACCCATCTTTATCGGCACACCTTCGATGCCGACCGGTATCACCACGGTCGGCCCGATGCTGGCCATCGAGGCGAAAACCGCATTCGATCCCGAGAGTGCCACGGTATAATGCCCCGGATCGAGTTCGATCACGTTCTTGCCGCTGCTGAACGAGGGATCGAACACAACGTAAGAATTATGGAACGGGAACGCGCTGCCAACGGCGATGAATTCGAAGCCAGCAGTCCCGAAGACGTTTACCTGCCCGCTGATTTCGCCCTTGAAGCCGGGCGTGGTGATGAGGTTGGCATGGAAATCCGGTTGCTCCAATGTGCCAATGACGTCCGAGTACCACATCTGACTGTCGGCAAATATGAGCCTGTCGACATCGTAGAGATAGTCGTTGCCGTCTCCATTCGCGCGCATGTCGGTTACGATTAGCCCCGTGCCCGATGCCCCGAGCGAGAACTGGTAATCGGAGAAATTCCCGCTGTAGATCACGCGATCGGTGCTGCCGCCACCGCCGAAAATGCGGTCGAAACCGGGACCGCCCGTTAAGTCGTCGTTGCCCGCACTGCCAAGGAGGATGTCGTTCCCGGCATGCCCGTAAATCTCCATCCCCTCGGGCGCGGCGCGCAGCAGGTCGTCGCTAGGCGTGCCGTCAACCCGGCCAGTATCGACGCGGAGCAGGCCATCGCCGAGCGCTACGATCAACCAGTCGCCATCGTCGGTGGCGAGCAGGTTGTTGGTGAACTGGCCGTAGGCAGTGGGAGCATTGAAGGAGACGTCGCCGGGCAGGTTGAGGCGGGAGACTTCGGTCCAGCTGGCAGTCGATATCTGGATCACCGCCCGCGCGTCGACGCTCAGGAGATAGAGGTAATCGCCGTCCTGGCTGAAGGTTACGCCGGTGATCGCGTCGTCGCGCAGCGTGGGTACGGTGTCGAAGACGTTGGCAACGAGCTGCATGTCCTCGTCGAGGATGTAGAGCCCCGAATAGAAGATCCACTGCGCCGCCAGCGCGCCATCGCTGGACAGCGCCTGCACGCCTGAATTGAAGCCGCTGGTGTTGAAATTGTATACGTCCGACTGCGCGACCAGCACCGGCGAGTCCATTTGTGTCAGGTCATAGCGCAGCATCGGCGCGTTCGAGATATCCGCCTCGCCGATCAGCGCGGTCGAATAATCGTCCGAGACCGTGATCGTCGAGTTGTGGCGCACCTGCATCCCGGTATCGGTGAAGGTGCCCGTCTCCGGGTCGAGCGTGCGCAGCGTGATCCAGCCCGAGCCGTTGAAATGCTGGGTCAGCAGGATCGAGCCATCGGCGAGATAGGCGGTATCGGCAAAGGTGTAATCGTAATAGCCGGCGGTGAGCTCGTAAGAGTCGGTCGCGCCGGTTGCCGTATTGACCCGGTAGGCGGCGACGATCGGGACCATGTCGCCCAGCTCGTCTTCGGCGGTTCCGACCGGATTGAGCTCGGCAAGCGAGAGATACATCCCGTCCGACGAGATCGAAATGCCGTCGAGGCTGTCGCCGATGTCCCAGGTCGTAACGACCGCACCGGTATCGACCGTGATGACGGTGACGTTGCCCGCGGCGTCGGCGACATAGAGCGTCTCGCCATCGGGCGAGAGCACCGCATCGCGCGGCGATATCCCGCCAATCAGGCGGGTTGACCCGCCAAATGCCGAATCAGCCACCCTTGATCTCACTCTTTCCTGAATATCCCGAAGCACCGCTGGTGCGCCCGATTGGCTGTCTGCGCAATGAACAATTCGGGGAACAAATCGGGCGGACAGCAAAAGGCCCGCCGCGGCTCAGGGTCCGCGACGGGCCTCAGGCTTTCCTCCCCAGGAAAATGGTGCGCGGGGGGGGCTTACCCGCGATAGGCGCTGCCAAGCCGGTGGTAGAGCGCCGAGTACTTCGCAGATTCTGGCGAGTCCTCGTTGTTCTGAAGATAGTAGCGGACGGCTTCTTTCAGCAGCTTGAAATCGTCGTTGGAAAGAACGGCGCGGGCGCGTGTCGGTTCTGACATGGTAGGTCTCCTTTGCGTGCCTCCCGCCGGGGCGGGAAGCATAGACAATCTGCGATCAGGCTGCGAACTGGTTCATCGTGTTGTCGGCACCGCCTGCCTTGAGCGCGGCTTCACCGGCGAAGGCTTCCTTGTGGTCGTCGCCGATGTCGGAGCCGGCCATGTTCTGGTGCTTCACGCAGGCGATGCCCTGGCGGATTTCCTGACGCTGAACGTTCTTGACGTAACCGAGCATGCCCTGCTCGCCGAAGTATTCCTTGGCAAGGTTGTCGGTGCTCAGCGCTGCCGTGTGGTACGTCGGCAGGGTGATGAGGTGGTGGAAGATGCCCGCCTCGCGCGCCGCGTCCTTCTGGAAGGTGCGGATGCGTTCGTCGGCTTCGTTCGCCAGCTCGGTGCCGTCGTAATCGGCGCTCATCAGCTTCTCGCGCTCATAACCCGAAAGGTCGCGGCCTTCCTGCTCCCACGCATCGAAGACCTGCTGGCGGAAGTTGAGCGTCCAGTTGAAGCTGGGCGAGTTGTTATAGACCAGCTTGGCGTTGGGAATGACTTCGCGGATGCGCGAAACCATGCCGCCGATCTGGCCGATGTGCGGCTTTTCGGTCTCGATCCAGAGCAGATCAGCGCCGTTCTGCAGCGAGGTGATGCAATCGAGCACGCAGCGGTCCTCGCCGGTTCCCGAGCGGAACTGGTACAGGTTGGACGGCAGGCGCTTGGGCTTCATCAGTTTGCCGTCGCGGCTGATCATGACGTCGCCGTGGCCGATGTTGGTCGGGTCGATTTCGTCGCAATCGAGGAAGGCGTTGTACTGGTCGCCAAGGTCACCGGCTTCGCGGGTGTAGGCGATCTGCTTGGTCAGGCCAGCGCCGAGCGAGTCGGTCCGGGCAACAATGATGCCGTCCTCGACGCCCATTTCCATGAACGCGTAACGGATCGCGCGGATCTTCTGCAGGAAGTCCTCGTGCGGCACGGTGACCTTGCCGTCCTGGTGGCCGCACTGCTTTTCGTCGGAAACCTGGTTCTCGATCTGCAGCGCGCAGGCACCGGCCTCGATCATCTTCTTGGCGAGCAGGTAGGTTGCCTCGGCATTGCCGAAACCGGCGTCGATGTCGGCGATGATCGGAACGACGTGCGTTTCGTAGTTTTCGATGGCGTGCTCGATGCGCTTTGCCTCGACCTCGTCACCGGAGTCGCGCGCCTTGTCGAGATCGCGGAACAGGCCGCCCAGTTCGCGGGCGTCGGCCTGGCGCAGGAAGGTGTAGAGCTCTTCGATCAGCGCGGGGACCGAGGTCTTCTCGTGCATCGACTGGTCGGGCAGGGGGCCGAATTCGCTGCGCAGCGCGGCGATCATCCAGCCGGAGAGGTAGAGGTAACGGCCTTTGGTCGATCCGAAGTGCTTCTTGATCGAGATCATCTTCTGCTGGCCGATGAAGCCGTGCCAGCAGCCGAGCGACTGCGTGTAATTGGCGGGATCGGCATCATAGGCAGCCATGTCTTCGCGCATGATCTTCGCGGTGTAGCGGGCGATGTCGAGACCGGTCTTGAACCGGTTCTGCAGGCGCATGCGGGCGACCATCTCGGGCTCGATGGCGTTCCACGAGGGGCCGTTCTGGCCAATGGTCTGTCCGGCTTCGATGATCTTGCTCTGGTAGGTCACGGTACTGATTCCCTGAAAAGAAATTGGGGTTGGAATGGCATCGTGATACCCGGCGATTGTGCAGTGCGAAACGGCGCGCGGAGTCGGTTTGTAAAGCCTTACAGATTTTCATTGTAAAGTTGTAAGGATTTGACATTATAGCCGCGACATGGCGGAAAACAGGCCCCTTTACATCGGTCCCCGGCTGAAGCGCTTGCGGCGCGAGCTAGGGCTTACGCAACAGGCGATGGCCGACGATCTGGAGATCTCGGCATCCTATGTTGCACTGCTCGAACGCAACCAGCGTCCGGTGACGGCGGACATGCTGCTGCGGCTGGCGCGCACCTATGCGCTCGATATCGGCGATCTCGCCAGCGAGGACGGCGCGGCCTATGGCGAGCGGATCAACGCAATCCTGCGCGATCCGATCTTCGCCGATATCGACCTGCCCGCGCTCGAAGTGGCCGATCTTGCCACCAATTTTCCGGGCGTCTCCGAAGCGTTGCTGCGGCTTTACGGTGCCTATACCCGAGAACAGCAGGCGCTGGCGCGCGCGCCCGGGGCAGGGGATGACGAGGCCGCCGACCCGATTGCGGAATCGCGCGCCTTCATCGCGGCGCAGGGCAACTATGTCGATGCGCTCGATGGCCGAGCGGAGGCGCTGGCGAACGAAGTGTCGAAGGCAGGCGGGCTGGCCGAGTGGATCGGGCAGCAAGGCGTGCGGGTGCGCTTCTTGCCGCCCGACGTGATGTCCGGATCGCTGCGCCGGTTCGACCGGCACAACCAGCAACTCCTGCTCTCCGACGCGCTCGACAGCGCCAGCCGCGCGTTTCATATGGCGACGCACATCGCCTACACCGCGCTGCGCAGCGAGATCGGCAAGCTCGTGCGCGCCGCCGAATTCACCACGAAAACCGCTGAAACCCTGGCGCGCCGCACATTGGCTGCTTACGCCGCTGCCGCGCTGGTCATGCCCTATGGCAAGTTCCTCAAGGCGGCGAAGGAGCGTGGCTACGATATCGAATCGCTCTCGCGCCAGTTCGGGGCGAGCTTTGAGCAGGTTGCCAATCGCCTCGCTTGCATGGGGCGCAAGGGCCAAGAGGGCATCTCGTTCTTCCTGCTGCGCATCGACGAGGGCGGCAATGTCTCCAAACGCCTCGACGGCGCGGACTTCGCCTATCCGGTACACGGCCCCGGCTGCCCGCTCTGGTCGGTCCATGCGGTTTTTCGAACAGCGGGTGAGATCGTGCCGCAATGGCTTGAATACCCCGATGGGCAGCGCTTCTTCTCGTTAGCCCGCACCGTGCGCGCGGGTGGCGGCAGTTTCGATACGCAGCGCGTCGTGCGCGCGCTGGCGCTGGTCTGCAAGGCCGAGGACGCGGGCGAACTGGTCTATGCGCGCGGGATCGCTCCCGCCAAGGCCGACGCGACCCCGGTCGGCGTAACCTGCCGCCTGTGCCACCGCGCTGCCTGCGCCGCGCGTTCCGAGCCGCCGATCGGGCGCGAAATCCTGCCCGACGATTTTCGCAGGGGCGTTGAACCCTTCGCGTTCACGGAAATTTGAGACAGGCTGGCTCATTTCGCTATCTTCGCCGCAGAACGAATCACTGCTTGCGTATTCAGGAGACCTGACCGTGGCCACTGCCCTTGCCGAAACCCTCTCGCCCGCCGTGCCCAAGCCGGACCATATACCGGACGAGGCGGTTTATGATTTCGACATGCGCAACGATCCGGGGCTGCTGGCCAATCCGCACGAGCGCATTCGCGAAATCCTCAAAGAAGCGCCGCCGGTCTTCTGGACCCCGCGCAATGGCGGACGCTGGATCGCGGCAGGCTATCAGGAAACCTACGACGCGGCGCGCGATACCGAGACATTCTCCAGCTCCTACATGCCCAAGGAGCAGATGGAGGCGATGCTGGCGATGATGCCCAAGGACATGCCGCGCATTCCGATGGCGACGCCGATCAACATGGACCCGCCCGATCATGGCAAGTTTCGCGGGCCATTGCAGAAGACCTTCTCCCCGCGCGCGGCGATCAACCGGATCGATGAGATCAGGACGCTTTGCGATGAGCTGATCGAAAAGGTGAAGGATCAGGGCCACTGCGAATTCATCTCGGCGATTGCCGAGCCGCTGCCGGTGACGGTGTTCCTCAGGATGATGGGCCTGCCCGTCTCGCGCCTCGCCGAATTCCGCGACCTCGTGCACGAATTCCTCGCCAAGACGATGGAAGACAACATGATGGAATCGGCGGGCATGATGCGCAAGGTTGCCGATGCCATGCATGACGAGATCATGGCCGCGAAGGAGAATCCGGGCGACGACATCCTCGGCCTGCTCTGGCAGACCGAGATCGACGGCGAACCGATGACATTGGAACTGATGGAGGACTATGCCGTCCTGCTCTTCGTCGCCGGGCTCGATACCGTCATCAACGGCATGGGTTTCGCCGTGCGTCACCTCGCGCAGCATCCGGAGCTTCAGGACGAGCTGCGCGCCAATCCCGACAAGATCGTCGATGCGGTCGAGGAAATGCTGCGCCGCTACAGCTTCACGATCCCGATGCGCCGTGTCGCGGTCGAAACCGAGTTTGGCGGCTGGAAAATGAAACCGGGCGAATGGCTGGTGCTGTTCTATCCGGGTGCGGACCTCGATCCGCGCGAATTCGCATCGCCCGAGGAATACAGCCTTGAGCGTGAGGATAAGGTGCATCTGGCGTTCGGGGCAGGCGTCCACCGCTGTCTCGGTGCGCATCTTGCGCGGGTCGAATTGCAGGTGCTTTACCAGCAGATGCTCGCGACCTTGCCGACCTGGCGGCTCGACCCGGAGCGACCCGCGACGTTCCATTCGGGCAACATCATCGCGTTCGACACGCTGCCGATCCGCTGGGACTGAGTCGCGCCGAGATGACACCTGAACAGGCGATAGAACAGGCGCGGCAGCGCGCCGAATACGACGATTTCGGTGCGGATGGCTGGCAAGAAGGGCTGGAGCGTTCGCTCGATGCCTTCGCGCGCATGCCGTTGACGAGCGAGGCGCGCGAGCAGTCGCTCGGCAAGATCGTCAGCGACCTGGCCAACCGCCTGAAGGTCGAGCGCTGGTATGCCGAGCATCCGATGGTCGAAGCGCAAAAGGTGGAAGGCCCGATCTTCGTGATTGGCCTGCCGCGCACCGGGACCACGGCAACGGTCGGGATGATGGCAACCGATCCGCGCTATCGCTTCCTGCGCGGCTGGGAAGGCGCGGAACCGGTGCCGCCGCCGCTGTTCGGCGAAGAAGATAACGATCCGCGCGCGGTCGAGGCGCGGCAACGGGCTCTCAAGATGGATCAGTCGCAGCACATCTACGATCCCGACGGCCCCGAAGAAGATTTCGTGATGCTCGCCCCGCTCGACATGAAGGGGTATCACGGCGCGTTCCCGATGCCCGACGACTATATCGACTGGTGGACGGCAGCCGATTTCACTTCGTTCTTTTCCTACCATCACCGCGTGCTCAAGTTGCTGCAATCGCATTGCCCGCCGAACCTCTGGCTGCTGAAATCGCCGGTCCACCTGTTCCGGCTCGACGAGATTGCGGCGGAGTATCCGGACGCGACCTTTATCTGGACGCATCGCGATCCGGCCAAGGTCATCCCTTCGGTTTCAAGCCTGCAATTCCGCCTCAATTCCGAGCGTTGCGAACCGGAATCGCTCGAAAAGGGGGAGTACGGCCCCAGGTTCCTGCGTTTCTGGACCGAGGGCGTGGCGCGCGGGCTGGAAGCACGAGCGCGGATCGGCGAGGATCGCTTTGTCGATGTCTGGAACGACGATGTCGCCTCGCACCCGGGACGCACCTTTGCCCGGCTTTACGGCAAGCTCGGCTTTCCGGTGACCGACGAGTTCCGCAAAGGCATCGACAGCTATGCCGAACGCAACGCCAAAGGCGCGCACGGCGAGCATCGCTACACCGCCGAGGAATACGGCACCTCACGCGATGAAATCCGCTTTGCCTTTTCGGACTACATCGCGCGATTTGGACTGTAGGATTGTTGTTGGGTCTGCCGGCCACATCCGCGGCCATCTTGCGGCGCCAGCTCTCCACACCTGCCTATTGACGCGCCAACTCCAGCGGCTTAACCCGACTATTCGAAATAGCGAAAAAGGGTTCCATGTCGCGATCATCTCCCGGCGTCATGCGGATGGCGGCCATCCTCAATTTCATCGCCGATCATCCGGGGCAGGCCTTCGCACTGACCGACCTCGTGCGCGCGCTCAAGCTTAGCCGTGCGACCTGTCATGCGCTGCTCACCGGGCTGGTCGATGTTGGCTATCTCTACCGCACCGGAGAGAAGACCTATGTGCTTGGCCCGGCGCTGGCGGCGATCGGGCGTGTGGCAGCGGAGCATTTTTCGCCGCTGCAGGTCGCGCATCCGGAAATGAGGCAGATCGCCGACGAATTCGACGTCGTGTGCGGTGCCTATTTCCTTGAGGGGGATACGATCCATCTGCGCGATCGCGCGACTTCGGCGAGCCATGTCGGCTATCCGGTGCCGCTCGGTACGCGGATGAAACTGCACTGGACGCAGGCGATGTCGTTTTTTGCACGATCCGACAAGGCCGCCGAAGCCTGGCTGGCGCGGAAGGTGCCGCCCCTGCGCGATGACCAGGTCGAACGCTTCGAGCGCGGGCGGGCCTTTGTGCGCGAGCATGGCTTCGTCGTGCACGAGCGCAAGCCCGGCTTCACGATACCCTCGGCATCCGACGACGGCTTCAATCCGCCTGAGGGCGAAGAACTCCCGATTTCCCCGGTGTTCGACATGGCGGCGGACAAGCCATACTCGGTCGCCGCACTGATCGCGCCGGTTTACGACATGCGTGAGGGCGTTTCGTTCTCGCTCGTGGCCGCAGGATTCCGCAGCGCGATGACTGGTGACGAGATCATGGCTGCCGGTGCGCGGCTGGCGCAGGCCTGCGGACGCATTTCGACGTTCATTTCGGGCACCCCTCCGCTGGCTGGCTAATTCCCTGGCGGCTTGACCGCGATGGCGCACGCGCCTATTCAAATAGCGAACTAATATTCGCGATTGTGAACAATGCATCGCAGGCCCAAGGGAGAGAGACCAGTCATGTCCGATGTTATTGTTGCGCCTTCGACGCGCGATCTCGACGAGCTTGCCGGTCAGCTTGGCGAATGGCTTGGTGGCAAGCTGCCCGCCGCTTCGGACATCCGCATCGATAACCTGACCTATCCGCGCGGAGCAGGGCAGTCGCACGAGACGATCCTGTTCGACGCCCACTGGAGCGAGGGCGGCGAGGCGTGCGAGCAAGGCTGCGTCGTGCGGATCAAGCCGAGCGAATTCACCGTCTTCGTCGATACCCTGTTCGAGGAACAGTATCAGGTGATGAAGGTGATTTCGGACGGCGGCTATGTGAAGGTCGCAAAGCCGCTCTGGTTCGAAGAAGACTCCTCGCTGCTGGGCCAGCCGTTCTTCGTGATGGAAAAGCGCGAGGGGCGCGTGCCCGTCTCGATCCCGCCCTATGCGCGCGAAGGCTTCATGACCGAGCTTACCCCGGCGCAGCGGCGCACGCTTTGGGAAAACGCGGTAGATCAGCTCGCCGCGATACAGCATGTCCCGCTCGACAAGCTGGACTTCCTCAAGGGCCCGCCGGGTGCGGAGCAGGGGCTTGAGCAGGAATGGGACAAGTACGAGCGCGGCGCGGCCTGGGTGCAGGAACATGTCGGCTCGCCCGCGATCGGGCGCGCGCTGGAACGGCTCAAGTCGCTCTGGCCCGCGAACCGTCCCGAGGGCCTCGTCTGGGGAGACGCGCGCATCGGCAACATGATGTTCGACGAGCAGCAGAACGTGGTCTGCGTGATGGACTGGGAACAGCCCTCGCTCGGCGGCGCGCTCCACGATCTCGCATGGTTTGTCGTGCTTTCGGACATCATGCACGGCCCCAATGCCCAGAACGGCGCATACCTCGAAGGCATGGGCAGCCGCGAGGAAACCGTCGCGCGCTGGGAGGAAAAGACCGGCAAGTCCGCCGCCGACCTCGACTGGTACGAGGATTTCACCCACTTCAAGATGTCATGCACCGGCCTGCGCATGGGCCACTGGCGCGGCAAGCAGATGATGAGCGAAGAGGTGATCGCGCAAAGGCTGAAGGTGGCTTGAGAGCGAACCATCTCCACTGATCCTCCCTGTCGCGCAGCGATGGGGAGGGGGACCGCGACGCCGTCGGCGTCGTGGTGGAGGGGCAGGGTGCGCCATCGCCCCTCCGTCAGCCGCCTGCGGCGTCTGCCACCTCCCCATGCCTTCGGCACAGGGAGGATCAGACTACGTCAACAGCACCGGCAAACCCGACGGCCCGCGCTGCTCCAGCCCGCCGGTGATGAACGGGGTTTCCGCATCTGGATCGAGCCGCAGGTTCGGGAATGCGTCGAGCAGCGCGTTGATGCCGCGATTGATCTCCACCCGTGCGACATTCATGCCGAGGCAGCGGTGCGTGCCGAGACCGAACGCCATGTTGGTCAGTTTCGGGCGGTGCATGTCGAACGCGTCGGGATTGTCCCAGCGCGACGGATCGCGGTTCGCGGGGCCGAGGCCGAGTTCGATCACGTCGCCCTCCCTGATCGCATGGCCGTAGAATTCGCAATCGGCGGTGACCATGCGATAAAAATACGGCGCAGTCGGGTTCCAGCGCAGCCCTTCCTCGATCGCATCGTCGAGCAGCGCGCGGTTTGCCCGCACTTCGCTGAGCTGCTCCGGATGCGTCAGCAGCGCCAGCAGCGTGATTCCCATCTGCCGCCACGACGTCCCGCCGCCCGCGACCATGACCAGCTTGGCATGGGTGATGATTTCCTTGTCGGTGAGCGGGCGCGGCTCTGCTCCCGGCAGGCGCAGGGTCGTATCGATCAGGTAGCTGACCAGATCCTCGCGCCGCTCCGCACGCCGCGCCGCCACCAGCGCGAGCAGCGTCTCCTCGACGATCCGGCCATTGCGGATGCGGTCTTCCATCGAGACATTGCGGCTCTGGCTGGTCGAATTGAGGTAGGCGTGGCGAAAGCGCAGCGCCTCGTCGCCGTCGAGGCCGATGGCGGTGGTGATCGTGTAGACCGGGATGCGTGCACAGAAATCGATGTTGAGTTCGGCGCGCTCGCCCTGCGCGAGCCGCGCGACGAGCCGTTCGATAATGCCGTCGATGGTCTGTTCGCGCCACCAGCCGAGCGCTTCGGGCATGAGAAACTTCGGCTGGATCGTGCGGCGATAGCCACGGTGCTCGGGCGGGTCCATTTCGAGGATGCCCATGAGCTTTTCGTTCGCCGGATTGGGCTGGCCCTGCACCGAATTGGAAAACAGCGCCGGATCGCGAAACGCTGCCTCGCAGGCGTCGTAGGACAGCACGGACCAGTGCTGGCGGCCTTCGGCTTTTACATGCCGCAGGTGTTCGGGCAGGCCGAGCAGCTCGCGCAGCTTGCCCTTGTGGACCGGAGCCTGCGCGCGCAACGCATGGACTTCGGGCATGACGTCGCGATCGATGAAATTGCCGATCGATTCTGCTTCGTTGCGCACATCGTAAAGCTCTTCGTAGAGCGGATCGTCGGCGGTGAGGACGTCCTGCGTCATGATTGCGTTTCCTCCGTTTCGGGTTCGCCCGCAGCGACTGCGCGGGCCATGCGCGCGGCGGGGCTTTCCTCGGGCATGCGTTTGGCGGCGATCAAGACCAGCACCAGGCCGATGGGCACGAGCACCAGCAGGCTGAGCATTCCGGCGACGAGCGAGCCGGAAAGCGCGCTGATCTTGCCTGCCCAGTAAGGGCCGAGCCCCGAGGCGATGACGATCGATACCAGCGTGAAGGTGCCCGCCGCCGAACCGCGCATGCGCGGGATTACGAGGTCCTGGATCATCGCTGCGGTCGATCCGCCCCAGAGCGAGCCGAGAATCGCAAGCACGAAGCGGACACCGAGGAATGCCTCGATACTGCCGACCGAAAGCAGCACGACCAGGCCGAAGAGATTGCAGACCGCGCTGATCGCCATGATCCAGAGCGGCGCGCGCAGGTCTTTCTGCTTCCAGCGATCGGCTAGCATTCCGCCGAGCAGCACCCCGATGATCGCGCCGACGAGGTTGATGAGGCCGATGTAGAGGCCGACCTTGTCGGGCGTCATGTCGAAGGTGCGGATCGCGTAGGGGACGGTCCAGATGCCCGTGCCCGCGCCCGCGCAGGCGAAGAGCGCCGATGCGGCCATGGCGGTCGCGAAAGTACGGTCGCCGAAGGTGAGGGCGAAGAGCGGCTTGTCGATCAGCGCCTGGATCTGCCCCCAGGTCGAGACCGCGTAGATGCCAAGACCGACCGCGATCCACTGCGCGGTGTCGCCGGTCAGCCAGAGCAGCGCCCCGCATGCGACGATGATCGCGGCGGCCAGCTTGAGATTGCCGACCAGCCCCGCTTTGCCACCCGCCGCATAGACGCTGGTGATTGTGAAGGGCGGCAAGGCCTTGGCGAATTCGCCGATGATGAAGCGGAATGGCGGCGCGGCGCGCGCTTCCTTGCGGGCCGGTTCGCGGATTGTGAGGATCAGCAGCGCGAGCAGCAGCCCGGGCAGGCCGGCAAGCAGCAGTGCGGCTTTCCAGGGCGCTAGCGAACAGGCGCTGGCGAACGGCGCGGCGGTGCACATCGTCGGCCAGTTCTGCAGGACATATCCGCCCAGGATCATCGCCATCGCCCCGCCGACGAACGTGCCGGTGAGATATACGCTCATCGCGATGCCGCGACGGCTTTGCGGGAAGATGTCGGCGAGCAGCGATTGCGAGCAGGGCGTCGCCGCCGCTTCGCCGACGCCGACCCCGACGCGGGCGATCGCCAGCACTGCGAAGTTCGTTGCCGCCGCGCCGAGCGCGGTCATGCCCGACCAGAGCGCGAGCCCGAAGGCCATCACCTTCTTGCGGCTGAGGCCGTCGGAAATGCGCCCCATCGCAATGCCGACGACGGCATAGAAAACCGCGAAGGCGGTGCCCATGATGAAGCCCAGCTGCGCGTCGTCGAGCTTTAGGTCGGCCTTGATCGCCTCGGCCAGGATCGAGACGATGCTGCGATCGAGGTAATTGAGGAAATTGGCCGAGGTCAGCAACGCCAGCGCATAGTATGCCGAGCCCGGAATTTTTGCCGGGCGCGCAGGCGCAGTGCCCGTCGCGCCCTCTATCGATGCCACGTCAGCCTCTCCCTGCTGGCGTTCTGCCCGGTCCGAAGACCGGACGTCACTCAGTCAAGGCTTAGCAGTTTGCGGCAATTGTTGTTGATGATGTCCTTGATATCGTCCTCGGGAATGCCTTCGAAATCGCGGAGGATGATCTCGTGCGATTTGGGGAAGGTCGTTTCCGAATGCGGATAGTCCGACGACCACATGATGTTCTTGCCGCCCGGCAGGTTGCGGTTGAGGATGCCGGTACGGTCCTGAATGAACGAGCCGTAGACGTTCTTGTCCATGTAGTAGGACGGCGGGTTCTTCAGCTGGCTCTCGGTCCAGTAGCGCTGCTTTTCCCAGGTCCGGTCGTTGTATTCGGCAAACCACGCAAACCAGCCCACGCCCGATTCCATCGAGCCGATCTTGAGGTCGGGGAAGCGGTCGAACACGCAATTGTAGATCATGATCCCGATCGGCTCGGCCATTGCCAGCTTGCTCATCGGCATGTCGGCGAGGAAGTATTCCTTCTGCCCGAAACGCGGCACGCGCCCGCCGAGGTGGAAGGTGATGACGACGTTGTTGTCGACGATCGTCTTCCACAGCTTATCGAAAGCAGGGTCCGAATATTGCAGCGCGCCCTTGGCATCGCCGGTCAGCGCGGAGACCTGCCCGTCCTTGAGGTTCTTGATGCCCGAAGACGTCTTCCACGCTTCGGGGTTCTGCGGGAACGCGGGCAGGTTGATCGCGCGGAAACCCTTCTTCGCCAGCCGCTCGACATGCTGGCAGGTCTCGTCGATGTCGCGCATCGGCACGTAGCCGACCGGGTAAAGGCGGTCGGGTGCGGCCGAGCAGAAATCGAGCACCCAGTTCTGATAGGCTTCGTAAGAGGCGATGTAGAGTTCGTTGTCGAACGAGCCGAGCGGGCCGCCGCCGAACAACAGCGCCGCGTCCATGCCGTCTGCGTCCATGTCGCCAAGCCGCGTTTCCGGTTCCCAGACCTTGCGGACTTCTTCAAGCCGACCCTTCATCTTGAAGTTCTTGCCTTCGCGCCCGGCCTGATTCGAAATCATCATGAACGGGCGGCGATTGCCTTCGAACTCGATATAGTCGCCGTCTTCCTCGTGCAGAATCTTCGGCGCACGGTCCTTGAGGTTCGAGGGCAGGTAATCCTTCCACATATCGTGCGGTGGATCGATATGCGCGTCGGCATCGAAAATCGGGCCGAGGTGCCAGTTGTCGACCTTGGAACCCGCAATTGCCGGATCTGCTTCGCTCATCTCCCAAACTCCTGCTTTGTTTCGTTGATTTTCATAATTCGAAATAGCGAACTAATAATCGCATTTTCGAACGGGCGAGTCAAGGTGGATGCCGCTGCAAATTGTTCGTCATTCCCGCGAAAGCGGGAATCCATTGGCGGCTCTCTCGATGGATTCCCGCTTTCGCGGGAATGACAGATCACCTCTATTGCGAGCGCTAAAACACCACGCCCTTTACCTTGAGGTCGATCACCGCGTCCTCGTCATAGCCCAGCCGCGTCAGGATCGCGTCGCTGTCCGCGCCGAGGTCGGGCGAGCGGCGCGCGGGCAGGGCTTCGCCGTCGTAGAGCATCGGCACTGCAACCATCGGGATCGTCGTGCCGTCGCCGTAATCGGCCTGTTGCAGGTAGCGGTTCGCCTGCACCTGCACGTCGTGGCGGATCTCGCCAACTTCCTGCACCACGTCCCATTGGCCGTCCTGTTTTGCGAGGATTTCGCGCCATTCGGCCAGCGTCTTCGAAGCGAACAGCGCCTTCATGTCGGCCCAGCAGGCATCGATGTTCTCGCGGCGCTTGGCGGCGTCGGCATAGCGCGGGTCTTCGGCGAGGTCCGGTCGACCCGCCACCTCGCAAAACGGAAGCCAATACTTGTCGGCCTGCAACATGCAGAGCGCGAGGAAGCGCCCGTCGCTGGTCTGGTAATTCGCGACAAGCGGGTTGAACGGCACCATCACTTCGGGACGCGGGAAGCGCAGCTTGTCGTCGAAGGTCGACTGGCAGATCAGGCGCTGCATAGACCACATCGCGGTCGACAAGAGCGAAACGTCGACAACCGATCCCTTGCCGGTGCGCTCCTTCTTGACCAGCGCGGCGCAGATCGCGCCCGAAAGCATCGAGCCGGAAAGCGTATCGCCAAACGCGGGTCCGGGCGGGCCGACGGGGCGCTCCGCACCATCATGCGTCATCGTCGCCGAGATCGAGCCGCGCGCCCAGAACGATATCGCATCGTAGCCGCCCTTGTTCGCCTCGGGGCCGTTGGGGCCGGAGCCGGAACCCGAGGCATAGATGATCTGCGGGAACTTCGCCCGGATCGAATCGGCATCGATCCCCATCGCCTTGCGCGCGGGCGGGAGCAGGTTGGTGAGGAACACGTCGGCGCCTTCGCAGAGCTTCATCAGCACCTCGCGCCCTTCCTCGGTCTTGAGGTCGAGTGTGATCGACTGCTTGCCGCGGTTGTAGCTCTCCCAGCTGAAATCGATATTCGATCCTTCGCCGCCCATGCCGCCGATCTGCAGGCCGCGCAGCGGATCGCCCGTCGGCGGTTCGACCTTGATGACTTCCGCGCCAAGGTCGCAAAGCATGCCGCCCGCCGCCGGCACGAATGCCCACATTGCGACCTCGACCACGCGGATTCCTTCAAGCGGCTTTTCCATCTTCTCTCCCTTCAAGGGTGTTTGCATAATTCTCTATTTCGACGCATGAACCGAAATAGCGAATTCGGTCAAGGCGGGTGAGGACAAGATTATGGCAACGCAAGAGCTGCACGCAAGCATTCCGGACCAGCCGGCGATTGCCGTGCCGCGTACGCAGGACGAGGCGCTCAATCCCGCATGGCTGGCGCAGGCGCTGGCTTCGGTGGGCGGCGGTGCGGCCGTCGATTCGGTCGAAACGGTCGAAGTCATCAAGACGGTGGCGACCAAGATTCGCTTTGCCGTCACCTTCGAAGGATCACCCGAGCGCCATGCGTTCTGCATCAAGGGCCTGCTCGATGTCGACGAGATGACCGCGCGCGGCGGGCCGACCTGCGTGCTCGAAGCCGAGTTCTACAACAAGGTCGCGCCGACCATGGCGATGCGCGTGCCGCAGGCGGTCGCCACGGTGATCGACCGCGAGGCGCAGCAGGCGGTCACGATCATGCGCGACCTGATCGCCGATGGCGCGACGTTCTGCTCCGCGCTCGATCCCTTCACCGCCGACGATGCCGCCGCCAGCCTTGCCGAGCTGTCGCAACTGCATTGCAACAGCGGGTTCCTCGATGGGGCCGACTGGATCAGGCCGCGCGCCGCAGAGCTGGCGCGCATGACCTATATCACCCCCGAAATATTGCAGGAGCTGCTGGATGGTCCGCGCGGCGACAACCTCACGCCCGAAGTGCGCGACGCTCAGCGCCTGATCGCCGGGATGCGCGCGCTCGCCGATCGCGACGGCGCGCGGCCGCAGTTCATGATCCACGGGGACGCGCACGCGGGCAACATCTTCCGAACCGCACAAGGGCCGGGCCTGATCGACTGGCAATTGCTTCAGCGCGGCGGCTGGGCGCTCGATGTCGGCTATCACCTCAACGCGGTCTTGCCTGTCGCGATTGCCGAGAAAGAGGAACGACGGCTGGTTCTCGATTACCTCGCCCGGATGCGCGCGGCGGGCATGGACATGCCTTCGGACGAAGAAGGCTGGAGCCAGTACCGCGAGGCGGTGCTTTACGGTCTGTACCTCTGGGGCATCACCCGCCGCGTCGATCCGCCGATCATCGTCGAGTTCACCGACCGTCTGGGCAAGGCGGTGATGCGGCATGAGAGCCACAGGTTGCTCGGAGTCTGACAATCTCACACCCGTTCGTGTCGAGCGTAGTCGAGACACGTTGGCTTGGTGCGTTGCCCTGATTGCTTCGCTGCGCTCGCAATGACGAGGTGTCCTGGGTTGGCATTAGGCTGCCAAAACCTCCCCCAGCAACGCCACCGTCCCCGCCCAGCTAACCGCATCGGCCACCGCATCATAGGCGATGCCCGGTTGCAGGCCGTCGTGGTCGGGGTCTGAAAAGCTGTGCTGCACGTCGGAGAAGACCGTGACCTGATGCGCAACGCCCGCCGCCGCCATCTCGGCGCGGAAGCCGTCGATATGTTCGGCGGGCGCATAGGGGTCCTGCCCCGCGCACCAGGCGACGACGCGTGCCTTGACCTCGCCCTTTTGGGCTGGGGCATGCGTTTCGAGCAGGCCGTGAAAGCCGACCACTGCCTTCACATCGCCGCCGCCCCGCGCCAGTTCGAAGACGCATTTGCCGCCGAAGCAGTAGCCGATTGCCGCCATCCGTGCCGCATCGACATCCTCGCGCGCCGCCAGGGCATCGACCCATGCCAGCACCCGCGCGCGTATTTCGTCGGGCTGTTGCAAAAGTGCCATGAAATGCGCTCCGGCGGCCTGCTCGGAGGAAAGGTCCGCGCCTTTGCCATAGACATTGATCCCGACCGCCAGATAGCCCAGCGCCGCCAGCTCGCGCGCGCGCTTCTCGAAAGTCGGCCCGGTGCCTGTCGCGCCGGGAAACAACAGGACGGCTGCATGCGGGCCTGTGCCTTCGGGCATGGCAACGAATCCATCCATCGTCGTCTCGCCATGCGTGCATTCCATCGCCGCGAAATCGCTCATCTTTGTCTCTCCCAAGTCCAATACAAGCGTGATTGCAGCATCGGACGCGCAATGCCATACCCGCCGTATGGGAAGGGCAGATTTGGAACCGCCACGTCGGCAAAAGCTTGTGATCCTCGCGGTGATCGCGCTGATCCACATTGCCGTGATCGCCGGACTGATCCGCGCGTTTACGCCCGACCTGCCTGCGCAGATCGCCCGGCAGGTGGTCGCGGCCTTCGACGTCACCGTAGAGACCAAGGAATACAAGGAAGAGCCCGAACCCAAGGCGGCCAATGCTGCGCCCAAAGAAGCAGGGGCTGCGGGCGAAGCGGGCAAGAAGGCCAAGCCAAAAGAGGTCGCCGCGCCCGATCCGAAGATCAGGATTTCGAACAAGCCCGCACCCAAGGTCGCCGGAGCTGGTAACGAAAACCGCTCGGGCGCACGCGATGCGGGCGATGGCACCGGCGCGGGCGGTCAGGGGCAGGGCACCGGCGCGGGCGGCTCAGGCTCGGGGCAGGGCGGCGGAGGCGGTATCGCGACCAAGGCGGTGAAGGTTTCCGGCGACATCAACTCGGCGCGCGATTATCCCAAGAAGAGCCGCGATCTCAGGCTCGGCGATCACGTTATCGTCGCGCTCAAGGTGGGCACCGATGGCCGGGTCAAGGCCTGCCGCGTCCACCGCGCCAGCCGCGATGCCGAAGCGGATCGCATCACCTGCCAGCTTGCCACGCAGCGCTTCCGTTTCGAACCGGCGAAAACCGCTTCGGGCACCCCGATCGAATCCGAATATGGCTGGAAGCAGGAGTGGTTCCGCCCGACATAGCGCGGTTACCCGTGCGTTAACCATTTCCGTCTTAAGGAAACCGCCACTTTCGGGCAGTATAGCGGCGAGTCATGAGCACGATCGTTCCAGTCATTCTCTGCGGGGGCAGCGGAACCCGCCTCTGGCCGCGCAGCCGCGCGTCCTTGCCCAAGCCGTTCCTGCCGCTCGTCGGCGATTGCACGCTGTTCGAGGCGACCGCGCGGCGTTGCCCTGTGGACGGCGGTTTTGCCGCGCCGGTCGTGGTGACGGGCAAGGCGCATCTCGAACATGTCGAGGCGCAGCTTGAGGACGAGCGCGCCACCATCATCGTCGAACCCGCTGCGAAGAACACCGCCGCCGCTATCGCATTGGCCGCGTGTCGCCTGCCCGAAGACGCGGTGATGCTGGTCTGCCCGAGCGATCATCATATCGGCAATGCGCAGGCCTTTGCCGAGGCTGCGCGTGCCGCCGCGAAGCTGGCCGGGGACGGCTGGCTGGTTTCCTTCGGGATCGAGGCCAAAACGCCCGAGACCGGCTTTGGATACCTGAAACGCGGCGAGGCGATTGGCGAGGGCGGCTATCGCACCGCGCAATTCGTCGAAAAGCCCGACCTCGAACGCGCGAAGCAATTCCTTGCCGAGGGCGGCTACGCCTGGAACGGCGGCATCTTCGCCTTTCGCGTCGGAGACTTCCTTCGCGAACTCGAATCCCACCGCCCGGCGATCGCCGATCAGGTGCGCGCCGCCGTTGCAGCAGGAAGCGAGGATGGCCGCCGGTTCCACCCCGACGCGGACGCCTTTGCGAAGATCGACAGCGAGTCGGTCGACTATGCGGTCATGGAGAACACCACCCGCGCCGCGATGGTGCCCGCCGACATGGACTGGTCCGACATCGGCAACTGGCAGGCGCTTCACGAAGCGCGCGATCGCGACGGGGATGGCAACGCGGTCAGGGGCAATGCCGAACTGGTCGATTGCAAGGGCGTGCTGGTCGATACCGACGGCCCGCGCGTCTCGGTGATCGGCCTCGAAAACGTCATCGTCGTCGTCGATGGCGACGAGGTGTTGGTGACCACGGCGGACGGCGCGCAGAAGGTTGGCAAGCTTCACGGAGCGGCGAACCAGTGATGGGCGGGCTCAAGACACGCACGGTCGAGAAACCCTGGGGCAAGGACGTCCTGCCCGCGCCGTTCCATGCGCCGGTGGGCCAGCGGATCGGCGAGATCTGGTTCGAGCCGCCGACCGAACTGTCCGAACTGCTCGTCAAGTACATCTTCACCAGCGAGAAACTCTCGGTCCAGGTCCACCCATCCAACGAACAGGTGCCCGGCCACGGCAAGGAAGAATGCTGGCTGATCGTCGACGCCGAACCCGGCGCGACGCTGGGCATCGGTTTCCGTGAGGAGATCGGCCCCGAAGCGATGCGCAAGGCTGCCGTCGATGGCTCGATTGAGAAGCTGATGAAATGGCATTCGGTCGAACGCGGGGACTTCTTCTATATCCCTGCCGGTACCGTCCATGCCATCGGGCCGGGCGTCAGCCTTATCGAAGTCCAGCAAAACTCCGACACGACCTATCGCCTGTTCGACTATGGTCGCCCGCGCCAGTTGCACCTCGATCAGGCGGTGGCGGTGGCAAAGGGCGAGCCTTATCCGGCCTCGTTGCGCAAGTCCGTCCCCGATGGCGGCGAAATGGAAATCTGCGATGGACCGCTGTTCCGGCTCGATCAGGTCGAGGGCGCGCCTTCCGAAGCAATCGCTGCGCATTATGCCGATGGCCCGCTGCTCGTGATCCCGCGCGAAGGGCCGGTGCATATCGGCGGCAAGGAGCTTGTCGCAGGCACATGCGGCCTTGCGCGCCGTCTGTCGGACGTGACCTTTGCAAAATATGCGGTCTGCCTGCTCGCGCGCCCCTTGATCGGCTGACCCGCGAAGGGCACATAGGCGCCTCACCCGAGAGGAGCCGAAGTCCGTGTCCACTACCCATCCCGTGCCCGCCGAATGGGCCGAAAATGCCTATGTCGATGCTGCGAAGTACGAGGACATGTACCGCGCCTCGATCGAGCAGCCCGAGGCTTTCTGGCGCGAGCAATCGGACCGGCTCGACTGGATCAGGCCCTGGACGCAGCTTTCCAATTGCAGCTTCGACAAGGATGATTTCGGCATCGAATGGTTCGCCGACGGTACGCTGAATGCCGCTGCCAACTGCCTTGACCGGCACCTTGAAGAGCGCGGCGATCAGAAGGCGATCATCTGGGAGGGCGACGATCCCGCCGAATACCAGACGCTGACCTATAAGCAGCTGCACGAACAGGTCTGCCGCGCCGGTGCGGCGCTGCGCGCGCTCGGCGTCAACAAGGGCGACCGGGTGACGATCTACCTGCCGATGATCCCTGAAGCGGTGATCGCGATGCTCGCCTGCGCGCGGATCGGGGCGGTGCACTCGGTGGTCTTTGCCGGCTTCTCGCCCGAAGCGCTCGCTGGACGGATCAACGATTGCGACAGCAAGATCGTCATTACCGCCGATGCGGGAATGCGCGGCGGCAAGGTCGTGCGGCTCAAGGACAACGTTGATGAGGCGCTCAAGTCCTGCCCCGGCGTGAAATACGTGATGGTCGTCGGGCGCGCGGCAATCGAGATCGACATGCAGGAACCGCGCGATGTTTCCTGGCGCGCGCAGCTGACGCTCAGCAAGACCTGCGAGCCGGAGGAGATGAACGCGGAAGACCCGCTGTTCATCCTCTACACCTCGGGTTCGACCGGCCAGCCCAAGGGCGTGCTTCACACCACCGGCGGCTACATGACCTGGGCGGCGATGACGCATCACTACGTCTTCGATTACCGCCCCGGCGACATCTACTGGTGCGCAGCGGACGTGGGCTGGGTCACCGGGCACACCTATGTCGTCTATGGCCCGCTGGCCAACGGCGCGACGGTGATGATGTTCGAGGGCGTGCCCAATTATCCCGATCACAGCCGCTTCTGGCAGATCGTCGACCGCCACAAGGTCAACACCTTCTACGGCGCGCCCACGGCATTGCGCGCGCTGATGCGCGAAGGCGACGATTTCGTGAAGAAGACCGACCGCTCCTCATTACGCCTGCTCGGTTCGGTGGGAGAGCCGATCAATCCCGAAGCCTGGGAATGGTATTGGCGCGTCGTCGGTGACGAACGCTGCCCGATCGTCGATACCTGGTGGCAGACCGAAACGGGCGGGGCGATGATTACCCCGCTGCCCGGCGCGACTGACATGAAGCCCGGCTCGGCAAGCAAGCCGATGTTCGGCGTCGTCCCGCAGATTGTCGATGGCGAGGGCAAGGTGCTGGACGGCACGACCGAGGGCAATCTCGTCATCACACAGAGCTGGCCGGGCCAGATGCGCACCGTCTGGGGCGATCACGATCGCTTCTTCCAGACCTATTTCAGCACCTATCCCGGCAAATATTTCACCGGCGACGGCGCGCAGCGCGACGAGGATGGGTATTTCTGGATCACCGGCCGGGTGGACGACGTGATCAACGTCTCCGGCCACCGCATGGGCACCGCCGAGGTGGAAAGCGCGCTGGTGGCGCACCCCAGGGTGGCCGAGGCGGCGGTCGTCGGGATGCCGCACGATATCAAGGGCCAGGGCATTTACGCGTTCGTCACGCTCAATGCCGGCGAGGAAGGCGACGCGGCGCTGCGCGACGAGCTGAGGGCATGGGTGCGCAAGGAGATCGGACCGATCGCCACGCCCGATGCGATCCAGTTCGCCCCCGGCCTGCCCAAGACCCGCTCGGGCAAGATCATGCGCCGCATCCTGCGCAAGATCGCCGAGGGGAAACCCGGCGAAGTGGGCGACACCTCGACGCTGGCCGAACCGGCGGTGGTCGATACGCTGGTGCAGACGCGCCGGTGATCGCGCAAACGATCCAGCTTGCGCTTGCGCCGGTCTTCGTCCTCGTGGCGATCGGCAATATCATGAACATCCTCTCGGTCCGGCTGGGCCGCGTGGTCGATCGCTCGCGCGCCCTGCAAGGCGAGCATGCGACGACGAGCGGGATGGATCACGATGACGGCTGGTCCGCGAAATCCGCTCGATCGACAAGCGCATCGTTATCATCGGGCGGGCGATAGCCTTGCTGGTGATCTCGGGCCTTGTCGTCGGGCTGACGGTGGCGGTGCTGTTTCTCGAGGAGCTGGCGGGCATCGACCTGCAGGCAGTGGCCGCAGGAACGTTTCTGGTTGCCATCGGCCTGCTCATGGCGGCGCTGCTCTTGTTCCTGCGCGAAACGCAGCTGGCGGCGGCCTCGCTCAGGATTCCTGAGGCTCTGCTGGAACTCGACCGGAAGCTTTAGATCAGCCGCCCGGCATCGAGAGCATGATGCAGGATGCGGACCACCCAGACCGTCTCGCCGTCATAGTCGTAAAAGATGTGATGGCGTCGATAGGCGAGGTAGCGGACTTTCGGGCGATTCAGGATTAGTTGACCGAGCCGATTTCGGGAACTGTGCTAGCCGCATCACTGAGGTCTGCATACCGCGATGATATTCGCGTGCTGTGTCCGCGCCAAAGGCCTCGGCGCTGTATTCGTATATCTCCTCGAGATCCCGGCTTGGCCTGCGGACGGAAGACGATCTCAACCATGCTTGTCGTGATGTTCGCGGATCACGCTATCGAAGATTTCAGATACCGGGCGCGGGTCGAATCCCTGAACCCCGCCCCTTGTCGATCGCCGCCTGCAGTTCAGCGAGGCGCTCTTCCTCTTCCTCGC
Organism: Sphingomonadaceae bacterium; assembly: GCA_041396945.1. GTDB lineage: Bacteria > Pseudomonadota > Alphaproteobacteria > Sphingomonadales > Sphingomonadaceae > Novosphingobium. The sequence goes on along the minus strand of JAWKXP010000012.1, from coordinate 31,657 downwards.
CGGCGCCGCATGAGATCGCGCACGAGGTCGCTCGCGCTTGAATAGCGGCCTTCGGCAACGCGCTCGTCGACCCATTTCTTGAGGCCCTCGGGGACCGAGATGTTCATCTGTGGCATTCCGGCAATATACTATTCTGCGCAAATCTGCACAAGCTCTTCGCGATTGCCGCGCGCGCCATTGCTGATATGCTCTCGCAATAACCAAATCAGGGAGAGAGACCGCAGTGACTGACGCCGGGGCAACCGCCCGCGAGGAATGGCGCACGGGCTGGCCCGTCGTGTTTTCGGGCTTCATCGGCTTCATGGCCTTTTCGACCATGATCGCGGCGATGAGCGCGTTCATGGGGCCGCTTGCCAAGGAATTCGGCTGGAGCCGCACGGTCATCTCGATCGGCACTGGCGCTCCTTCGATCATCATCGCGCTGGCCTCGCCGTTTTACGGCATCCTGCTCGATAAATACGGGCCAAGACGGCTTGTGCTGCCCGGGATCATCCTCTCCGGGCTCGCGGTGGTGGCGATGGCGTTCAACACCGGCTCGGCGATCCTCTGGTACGGTATCTGGATTTTCTACGCGCTTGCCGCGCTCTTCGTGAACACGCCCAACTGGACGATGGCGATTGCCGGGCTGTTTACCCGCGCGCAGGGCATGGCGCTTGCAATCACGCTTGCGGGCGCGACCGCTGCGCATGCGACGATCCCGGTGCTTTCGGTTTTCCTGATCGATGCGCTCGGCTGGCGCATGGCCTTTGTCGCGCTCGGCGCAGGATTTGGCGGGCTGGCTTTCGTGGTCTGCTATTTCCTGTTCCACGGTGCGCAGGATCGCACCCGGCTGGCGCAGCGAGGGAAGCCGGGCGAAGCGGATGCCCCCGCGCAGCCAGCCGCAACCGGTGAACAGCCCGGCCTGACGCTGGCCGAGGCATGGCGTTCGCGCGCGCTTTGGCAGATCGGCATCTCGATCCTCATCATCATGCTGCTGACCATCGGCTTCCTCGTCCACCAGATCGAGATCCTTATCGAGACCGGCGTCTCGCGCGAGATGGCCGCCGGGCTGGCAGGGCTTGCGGGCGCAATGGGCATCGTCGGCAAGCTGGTCACCGGATTCCTGATCGATCGCTATCCGGGCAACTGGGTCGGCGGGCTGACAATGAGCACGGCGGCCATCGCCTTCGCACTGCTGCTGCGCGATTCGCCGACGACCGCGATCATCGTCATGGCCATGCTGGTCAACGGCTATACGGCGGGCGCAAAGCTGCACATCGCCTCGTACCTGACGGTGCAATATGCCGGGCTCAGGAACTTCGGGAAAATTTACGGAGTGATCTCCAGCCTTGTCTCGGTCGGCTCGGGGATCGGGCCGATAGTGGCCGGAATGATCTACGACGCGACCGGCAGTTACAGCACATTCTTGCTGGCAGGGGCAGCCGCGCTTGCCTTCTCGTCGCTGTTGCTGCTGACGCTGCCGCGCTATCCTGCCTGGTCAGCACATGGGCGCAGCGAACCGGCAGCGGCATAGATCGCACGGGGCATGCGCCCGGGGGAGAGACCGGGAGTGAATGCAACCATCCAGGCCCTGCCGCAAACCGCCCGCGCCGAATGGCAGCGCGGCTGGACGCTGGTGCTCGCCTCGTTCGTCGGCTTCCTGTTCTTTTCGGCCATGTTCTCCTCGATGTCGGTGCTGATGGGGCCGATCACAGAGGAGTTCAGATGGAGCCGCACGCTGGTTTCCGCCGGTCTCTCGATCTCTTCGCTCACGACCGCCATTCTCTCGCCCTTCTTCGGCATCCTGATCGACCGCTATGGCACGCGCAGGCTGGCGCTGCCGGGGCTGGTCGTCTCGGCCTTTGCAATCTCGAGCTTCGGGCTGTCGACCGGCTCGCCGACGCTCTGGCTGGCGATGTGGATTTTCTATGCGATCATCTCGCTCTCCGTGAAGACGACGATCTGGACGGCAGCGGTCGCGGGCACATTCGACAAGGCGCGCGGGCTGGCGCTTGCAATCACGCTCGCTGGCGCGACGGCGGCGCACGCGATCATGCCGATCTCCGCCAATTTCCTCGTCGAGAATTTCGGCTGGCGCGCGACCTTTGCGTGGATCGGCCTGGGCGGCGGGGGCGTCACGCTGCTCCTGGCGTTCCTGTTTCTTTACGATGCGCATGACCGGGCGAAAGCCGAACCGCGTGCCGCGGGAGAAGCGGCGGCTAAGCCGGAATTCCCCGGTCTTTCGCTGGCAGAGGCATGGCGCGATACCGCGCTCTGGCGGATCGGCATCTCGATCTTCGTCATCATGGCGCTGACCATCGGCCTGCTCGTCCACCAGATCGAAATCCTTGTCGAGGTTGGCGTGTCGCGGACCAACGCCGCCTGGCTGGCAGGGCTGGCGGGAGCGGTCGGCATCCTTGGCAAGATCGTGACCGGCCTGCTGATGGACCGCTATCGCGGCAACTGGGTCGGCGGCGTAACGATGAGCAGTGCAGCAATTGCCTTTGCGATCCTGCTGACCGGCGCAAAGACGCTGCCGCTGCTGATCTTCGCGATGCTGGTCAATGGCTATACGGCGGGGGCCAAGCTGCACATCGCCTCGTATCTGACCGTGCAGTATTCGGGGATGAAGAACTTCGGCAAGATCTACGGCGTGATCACCAGCATGGTCTCCGCCGGCTCGGCGGTCGGCCCGCTATTGGCAGGCATCGCGTATGATACGACCGGGACATACGACAGCTTCCTGCTGGCAGGCACGATCGGGCTGGCGCTGTCGGGGCTGATGTTCCTGACCCTGCCGAAGTACCCGGATTGGGAGGCGCGAGGGAAGGCCGGGTCTGCGGCGAGGTGAGAGCAGGCACGCCGCAATGCGAGGCATTCGCAAAAACGCGCAAACTGTGTTACATTCGGGTGTTCCCAAGAGGGGGGAGGATACCATGAACAGAACTCTCGTACTCGTGTACGGTATCGTCTGCTATTTCGTGGGCGTTGCCGGATTGCTCGCAATCATAGCATCTTTGGCCCAGCTGCTGCCATTCGGTTATCTGTGGGACGGCGGCGAAGCGCCGATCAGTCCGATCGTCTGGAATGTCTTTCTTGTTGCCGCGTGGGGCCTGATCCATTCGGGCATGGCGCGGCCCGGCTTCAAGGCATGGATCACACAGATGATCCCGGTCGCCGCCGAACGGCCGACCTATGTGCTGGTATCCGGCGTGACCAGCATCATTCTGACAGGCTACTGGATGACGGTTCCCGGACAGGTCTGGCAGATCGAGCAAGGCACGCTCGCTTTCCTGCTCTGGGCGGTCTTTGCATTCGGCTGGGTGTTCCTGCTGGCCTCGACCTTTGCCATCAATCACTTCGACCTGTTTGGCCTGCGTCAGGTTTTCCTGAACTTCAAACAGCAGCCGAACCCGCCGGTGCCCTTCGTCAAACGGGCGATGTATCGCTATATCCGGCATCCGATCCAGACAGGCGTGCTGATCGGCGTTTGGGCGACCCCTTCGATGACGATGACCCAGCTGATCCTGAGCCTTGGCTTTTCCGCCTATATCTTCATCGGTCTGTGGTTCGAGGAGCGCGACCTGATCGCTGAGCACGGCGATTCCTACCGCGCCTATCGCAAGGAGGCCGGGAAGGTGCTGCCGAGGTTCGGTAACTCGGGTTAAGCGACTTCAGGCCGCCATCTGCAGCGGCGCGATCTCGCCCGAGAGGTACAGCTTCTTCGCCTTCGCACGGCTTAGTTTGCCCGAACTGGTGCGCGGCAGCGTGCGCGGGGGGACCAGTTCGACGACGCAGGACATGCCGGTGATCGAGCGGACCTTGTCGCTGATCTCGCTGTGCAGCTTCTTGCGCTCTTCGGGGTCCGAAACGCGGCAGTGGACCAGCACGGCGGGCACTTCCTCGCCGCCTTCGGTTTCCAGCGCGAAGGCGGCAATATCGCCCTGATGGAAGCCGGGGAGCTGTTCGACCGCCCATTCGATATCCTGCGGCCAGTGGTTGACACCGTTGATGATAATCATGTCCTTGGCGCGGCCGACGATGAAGAGGTAGCCATCGACCATGTAGCCCATGTCGCCGGTATCGAGCCAGCCATCCACCATGCAGTCGGCGGTGGCTTCGGGATCGCGGTAATAGGAATGCATGACCGAAGAGCCCCGGCACCAGACCTTGCCGATATGGTGATCGGCCAGCGGCTTGCCGCCTTCGCCCCTGATCTCGACCTCCATCCCGCGCACGACGACACCGCAGTTGACGATGGCGCGGTAGCGCGCGGGGCGTGAGAGGTCGCGCGGGGTGCCCGAGAGGCGTTCTTCCTCGACCAGTTCGACGCGGATGCCTTCGCCCGGCGGCATCAGCGTGACCGCGAGCGTCGATTCGGCGAGGCCATAGCTCGGCAGGAAGGCAGCGGCCTTGAACCCTGCTTCGGCAAAGCGGTCGACGAAGCTTTGCATCACATCGGGGCGGATCATGTCCGCGCCATTGCCGGCAACGCGCCAGCGCGAAAGGTCGAAACGCTCGCCGACGTGCGTCTGGCTGGAAACGCGGCGCGAGCAGATGTCGTAGCCGAAGGTCGGCGAATAGGAGAGGGTGGTGCCCTGGTTGCGGCTGATGAGGTCAAGCCATGCCAGCGGGCGACGGGCGAAGTCCTCGGTCTTGAGGTAATCGGTCGAAACCTGGTTGGCGATCGGCGAAAGCAGGCAGCCGACTAGGCCCATGTCGTGATAGAGCGGCAGCCAGGAAACGCAGCGGTCGCCGTCCTGGATCTTCATCCCGTGGCTGTGCGCGGCAAGGTTTGCCATCAGCGCGCGGTGGGTGATCGCAACGCCGTGCGGGAAGCGGGTCGATCCGGACGAGTACTGCAGGAAGCAGATCGCTTCGGGATCGAGCGCGGGCAGGTCGGCTTCGGGCGCGTCCTCTCTCGCGAAATCCTGCCATGCCACCGCTTTGCAGCCCTGCCGCTCGGCAGCGGCTCCGGCCATCGTCGCCAGCTCTTCGGGATGGAACAGGATCTTCGGTTCGGCCGAAGCCATCTGCACCGATATCTGGTCGATATAGTTGTCCTTGCCGCCGAAACTGGTCGGTAGCGGCAGCGGCACCGGCCAGACACCGGCATAGATGCACCCGCAAAACAGCGCAGCGAAATCGGGGACAGTTTCGGCGATGATCGCCACCCGGTCGCCCGGCGCGATGCCGCGCGCGATCAGTCGGCTGGCGTTAACCATCGCATCCCGCCGCAATTCGGCGAAAGGATAGACTTTCGCGAGATTTCCGCGCGGATCGTGAAAGTTTAGGCCGCGTTTACCTTTAGCAGCGTAATCAAGGGCGTCGGCAAACGTGGCGAAGTCCGCATAACGGCGCTCGATAGCGTCGTCGTTAGGCGTCGGAACCAGGTCCTGATCGGTGGTCGGCACCACAGTTTTGGTGTCGGTCATCTTGTAACCCGTTGTTGTTTAAAGAAATCCCTAGGTGTCACTACATGTCAGCCGCACTGCACGAAATTGGGCAAAACCAATCCTTAACCGTCTTCGGGAACTCCCCAATCGAAGCGGACTGTGGCACGATTAGGGCAGCTATGGCACGATATGGCTCCAAATCGGCTCCACTTGACGAGGACAAGCTGCAGGACCTCGCGGTTTCCTATGTCGCGCGCTTTGCCACGACGCGCGCCAAGCTTGAGGATTACCTGCGTCGCAAGGTGCGCGAGCGCGGCTGGGAGCCGGAAGGCGCCGCGCCGGTCGAAGAAATTGCGATGAAGATGGTCGATGCCGGTTATGTCGACGATCTGAGCTATGCGCGCGCCAAATCGGGATCGCTGCTGCGCCGTGGCTATGGCCCGCGCCGCGTTTCGCAGGCGCTGGGCATGGCCGGGATCGACGAAGGCATCGCCGACGAGGTCGCGCCGACCGAGGCAGAACAGCGACTTTCCGCGCTCTCTCTGGTGCGCCGCCGTGGCTTTGGCCCGTTCGGCGAAAACGTGAAAGACCCCGCCAAACGCGAAAAGCAGCTTGCAGCGATGCAGCGCGCAGGCCATTCGCTCAGCCTTGCACTGGCGCTGATCGACGCGCCGACAACGCGTGAGGCAGAATGCTGGGCAGCAGAAGCGCTCGAACTGGGCTGACGTCACGACGTCATGGCTTTCTGGCGGCGGCGCTCCTTGCGCTGGCCGCCTGTTCCCCTGCGGCCAGCGATGCGGGCACCAGGCCCGCAGCGAATGAAACCGCCCGGGTTCACTCCGAATCGGGGCTGGCCATCGTTCCGGTCACCGTCAAGAGCGCCAGCGGCGCGCACGTTTTCGATGCCGAAGTGGCGGCGACACGCAGCGAGCAGACGCGCGGCCTGATGTTCCGCACCGAAATGGGCGCGGACGAGGCGATGATCTTTCCTTTCGAAGCCCCCCGGCAGGCGGGCTTCTGGATGAAAAACACCGTGATCCCGCTCGATATCATATTCATCGGTGAGGACCGGCGCATCCTCAACATCGCTGCCAATGCCGTGCCCTACAGCGAGGAATCGGTACTGTCCGAAGGCATCGCCATCGCCGTGCTCGAACTGAACGGGGGCAGGGCTGCCGAACTCGGGATCGCGGCGGGCGACAAAGTGGACTGGTAATATCCTCCCCGCTTGCGCCCCGGCGCGGGCGAGGGTAACGGCTTGCGCATGGGAATCCTCGGCAAGATATTCACCTGGTGGGACGGTGCCACGATCGGCACCTCGCTCTGGTCCGCGCGCAATGGCGAGCACGTCGGCACCGACGCGCAGGGCAACAGGTATTACCGCACGAAGAACGTAAAAGACGGCCAGCGCGAGCGGCGCTGGGTGATCTATGACGGCGCCAACGATGCCAGCCGGGTTCCGGCGGAATGGCACGGCTGGCTGCATCATTCCTATGACCCGGTGCCCGAAAGCCACCTGCCGCCGCCGCGCATCTGGGAAGCCGACTATACGCCCAACGCCACCGGCACGGTGCAGGCCTATCGCCCGCAAGGCGCGCTCGAACAGGGTGGCCAGCGTGCCCGCGCGACCGGCGATTACGAAGCCTGGTCGCCTGACGCCTGACGCGCTGCCTGCCATGAAGCGTTTCCTCCCGATCCTCCCCGTCCTGCTGCTCGCGGCCTGCGGTTCGTCGGGTGACAGCGAAGCGGAGGCCGCGCTGGAGGCTGCGAAGAAGGCAGAGGCACCCGCGAAAAAGGCGGCTCCGGCCAAGAAAAAGGCCGAGGAAGAGCCTGAGGTCACCGCCGAAACGGGCACGCCTAACGAGGACCGCGTGGCGACTATCGGCATCCTCAACAAGCGCAACAACCTCTCCGAAGACCTGACGATGAAGCCGGGCGAGGCGCGCCGCTTCGGCAAGGCAGTGGTGCGGCTCGAATCCTGCGAGCGCACGCCGCAGTGGGAAACCGTGCCCGAGACCGGTGCGTTCGTTCAGGTCTTTGTCGAGGAAGCCGCCGGCTCCGGCGAGGACAAGATCCGCAAGGTTTTCTCGGGCTGGTTGTTCAAAAACTCGCCCTCGCTCAATGTCGTCGAGCACCCGATCTACGACGTCTGGGTCAAGGACTGCGCAATGCGGTATCCGGGCGAGGCATCGCCGGGCGCAGCAAGCAGCGAGGAAAAGGCCTCTTCGAGCGAAGGCGGCGATTCGTCCGACGAGTGATCGCGCTGCGCATCGCGTAGCAGTGCCAGGTATTCCTCTTGTGGTAACTCGACCGCGCCAAGCGTGGAGAGGTGCTCGGTCTGGAACTGGCAATCGAGCAGTTCGAACCCGCCTTCGCGCATCGCCGCCACGAGCCAAGCGAGCGCGACTTTCGAAGCATCGCTTACGGTCGAGAACATCGATTCGCCGCAGAACACGCGGTCGAAGCCGACGCCGTATAGCCCGCCGACCAGCTTGTCCTCGCGCCAGCATTCGATCGAGTGCGCAAAGCCGAGGCGGTGGAGGTTTTCGTAGCTCGCCTGAATGCGCTCGCTGATCCAGCTGCCGCCGCCTTCGGTGGGGCGCGGGGCGGCGCAGGCCTCGATCACGCGCGAGAAGGCCGCGTTGCAGGTCACTTCAAAGCTTTCGCGCCGCAGCGTCTTTTTCAGGCTGCGCGAGAGGTGAAACCCGTCGAGCGGCAGGATCGCGCGGATTCGTGGCTCCACCCAGAAGACATCGGGATCGTCGCGCGCGTCGGACATCGGGAAGATGCCCGCGCGATAGGCGAGCAGCAGGATGTCCGGGGCGATCAGGTCGGGGCGGGCGGGCGCGTGCATGGCGACAAGCCTAGCAAATTCGAACCGCTGCGCCCATCGCCCGCGCATTGAAGTCAGTCCTTGTCATCAGGCTTTCCAGCTACTAGACGCACCCGGCCCGCAGGAGTGTAGCTCAGTTGGTAGAGCGTCGGTCTCCAAAACCGAATGCCGGGGGTTCGAGTCCCTCCACTCCTGCCAGCATTTCCCGACAGCGCCGAAATCCCCCGCAATCATTGCGCCGCGTTAACCATAATTCACCACTTTGCGCCTAGGGCGGTGGCTTACGCAAAGGCCACGGGATTTATGGACCAGGCGAACAGACTCGAACCGCCCGAAACCGGGGAGCGCAGGGCATTGTGGACGGGCATTGCGCTCGCGCTGCTCTCCTGCCTGCCGTTCCTTGTTGCGAACAAGCCGCAGCAGGGAGACTGGCCATCGCATCTGGCGCGCTATCATGTGATGCTGGAGCGCGACGGCAACGCGTTTCTCGAGAAATATTACGGATTCGAATGGATCTGGACCGGCAATCTCGGTGTCGACATGCTGATGGTGCCGCTGGGCCGCCTGATGGGCGTCGAACCGGCAGCGTGGCTGATCTATTTCCTGCTGCCGCCGCTGACCGGCCTTGCGATCCTTTCGGTTGAATGGGCCTTGCGCGGGCGGATCGGCGTCGGCTCGCTGCTGGCGATGACCTTCATCTGGTCGCCCTCGATGCTGATGGGTTTTGCCAATTATTCGCTTGCCGTCGCGCTGGCGCTCTTCGCCTTCGCCGCCTGGGTGAAGCTGGAGGGCAAGCGCTGGCGCGCGCCGCTGTTCATCGCCCTTGGCTGGATCGTCTGGCTCTCGCATTCGGCGGGCTGGGGCGCGCTGGGCGTGATGGTCTTCGGCTACGAATGGCACCGCCAGAAATCATGGCGCAGCTTCCTCGCGCCCTGGCCGCTGTTCTTCCCGTTCCTCGCGATGGTCGGTGCGCCGGGGATCGAAGGCAGCTTCAACTATGGCGGCGATGCGCTGACCTATAAGCTCGCGATCTGGCTCAAGGCCTTGTCGGACCAGTCGATGTACCTCGACATGCTCAGCCTCTTGCTGGTGGTCATGCTGATCGGTTTTGCTGTCCATGCCGGAAAGCTCGACGGGCGCATCGGCTGGGCAGCGCTGCTGATTGCGGTGCTGACGATTGCGGTTCCACGCCATCTTGGCGGGGGCGACTATGCCGACCGGCGGCTGATCCCGATTGCACTGATGCTCGGCTGCCTTGCGATCAACCGCCGCGCGACCGGCTACCTGCTGATCCTTGCGCCGCTGCTGTTCCTCGGGCGGCTCGGTGTGACGACGGCCACATGGCACAAGGAATCCGCGCAGCTCGACCGCGCGCTGGTGGCACTTGAGCACATTCCCGAAGGCGCGCGCGTCGCAGGGGCATGGTCCTACTTCGTCGGCCGCTGGGGACCTGATGCCTTCGCCCACGCGCCGTCCTATTCCACCATATACCGCGACGCGCTGGTCAACACCCATTTCGCGCTCGAAGGCGTGCATATGCTCACGATCCGGGGCACCGACGCGCCGTTCTCCGATCCGACGCAGCGCGTGCACACCGACCTTGGCGAGGCGGTGGACCTGTCCGACTTTGCGCCCGCGAAAGAGGCCGATTATCTCTGGTACTTCGGCGACGAGCCGGTCTCTGCGCTCCCGCCGGGTGCGAAGGTGCTGCATCGCTCGGACAAATCGCTGCTTGCAAAGCTCGATTCCGCGCCGCCTGCCGATGCCAAGCCAGCACTTGCAAAACCGGCAGGCGAGCGCTAAATCGCGGCAGTCTTTTCCGACAAATGGACATAACAAGCCCCTCCCGATCGCGATCGGGGCGGCGATGTCCCCTAGGCGGAAGTCACGCGATTTTATTGGGACGAGAGCATCAGATGGCCAAGACCAACCCCGGCGAATTCCTCCGCCAGGTCCGCGAAGAGGGCCGCAAGATCGTCTGGCCGTCGCGCCAGGAGACGGTGACCACCGCAATCTTCGTGGCGATCCTGACGCTGATCCTCGCGCTGTTCTTCATGGGTATCGATTCGGTCTTCGGCTGGGTCGTCCGGCAGGCGCTGGCGCTGCTCTGATCGCGGCCCTCGCGCCCCCGTTTTTCAAGGTTGTAAGAGAGTTCAATGGCACGCTGGTACATCATTCACGCCTACTCCGGTTTCGAGAACAAGGTGAAGGAAGCGATCCTTGCCGAGGCCGAGCGCATCGGCCTTGAAAAGCTCGTCGAAGAGATCGAGGTGCCGTCCGAGACGATCACCGAGGTCAAGCGCGGCAAGAAGGTGCAGGTCGAGCGCAAGACGATGCCCGGCTACGTGCTCGCCAAGCTGGCGATGAACGACGACGTCTATCACCTTATCAAGAACACCCCGAAGGTGACCGGCTTCCTTGGCCCCAACGGCAAGCCGCAGCCGATCTCCGAGCGCGAGGCCGCCCGCTATTTCGGTGCCGCCGAAGAAGCCGCCGCCCAGCCGCGCCGCGAAATCAACATCGACTACGAGATCGGCGATACCGTCAAGGTGCTCGACGGCCCGTTCGCCTCGTTCAACGGCGAGGTCGAGGAGCTCGATTTCGACAAGAACAAGGTCAAGGTCTCGGTCTCGATCTTCGGCCGCGCCACGCCGGTCGAACTGGACTTCGAGCAGGTTGAGCTGAATAATTGAGCGGGATCGGGCGTAAAACTTGCATTTGTGCGCGTTTGCGCTAAACGCGCGCCTTCCCGAGAGGGAACCCGTGCGGGAGGCTGGTTCGCTGGCCGTTTGTACCGCTTAACATGACCCCGGACCAAGGCCCGGGGAACAGTGCGAAAGGAGGCCAGGATGGCCAAGAAGATTGACGGCTATATCAAGCTGCAGGTGCCCTCGGGCACGGCAAACCCGTCCCCCCCGCTCGGCCCGGCACTCGGCCAGCGCGGCGTGAACATCATGGACTTCTGCAAGGCGTTCAACGCCGCGACGGACAGCCTTGAAAAGAACATGCCGATCCCGACCCTCATCACGGTCTATTCGGATCGCAGCTTCTCGTTCGAGATCAAGAGCCCGCCCGCCAGCTTCCTCATCAAGCGCGCGGCAAAGCTCAAGTCCGGCTCGAAGGAGCCCGGCAAGGTTTCGGCCGGAACGATCAAGCGTTCGCAGCTTGCCGAAATCGCCGAGGCCAAGATGAAGGACCTCAACGCTAACGACATCGAAGCGGCCACCAAGATCATGGAAGGCTCCGCACGCTCGATGGGCCTCGACGTGGTGGAGGGCTAAGGACATGGCAAAGCTTACCAAGAACCAGAAGACCCGCGCCGAAAAGCTGGGCGACAACCAGGAACTGCGCTCGTTCGACGATGCGCTGGCACTGGTCCGCGAATTCGCATCCTCGAAGTTCGACGAAACCGTCGAAATCGCGATGAACCTCGGCGTCGATCCGCGTCACGCCGACCAGATGGTGCGCGGCATGGTCTCGCTGCCCTCGGGCACCGGCAAGGACATGAAGGTTGCGGTTTTCGCCAAGGACGCGAAGGCGCAGGAAGCGCTTGATGCCGGAGCCGACAAGGTAGGTGCCGAAGACCTGATGGAAGACATGCAGGCCGGTAACCTCGATTATGACCGCGTCATCGCCACGCCCGACATGATGGGCGTCGTCGGTCGCCTCGGTAAGGTGCTGGGTCCCAAGGGCCTGATGCCGAACCCGAAGCTCGGCACGGTCACGCCCAACGTCGCGCAGGCGGTCAAGGACGCCAAGGGCGGCCAGGTCGAATTCCGCGTCGAGAAGATGGGCATCATCCACTCGGGGATTGGCAAGGTCTCGTTCACCGACGAGCAGCTCAAGGCGAATTTCGACGCGTTTGTCGATGCAATCGTCAAGGCGAAGCCTGCTGGCGCCAAGGGCAAGTACGTCCGCAAGGTCGCGATCAGCTCGACGATGGGCCCCGGCCTCAAGATCGATGCGGACTCGCTGCAGAGCGCGTAAATTCCGGTTTCGGGCGGTTCGCCCGTGGCAGAACGAAAGGCCGGGTAGGGCGACCTACCCGGCCTTTTCGTATATGGTTTGCCGTGAAGACCATAGCGGAGAGGACCGATGAACAGAGCGCTGACACTTTCGACGATCGCACTGGCCGGATGCGCCGCGCATGCCGGGCCGCCGCCACGCGCGCCCGGTCCGGTGATGGATCCGCTGATGCAGCTGCGCGTCGACGTGCCCGAGGACAAGGGGCCGCAACGTGTCGAGGTGCTGACGCGCGAGATCGCGCCCGGCGCGACGATCCCATGGCACATCCACGACGGAACCGAGGTTGCGGTGCTGGTGAGCGGTGAGCTGGAATCGCTGGTGGCGGGCCTGCCGCCCGAACGCATTGAGCGCGGCGGTTACGTCCAGTTCAATCGCGGCGTGGTGCATTCGGCGCGCAATCCCGGCGAGGTGCCCGCGCGCGTCGTCATCACCTACATTCTCGACCGCGATGCGCCGCAGCGCCGGGCTGCCGAGCCGCAGCAATAGGCGGTCAGATGCGAATCGCTTGCATCATCGCGCGACTGGCTGTATCCGCGCAGCAGAGAATTTGAACACCTGTTCAGCACCCGAGGGAGAGAGCCGATGGCGCTGCATTTCGAAGAGATCAAACCGAAGATCGGTAGCCGCGTTTCGTGGGACGATCGCGAAGACCTGTTTACCGAGGAAGCGGCGAAGCTGATCCGCGAGAAGACCGAAGAGCGCACCGTGCTCGTCTTTCCGAAGCTGGGCCTGACCGACAAGGAGCAGCTACGCCTCACCGAACTGATGGGCGAAAAGCTGCGCATCACCGGGCGCTATAACACGCAGGATGTCGAGGATGACGACGTCTATCAGGTGACGCTCGACGAGAAGATCAATCCGCAGCCCGAATATGTGCTCGGCACGTTTTTCTATCACATGGACGGGATCACCGTGGACAGCCCGCCGCCGTTTGCGACGATGCTGTCCTGCCGCATCGCGCCGGGCAAGGGTGGCGAGACCGAGTTCGCCAGCACCTATGCCGCATATGAGGGGCTTTCGGACGCGGAAAAGGCTGAGCTTGAGGGTTTGAAGGCGGTCCATTCGGTGAAAGCGAGCCTTTCGCCGATCCTCGATGCGATTCCGGAAAAGCACTACGACAAGGTCGTCAACATCGGCCTGATCAAGGCGCATCCGATTGTCTGGACACACGAATCGGGCCGCAAGTCGATGGTCATCGGCACGACGGCTGACCACATTGAAGGCATGTCGATCCCCGAAGGCCGCGCGCTGCTGATCCGCCTGATGCAATGGGCTGCGCAGCCCGACTATTCGCTCAAGCACAGCTGGAGCGAGGGCGACTTCGTGATTTGGGACAACACCGGCGCAATGCACCGCGCGCTGCCCTATGCGAAAGACACCGGCCGGATGATGCACCGCACCTCGGTGGCGGGGACGGAGTCGATTGCGGCCTGATTGCGCAGTTCAATAGCTGCGCACCCTCCCGCTCGACACGAACGGATGTAGTGCGATTTTGCCTTTCGCCGTCCGGATCAGATCCCGCCCGGGAACGGCGGTTTGTCGATAGCTTCGAGGCCCTTCATCAGCGCGCGCGAGCAAGCGGCGAGTCCCTTTGCATCGACCGAACGTATGACGAAATTCGCGCCGGTCTTGCCCTCGCGCCAGAAGGGGTAGGAGCCGATCTGGCACCCTTCATGCGCGGCTTCGGTTTCGCGCAGCAGGTCGGCGACCTCGCTTTCCTGTACCCAGCAGCCGATCGTTTCGGATAGCAGCGCCGCGCCGCCCTGCAGGGTTCCCGAAAGCGCGTCGAGCATCCCGGCGGTGATCTGCGGGACGCCGGCCATCAGGAAGATGTTGTCGAAGCGGATGCCCGGCGCGCCGGTATAGCGGTTGGGGATCAGTTCCGCGCCTTCTGGCACGCGCGCCATGCGCAGCCGCGCATCGGTGAGGCCGCCGGGTTTGTCGGCGTAATATTTCTCAAGGATCGCGCGTGCTTCAGGGTGGACGATAACGCCCACGCCCACCGCCTCGGCAATCGCATCGACGGTGATGTCGTCGTGCGTCGGGCCGATGCCGCCGGTGGTGAAGAGATAGTCGTTGCGTTCGCGCAGGATGTTCACCGCCTCGGCAATCGCCGCCATATCATCGGCGATCACGCGCACCTCGGACATGCGGATGCCCTGAAACCCCAGCCATTCGGCCACCTGCGCGATGTTCTTGTCGTGCGTGCGGCCGGACAGGATTTCGTCGCCGATGACGATCAGCGCGGCGGTATAGATGCGGGACGAATCGTTCATGTCGCTGGACTAGGCCAATTCGCGCTTGCCCGCCACAGGCGCAGTGCGGCGTTCGAAGCGCAGGATGCCATCGTCGATAGGTGCCTCGCGCATTTCCGCACGGTCGGCGAAATAGTCCATGCTCAGCTGCCAGGGAGCCTGCGTGGCGCTCTTGGGCAGAAGGTCGCGGCCTCGTTGCAAATAGCCTGAGGAAAAGCCCCAAAGGATGTCGGCCTCTTCGAGATCGTGATCTTCGGCGAGGTGAGGGGTCACGACCTCGGCACCCCATGCATCCATTTGTGTGAAGAGGCGGCAGAGCCAGTCTGCAACGAGATCGACGCGCAGGGTCCATGCGGCGTTGAGGTAGCCGAAGAGCGCGGCGAGGTTCGGCACGTTGGAGAACATGCAGTTGCGATAATAATAGTGCTCAGCGAAATCGACCGGGGTGCCGTCGATGGAGACCGCCGCCTTGCCAAGCGAGGCGAGCCTGAGGCCGGTGGCGGTGACGATCACGTCCGCCTCGATCCGCGTGCCATCCTTGAGCGCGATGCCATTCGCCTCGACCTGCGCGATTTCACCGGTGGCGATGCTGGCGCTGCCCTCGGCGATGGCGGCGAAAAGGTCGCCGTCGGGGATCAGGCACAGGCGCTGCTCCCAGGGATTGTATGGTGGGGTGAAGTCCTCCTCGCGCCAGGCATCGCCGAGTTGCCCGCTGACCTGCTTCTTGAGGAACTGCCCTACCTGTTCGGGCTTGCTGCGCGAGCGATGGATGAACATCTGTTGCAGCCGCGAGTTCTTGGCGCGGGTGAGCGCATAGGCGAGCTTCTCCGGCAGGATGCGGCGCAGGCCGTTGGCGATCATGTCATGTGCGGGGCTGGAGATGTACCAGGTCGGCGTGCGCTGGAGCATCGTGACCGAGGCGGCATCCTTCGCCAGCGCGGGCACCACCGTCGCCGCTGTCGCGCCCGATCCGATCACGGCGATGCGCTTGCCGGTGGCGTCGAATTCGCGGGGCCAGAATTGCGGGTGGAGGACGTCGCCTGCGAAGCTGTCGAGGCCGGGGATGGGGGCTTCGTAGGGGCTGTCGTAATCGTAATAGCCCGACGCGAAGAACAGGAAGCGGGCGCGGTGCTGCTCGCGCGACCCCTCTTCGGTGTCTGCTTCGACGGTCCAGAGCCCTGCCTCGCCGTCCCAGTCGGCGCTCAGGACCGTGCGGCCGAACCGGATATGCGACGGTATATCGTACTGTTCGGCGACGGACTCGAGGTAGGCGAGGATCGTTTCGCCCTCGGCGATGGATTTGCCGTCGCGCCAGGGCTCGAATTCGTAGCCCAGCGTATACATGTCGCTGTCCGAGCGCACGCCGGGATAGCGGAAAAGATCCCATGTCCCGCCCAGCCGTTCGCGACGTTCGAGGATGGCGTAGCTCTTTCCCGGGCATTTGCGGGTAAGGTGCGCGGCCATGCCGATGCCGGAGATTCCGGCGCCCACGATCAGCAGATCGAGCGGTTCAGGAAGGGGCGCGTGGTCAGTCACGCGGTCGCTCTAGCCGAGGTTTGCGCGGAGCAAAACGGTGGCCAAGAAAAAAGGGCCGATCCGAGGATCGACCCTTGAAAAGTTTGGGAGAGGATGCCTGAAAGGCACTCTCTGTATGCACTGCACCATGGATTGCTGCAAGTGCGAAAAGAGAAACCGGTTCATTTATTTTTGCAATCATCCGCCGAGGGCGCGAAATTCCGCGGAAATCGGCGCGAAAATTTTGCGAGTGACATCTGCCAGAGACCTGCCCGGCGCAGAAAACTCCAGCGAATCCAGTGCGGAATTGCGCAGGCAAGAAAAAAGGGCCGATCCGAAGACCGGCCCCTTGAAAGTTTGGGAGAGGATGCCTGAAAGGCAGTTTCTGTATGCAACGCATAGCAGTTTGCTGCAAGTGCGAAAAGGTTTACCCTGGTTGCATAGAATGCAACTTTACAATTGAAACCCGATTCAGGTTGCACTTATCGCGAAATCTCAACGCCATAGAGGTCGTGCTCGTCGGCGTCCTCGATCTGCGCCATGACGACATTTCCTGCTGAAAGGTCCTTGCGCACGTCGCGCAGGAAGACGTTGCCATCGATTTCAGGGGCATCGGCCTGGCTGCGACCGGTTGCGCCGATATCGCCGTCTTCGTCGGGCTCGCCGACCTCGTCGATGATGACGGGGATCGTTTTTCCGACCTTTTCCGCCAGTTTCGCGGTGCTGATTCGCGCGGTCAGCTCCATCAGGCGCGCGTATCGTTCTTCCTTGATCGATTCGGGCACCGGATCGGGCAGGGCGTTGGCCGCGGCGCCTTCGACCGGTTCGAATCGGAACGCGCCGACCCGATCCAGTTGCGCTTCTTCAAGCCAATCAAGCAGATAGGCAAAATTGTCCTCGGTTTCGCCGGGAAAACCGACCACGAACGACGAGCGAATCGCAATATCGGGGCAGATTGCGCGCCATTCGCGCAGGCGTTCGAGCACTTTTGCTTCGTTCGCCGGGCGTTTCATCGCCTTGAGCACCGAAGGGCTGGCGTGCTGGAACGGGATGTCGAGATAGGGCGTCAGCAGCCCCTCGGCCATCAGCGGGATTACAGCGTCGACGTGCGGGTAGGGGTAAACATAGTGGAGCCGCACCCAGGGCTGCTCGCCGCCGGGCGTCCGCAGGCCGCCGAGTTCGCGCGCCAGATCGGTCATATGCGCGCGCACCTTGCGGTCATGAAACTCGCGCGGCTCGTGCTTGGTATCGACCCCGTAAGCGGAGGTATCCTGACTGATAACGAGCAGTTCGCGCGTGCCCGAGGCGACCAGCTTTTCCGCCTCGCGCAGCACGGCGTCGATGCGGCGGCTAACCAGTTTCCCGCGCAGGTCGGGGATAATGCAGAAACTGCAGGAATGGTTGCAGCCCTCTGAAATCTTGAGATAACTGTAATGGCGCGGGGTCAGCTTGACGTCGGGTTGTGGGATCAGATCGACGAACGGCCCCTGTCCCGGCGGCGAAGCTTCGTGGACCGCCTCGACAACCGCCTCGTACTGGTGCGCGCCGGTAACCGCGAGCACATCGGGAAACTTCGCGCGGATCGCCTCGGCCTCGTTGCCCATGCAGCCGGTAACGATCACGCGCCCGTTCTCGGCAATCGCTTCGCCAATCGCGGCAAGGCTTTCTTCCTTGGCCGAATCGAGGAAGCCGCAGGTGTTGACCAGCACCACGTCCGCGCCGGCGTAGTCCGGGCTCATCGCATAGCCATCGGCGCGCAGCCGGGTGAGGATGCGTTCGGAATCGACCAGCGCCTTGGGGCAGCCAAGGCTGACCATGCCGACTTTGGGCTGCGAGGGAAGCTGAGTTGCCATTGGACGCGGCCCCTACACCGATGGCGCGGTTTGCGCTAGCGTCTCCGGCTCAAGCGGGCAGGGGAGTGCATATGGGACCGGTAAACTGGCTGGCGGTGTTTCTGGCGGCAGCGCTCGCCGTGGCGGTGGCGATCGTGTGGAACGGGCCGCTGTTCCGCGTCGGCAAGCCGATGCTGGGGGGAGAGGACGCGCCGAAGGGCAATTACGGCCTTGTCATGTTTGTCATGCTGATTTCCTCGGCGATGCTCGGCCACAATCTGGCGCGCATTGGTCCCGAGACGCTGTCTGCCAAGCCCTGGCTCTATTTCATGCAGTCGGCCGGGCTGGCGATCGCCTTTGTTATCCCCGCAGTCTGGCTCACCAATTTGCGGCGCGGCGCGGATCAGCGGGCGCGGCTGGTCGATACCGGCATGTGGCTGGCTGCCTACCTAGCGATGGGCGCGACGTTCTGGGCGTTGGGGTGAGTTAGCCCGCAGAGCCGTCCCTGCCGTTGCCGCAGGGCCTGATTTCGACCACGATATCGCCGGGTAGCAAGGCCTTCGCTTCGTCCTCCCAGAAACCGATGGCGACGCCTTCGCGGTAGATCCTGAGACCTTTACCCCCCGAGAGGATTTCGTCGAGCGGCTTGCCGATCTCGGCCTGCTCCACTCCGCGCTCGACCAGTTGCACCCTGCCGGTCACCGAGGCGAGGTCTGCCATGTATTCCGAGATATGGCGGCCCGTTGCCGAGCCCGCCAGCAGCAGGCCGGTGAAGTTGACCGGGTTGATGACCGTGTCCGCTCCCGCCTGCCGGGCGAGGATCTCGTTGTCCTCGGCGCGCACGACGGCGGTGATCGGAACATCGTGCGCGAGGTGGCGCACGGTCAGCACGATCAGGATCGATGTGTCGTCGCGCCCGGCCGAAACCAGCACGGTACGCGCCCTTCCGATGCGCACCGCCTCAAGCGTATCGTCGCGCGAGGCATCGCCTTCGAGGATGTTGCAGCCCATTTCCTCGGCGCGGGCGAGGCGCTCGGTGCTCTGGTCGATCACGACGATTTCGCGCGGGTCGGTGCCGCGCTCGATCAGTTCGTGCACGGCTTCCGAGCCGCTGACGCCAAAGCCGCAGACGACAATGTGGTTTTCGAGCCGTTCCTGGATGCGCGCCATGCGCCACTTCTCCCAGCTGCGTCGGATGATGAACTTGTACGCGGTTCCGACGAAAATATAGATCACCGCAATGCGGATCGGAGTAACGATCACCGCTTCGACCAGCCGCGCGCGGTCGCTTACCGGGGCGATGTCGCCGAAGCCGGTGGTCGTGATCGAGATCATCGTAAAATAGACGATGTCGAGAAAGCTGACGTCGCCATCGTGATGATCGACCAGCCCGCTGCGATCCGCCCAGTGGACCAGCACAACGATCATCAGCAGCGCGAAGGTCGCAGCCACGCGGATCGAGACATCGACCCAGACGGGAAGCCCGATTGCCCTGCGCAGAGGCTTGAATTGCGCCGGAGGTTTGCGCGCCAGCATGGTCTGGCGGTTACGGCAGCTCGGTCAGCGGATCAACCGGTTTGCCGTTCTTGCGTAGTTCGAAATGCAGCTCGGTCTTGCGGGTGATCGAGGTGTCGCCGACCAGGCCGACGCGCTCGCCCTTGCCGACCTTGTCGCCCTTCTTGACCGTCAGCTTTTCGAGCGAGCCATAGGCCGAATGGTAGCCGTTGCCGTGGTCGATGATGACGAGGTTGCCGAACTGGCGCGGTTCCTTCTGCGCGAAGATCACCGTGCCTTCGGCAATCGAGCGCGCCGCCGCGCCCTTGTCGGCGACGATGTCGATGCCGTCGTGATAATCGCCCGCACCGCGCGCGGTGAACTTGCGGCGGATGTCGCCGGTGAGCGGCCATGCAAACCTGGCCCCGGTCGGCTTGTTCGTCGTTTCCGGCTGGCTCGACGGCGGGTCGAAGATCGCCGGGATGAGGAGCTTTTGCCCCTTTTGCAGCGAACCGTCCTGGTCCAGCCCGTTGGCAATCGCGATGTTCTTCCACGGCACGCCATAGTCCATGGCGATGGCAAAGCCCGTTTCGCCGTCCTTGACCGTGTGATGGCGGGTGCGCGGGATCAGCAGCTTTTGCCCGACGCGGATGACGTAGGGATCCTTCAGCCCATTGGCCTCGATGATCGAGACGCGCGGCACCCCTTCGCGGTTGGCAATGCCGCCGAGCGTTTCGCCCGACTTGACGACATAGGTCGACAGCCCTGAACTCTTGCTCGTGCTGGCGCGGCTGGCGATCGTGCGCCGTGCGGTCTTGCCGCGCGGAATTTCCAGCTTTTGCCCGACCCGGATCATGTAGGGCGCGTCCAGCCCGTTCGCCTCGATAATCCGCTGGCGTGGAACTCCGGCGCGGTTGGCAATGCCGTTCAGCGTTTCTCCCTCGCCGACGACGTGGACCGTCTCTTCTTCGGGGGAGGCGGCCTGTGCCGCGGCGGAAAGCGAGATGAATGCGATACCCGCAAGGAAAGCCTTGTACGTCATTGCCGGAAACACTCCATGAGTTTTGCAAGCGAAGGACCGTGGGTGAGGTCGAGCTGGAGCGGGGTTACGGTGACATAGCCATCCGCAATCGCCTCCAGATCGGTGTCATGGGCGGGCGTATGCTCTACGCCGTGAAGGCCGAACCAGAAATACGGGAAACCACGCGGATCGACGGATTCGACCAGCGTAGAACGTGCGTAATCGTGAAATCCCTGTCGCACGACCCTGATGCCCTTTACCTCTCCACCCCTGACTGGAGGGAAGTTTATATTAAGGAGAGTCCTTGGTGCAAACTCACTATCCACAAGCGGAATCAAAGTTTTACATGCCCATTCCTCGGCTGCCGAGAATGAGACCTCGTTGCCGATGTCGTCGCGGGTGTAAACCTGGCTTAGCGCGATCGAGGGAATGCCCGCCAGAGCGCCTTCCATCGCGGCGGAAACGGTGCCCGAATAGGTGATGTCGTCGCCTAGGTTCGCGCCGCGATTTACGCCCGAGAGGATCAGGTCGGGCGGGGCGGGAAGCGCCTTTTTCAGCGCCATTGCTACGGCATCGGTCGGCGTACCGGTGACGGAAAAGCGGCGCGGCGCATGTTCGCGCAGGCGCACCGGCTTGCTCAGCGAGAGCGAGTGGCCCGCGCCGGACTGCTCCTCGGAGGGCGCGACGATCCAGATGTCATCGGAAAGCTGCGCGGCGATTTTCTCAAGGACATAGATGCCCGGCGCGTTGATGCCGTCGTCGTTGGTGATGAGGATGCGCATCTTGGTATGTTGTCCCTTTCCCGTTCGTGTCGAACGGAGGTGTTTACGCTGGCTCCAGTTTCGTAACCCCGCCCATGTAGGGATGCAGCGCTGCCGGGATCGCCACCGAGCCATCCGCCTGCTGCCCGTTCTCCAGCACCGCGACCAGCGTGCGGCCCACGGCGAGGCCTGAACCGTTGAGAGTGTGCACGAAGGCGGTGCGCTTCTCGCCTTCGGGGCGATAGCGCGCGTTCATCCGGCGCGCCTGATAGTCGCCGCATTGCGAGATCGAGGAAATCTCGCGGTACGCCCCTTGTCCCGGCAGCCAGACTTCAAGGTCGAAGGTCTTGCGCGCGGTCGCGCCCATGTCGCCGGTGCAGAGCAGCATCTTGCGATAAGGCAGCTCCAGCGCCTGCAGGATGCCCTCGGCGGCGGCGACCATGCGTTCGTGCTCGGCCTCGGCATCCTCGGGCTTGCAGACCGCCACCAGCTCGACCTTTTCGAACTGGTGCTGACGGATGAAGCCGCGCGTATCCTTGCCCGCCGCGCCCGCTTCGGAGCGGAAACAGGGGGTAAGCGCGGTCATGCGGACGGGCAGGGCAGCCTCGTCGAGAATTTGCTCGCGCACCGCGTTGGTGAGCGAGACTTCCGCAGTGGGGATGAGCCAGCGGCCATCGGTGGTCTGGAACAGGTCTTCGGCAAACTTCGGCAATTGCCCGGTGCCGTAGACCGCCTCGTCGCGCACCAGCAGCGGCGGGTTGCATTCGGTGTAGCCGTTCTCGCCCGACTGCCGGTCGAGCATAAACTGACCGAGCGCCCGGTGCAGACGCGCCATGCTCCCGCGCAGGAAGGTGAAGCGCGCGCCCGAGATCGCCGCGCCGGTCTCGAAATCGAGGCCGAGGGCAGGGCCAAGGTCGGCGTGTTCCTTCGGCTCGAAATCGAACGCCGGCTGATCGCCCCAACGCGACACCTCGACATTGGCGTCTTCGTCCGCACCCTCGGGCACTTCGGACAGCGGGATATTGGGCAGCGCGGCGAGCACCCCATCAAGCTGCTGCGAAAGCACGCGCTCTTCTTCCTCAAGTGCAGGCAATGTCTGCTTCAGCTCGGCAACCTCGGCCTTCAACGCTTCGGCAGTATCGGTATCGCCCTTGCCCATTGCTTGCCCGATCGCCTTCGAGGCTTCGTTGCGGCGGCTCTGCGCTTCCTGCATGCGCGTCGAAACGCCGCGCTTCTGCTCGTCGAGCGCGAGGATCTGGGCGGAGGCGGGCGCAACCCCGCGCCGGGCGAGGCCAGCGTCGAAGTCGGCGGGGTTTTCGCGGATCTGTCGAATATCGTGCATGGCCACGCGCTATGGAGTCTTTTTGCCCGCGCCTCAAGCGCCCGTGCCGCCTCTTTGCCCCGACGCGGAACCTGCGCGCACCAACTGCGTTTCATTCGCAAAGGAGACGAACATGATTGGCAAGATTATCGGCGCTTTCGCAGGATCGAAACTGGCGAACTCGACATCGAAGGGGCTGGGCGGCCCGATGGGCGCGGCAGCAGGCGTCGCGGTGGCGACGGCGGCCAAGCGGCTTTCGCTGCCCGCGCTGGTCGCGATCACGGCGGGCGGCTGGCTGGTCAAGAAGGCGCTCGACCGCAAGGCAAGCGACGAGGCGACCGAAGCACAGCCGGAGGTCGATTCAGCCCACCCCGCGACCGCGCCGATCTGAGGCTACTTCGTCCCGCAGGTCTGGATGCCAAGCAGGCTGTAAATCGGGCAGGTGCTGAACAGGCCTGTCACCAGCGGGACGATCCCGATCCAGCCCCAGGGCGTCTGCGGGCCTACGAACACCAGCGCGATCAGGATCAGCCCGACGACGATGCGGGCAATCCGGTCGAACGATCCGACATTGGTCTTGAACATGGCAGTCCTCCTTCGATGAGGGGGGACTTGGCGCATCTGGCCGCGCCTGTCCTTGACCTCGGACAATCGCGCCCTCAGCCGGTCAGCGCAGTAAGGTCCGGCCAGAACGCGTCCGCGCCGCGCTCGGCAATCGTTTTGCCAAGGTGCCCCGACCAGAAGGCATCATTGCCGAATTCGCTGCGCCATGCCCAGAGGCGGCGGGTGAGCGGGTGGAGCGGGTACTCCTCGGTAAAGCCTATCGCGCCGTGAACCTGGTGTGCCAGCGCCGTGCCGGTGCCGACCGCGCGGTTGGCGCGCAGCTTGGCCGCCGCGATCTCGAACGGAGCATCGCCGCGCGCCATTGCCTGCGCCGCGCCCATTGCCGCGCAGTTCGCCGCCGCCGCTTCGCAGGCAAAGGTGGCGAGGTTTTGCTGCACCGCCTGGAATTTCGCGAGTGGCTTGCCGAACTGCTGGCGCTCGTTGGCATAGGTGACAGACTTCTCCAGCGCCGCGTCAAGCGCGCCCGCGATCTGCGCGACGCGGGCCAGTGCGCCGAGTGCGAAGACATCCGCTGCGATATGCTCGACCGCGATGGCATCGCAAACGAGGCGTTCGCGCGGCTCGCCTGCGATGCTGTCATGCAGCTCGATTGCGGCATCGCCAGTTGCAAGGATCATCGAACCGCCATCGGGCGCGGGGGCGACAAGATAGTCGCAACCCTGAGCAAAGCAGGCCCCGGTAACGGTGCCGGTGAACTTGCCGCCCTCCAGCGCGCCTTCGCCCCCCGAAGCAATCGTCCCGCGCCCTTCGGCTCGACCCGAGATGCCAGCAGCAATCGCCGCTTCGACCACCGGCAGCGCCACCGCGTGAAAGCCCGCCAGCCGGAACACGACCAGCGCATCCTCCCACGATCCGCCGAACCCGCCAGCCTCTTCGGGCAGCAGCAGTCCCGCCAGCGCGACTTCCTCGATCGCGGCCCAGTTCTCCGCCATCGTCGCGGCGGGGCCAAGCGTAGCAAAAAGCTCGCCCGCCATGTCGGCCAGCATGCGTTGTTCGTCGGTCATCTGAGGCCCAGCCCCCGTGCAATTATGCCTTTGAGGATTTCCCGCGTCCCGCCGCGCAGCGAGAACGAGGGCGACATCTGCAGGAGATGCCCAAGCACCAGACCCAGCGGCTCCGGCCCGGCGGGATCGCAATCGACCGCCGCCTGCACCAGCTCGGGCATGGCCTGCTCGAAGCTGTTGCCAAGGTCCTTGACCATCGTCGCCTCAAGCGCCGGGTCCTCGCCGCGCGCGATCTTGCTGGCAACCGAGGCGCTCATCAGGCGCAGCGTCCAGGTTTCCGCCGCAAGCCGCGCGACCAGCGCGCGCAAGCTTTCCGACTGCGCGCCCTCGGCAAAGCGGACCAGTTCGATGAACAGCGCCATCGAGGAAAGATACCGCTCCGGCCCGGACCGTTCGAGCGAGAGCTCGGCAGTCACCTGCTGCCAGCCGTTGCCTTCCTCGCCGACCAGAGCGCTGGCGGGCAGGCGCACGTCTTCCAGCCAGACCTCATTGAAATCGTGCCCGCCGGTCAGGTCGATGATCGGCTTCACGGTCACGCCGGGCGCGTCCATCGGAATGACGAACTGCGAGAGCCCCTCGTTGCGCTGCGACCCGGCGACCGAGCGGACCAGCGCGATCATCACATGCGCGTTGTGCGCGTTGGTGGTCCAGACCTTCTGGCCCGAGATGACCCAGCCGTCGCCATCGCGCCGTGCCGAGGTGCGCACCGAAGCAAGGTCGGAACCCGAGTTCGGTTCCGACAGGCCGATGCAGGCATAAATCTCGCCGCGCGCCATGCCAGGCACCCAGCGCCGCTTTTCCGCCTCACTGCCATAGCGCAGCAGCAGCGATCCGGTCTGCCGGTCGGCGATCCAGTGCGCCCCGACCGGAGCGCCCGCCGCAAGCAGCTCCTCAAGCACGACGTAGCGCTCCATCGCCGAACGCTCGTGCCCGCCGTATTCCTTCGGCCAGGTCATGCCGATCAGGCCCGCTTCGCCAAGCTTGCGGCTGAATGCGGGATCGGGCTTGGTCCAGCAATTGGCGCGCTTGACCGGATCGTCGATGCCATGCTCCGCCACGAGCGCGCGCACCTGTGCCCGAAGGTCGGGCGCGGTCTCTGGCCATGCGAGCGGTTCGGTGACGAAAGTTTGCACTGTAACCTTTCCTGCAGGCATCCTCCGGCCCGCCTCTCGCACGGAACGGCGCGGTCGGCAACGCCCCGATTCGCGCCCCGTTACCACAGGCGTTGCCAGCCGGATGCCTGCCCACCCGGGCATGGCAACCGCGCGCGCAGAATTTTCGCGCCCTGCCACTTTTGACCGTATCTGCGCTTGAATGCCCCGGCTAATCTTGCCATCGGCGGCAACCGCCATTCCCAGGCTTGGAAGATAACGAAGGCATAATGCGCATGAAGACCCAGGTATGCATAATCGGGGCGGGGCCGGCCGGCCTGCTGCTCGGCCACTTGCTGCGGGCGGAAGGCATCGAGTGCATCGTGCTGGAACGGCAATCGGGCGACTATGTCCTTTCGCGCATCCGGGCGGGCGTGCTCGAACAGGTGACCGTGGGCCTGATGCAGCGGCTGGGGCTCGATGCGCGGATGAAGGCGGAGGGGCTGCCGCACGACGGCTTCAACCTTGCCGATGGCGAACGCCTGATCCGCATCGATTGCGCCGCGCTCGTCGGCCAGCAGGTCATGGTCTATGGCCAGACCGAGATCACCCGCGACCTGATGGACGCTTCCGCTGAGCGGGGCCTTGAAGTGATCTATGAGGCTGCCGACGTTGCCCTCCACGATGTCGAGGGCGATGCGCCTTATGTGACCTATACGAAGGACGGCAGCGAGCATCGCGTCGATTGCCGCATCATTGCCGGTTGCGACGGCTTCCACGGGCCCAGCCGCAAGGCGATCCCGGCATCGGTCGGGCAGGAGTACGAGCGGGTCTATCCGTTCGGCTGGCTGGGTATCCTTGCCGACGTGCCGCCGTGCAATCACGAGCTGATCTACGCCAACCACGAGCGCGGCTTTGCACTTGCCTCGATGCGCAGCGAGACGCGCAGCCGCTATTATGTCGACGTCCCGCTCAGCGAGAAGGTCGAGGACTGGAGCGACGATCGTGTCTGGGACGAACTGGCGACCCGCCTTGGCCCCGAAGCTGCAGCCAATATCACGCGCGGCCCTTCCATCGAAAAGAGCATCGCGCCGCTGCGCTCCTATGTTTTTGCACCGATGCGCCATGGCTCATTGCTGCTCTGCGGGGATTCAGCGCATATCGTTCCGCCGACCGGGGCAAAGGGCCTCAACCTTGCGGCCAGCGACGTGCATTATGCTTCCGAAGCGCTCGTTGCGTTCTTCAGGGCGAACGATGCCGACGCGATCTCGGGATATTCGGACAAGGCACTGGCGCGCGTCTGGAAATCGGAACGCTTCAGCTGGTCGCTGACCAAGCTGATGCACCGCTTTCCGGAGGATGGCCCGTTCGAGCGCGCGATGCAGGTGGCCGAGCTGGATTACATCGCCGGCAGCACGGCGGCACGCACGAGCATTGCCGAGAACTACGTCGGCTTGCCCGTCTGAAACGTCGCTGCCGCGCGAAAGATTGAAAAGATGGTGGGCGCGGCAAGGATTGAACTTGCAACCCCACCCGCGTGAAGGGTGGGAAATCGGGCATCCACGGCTTTACGTGGACGATAAAATCCAATGAAAACAGTCATGGGCGTGCGTTGCTGTCCGCCCATGTTTTTCATGTTTTTTTCATGGATTTTGGAGCGGGCGAAAAATGCCGGACCTGAGCAGGATCAAGGAACGCGAAAAGCTGAAGGTGAAGACGGGCGACGAACCGCACTGGCAGCGGTTACGTCAAGGTTACTATGTCGGTTTCAGGCCTTCGAAAAAGGGGCAAGGTCGGCACTTGGTTTGCCCGTGCCTATGATCCCGACAGCACGGGCTATCGGCGCAAGGCGCTAGGTGACTTGGCAGCCTGAGCGGCCATGATGTTTTCACGCAGGCCAAACCCGATGCCGAGACGTGGGCCGAAACCGTCGAGAGTGGCGGCGTGCGTGCCCGTGAACTGGTGACGGTCGAAGATGCTTGTCGCGCATACCTTGATGAAAAGCCCGGATCGATTGCCGAAGGCGTATTTCGGCGGCACGTCTATGATGATGCCGTAGCGCGGGTGAAGCTCGACAAGCTCAGGCGGCAGCATCTGCGCGCATGGCGCAAGCGGCTGGAGCAAGCGCCAGCTTTGGTCACGCGAACGAAAAAGGGGCAGCAGCGGACAAAGACGCGCGCCAAATCGACCGTCAATCGCGACATGGTGCCGCTCAGGGCCGCGCTGGGCCAAGTCTTGAAGCTGGGCGCGCCTAATACCGATGCAGCATGGCAAGAGGCCTTGAGGCCGCACAAGGGCGCTGACCGGCGGCGCGACCTGGATCTGGATCGTGCAGAGCGCAAGCGATTGCTGGCCGCTTGCGATGCCGAAGCAGAGCCTTTCGTGCGCGGGCTTTGCGTGCTTCCCCTTCGTCCCGGTGCATTGGCCAATATGACGGCTGGCGATTTTGACAAGCGCACTCGCACGCTCACCATTGGCAAGGACAAGAATGACCAGCCGCGCCAGATTACTGTGCCAGTCTCGATTGCCGATTTTCTTGGCGAACAGGTGAAGGGCAAATTGCCAGCGGCACCGATATTTTCGCGTGCAGACGGGCGCGCTTGGAACAAGGACGCGTGGAAGCATCCGATCAAGGCTGCCGTCAAAGAGGCGGGATTGCCCGGTGCGGTTGCCGCCTACACCGTGCGCCATAGCGTGATTACCGATCTGGTGCGAGCTGGCCTGCCCGTGCTGATAGTCGCGCAGCTCTCAGGAACGAGCGTTGCCATGATCGAAAAGCACTACGGCCATTTGGTCCGCGATGATGCCGAAGAGGCGTTGGCTGGACTGGCGATCTGAATATTGCCTAGTATCTCGGTGGCTGGCCTGCTCCAACAATCCAGACGCAATCAAGCTTGGTATCTCTGATCGGGTGCTGAGACCTGTGTCGAGCAGTTTGCTACAAATTTCGCCGACAGTATGCGACAGATTACCGCATCAGATATGCGATCGGCGAGCACGAGGATGCTTCTTTGTGCAGACCCGACCAATGCGAGGGAGGTTTATGTTCACTATTGCGCAGTTGCGTAGTGTTCGATAGCGGTTCCGAGGGTTTAACCGATTCGATGGCTTGAAATCGCTTGGAAATTCGAAATTTTCCTCTACTCATTCATTGAGTGTCGGGACCTCATAATTCCGCGCGCAAGGTGCTTTGAACAAACAAACCGCAATCTCACGGCTAACAGTCGAGCCGAAAACATGCGCGGCTGGCCGCATTCTCCTGACTGGAGTGCAAAATGAAGGATAATGAAGGGCTCTCGCAGGGTTCTGAGGGGTCTATGCCGATGGAGAATTTTGCTGCGCCGCATGCAGAGCCTAGCCAAGAGGCTTTGCTTGCCTTGTTGCTACAGGCACTGGAGTTTGCCGACCAGTTGGACATGCCTCTTGCTGGCGCGCATATCGATCGTGCCAGGATCGAATGCGAACAGGGTGTCAGACGTGGTTAATAAGTTTTAACAAACGTAAATTTGACCGGTATAACGGGTTTGGCGCAAGCATGCGCCTCACGTCCTGCAGCAACCCGGTTTAATTTGATGAGACCCGTCCCCAACAGGGTGCAATTGCCCTACCAGCTTTCTCCGCGGCAGTCGGAGATTCTTCGCCTGATTTCCATGCGCTACGCGATCAAGGAAATTGCAAGCCTGCTCGAGGTGAGCGAGTCCGCTATCAACAAACAAATCAGCAACTTGAAACAGAAAACCGGCGCAGCTTCGCTTGGCGAATTGGCATCAGTATATCATGCGCTAACGGCAGCCTCGTCTGAGTTTGAAGCAACGGAAACGGAGTGCAGAAAACCTTCATCCAGTTTTTCTCACCTGTCGTCAGGCCTCTCTCGATTGGAGAAGTCGACTCAAGACGAATCGGAGTCCTTTGTTGCTTTCAGCGACGCGCAGGCTTGGCAAAGCGAGGCGCCCTGGATCGCAAAACCGGAACCTCGAGTCGTCCCGAGGTGGCTCGACGGCCAGAATGCTGGGATCATGCGCATGATTTCGATGTTCGGTGTCGCCTTCATGCTGATTGCAGGAGTGATCCTGTCGGTCGGAGCAATGCAGGCGATTTCCGAGATCTCAGCAGTTGAGGCTGAACCTTAGGATACCCTGAACTGATCGTCCATGAGCAATGCGATCTGGAGACTTGAGATGACACTGACGACTTCTGCAGCAGCAGCACGCCTTTCCCGCGAGCTTGCAGACCTTGAAAACACCTTCGACAACACCATACTGGCCAGCGCTAAGCTCATGCAAACGATGATTCTTGCTCGCCAAAATCCCGACGTGACTGTTCATGAGGGTCAGAAGGCAATCATCAGGCTGGCTCGTGCGCAGCAGGCGGCAATCGATGGAGCGTCTGACGTATTCCGCGTTCATGACGAACTGGCTTCGATTGCGCGCGAGCGATGCATTATGGACGAGCCAGGACTGACCGAGCCTTCAGGCCTCGCAAAGGCAGACGATCTGCGTGCGGCATAAAATTGCTGTTAAGACCATGACTATGATCATTTATAAGTGAGATGATCGAAGCTCTTCTTCAGTACAAGCATGTCATGCAACTCCTGGCCCTGCTCCTCGTCGTCTTTGCAGCTTTTCGATGGGGAGCAGCGCCGGAGAAGGTATGTGCGGCAGCGCTGGCCTTTATGGAGATCGTAGATTGGCCCTACCATTTAATATTCGACCGCTTCGCGATCCGAGACTCCATCGATCCCGGGCATCTGCTAATAGATCTTGCTGCGGGAGTTGCGCTGATTTTTATCGGGCTCCGGGCGAACCGGATCTTTCCTATTGTGATGGCCGGGACGCAGATCGTCAGCTTTCTCTCTCATTTCGCACGGGCACTCAGTCCAAGTTCTACAGGGGCAGCCTACGGCATGATGGCTGCGATGCCCTCGTACTTGCTGATCGCCACGCTGGCAGTGGGCATCTACCTGCATCGCAAAAGAGCCGTGCACTACGGTCCCTATCGATCCTGGAACCTTGGTTAGACAATGGTGCGTCACCTCAACGGAACACCTTGATTGGCTCGAGTGGAACACTCGGTGGCGACGGCCTTCGAGAAAACAGAGCATTTCTTGGCTATCTGAGTGAAACCCTCGCTCCCTTGGAAACCGAACGGCTTCACGCCGTATTCTTGCGGCAAGATGGCTCTTTCATTAGCGCTGAGGAAATTGCCGATGGTAGCAGTGAGCTGGTCAGAGCTGACCTAAGGAAGCTCTTTTCCAAAGCGCTTGAAGTCAATGCGGAAGGGATGATTCTGGCTCACAATCACCCATCGGGTGATGCAAGGCCAAGCGAGGTTGACATTGAAAATACCAACAGAATTGTAATGTTATCCGCAGCTTTACGTATAGCCCTCATTGATCACCTGATCGTAGCCTCTCTCGACGTCTACAGTATCAGGCGGGGGGATTTCCTATGAATGGGGAAGATACTTATCTGCTAACGCAGTCCATCAGGCAGCTTGCTGAGAATCTGACCGAGAAAGTTGATCAACTTGAGGCTTCGCTTGACCAAAACCAAGCAACCAAGGGAAGTTCGCGGTTCGATCTGGAAAGGCATTTGCCCGAATTAAAGCGCATGGCCGAGCTAGAGCGAAAGGCTCGCCTGGAAAGATATTCTTACTTACCGAATGCGATTCTGGGGGAGCCTGCCTGGGACATTATGGTGGACTTGTTTATCCAATATTGTGATCGCAGGAGAATTTCCGTCTCATCAGCTTTAGTTGCATCAAACGTGCCCTCGACAACGGCTCTGCGTTACATCGAGCATCTTGTGCACGAAGGACTCGTCGCTCGCACACCTTCCGAACATGACAAGCGCGTGACCTTTGTTGAGCTCACGAGTGAAGGCTTCGAGGCGATGGCCCGGGCAATGTGGTCCTATTCGCCGAGTCTCTGCCATGCGGCTACGCTTAAGAAAAATAGCGATGCTATGTTCTTTAACAAAACTGAATGAGTGGCGGATTGATTAATAAGAAAAATGATGCGGGTTGTTGGAATTATAGTTTATTATATAGAAGAATTTTGCTCATTTCAGCGCATGCAATTTTGTATGGAAGATAATTATATATATGCGGACTATTGTAAGTATTGTTCGTATTTTGTGATTATAAAAACCCGACTGGATGGCTAATGCGCTTTTGGCATTGTTTCTCTCGGTAGCAATCAGGCTGGATCGTGCCAGATTTGATCTGCGCCAGCCGCTCTAGCGCAAGGCGCTGCTCTGATTGTGCCTTCTATCCGGGCTCGACGATGCATTGATTTTATCGATTTTGATTTCCCCGTGAGTTCTGCCTTCCCGGATGATTCTGTTGATTTCCGCTGAGAGTTGACCCGGGAGAGGCAATAATTTCCATCGAGATTTGACCCATGTTTGAAGTGCTTCCGATCGAAGGATTGGAGGCGACATGGAGTGATCGAGATGGATTTACTGAGTGTGATCCGACGGTGGCATTTTCGCGACAAGTTGCCGAT
>JAWKXP010000011.1:0-101334 GCA_041396945.1 Sphingomonadaceae bacterium | reverse complement strand
CAGCCCCAGCACATCGCGTGTCTGCGCCGGGTCGATTACGCCGTCGTCCCAGATGCGCGCGGTCGCGTAGTACGGGTTGCCTTCGTCCTCGTACTTCTGGCGGATCGGGGCCTTGAAGGCTTCGGCTTCGCGTTCGTCCCACTGGTCGGCGTCGCGGTGGACGGTGGCGAGGACCGAGGCGGCCTGTTCGCCGCCCATCACCGAGATGCGCGCGTTGGGCCAGGTGAAGAGGAAGCGCGGGGCATAGGCGCGGCCGCACATGCCGTAATTGCCCGCGCCGAAGCTGCCGCCGATCAGGACCGTCACCTTGGGCACGGTCGCGGTCGCCACTGCCGTCACCAGCTTCGCGCCGTGCTTGGCGATGCCTTCGGCCTCGTACTTGCCGCCGACCATGAAGCCCGAGATGTTTTGCAGGAACAAGAGCGGGATGCGCCGCTGGCAGGCCAGCTCGATGAAATGTGCGCCCTTTTGCGCCGATTCCGAAAACAGCACGCCGTTGTTGGCAAGGATCGCGACGGGCTGCCCATGGATATGCGCAAAGCCGCAGACCAGCGTCGCGCCGTAAAGCGCCTTGAACTCGTGGAATTCGCTGCCGTCGACCAGCCGGGCGATCACTTCGTGGACATCGTACGGCGCGCGCACGTCGTCGGGGATCACCGAATACAGTTCTTCCGGGTCGAACTTCGGCGCGCGCGGTTCGGCGAAGGAAACGTCCCTGGCCGCGCCAACATTTTCGCCAAGGTGGCTGACGATGTCGCGCACGATCGAAAGCGCGTGCTCGTCGTTGTCGGCGAGGTGGTCGGTCACGCCCGAAGTCTTGGAATGGAGATAGCCGCCGCCCAGATCCTCGGCGCTGATTTCCTCACCCGTCGCGGCTTTCACCAGCGGCGGTCCGGCAAGGAAGATCGTGCCCTGCTCCTTCACGATCACCGTCTCGTCGCTCATCGCCGGGACATAGGCGCCGCCCGCTGTGCAACTGCCCATGACACAAGCAATCTGCGGGATGCCCTTGGCGCTCATCTGCGCCTGGTTGAAGAAGATGCGCCCGAAGTGCTCCTTGTCGGGGAAGACCTCGGCCTGATGCGGCAGGTTCGCGCCGCCCGAGTCCACCAGATAGATGCAGGGCAGGCGGTTTTCCTCGGCGATCTCCTGCGCGCGGACGTGCTTCTTGACCGTCATCGGGTAATAGGTGCCGCCCTTCACGGTGGCATCGTTGCACACGATCATGCACTGACGGCCCGAGACCATGCCGATTCCGGTAATCAGGCCAGCACCGGGAATGTCATCTTCGTACAGCCCGTTCGCCGCCAGCTGCCCCAGTTCGAGGAACGGCGAGCCGGGATCGAGCAGGCGTTCGACGCGTTCGCGCGGGAGCAGCTTGCCGCGGCTGACATGCCGCTCGCGCGATTTCTCGTTGCCGCCCAGCGCGGCGGCGGCGACCTTCTCGCGCAGTTCGGCGGCGAGCGCGCGGTTATGCCCGGCGCGCGCCTGCGCTTCGGGGCCGGCAAGGTCGAGGGTGGACTTGAGGACAGGAGCGGACATGCTGTGGCGATACTCTCTCGGACGGTCTTGACTTGGTCATCGGCTTACGGGCGAAATAGCGCTTAATCAACACGACTGTTCATCAAGGGAGAGAACATGCGCGAACCATCGGATATGACCGGCAAGGTCGCCCTCGTTACCGGCGCGGCCTCCGGGCTGGGCAAGGCGACCGCGCTGCGGCTGGCAGAACTGGGCGCGGACCTTGTGGTGGTCGACGTGCAGGCAGAAGCGCTGGGCGAGACGGCGGGCGCGATCCGCACCACGGGCCGCAAGGCACTGGCGCTGACAATGGACCTTACCGACCGTTCCAATTGCGCGGGCGCAGTGGCGCAGGCAGTGGCCGAATACGGCAGGCTCGATGCGCTGTGCAATGTCGCAGGCGTGATGTTTCCGGGCGCGACCCCCGAAGTGACCGACGAGGCGTGGGACCTGACCATGAAGGTCAATCTCGAAGCGCCGTTCTTCCTGATCCGCGCCGCGCTGCCGCACCTGCTCGAAGCCGAAGGGGCGATTGTAAACGTCACCTCCTGCGCCGCGTTTCAGGGGCAAGCCTATTTCGCCGCCTATTGCGCCGCCAAGGCGGGGCTGACCAACATGACCAAGGCACTGGCGATGGAATACATGAAAGCCCCGATCCGCATAAACGCGGTTGCGCCGGGCGGGATGATGACCGGAATCGTCGGCGGCATGGCAGCAGTGATGGACAAGGACCGCCAGTTGCTAGATCGCATCGCCTCCCCGCGCGGCCTGTGCGAAATCGAGGACGTGGCAGATTGCGTCGCCTTCCTCGCCAGCCCGGCGGCGCGATCCTATCACGGGGCGTGCATAAACATCGATGCGGGCGTCACCGCGGATTGATCGCGGGGCGATTGCCGGGATAGGCTGCGCTTTGCAACGCAGATCAAGGATGCCTGCCCCGATGAAACCTGTCCTCGCACTCCCGCTTTTCGGCCTCATCGCCGCCTGTTCCGCACAGCCCGGCAGCGAGGCAGCGCGCCGCGCCGGACCACCGCCCGAAGCGGCAACCGAAACCTTTGCGCAAGCCGCTTGCGGCGATTGTCATGCAACCGAGCGAGGCTGGCTCTCGCCCAATCCGAACGCACCGACCTTCGTCGAGATCGCCAACCGCGAAGGACTGACCCGCGATACGCTGGCCACCTATCTCGCCGACGCGCATAATTATCCCGAGGCGATGGACTTCGACCTGACCGAAGCGCGCGTCGGCCAGATCGCCGACCATATCTACGCGCTGCGCGATGCGGTTCCGGGCGGCGGGAAGTAGCAGTTTCAGAGCTACCCTCACCTGTTCGTGTCGAGCGAAGTCGAGACACGGTGGTTCGCGCGTGTCTCGACTTCGCTCGACACGAACAGGGAGATCGGTACTACAAGTCGCGCGGATCGATCACGGTGCGTATCGGCGCGCAAGATCAGCCATCGTCGCAATGGCATCGGCCACGCCCGAAAGCCCGACGGTCGCGCCCAGCCAGGGCGTCACGTCGATCGAGCCGTCGTCGATAGAGCGCAGCGCAGGTCCATGTCCTGCGGTTCCTCGCCGCCCGCGAACTGGATATTGAGCCGGCTTGTTCTGCGCCGCAAAGACGTAGGCGGCTCCGGCTCCATGCAGTATCCGCCAATGACGATGCGCCCGTCGAATGGCGCACCGGCGATGATCTGGCCCCAGCCCCATGCCGGGCCCTGCCGACATTCTCGTAGATCAGGTTGGCGGGGCGATTGCGGGTTTCGGGCAGCGGGCGAACGGATCGGTTTCGCGCGGATCGATGGCGGTATGCGCGCCCATCGCCAGCGCCAGCGCGCGGCGTGCGTGGAAATCGGCGGCAATGATCGGCCCCGCGCCCGCATGGCTCAGCCCCGCGATCACCCAGCCCCGATAGCTCCGCAGCCGAGGCACGAGGATCACGTCGCACTTTTCGGGCCGCCCGCGCCGCGCAGCTGTTCCAGCCCGACCGCCAGCGGTTCGATGCACGCAGCATGCGCCATCAGACGTGCCATCGGGCACTTCGAGCAGCATCGTCTCGTCGAGCAGCATCAGTTCGCCGAAGCCGCCGGGGCATTCGTTGGCGCAGCCGATACGCTGTTGCCCCGCCCGCGCGCATGACGGGAACCGACGTAACCTTGCGCCCCGGCGCGATCCGCCGCGCCGAACCGGGACCGTAATCGAGCACTTCGCCGACATATTCTGCCCCGGCACGAAGGGCCGTGCAAAATCGAGCGCCGCGTAAGGGCCGCCCATCGACCGCGACAGGTCGATGATGTTCTACCCGCCGGTGAGGAAGTGCTGGTCCGAGGCACAGAGGCCGCAGGCATGTGTGCGCACCAGCGCCTGTCCTTCGCCGGTTCGGGATCGGGCTGGTCGCCGACGCAGACCTTGCCGTTTTCAGTAGGCCTTCATCCGGTTATTCTCCGCGCAGTTCAGGCAGCACCTGTTTCAGCAGGCGCAGGCTCTTCCAGCCCTCCTCGGCGAAAGTCCGCCAAGGAGCGATTTGCAGACCCACATTGTTGATTTCCGGGTTGGCCCTGACCGCCTGAACCAGGGGTTTCAGGCGTCCATGCAAGAACGAACAGGCCCGAGGCGCGCAGGCCTCAGCATTATCGAGGCCCTTGAACGGCGAGTTGCTGCCATCGCCCTCCTGCGCCGCCCACTTGGCGTATTCCTTGACGACATGCAGCGCATGCGGCTCAAGCGCGGCCCAGCCCGCTTCGGGGTCTTCGCAAAGGTGAATGCCCAGCGGCATCCCGCCACCGGGGCGGAGAGCAACATGCGAGGGCTTCGCCCGTGCTTTTTCGCATTCCTCCAGATAGATATCGACGATGTCGCCGCGCATTGGACCGAAGCCGACGTCGAACCGTGCCGCGCGCCGCGCCCGACGCGGGGACGCCGCCGCCGACCATGACGATGTCGCGCGGGTCGCGCGTCGGCAGAGGCGGACTTCATCTAGGGCGGCCCTGATAATCCGAAGCTCTCTCCATCGAGCGCCTTGAGGATCGTCTCGATCCCCTCGTCCATCAGCTTCGCGCAGTCCTTCAGCGATTTGCCGAACATCGCAAACTCGCCGGGCATAGCCCGCGCCGAAGAATCCACGTTGAAGCGCCCGCCCGAAATCAGGTCGAGCACCGCGACGCGCTCTGCCATGTCGACCGGATCGTGCAGCGGCGGGATCCACCGCGCCGAGCGAGAAATGGATGCGCTTCGTCACGCCGCCATCGCCGGGCCGAGCCTTGCAGGAACGGTTGCGGCAGATAACCATCCTCCGAAGCATGATGCTCCATCAGGTTGATCAGAATCGATCCCGGCAATCGGCGAGCGCCATTTCGACCGCCGCCGCCAAGGTCGCGTGTCGGCGTGCCGAGATCGGGCGCGCGCATGTCGAAGCCGAGCGAGATGCGGATGTTGCTCATCAATTGCCTTTCAGGATTGCGTAGGACGGGTCGCTGCCGTCGCGGGTAGAACGGATTTCCTGACCCATCGGCGTGACGGGCCAGATTTCCTCGTGATCGTAGACGACCATGCGTTTGGAGAGCCCCCACGCGCCGACGCGCTTTTCCCAGCTATCGAGATAGCGCGCCCAGACGCCCATCTGCATCGACAGCCTTCGCGTTCGAGCCGCATCGTGCCCGAGACATAGGCCTCGCTCCCCGCGCGGTTGCCATCGAGTTCGATCAGGATGTTGGTGACCTGATGCGAATGGCTGAGGAGGCCCTCGTGGCTCTTGCAGATCAGGTCGATCACGCCCCTGCCCGGCCCCTGATAGAAGCTCGCACCGTAATCGGCCTCGCCATCCTCGTGCCAGATCGAATGGCCGAGCGGCACGTCGATCCGGTCGACCGCGCGGCAATAGGTATAGATGAGGTCGCGGATCGCCTGCTTGTCGGCGAGCGCTTCGGGGCTGTCGGGGATCATGCCTCGTCCTTTTCCGCATAGGCGGCGGACTGCGCGGCGAAGGCCATGACCCGCTTGCGGCGATCGTCGGCGGAGACCATGCCGAAGCCGACGTCGTCATCCCTCCAGTCCCAGTTCGTCACCGGACCATTGCCCAGCCGCGCCAGCCCACGCGCGCGACATCGTCTGGATCGGCAAGGTTGTCAGGGGATCGCCATGCCGCGTTCCTCCATCAGTTCGCGGTGTGCGGGCGTATCGGTTCGTGATGACATGAGACAGCACATCGACCCGTGCGGTTTCAGTTCGGCCCAGAGCGCTTCGCTGAACACGAGGTCGAAGGCTTTGGTCGCGCCATAGACGGCGATGCCCGGCATGCCCGAATAGCATGCGCCGAGCCGACGATCATGATGCCGCCATGCCCGCGCTGGCGCATCGCCTGACCGAAAGCAGTGGCAGGCGCGCATCACCGTCATCACGTTGCGCATGGTCAGCGAATCCAGTCCTCGATATCGTTGTCGAGGAACATCAGACCGTTGGGGTCGGCCCCGGCATTGAGTATCAGCAGGCCGCATTCCTTGCCCGCCGCCGCCTCGCGCATCGGTCAACCGCATCGTCGGCGGCAAGATCGATCGGCGGAGCGGTGACGCAATCGACGCCATGTTCGGCGCGGATTTCGGCGGCAAGCTTGTCGACGGCCTGCGCCGCGCGATCAGCACGAGGTTGAGGCCCTTTTCGGCCCATTGCCGCGCGAACGAGGCACCCGTGCCTTCGGATGCCCCGGCGATCCGGCGCCCAGGGCCATACTTGCCTGCAAAATCATCCACCGGATTCTCCCGAGCTGCCTGTTGCGCGAACCTGACCTGTCCTTGGCCGCGCGGCAATCCGATTCGTCGCCTATCGTCGCGGCGTTACCTCGCCTCGGGCGGGTATGGTTTCGCGTGCTGGTGCGGCATCGACGCGGGCAACAGTTCGGCGACGCGCCACGGAAGGCTTCGACGTAAACTCCTTGACCGGGCCGTAACCGGCGATGAGGTCCGGCGCGGCGGCGATCTCGACGGCGGTGTGCAGCGTTTCGGGCGTCACCTTCGCCGCCACCGCCCGGATCGTATCGCGATATTCGCCGATCAGCGCGCGCTCCATCTTGCGCTCCGCAGTGTAGCCGAAGATAACTCGAACGCACCGCCGCGCAGGCCTTGAGTTTGGCGAGCAACCCGAACACCGGAAATATCCAGCCCCCGAACGCGATTTTCTTCGGTAGTCCGGTCTTCGCATCCTTGCGCCAAGCCAAGAGAGGCGGGGCGAGGTGGACCTTGAGCTTTGCCCCGCCGCCGAAGGTCGCTTCGAGCGAACGCCGAAACGCGGGATCAGCAAAGCCGCGCCACTTCGTACTCATCCTTGTAGGCCATCAGCTTGGCGAGCGAACGGGCGACTTCCGACCGCAACGCCTCGCACGCGCCCAGCCGCGCTGCTCAAGCATTGCCGCGATCTCATAGAGGAACGCGCGGTAGTCTGCGGAATAAAGTAATCCTGATAAGCGGTCAGCAGGTCCAAAGGCGGCTCGCGACAACCTCCTCATAAGTATGCGGGATAGCCGGTTCGTCCGTCCCGCCCTCGCCCATCGCGTCGAGCGCCGCGGGTCCGCCGCCACCAGCCGCCCCAGCCCCAGCGCATCGAGGTTCTTCTGCACCGCCACGCCGTTGAGGCGGATCGCCTCCTCGATCGAATCGAGCGCGGCAGCAGCAAACCCTTCTGCGCGGCAAATCCGACCAACATGAGGTTGGCAAAGATCGAATCGCCCCATCAGCCGCGTTGCCTGCGCCCCGGCGCGCAGCGGGCGATGTTCGCCGCATCGACGCGCTTGCCGATCACCAGAGGAACCGCGTTGCGGTGAGGTCCATATCGCGGTTGCGCTGGTATTCGCCGGTCGGCACCACGTCCTCATTCGCCAGCACCTGCTGTATCGCCGCGCGTCGGGCCCAGCACATCCGGGCTGCCGCGCCGACGATCAGGTCGCAGGCGATCGAAGGCCTGCCCGGTGCCGAGGCCGCGCCGAGGATCCTCCGCCGACGCGCCGATGCGGATATGGCTCGTCACCGCGCCGCCCTTGCGCCATCCCGGTCTGGTCGAGCACTTTGGCCGCCTTGCCTCAAGATGCGCCGCCATCCCGCGAGGATCGCGCCGACCGTCCAGCACGCCGGTCCCGCCGATCCCGGCGACCAGCATGGCGTGGTTCGCGGCGTCCACGGGCGCGGGCACTGGTAGCGCGGCAACCTTTGTGGCCAGCAGAACCGAATCCATCGCGCTTGACCAGTTCGCCGCCCGAAACCTCGACGAACGAGGGGCAGAAACCCTTGATGCACGAATAGTCCTTGTTGCAGGTCGACTGGTCGATCTTGCGCTTGCGCCCGAGGCGGTCTCGACCGGCACGACCGAAGGCAGTTCGACTGCACCAGGCAATCGCCGCAGCGCGCAAACCGCCATTGTTGATGAACAGCCGCTTGTCGGGATCCAGGATAGGCCCCGCGCTTGCGGAGAGCGGCGCTTTTCGTTGGCGCAGGTCTGCTCATAGACGATGGCGCTGGTGCCGCGCCGCTCGCGCAAGTCGCGCTGTACCGCGTCGAGTTCGTCGCGATGGTGGACCTTGACGCCCCTTGGCAGCGCCGACGATCCTGAACCGCGCCGGGTTCTCGCTCACCAGCACGACCGGCGAAACGCCTTCGGTGACAAGCTCCTGCACGATCTGCTCGGGGCTGAGCGCGCCCTCGGCAGGCTGGCCGCCGGTCATCGCAACGGCATCGTTGTAGAGGATCTTGAAGGTGACAGACGACTTTGCCGCTACCGCCGCACGGATCGTCAGCAGGCCCGAATGCGTATAGGTTCCATCGCCAGGTTCTGGAACATGTGCGGCGTATCGACGAACGACTGCGCGCCGACCCATGGCATACCTTCCTGCCCCATCGAGACGGTCTGCATCGTCTCGCGCTCGGGCATGTAATGGGCGAGGCCGTGACATCCGGTGGCACCCATCGCGGCAGAGCCTTCGGGCACCAGCGTCGAGGTATTGTGCGGACAGCCCGAGCAGAAATAGGCCGGGCGGATCGCCGCGAGTTCAAGCTCCTTGTTGTGCCCTTCAAGCTCGGTCAGCCGCGCATGACGCGCCCGCGCCTCATCGGGCAGCAGGCCGAGGGCTTCGAGCCGCGCGACCAATGCGCGGCGCACCGAGCCGGGATCGAGCACGCCGATTTCCGACAGGTGCGGCGATCCGTCGGGCGCGGTCTTGCCGGTCAACACCGGGGCATTGGCCGCGCCATAGAACAGCCGCGCCAGTTGTTCCTCGATAAACGCGCGCTTTTCCTCGACCACCAGCACTTCGCCCGATCCGCCGATCTCGGCGCGCGCGAAGGCGGCGTCGAGCGGCCAGACCAGCCCGAGCTTGACCACGCGCAGCCCGATGGCTTCGCGCGCCGCATCGTCCAGCCCGAGGTCGGCCAGTGCCTGACAGAGATCGAGCCATGCCTTGCCCGCCGTGACGATGGTGAGCCTGCGGGTGCCGGCATCGTGGCTCACCCGGTCGATCCGGTTCAGCGCCGCAAAGTCCTGCACCAGCGGCAGGCGCTGTTCGATGACCGCCTGTTCCTGCGCCAGCGCCGACATGCCGATCTTCAGGTTCGGGTCGAAGCCGGGCGCGCGCTCCGGCATGGCAATCGCGAAATCGTGGCCGGGCAGCGATACCGTCGTCGTAAGGTCCAAGGTGTCGGTCACGGCCTTGACCCCGACATAAAGGCCCGTGGCGCGACTCATGGCCCAGCCGATCTGCCCGAACTCAAGGATTTCGTCGGTCGTCGCCGGGTAGAGCACCGGCACCATCGCCGTGACCAGCACATGCTCCGACTGGTGCGCGGTCAGCGAGGACTTTGCCGCGTGATCGTCGCCGCAAAGCAGAAGCGCGCCGCCGTTGCGGTGCGTGCCTTCGAAGTTCGCCGCCTTGATCGCCTCGCCCGCGCGCTCGACGCCGACGCCCTTGGCGTACCAGAGCGCAAAGACGCCATCGACGCGGGGCTTGCCGTACCAGCCCAGCTGCTGCGTCCCGCGAACCGAGGTCGCCGCCAGTTCCTCGTTCAGCCCCGGCTCGAAGCGGATGTCGTGTGCGGTCAGCAGCTTCTCCGACGCCCAGAGCTGCGCATCGAGCGTGGTGATCGGCGAGCCGCGATAGCCGGTGACGTAGCCTGCCGTCTTCAACCCCGCCGCCCGGTCGCGCCGCGCCTGTTCGAGCAGCAGGCGCACCACGCCCTGCAAGGCGGAAAGCATCACCTGCCCGCCTTCCTGCGTGTACTTGTCTTCCAGCGTGACGACGGTTTTGGTCACGAAAACTCCTGCGCTCTGGCGTTGGGCATCGCAGGTGATAGCATGGCGCGCAAGGCAGGCGACGGGGCAACGCCGCTCCGGTCAATTGGCCTTGCCATGACGAGAGGACGCAGATGGGAACGCAATTTACCGACTATGCCGGGAAGTATAGCTGCATCGCCTTTGCGCGCGATGACGCGGGCGTGCTCGAGATGCGGATGCATACGCGGGGCGGCGATGCGCTCTGGGGCACCTCGCTCAAGAGCCTGCATGCCGAGCTGGGCGATGCCTTCCTCGACGTGGCGCGCGATCCGGAAAACAAGGTCGTGATCCTGACCGGCACTGGCGAAACCTTCATCGCCGGGATGGACCGCGAAGAGAACTTCCACGAGCCTGACCTTGCGCATATGTGGCTGCGCATTCACGAAGAGGCACTGGCGCTGCTCAACAATTTGCTGGCAATCCCGGTGCCGATGATCGCGGCGGTCAACGGCCCGGCGCTTATCCATGCCGAGTTGGCAGTGCTGTGCGACATCGTGCTGGCCGCCGATACGGCCGAGTTCGCCGATCTGGCGCATGTGCCCGGCGGCGCGGTGCCGGGTGACGGCGTGCATGTGATCTGGCCGATGCTGCTGGGGCCGAACCGGGGGCGCTATTTCCTGCTCACTGGCGAGCGTATCGGCGCGCCGGAGGCGAGGTCGCTGGGGGTGGTTGGCGAGGTGCTCGCGCCCGATGCGCTAATGGACCGCGCGCGCGAACTCGCAGCGGGACTGGCGAGCAAGCCTGCGCATATGTTGCGCCACACCCGCACCTTGCTGGTGCGCGATCTCAGGCGGCGGATGCTCGACGAGCTGCCCTCGGGCCTCGCGCAC
Organism: Sphingomonadaceae bacterium; assembly: GCA_041396945.1. Taxonomy (GTDB): domain Bacteria; phylum Pseudomonadota; class Alphaproteobacteria; order Sphingomonadales; family Sphingomonadaceae; genus Novosphingobium. The sequence goes on along the minus strand of JAWKXP010000011.1, from coordinate 90,678 downwards.
GAAGGGCTGACGATGCTGCTGCCGGGCGGGAGTTAGTAAACTTCAAATCCTCCCTGTCGCCGGAGGCGATGGGGAGGTGGCAGCCCGCAGGGCTGACGGAGGGGCAACGGTGCATCGGCCCCTCCACCACGCCGCCTGCGGCGTCGCGGTCCCCCTCCCCAATTGCTTCGCAACAGGGAGGATTTTCGCCTTACAGGTAAGCCGCCAGCTTCGGCACCTCCGCCAGCGCCCGCAGCGCATCGTTAAGGTGCGTGCAGCCTTCGGTCTTGCGCAAATGGGCGAGCACCTCATCGCGGATTGCGTCGATCGGTTTGCCGACCATGCGCTGCGCATTGTGGATCGCGCCGGGGCATTCGGGAAACGGCAGGATGCGCGGCGTTGCCGTCAGTGAGAGTATCTCGCGCGAGGCTTCGTCGATGGTCAGGTCGAGATCGTATTCGTGGATCGCGCAGCGGCCCTGATCGCGGCGCTTGGCGCTGTCCTGGAACGAGGAATGGACGCGCAGCAGGCCATCGCCCTCGCGCCAGACGTCGATCCGGCGCGCGCGGCGAAATCCGGGGCCGTCCTCGTCGGGCAGGTCATGCCAGCCTTCCGGATCGGCCGCGTTGCGCAGTTCGCCGGCATCGGCTCCTGCAACATCGTCGACATCGTGCGGGTCGAGGCCGGAATTGCCCTCGGCCAGCCCCCAGCAGACATTTGTCCGCTGCTCCATCAGGGCCATGAACTGCTCGTCGGACAGTCGCTCGCGGAACTTCTTGCCGTACTCGGGATCCCACTGCGAAAAGCCGAAGGCAGAGACCAGCGCGGTGCCGGACAGGTCGTCGAGCGGCAGGTAGAGCGGGTCGCCGCGTTCGAGCAGTTCGGGCATCGTCTCGCGCAGCATCATGCGCAGGTGGTTGCCCGCGCGCTGGCCGACCAGCTCGCCAATCTGCGGTGGTGCCGGGTTCGCCGAAATCGAAAGGATCTGCTTCTCATCGTCGATCCGCGCCTCGAAGCGCGCTTCGCCCAGCGTTTCTCCGACCTCGCCTGACGCATCGGTGCGATAGTCGCGCGCGGTGCCGATGAACTTGCGGTTGCCGGTAACGCCGTCGGGCCAGCACACGTCGATCGACGATGTCCGCCGGACCGAGCTGGCCGGACGCGGCGGTGAGGGATTCGCGGTCTCGCGCGGAGGCCGGGGGAGCGTATTACTTGCCATGGTCAGGATTTGGGCATGCCCACCGCGCCGCGTCAAGCCGCCCGGACGGTTTCAGCCTTTCAGCCGCACCGGAACTGCCGTCATCCCGCGATGTTCGAGGCCGCGGAATTCGGGCTTCGGCTTCGAGGAATCGAGCGTCATGTTCGGGAAACGGTCGAGCAAGCCATTGATCGCAACGATCATTTCCTGCCGCGCCACCTCGATGCCGAGGCAGCGGTGCGGGCCGAATCCAAAGCCCATATTGGCCGCGACCTTGCCGCGATGGATGTCGAAATTACCCGGATTTTCATAGACTTCCGGGTCGTGATTGGCCGCCCCGAAATTGAGGAAGACGCGTACGCCTTCGGGCACCATCACGCCTTCGACCTCGTAATCCTGCGTACAGAGGCGCGGCATCATCGGGTCGGTGCAGCGCCAGCGCAGCGATTCCTCGACCGCCGCATCGACGAGGCTGCGATCCTCGCGGCATTCTTCCCAGAAGCGATAGTGTGTCACTAGCGCGTCGATAGCGATGCCAAGCTGCCGCCAGGTGGTTCCGCCACCGGCGAAAATCGCCAGTTTGCAGTAGCCGAAAATCTCGTCCTCGGTCAGTTTGCGACGGTATCCGTCCTCTTCGTCGATGATTTCCGCCGCGATCAGCCCGGCAATCAGGTTGTCGCCCGGCTCGGCGGTGTTGTCCGCGATCAGGCCGCGCAGCGTCGTATCGACGAACTCGCGCGCCGCCGCCGATTCCTCGGGCGGCAGCTTCGCCGCGCCGAATGTCGCGCGGTCGAGCTGATAGCGGAACTCGATCACGTCCTCGCCTTCCAGCCCGATCGCGCGCGTCACCGTGGTCATCGGCAGGCGCGCGCAAAGCTCGGTGTTTAGGTCGGTGGTCTCCTCCTCCAGCAGCCGGTCGAGCAGCACGTCGACCGTTTCCTCGATCCAGCGCTTGTTCCACCAGTCGAGCACCTTGGGCCGCTTGAACAGCGGCTGTGCGGCGGAGCGCAGGCGCTTGTGCGGCTTGCCGACCATCGACAGGATCGTCGTGCCGACCAGCGCGACGCCGGGGCTTTCGTTATAGCCTTCGGAGGAAAAGATCTGGTTCTCGCGAAACCCGATCTCGCAGGCGCGGTAGGAGAAGAAGCTGTAATTGTCGCGCTTGATCGGCGAGAACTGCATGTCCTCCAGCCCGAGGCATTCGCGCAGCGAGCCTTTCTGCACCGCCGCCTTGTCGCGCAGCGCATTCATCTCGTCGGTATAGTCCTTCGACATGTCGACGCCCGAGTTCGCCGACTGGGTGTTGACGTCGAACATCTCTTTGTAGCGCGGGTTATCGCTCATCACCGAGGCCAGCGCGCTCGACGAGTGATTTACGGGACAGGTTGCCATTGGATTATCCTCCTACCTTGCGGCCTGCGGTGAGGCCGCCATCGACCGGCAGGTTCACGCCGGTGATATTCTTTGCCATGTCCGATGCCAGGAACATCGCGGCGGTCGCGGTGTCCTCGGGATCGATTGCCTTGCCCAAAGGATGCGCCTTGCCCATCCCTTCGAGAATACGGTCCTTGTGTTCGCTGTCCGGGTCCATGCCCGAATAATGCGTCAGCATGCCCGCCGGGCAAACCGAATTGACGCGCACGCCGTCCTCGGCGACCTCGATGGCAAGGCTGCGCGTCAGGTTCACCACCGCGCCCTTGGTCGTGCCATAGACGACGCCGCCATAGCCGATCATGCCTGCGACCGATGCGGTGTTGACGATGGCGCCGCCGCCGCCTTGCGCCGCGAACTGGCGCAGCGCCGCCTGGCAGCCGTAGATGACGCCGTTGATATTGACCTCCTCGACGCGTTTCATCTCGTCCGCTGGCGCATCGACCAGCTTGCGCAGGCCCACACCCGGAACCGGCATCACCGTAATCCCGGCGTTGTTGTAGATGACATCGAGCCGCCCGAAAGTCGAAACCGCCTCGGCGACCGCCGCACCGATGGAATCCGGTTCGGCCACATCGCAGCGCACCGCCTTCGCCGCGCCTTGCGGAGCGCCAGCCAGCCGGACCGACTCTTCGGCATTGGCAAGGTCGATGTCGGCCGCGATCACCTTCGCGCCATGTTCGCACCACACACGCACCGCCGCGCGGCCCACGCCCGAGCCTGCACCGGTAATGACCGCAACCTTGCCTTCGAGCATTCCGTTCATTCGTGTTCGTCCTCTTGCCCTCTCCCCTTCAGGGGAGAGGCTAGTGGAGCTTGCTCCCGTCAGGGAGCTAGCGAAACTCGGAGAGGGGCATGCGACGCGGGCTGCGACTGCCCCCTCTCCAACTTCGGCTAGGCCCGCCGGGCCAAGCCTTCGTATCCTCTCCCCTCAAGGGGAGAGGGCAATTCGGTTTCTCACCCCCCGATGTTGAACGTCGTCTGCATCTGGAATTCGCGCAGCCCTTCGACGCCGCGCTCGCGGCCCAGACCCGACATCTTGATGCCGCCGCCAGAGGCGTAGCTGCTCATCACCGCGCCGTTGATATTGACCGCGCCCGAGCGGATCTTCTTGCCGACTTCCAGCGCGGCAACCTTGTCCGCGCCGTGGACCCAGCCCGACAGGCCGAATTTGGAATCGTTGGCCATCTCGACGGCATGGTCGAGATCGCGGTAGCCGATCACGCCGATCACCGGCCCGAAGATTTCCTCCTGCGCCGCCGGGTTGCTGTTGTCGGGCAGGTCGAGCACGGTCGGCTCCCAGTAGAAGCCCTTGTCGAAGCCTTCGGGGCGCTTGCCGCCGCAGACGAGCTTGCCGCCCGCTGCCACGGCGGCCTGCGTGAAATGCTCGCAGCGGTCACGCTGGCCCGCGCTGATGACGGGGCCAAGCTGCGTCGCCGGATCGCTGGCCGGGCCGATCTTGGTATTGGCAAGCGCGGCCTTCATCCCTTCGAGAACCTGCGCCTTGCTTTCTTCGGGCACGAAGACGCGGGTGCCCAGCACGCAGCCCTGCCCGGCATGGCTGAGGCAGACGGTCGGCGCGGCCATCGCCGCGCGCTCGACCGAATCGGGCAGGTAAATCTGCGCCGACTTGCCGCCCAGTTCGAGCACCAGCCGCTTCAGCGTCGGCGCGGCCTGCTGCGCGACCTTGACGCCGACCGTGCAGGAGCCGGTGAACGAGACGAGATCGACGCGCTCGTCGGTGGTCATCAGCTGCCCGCCATCGAGCCCTTCCTCGATCACGACGTTGAGCACGCCCGGCGGCAGGCCTGCTTCCTCGGCGGCCTCGGCGAAGACCATCGAGGACAGCGGCGTCAGCGGATTGGGCCGCAGGATCACCGAATCGCCCGCCATCAGCGCGGGCACCACTTTCCAGAACGCGGTGTAGAACGGCACGTTATAGGCCGAGATCGCCGAGACCACGCCGAGCGGAGTCCAGCGCTTGAGGCTCTGCACCGTGAAATAGGGGTTCACCCGTTCGTGCAGCGGCAGGCCGTTGTCCTCGATTTCGGGCATGCAGAGGAACATGTCGATGATTTCGTCGGTCATCCGCAGCGGCGCATGGACCTGCGCGCCCATCACGGTCGAGCTGGCGGGGCATCCCGCCTCGGCGATGGCGAGGTCGCGCAGGGTGTCGGCGCGCTTCTTCAGGGCTTCGGAGTAGCGGCGCATCGTTTCGGCGCGCTGCTTCATCGTCAGACCCGACCAGACGCCCGAATCGAAAGCGCGGCGCGCGGCGGCAATGGCCGCTTCGACCTGCCCGGCGGAAACCGAGGTGACCGAATCGACCACCGTCTCGTCGGACGGATTTTCGACATCGAACCTGTTGCCATCGCCTGATACAAAGGCGCCGTCGATATAGGCTGAATGGTCCAAACGCGGCTCTCCGGAGTGATTCTGGTTTTCGATATTGTGAACTTCTGTTCGCCTGTTAGACTACTCAAGGCTTGCAGGATCGTCAATCGCCGCGAATAGTGCGCGAAACGAATCGGGTGCGGGAGAGTGGACCGATGAAGCTGTGCAGGTATCAGGAAACGGCGGAGGGGCCGGTCAGGCTTGGCCTCGTGCGCGATGGCATGGTCCATGACGTGACCGCCGCTACCGAGGCGCTTCCGGCGGTACGCTGGCCATATCCACCCGGCGATCAGGTGCTGGCCAACCTCGATGCCCTGCGCCCCCAGATGGAACGACTCGCCGATGCCGCCCCCGGCGTTCCGGTGGCCGACGTGCTGCTGCGCGCGCCGATTGCCAATCCGGGCAAGTTCGTCTGCGGCGCAGGCAATCACAAGGTGGTGATCGGTCATGGCCACCCCCGCCGCTTCGGCTTCCTGTTCAAGACGATCAACGCCAATGCCGGCCCTGCCGACGGCGTCACCCTGCGCTGGCCCGAGCGTACCACGCTGCACGAGGCGGAAATCGCCATCGTCATCGGCAAGACCTGCACCGAAGTCGCAGCTGCAGACGCTTTTGACGTCATCGCAGGCTATTGCCTCGCGCTCGACATGACGATGCAGGGGCCGGAGTTTTCGAGCTTCGGCAAATGCTTCGACACATACGGCGTGATGGGGCCGTGGCTGACCACGGCGGACGAAGTCGAAAACCCCGACAACCTCGCCTATCGCCTCACTGTCAACGGCGAGGAGCGCACCGTCGATACGACTGCGAACCTGGTGCTGGGCATCGCCGACCTCGTCGAACATGCCGCCTCGGTGATGACGCTGCATCCGGGCGACGTGATCTTTTCGGGCACGCCGCCCACCGGCCTTGGCCCGGTGGTGCCCGGCGATGTCATGCATATGACGATGGACGGGCTTGGCGAGATGACTGTCGCGGTGCGCGGCGGTCCGGGCCGCAAGACGCCGATGGACGGCATGGAAGGCGAATCGCCGCAGGATGGGTAACGGCTGACAAAACATCGCGACGGCGTCCCGCGCATCCTTGCACAGCAGGTCAGGCAGGCGCAGTCTGGACGACAATAACGAAGACCGGAGAGAGACAATGGCAACGCAGACCCTCGACAAGCCCGAGGCGGCATCGACGATCAAGGTGATCGACGCCGACACCCACCTGACCGAGCCGCACGACATGTGGATCAGCCGCGCGCCCGCGAAATTCCGTGACCGGGTGCCGCAGGTCAAGATGCTCAACGGCCAGCGCTGCTGGGTGATCGACGGCGACAAGTCGATCGGCACCGGCGCGCATCCCAATTCCTCGGTCCTGAAACAGGGCGGCAAGGTCCGCGACCTCGACACCTTCCTCAAATTGCAGTTCGAGGACGTTCATCTCGGCTCCTCAGACGTGAAGGAGCGGCTCAAGGTCATGGACGATGCGGGCATCCATGCGCAGATCGTCTATCCCAACATCCTCGGCTTCGGCGGGCAGGCCTCGGCAAAGGTCGACCCCGAGCTGCGGCTCGTCTCGGTGCAGATCTACAACGATGCGATGGCTGAAATTCAGGAACAGTCGGGCCAGCGCCTGTTCCCGATGGCGCTGCTGCCCTGGTGGGACGTGAAAGAGGCGGTCAGGGAGACCGAACGCTGCATCGCGATGGGCCTTAAAGGCATCAACATCAATTCCGACCCGCACACCACGCGCGGCGACGATGGCGAGATGATCCCCGACCTCGGCACCGAACACTGGTTCCCGCTCTGGGAAGTCTGCGAAGCGCACAACCTGCCGATCAACTTCCACATCGGCGCGTCGGAAACCGCGATCGACTGGATGGGGCAACAAGGCTGGCCCTCGCTCCCCTATGACCTGCGCTCGGGCATTTCGGGCGCGATGATCTTCTTCAACAACGGCAAGGTCGTCTCCAACCTGATCTATTCGGGCATTCTCGACCGCTTCAAGGGGCTGAAGTTCGTCTCGGTCGAATCGGGCATCGGCTGGGTGCCCTTCCTGATGGAAGCGCTCGACTACCAGCTTGCCGAAATCGCCGAGACCAAGGGCTTTGAGAAAAAGCCGTCTGACTATTTCCGCAGCAATTTCTACGCCTGCTTCTGGTTCGAGAACCGCGACCTATCCGACATGTTGCACAAGGTCGGCATCGACAACTGCCTGTTCGAAACCGACTTCCCGCACCCGACCTCGCTTTACCCGATCGACAACCTCGAAGAGCGGCTCTCTGGCCTCACCTACGAAGACCGGGCCAAGGTGCTGAGCCTCAACGCCGCGAAGCTTTACGGCATCGAGGTCTGAACAATGAGCCTTGCAATAGACCTGTCGGGCAAGACGATCCTCGTCAGCGGCGTCCACAAGGGCGGTATCGGCGGCGCAACCTGTCGCCAGATTGCCAGGGCCGGCGGCAAGATCGTCGCGCTCGATTACGAGATGGGGCAGATCGAACAGACCATCGCCGATGTCGAGGCGCTGGGCGGCGAAATCCACCCGATGATCGCGGACCTTTACGACAAGGCGGCTTGCGACTCCGTGATCGCCAATGTCTTCGCCAAGCACGGGCAGCTCGACGGCCTCGCCAATGTCGCGGGCGGCACGCGCGAGGGCGAGTGGGTGCCGCTCGACCAGACCCCGACCGATGGCTTCTGGCAGACGATGCAGCTCAACCTCGGCTATATCTTCGCGCTCTGCCGCGATGCCGCCGCCCAGTGGATCGAGCGCGAACAGAAGGGCGCGATCGTCAACGTCTCGTCGGTCTCCTCGCTGACCTCGGCGCCATGGCACGGCCCATACGGCGCTGCGAAATCCGGGATCACCGCGCTCACCCGGACGATGGCCAACGAGTGGCACGAGTTCGGCATCCGCGCCAATTCGGTGCTGCCCGGCGCAGTCGCAACCGAACGCGTCCTGACGCGCGTCGTTGCCGAAAACGTCGTGCAGAACAGCGAAACCAACTTCACCGAACCCGAAGAGCAGGCGAACGCCATCGTCTTCCTGCTGTCCGACCTGGCGCGCGGCATTTCGGGCCAGAGCCTGACCGTCGACCGCTCGCTTTCGACCAAGTTCTGCGCCGGTGCGCGCCGCAGCCGCAAGGAAATGGAGGCCTCCTGATGGAACTGGGACTGCTTTACGAGATCGAGGCCCCAAAACCCTGGGCAGGCGAGCACCCCTGGGGCCAGCGCGAGGCCGAGCGCCGCGCCTACAAGAACTGCATCGAGCAGATCGTGCTGGCCGACAAAAAGGGCTTTCACACCGCCTGGCTGGTCGAGCACCATTTCCGCGAAGGCCGCAGCCACATGCCCTGCAACGACATCGTGCTGGGCGCGCTGTCGCAGATCACCGAGCAGATCCGTCTCGGCTTCGGCGTCGCGCTGATGCCGCACGAGTTCATCCACCCGGCCCGCGTTGCGGAAAAGGTCGCAACGGTCGACCTCATCTCGCAGGGTCGTGTCGAGTGGGGCATGGGCCGTTCGACCCCGATGGAACAGGAAGTCTTCGAGGTCGACACCAAACTGTCGAAGAAGAAGATGCTCGCCGCCGCGCAGACCGTCGTCGGGATGTGGGAGAACGAGTATTACGAAGAGGATTCCGAGTACCTCAAGTTTCCCAAGCGGATGGTGACGCCCAAGCCGTACCAGTATCCGCACCCGCCGTGCTGGATGGCGGCAAGCTCGGAAGAAACGATCCGCATGGCCGGGCAGAACGGGCTTGGCCTGCTCTCGTTCTCGATCATGCAGCCGCTGGAAAAGCTGGCCGAGCTGATCCGCATTTACCGCGAGGAACAGAAGAACGCGAAGCCGGTTACCTCGATCCATACCAACAAGGTCGGCGTCTATACGCTGGTCCACTGCACCGAGGACCGCAAGAAGTTCGAACAGAACCGCGTCTGGGATTCGGTCTGGTGGTGGTATTCGACCGTCGCCGAATTCACCCTCAAGTGGGAGCTGGCGCTGATGCCCGAGGAGGTCCGCGCACAGGCCTTCCCGCTGCTCAAGAAACAGGCCGACGGCGACTTCGACATCCATACCTTCGACGAGCAGGACATGGTCATCATCGGCACGCCCGACGAGTGCCTCAAGAAGTTCCTCAAGTACGAGGAAATCGGCATCGATCAGGTGCTGTGCTACGTCAACTGGGGCTATCTGCCGCAGGAAGCGATGCTCGAATGCATCACGCTGCTGGGCGATTACGTCATCCCCGAGCTGAAGGCGATGGGCGCGAAACGCACCGCGGGCGGGCTGGAAAAGTCGATCGCGATGCAGGCGGCGGAGTGAGCGGATACCGTCTGCCGCCCGAACGCGCAGGCTATCCCGCCCCGCCCGATCTTGCGCAGCGGCGCGAGCAGATGGGCGCGGCGATTGCAGGCGGGATGTTCGCGACGAAAACGCCTGCCGCCGAAAAGGCGCTGGCGGGCCTGCGCACGCTTTGCTTCGATCCCGAGGGCGAACCGCGCGCGGCGATGCTGCAACTTCACGGCGGCGGTTTCCGCATCGGGCGGCCCGAGTTCGAAGCCCCGCTCTGCGAAGCGCTCGCGGCGCGCTGCGGCATCGCGATTGCCGTCCCGCAATACCGGCTCGCGCCCGAAGCCCCCTTCCCCGCCGGATTGAAAGACGCTCTGGCCGCGCTCGAAGCACTGGCCGAAGAGGCGGGCGACCTGCCGCTCATCGTCGGCGGCGATTCTGCCGGTGCGGGCCTTGCCGCCAGCCTTGGCATCCTGTCCGCCAATGGCAATGCCCCGGCGATTGCCGGGCTGGTGCTGCTATCGCCCTGGCTCGACCTCACCGTTACCGCCGCATCATACGAAGAGAACGCGGCGACCGACCCGCTGTTCTCGACCGAATCCGCGCAGATCGCCGCCGATCTCTACCTGCAGGGCCACGCCGCCGACCAGCCGCTCGTCTCCCCGCTCTTCGCCGACATATCCGCCTATCCGCCCTGCTTCATTTCGGTCGGCACCGGCGAGGTGCTGCGCGACGATTCGCTGGCCTTTCACGAGAAATTGCGCTTTGCCGGGCTGGACAGCGAACTGCTCGCCATCGACGGCATGGAGCATGTCGCCGTGGTCCGCGACATCAATGCCACTGGCGCGGCACAGACATTCGATGCCATGAGCGCTTTTATCGACCGCATTCTTGAAAGGACCCCGCAATGACCGCCAAAGTCGCCCTTATCACCGGAGCCGCCGCAGGGATCGGCGCAGCCTGCGCCAAACGCCTCGCGCAGGACGGCATCGCCGTCGCCGTGCTCGACCTCGATGCCGAGCGCTGCAACGCCACCGTGCAGGCCGTGCTCGATGCGGGCGGCAAGGCGATTGCATTGGGCGCTGACGTTTCGAAGCGCGGCGAGGTTCAGGCCGCGCTCGCCGAATGCCGGACAAAGCTCGGCCCCGTCACGATCCTCGTCAACAATGCCGGGATCACAGATTTCACGCCCTTCGAAGAGTTGACGGACGAACGCTGGGACGAGATCTACGCGATCAACGTGCGCGGCTATTTCATCATGGCGCAGGAAGTGCTGCCCGACATGAAGGCCGCCGGATGGGGCCGCATCGTCAACATTTCCTCGTCCTCGGCGCAGACCGGGGTGGGTTCGATGATCCCCTATTCTTCGTCGAAGGGCGCGGTCATCACCATGACGCGCTCGATGTCGCAGGCGTTCGGGCCGCATGGCATCACCGTCAACAACATCCCGCCCGGCTCTGTCATGAACACGATCATGTCCGAGGCCAGCCGCGGCCTGATGCCGATGAGCGAGAACGAACTGATCCAGACGATCCCGGTGCGCCGCTTCGGCGAGCCCGAAGACATCGCCAACGCCTGCGCGTTCCTCTGCATGGAGGAATCGGGCTATATTACCGGCCAGACCATCGGCGTGAACGGCGGGCGGGTGACCAGCTGAAGCACCGGCTTTCAGCGGAGAAATCGGACGATCAGCGCAATTTCCGCAGGGTCGGGATTCCATCCCGATTTCATCAACCCGCCGCCTGAAAAGAGCGTGGAGACTGCATCGTCCTTCGCAGCCACGTCGGCAAGTTCAGCGGCAAGCGGATCATCGACCGGTCCATTGGCACCGCGCAGGTGGCGCAGCCAGGCGGCAATGCCGCGCAAGATAGCGTGGCAATGGCGGCCTTCGCGCTGATGCGCGGCGAGAGTCTCCAGCCAGCGCTGCGGGATTTTCTGGCTGCCGTCCATCGCGATCTGGGCCAGCCGGTGGTTGAGGGCGGGATTGGCGAAGCGTTCGATCAGCGATGCGGCGTAGGCAGTGAGATCCTGCCCCGGTGCGGCCTCGATGGTCGGGATCGCTTCTGCCATCTGGGCTTCGACCAGCGCACGCAGCGCGGGATCGGCAATCGCCTCATGGACGAAGCTATGCCCCGCCTCCAGCCCGCAATAGGCGAGCAGCGAATGCGCGCCGTTGAGCAGGCGCAGCTTCGCGGTCTCGTATGGCGCGACATCGGCGACGAGTTCGGCGCCGACCTTTTCCCAAGCCGGACGGCCATTGGCGAAACGGTCCTCGATCACCCACTGGCTGAAGGGTTCGGTGACAACCAGTGCCTCGTCGCGCAGGCCAGTGGCGGCCTCGGCGGCGGCGCGGTCTTCGGAGGTCGTGGCCGGGACGATGCGGTCGACCATTGTCGAGGGGCAGGTGCATTGCGCCGCGAACCAGTCGGCAAGCTCGGGCGCGCTGGCCGCGAGGTATTCGTGCATGAGCCGCTCAAGCACCGCGCCGTTGCCCGCGAGGTTATCGCAGGAGAGCAGCGTCAGCCCGCCTGCCCCGGCATCGCGGCGCTGGCGCAGGGCTTCGGCCAGCAGCGGGTAGAAGCTGCCCTCGCCCGCCAGCGCGGGAACGAGCGAGCCGTCGGGCGCGCGGCAATAGCCTTTCTCGGTGACGGTAAAGCTGACGATCCGCGTCGCCGGGTCCGCCAGACCGGCGATCACCGCATCGGGTTCGCGCGGAGCGACGAGGACATCGCGGATCGCGCCGCCAAGGCGATAGGCAGTGCCCGCGCCCGATTGTTCGGCAATCAGGTAAAGCCCGTCCTGCGGATTCAGCTGTTCGGCCACGGTGGGCGAACGCAGCGAGACGCCGGTGATCATCCAGCCCGCATCGCCCGCGCTCATCGCCGCGTCGGTGTAGACCGCCTGATGCGCACGGGTGAACGCGCCGAGGCCGAAATGGACGATCCCGCGCGCTTCGGCGTCGCGGTCGTAGGAAGGGCGCGCGACCGGGGCAGGCAGGCGTGCGGCAGCTTCGGCAGAAAGCCTCACAGCTTGTAGGCCTGCTTCGCGAGGTTGTAGGCAAGATCGACTGCCAGCTCGCCCGCCTCGTCCTCACCCATGCGGTGCTCGGCGACCAGCCGCGCGAGGAAGCCGCAATCCATCCGCCGCGCGACATCGTGGCGCGCCGGGATCGAGAGGAACGCGCGGGTATCGTCGTTGAAGCCGACGGTGTTGTAGAAGCCCGCCGTCTCGGTCGTCATCTCGCGGAACCGGCGCATGCCTTCGGGGCTGTCATTGAACCACCAGGCCGGGCCGAGCTTCATCGCCGGATAATGCCCCGCCAACGGCGCGAGTTCGCGCGCGTAGGTCGTCTCGTCGAGGGTGAAGACGATGAACGAGAACTCGGCATTGTTGCCATATTTCTCCAGCAGCGGGCGCAGCGCGTGGACATATTCGCAGGGCAGCGGAATATCCGCCCCCTTGTCGCGCCCGAACCGTTCGAAGACTTGCTGGTTGTGGTTGCGATAGACGCCGGGATGCAACTGCATCACCAGCCCGTCCTCGACCGACATGCCCGCCATTTCGGTGAGCATCTGGGCGCGGAACAGCTCGGCATCTGCGGCGCTGGGCGCACTCGAAGTGACGCGGGCGAACAGCGCTTCGGCGTCGGCGGCAGACAGATCGGCAGTCTGCGCGGTCGGATGGCCGTGGTCGGTCGACGTCGCGCCCATCTCCTTGAAGAACGCCCGCCGCTGGCGGTGCGCGGCGAGATAACCTTGCCAGCTGAAACAATCCTCGCCGGTCAGCCCGGAGAGCGTCGCAAGGTTGTCGCGGAACCCCTCGAACTCGGGATCGACCACCGGATCGGGGCGATAGGCGGTGATGACGCGCCCGCCCCAGCCGGATTCGCGGATCGCCTTGTGGTGCCGCAAATCGTCGAGCGGCCCTTCGGTCGTGGCGATCACCTCGATCCCGTAGCGATCGAACAGCGCGCGCGGGCGGAACGCATCGGTCGCCAGCGCATCGGTGATCGTGTCGTAGTAGAGGTCAGCAGTTTCGGAACCCAGCTGCACGTCGATCCCGAAACTCTCGGCAAAGACCCAGTCGAGCCAGATGCGCGAAGGCGTGCCGCGAAACAGGTGGTAGCGCTCAGCGAACAGCCGCCAGGATTCGCGCGGATCGGCGTCAGGATTACCGATGCCCAGCGCCTCCAGCGACACGCCCTGCGAATAGAGCATGCGAAAGAGATAGTGATCCGGGTGCAGCAACAGCTCGGTCGCATTGCCGAAAGGCGCGTCGGTCGCCCACCATTCGGGATCGGTATGGCCGTGCGGGCTGATGATCGGCAGCGTCGCGACCTGCGCATAAAGATTGCGTGCGATCGCTCGTGTCGCAGGGTCGGCGGGAAACAGCCGGTCGGCGTGCAATCGCAGGGCTTGCTCGGTCATTTCTGGCAGAGCCCGCGCGTCAGGCGGTTGCCCTGGTGAAGCGTTCGCGCTTGGCACGGACCGTGCGCCGCGCCTCGGCAATCGCGCGCTCCTCTGTCGCGAACAGAAGGCTGTCGAGCACCTGCGACAGGTGATTGCGCATGGCGGCGCGTGCTGCTGCCGGATCATGCGCCTTGAGCGCATCGAGAATGTCGCTGTGCTCGGCCACGACCGGCTTCACATTCGCCGAGCGGGCTTTCTCGTGAAGCAATGCGGCTTCGGGCGATATCTCGCGCAATTCCCACAACCGCTCGACCACTTCGATCACCGCATTGTTCCGGCTTGCCGCCGCGATCGCGCGATGGAATTCCCGGTCGGCCTGCTCGGTTCCCTTCGGATCGAGGTTTTCGGCCGCGATCCTTGCGATCAGCGCTTCCAGCTCGACAATCTCGTCGTCTTCGATCTGCGTGGCCGCCAGTGCGGCTGCTTCCGCTTCGATCAGCAGGCGCGCCTCGGTCAGTTCGATTGCCGAGATATGAAATTTCGACGCGCCGGCCTGTCCCGGCAAGGCCTTGACATAGACGCCCGAGCCGACCTTGACCTCAACCAGCCCCTGAACCTCGAGCGCAATGATCGCCTCGCGGATCACGGGCCTGCTCACTTCGTACAGGGTCGTCAGTTCGCGTTCGGCCGGAAGCTTGGCGCCAATCGGGTATTTCCCCGATGAAAGCTCACCCAGCAGGCGATCGGCAATCTTCATGTACAAGCGGGAATTCGATGCCGCCATATCCGTAATCCTGCTCTTTCGCCGCAAGCCTGTCAGACCAACTTGACGGACCAATCGCACCTCGTCAAGAACGGGCACCTGTTTCATCCATGCCGATCGGTGTTACCCATGAAAATCCATGCCGCCAAGGTCATCGTCACCTGCCCGGGGCGCAATTTCGTCACCCTGAAGATCGAGACCGATCAGGGCGTCTACGGGATCGGCGATGCGACGCTGAACGGGCGGGAGCTATCCGTTGTATCCTACCTCGAAGATCATGTGATCCCCTGCATTGTCGGCATGGACCCGCAGCGGATCGAGGACATCTGGCAGTACCTCTATCGCGGTGCCTACTGGCGGCGCGGCCCGGTGACGATGCGCGCGATTGCCGCTGTCGACGTGGCGCTCTGGGATATCAAGGCGAAGATGGCGGGCATGCCGCTTTACCAGCTGCTCGGCGGGCGCAGCCGTGACCGGGTGATGGTCTATGGCCATGCCAACGGCTCTGATATTGCCGAAACGGTCGATGCCGTGGGCCGCTATATCGACCTTGGCTACAAGGCGATCCGCGCGCAGACCGGGGTGCCGGGCATCAAGGATGCCTACGGCGTCGGGCGCGGCGACATGTATTACGAGCCCGCCGATGCGCGGCTGCCCTCGGTCACCGGCTGGGACACGCGCAAGGCGCTGAACTATATCCCGAAGCTGTTCGAGACCTTGCGCGAAACCTATGGCTTCGATCACCACCTGCTGCACGACGGGCACCACCGCTACACCCCGCAGGAAGCGGCGAACCTTGGCAAGATGCTCGAGCCTTACCAGCTGTTCTGGTTCGAGGATTGCACCCCGGCGGAAAACCAGGAGGCCTTCAAACTGGTCCGCCAGCACACCACAACGCCATTGGCCGTGGGCGAGATCTTCAACACGATCTGGGATTGCAAGGACCTGATCCAGAACCAACTGATCGACTATATCCGCGCGACGATCGTCGGCGCGGGCGGGGTGACGCACCTGCGCCGCATCGCCGATCTGGCGAGCCTGTATCAGGTGCGCACCGGCTGCCACGGCGCGACCGACCTTTCGCCGGTGACCATGGGCACGGCGCTGCATTTCGATACCTGGGTGCCCAATTTCGGCATTCAGGAATATATGCGCCACACGCCCGAGACCGACGAGGTCTTCCCGCACGACTACCGGTTCGAGGAAGGCCACCTGATCTGCGGCGAGACGCCCGGACATGGGGTCGATATCGACGAGGCGCTGGCGGCCAGGTATCCCTACGATCAGGCCTGCCTGCCCGTCGCACGGCTCGAAGACGGCACGATGTGGAACTGGTGAGCGGCGCGCGCATCACCTTCGTCGGAGAGGCCATGCTGGAGCTATCCGCGCGGCCCGACGGAAGCTGGTCGATGGGCTATGGCGGCGACACGCTGAACACCGCCATCCACATGGCGCGCATGGGCTGCAACGTAGCCTTTGCATCGGCACTGGGCAGCGATGCATTGAGCGCGGACTTGCGCAGCGACTGGGAAGCAGAGAGCCTCGATTGCGCGCTGCTGCTGAGCGACACGGCGCGCAGCACCGGGCTCTACGCTATATCGCTTGATGACGCGGGCGAGCGCAGCTTTTCCTACTGGCGCAGCGACAGCGCGGCGCGGCAGATGTTTTCCCTGCCCGGTTCGGCAGAGATGGTCGCGCGCGCGGCGCAAAGCGATGTGCTGGCATTCTCGCTGATTTCGCTGGCGATCCTGCCGCCCGAAGGCCGCGAGGCGCTCTTCGCGCTGGCCCGAACGGTGCGCGAACGCGGCGGCACGGTGGCCTTCGACGGCAATTATCGCCCGCGCCTCTGGGAATCCGCCGAAGCGGCGCAAGCTGCGCGCGATGCCGCCATCGCGGTCGCGACGATCGGCCTGCCGACGCTCGAAGACGAAGCCGCGCTTTCAGACACTGCCAGCGCCGAAGATGTGGCATCGCACTGGCAATCGCTCGGCTGCGACGAAGTGGTCGTGAAACTCGGCGCGTCCGGGTGTCGCCTCCCCGATGGCAGCGTTATCGCGCCCGACCGCACGCTCACCCCCGTCGATACCAGCGGCGCGGGTGATGCCTTCAACGCTGGCTACCTTGCCGCGCGAATGGCGGAAGCACCGCCCTCCGAAGCCGCGCGAAAGGGCCACGCCATCGCCGGATGGACGATCATGCGTCCCGGCGCGATACCCGCACGGGACGAAGCCGCGCCTTACGCCTGAGCAGAACCTGCGCGGTTCCCTCGAAGCAGGCTCCAGAGCACTACTGCCCCGACCAGATCGAGCGCCGCCAGCGCCACGAACAGCGGGTCATAGCCATAGGCATCGGCGCTCTGGCCGATCAGGAAGGTAAAGCCCAGCCCGCCGATCCATGCAAACGTGCCCGCCATGCCGCTGGCCGTGCCGACCGCGCGGCTGTCGAATACATCGCTGCACAGCGTCAGCAGCGCGCCGTTGAGCATCTGGTGCGCGAACCCGCCGAGGCAGAAAAGCGCGATGGCGACCTCCGGCGATCCGGCCCAGCCGATGAACGCCAGCGCGCCCATGCAGAGCGCGCCCACTGTCATCGTGATCTTGCGCGAATTGATCAGCGATGCCCCGCGCGCCATCAGGATCGGCGGCAGCACGCCCGCCGCGAGCGAGCCGAGGTCCGCCGCCACGAACGGCAACCAGGCCATCGCCGCGATCCCGGCAAGGTCCACTTTCCAGACCGCAACGAGATATAGCGGAATAAAGAAGTTGAAGGTCTGCCATGCCGGTTCGGCCAGGAAACGCGGGATGGCGATGGCCCAGAAGCCGCGCGAGCGGATCACGTCGCCGCGTGTCGCGGGCTTGGCGCTGCCATCCTCGACATCGCGCCCGCCCTCGATATGCGCGCGCTCCTCCGCCGTCAGCTTCGCGTGATCGTCCGGATCGCGATAGGCGAACCACCACATCAACGCCCAGACGAGGCTGAGTGCACCGGTGACAAGGAAGGCCGACTGCCAGCCCCATGTCATGATGCAGAAGACGACAATCGGCGGCGCAAGGATCGAGCCGAAGCTGGTGCCGATCTGGAATGCGCTGGTCGCCAGCGGGCGCTCGCGCGGGGGGAACCACGTCGCCACTGTCTTGGTTCCGGCAGGGATCGCCGCAGCCTCGGTCGCGCCGAGCAGGCCGCGAAAGAACGCCAGCCCCTGCCAGCCGGTGGCGAGCCCGTGCGCCATGTTGGCCAGCGCCCAGCCAATCGCGAAGATAAAGAACCCGAGCCGCGTACCCAGCGCATCGAGCACCGCGCCCGCCACGGTCTGCATCACGGTGTAGGCCGCCTGGAATGCCATGACGATATAGCTGTATTGTTCGGTCGAAAGGCCAAGCTCTTCGGTAAGCGTCGGCGCGGCCACCGAGAGCGTCGCGCGGGCGAGATAGTTGAGGACCGTCCCCAGCGTGACCAGACCGATGATCCACCAGCGCAACTTGCCGATCCTGCCTGTCATCGGTTTCCCCTTGTGGAACGCTTCACAAGGTGAATTCCCACCTCGTCCATTCAAACTATCAAATCCGGACAGCGCCGGAAATCCTGCGGTGGCGAGCGGGGTCGAAATGGACCCGCGTTCGCGCTGTTCCCGAATCCCGGGCCTATTCTACCACGACGCGCACACGGTCGAGGTTCTGGATACGGGCATAAGGCGCATCGCGGTTGCCCTCGCGCTGCGAGATACCGCGCAGGACGGGGAAATAGGTGCCCGGCTTGTCGAACGCATGGGTGACGGAAACGGTCACCTGTTGCCGGCCTGCCGGGACTGGCGAGCTTGCAGGGAACGTGCCCTTGCCGCCGAAATCCCACTGCGCCGCGATGACGCTGCCCGCGCCCGGCGGCACCGTGATCGTGCCGGTCAGCGTGACCGGTTCGCCGGGGCCCACCTGCGCACTCTTGCCGCCGTTCACGCCAAGCGCAACGACCGGCTGGATGCCCTTGCGTTCGCCTGCGCTCGCGGGAACCTCGACCTGGCCATTGGCAACCTCGTAGGCCGTGCTTGCGGGCGGCGCGACGCCGTCCTGCACCCATGCCGCGAGATCGCGCAGCGCCTGCTGCAGCACACCGAGGTAAGAGATCACGCGGGTGTGATCGTCCTGCTTCGTCCGGTCGCCGTGCAGCGCGCGGTCGGTCATCCAGATGCGGAAACGCTGGTCGAGCGCGCCCTCGCTCTGTTCCGCGACGCGCTGGCGATACCAGTCGCCCTGCCAGGGCAGCGCTTCGCGATCCCAGAGGTTTTCGACTAGGATCATCTTGCCTGCGAACTTGCCCGAGGGGATCGAGCCGACCGCGTTCTTCGTGAACAGGGGGCCGAGGATCATCGGCCGCTGCGGATAAAGCGGCTTGCCGCTGGCATCGCGGAACTGGTCCCATGTCGGGTACTGGTTGTTGTTCGGCACCTGATGGCGGTGGTAGGTCTGCACCGCGAGGATGTCGGAATTGTCGACCGTCACCGCATCGCCGACCTTGACCGAAGCGACCACGCGCGGATCGTTGATCCCGGCAATCGCGATGTCGCCCTTTACATCGCGCAGGCCCATCTTGCGGCCATCGGGCAGCACCAGGTCTGCGAGCAGGAGCGCATCGGAACCAGGCGTGTCGGCAAGGCGGAACGCGACCGGCATCTCGCCTGCGGAGGACAGCCCCATCGCCTGCCATGCCATATCGGCGGTGCCCTTGGCCTGCCCCGGCTGGCGGCCGTAATCGAGGCCCATCGCTTCGGCTTCGTCGGCGGTAATCACGTCGGTGACCGTTGTCGAAAGCTGCACGCGGTCGCCCGCGAATAGCTCGGGCGTGTCGTGCCCGGCATAGCCCGGCGTGGTCCAGTAATCCTTGAAATACTGGGCATCGACCATGCGGATTCCGCCGAACAGCAGCGAGAAGGCATGCGGCCCCATCGTGCGCCAGCCATACCAGCTTTCGGGCGGAAACCCCATCTGCGTGGCTTCGCGCAGGACGGCGGCTTCCTGCCCGGTGAGGGTCGCATAAGGATCGCCCGAGCCGCCCGCGTCGAGCGCATCGACCACGTCGTCGAGCTTGTCGCCCAGCACGCGCATCGTCAGCAGGCGCACCGTAAACATGTTGGGTATCGCCATCGGCGAGCCCATCACATAGGGCACCGCGCCATCCCAGACGCCGGTCGTGTTCTCGATGCTGCCGATCGTGCGATAGGCGCCGCCCGAGCCGCCATAGGCAAAGCCATAGGTGCGGTGCGGGCCATAGACCTGCTGCGCGAGGTGCCGCGCAAGGCTGGCAGAGGCGGCATTGGCGCGATAGGCACCGATGGTCTGGTCCTGGCCGATGCCCATTTCGGCAGCCTTCGCCCCGCCGCCATTGGTCTCGATAAAGATCGACCCGGCCGAAAGCGCCGCGCCGATGCTGTCTTCCTCACCGGTGCGGCCTTGCGAGAGCGTTTCGCTGTCGGGAACGGGGGTGATGTACTGGAAGAAGCGGCCCTTGTAGGCATCGGCTTCGGGGAAGTGATAGGAAAAGCGCGTGTCGGTGCCGGTAAAGCCGCCATGGACATAACGGTGCGGGAACGGCGCATCGCGCATTTCGTCCATATCGATGTAGGGCTGGGCAAAGACCGTGTCCCCGGTCGTGAAACCGGAAGCGTCGAGCGCGGCGGGCGCGGCAACGGTCGAGGCTACCTCGGCAGGCATATCGACGGCAGCGCAGGCGCCGAGCGAGAGCATCGCCGAACCGGCGAGCAGAGCGCGGGCGAACGGCTTCGAGCGAACGGTCATTGCGGCTAATCCTCTGTTGTTCTTCATTATGGCGGCCTGCGCGCGGGCAATCGCGACCGGCCCAAAGAAATCGGGGCCGCCATGCACCCGGCATAGCGGCCCCGCAAATCCACGTCAGGTCACAAGGGCATCAGAACTCTTTCGTGATGCCGAGCTTGATGACCCGGCCCAGCGTCCAGTTGACGTAGGGCAGAAGGCTCGAGTTGGCACGCATCACGCGCTGCGGCTTTTCCTCGAGGAGGTTGTCGATGATGACGCGGAACGAGGTTCCGGCCAGAGCACCGCTGTCCTCGTCGAACGAGTAGCCGAGGAACAGGTTTGCCTGCACGAAGCTGCTGCTCGCGAATACGGTTCCGGTGTTATCGGGGCCGTTGTCATCGATACCGCCAGAAACGTTGACGGTCAGGCGGCCCGAGAAGCCGCCCGCATTGACCGCGCCAAACAGGCTTGCGGTGTAATCGGGCGCAAGCGGAATCTGGTTGACGATCGTGCCGCTCGTGTTGACGTCGAGCTTGGTCGGAACGTTGCCGTTAACACCGAACGAGAGGCTGCCGTACGAAGTCGGGATGTTGTAGAACGCGTTGAAGTCAACGCCTTCGATCTTCGCTGAAGACAGGTTCGAGGTACGGCGATCGACCAGAAGCGCGACATCTTCACGATTGACCTGCGCGGCGAGATCGGCGCCATTGGCCAGTTCGGAGATGAACTGGTCCCACTCCGCCTGCGTCGGGTTGTAGTAATAGAACTGCGGATCGGTGCTGTAGGTGTTCGGGTTAGCCGGGTTCACCGCGCCAAGGATGTTCTTGAACTTGATCGAGTAGAACTGTCCGCCCAGCTTCAGGCCGTCGGTTGGCTTGAGTTCGACACCGATCGCCCAGCTGTCCGCCGTCTGCGGCTTAAGCCCCGGATTGGACCCTTCGAGGATCACCGCGCGGGTGCCGGTTCCGTCCCAACGATTGAGCGGATCCTGCGGACCGCGACCCGGCGCATAGATCGGCGGCGTCGAGCGGCCGAGCGATACCGCCAGCGCATCGAGCGCAGTCGGGGCGTTGAACGAGGTGGTCCAGTGGCCGTAGATCTTGAAGCCTTCGACCGGCTTGAACGCTATGCCGATGTTGGGATTGGTCGTGCTGCCGAAATCGCTGTAGTGATCGTAACGCAGCGACCCGTTGAGATCGAGCCATTCGGTGACCGGCATGCTGAGTTCGCCGAAGACGGCATAGGCATCGCGCGAAGTGCTGCGGAAGGCCTGGCTGTTGAGTGCACCGAACGGACCGGAATTGGCGCGCGTCTTCGCCTTGTTGTTCTGGAATTCGGCACCCACAGCGATGCGGGCATCGCCGCCCGGCAGGCTGAACAGCGGGCCATCGACGACCGCGCGCGTTGCGAACAGCTTGTGCGTGGTATCCTGCGCGGCGACGTAATCGGTCACCGACTCGATCGTGGCGGCACTTGCTGCAGCAACGTTGAACGGATCGAGCGCGCCCGAATTGACCAGCTGCTGTGCCAGGACTGCGTTGACGCCCGGGAAGCTCTGGTAGTTGTCCGACTGGCCGTAATGCATCGAAACGCGCAGCTGATATTCCGAAGGCAAGGCGACGGTCAGCTCAGGCGAAATACCCCAGGTTTCGAAGCCGACTTCTTGCGGCAGCGACTGATAGGCCGCGTTCGGCGAGAACGAGAAGCTGGTCCCGGCATCGACCGTGAGACGCGATACGAACGGGATCGGGTTGTCCGGGAAAACCGGGGTCGCCGCAGCCGTGGTAAATCCGCGCGCGATCTGCGGAATTTCCACGTCGCGCTTGGTGTAATAGCCGGTCACGCGCAGGTCGAGATTGTCGCCAAGCTCCTGCGACACCGCACCGAAGACGTTGTAGCGTTCCTGCTTGGGCAGGTAAGTGCCGTCCGAGCTGTCGTCGCAGGTCGTGCCCACGGCATTTACGCCACCGCCCGCTCCCGGGTTGTCGGTCCAGCCGGTAAATACGCCGGGAATTGCAAGATAAACGAAGGTATTGGTCGCGCCCACCGGCGAGGGGCACTGACGCCCGACGAAGCTGGGATTGCCTGCGGCGTCGAAGATTTCGCCCGTCGTCCAGGGCACATCGCGATTGTAGATCGCGTCACGGTGGGCATAGCTCGCCGAGATATAGGCATTGCCGCTCGACCAGCTGGTGCCAGCCGTGATCGAGCCGTCATACTGCTGAAAACCGGAGATCGTATCGCCGAAGCCGTAATTCACATCGAGCTTGAGGCCTTCGTAGCTGCGCATCGTGCGGAAGTTGAGCACGCCCGCGACCGCGTCCGCGCCGTAAAGCGAAGTGCCGCCATCGGTCAGCGCATCGACGCCCGAAAGGACCTGGCCGGGAATGATGTCGACATCAATTGCAGCCTGGTTGACGCCGATCGGCGCGATGCGGAAGCCATCGACCAGCACCAGCGTGACACCGCCCGATGCCGAGTTGAAACCGGGCAGGTTGCGAAGGTTCGGCTTGTTGATCGAGATGCCCGCGCCGATGCCGCGCGGATCGCCTTCGAAACGGCCGTTAAAGGTGTTGGACACCTGCGGAATCAGCGAAAGGATCTGGTTGGTCGAGTTTGCACCCTGCTGCTGGATCACTTCCGCGTCGACCGCGATGGTCTGCGCGCCGACAACCTCGGTGCCGCGGATCAGCGTGCCGGTGACGACGATCTCTTCATCGCCATTGTCGCCGGCGTCCTGCGCGAAAGCGGTGCCGGAACCGGCCATTGCGAGCGCAAGACCCGAAACAGCCACACCAAGGCGCAGCGCGCCGCGAACGGATACACGATTCGAAAATGCCATGGACATCAATTTCCCTCCCTGACCAGCCACAAGGGCACAAGCCCCGGCTGAATATTGCGGTAAATTGCCGGAGATCCCCATCCCGGCAAGCACGATTCATGGCCAAGAGGGGAAGTGGCCTGACCAGTCAATAGCGGGATTGAGGGATTGGTCATTTCATCGCCCAAGTGATGCATCGGCGCAACAGGTGCTTCCCGCTCAGCCCTGCAAAGCCCGCCGCGCAATCCTCGCCGCCTAGCCATAATCGCAGTCTACGCCGCATGGCCATCATGTCACCTTCCGGCATGGACAGGTGATCAGGACCGGCCTGCCTGACCCCGGAGAGAAAAGACATAACCCAGAAAACCATGATCGTGACCGGGGCCGCTTCGGCTGCCGGTCTGGGCTTTGCCACGGCGAAGTTGCTGGCGCAGGAAGGCCATGCGGTTTACCTCACCGATATCGATGGCGAAGGCGTGCAGGCCCGCGCGGGGGAATTGCGCGAGGCGGGACATGCCGCG
This sequence comes from Sphingomonadaceae bacterium, assembly GCA_041396945.1. Lineage (GTDB taxonomy): Bacteria > Pseudomonadota > Alphaproteobacteria > Sphingomonadales > Sphingomonadaceae > Novosphingobium. The sequence goes on along the minus strand of JAWKXP010000011.1, from coordinate 67,114 downwards.
ACCGGCGCCGTGCACGATGTCACCGATCCCGCGGCATGGGCAGCGCTGGTCGGGCAGGTGATGGCCGACACCGGCCGGATCGACGGGCTGGTCAACAATGCCGGGATTGCGGTGCTGCGCTGGACCGCCGATCTCGACCCGGCAAGCTGGGACCGCCAGCTCGATGTCAACCTCAAGAGCGTCTATCTCGGCTGCCGCGCGGTGCTTTCGCAGATGGAAGCACAAGGCTCGGGCGCGATCGTGAACCTCTCCTCAGTGGCCGGTCTGGTCGGTATTCCCGGCGCATCGGCCTATGCCGCAAGCAAGGGCGGGGTGCGCTTCTATTCCAAATCGATTGCGCTCGAAGTCGCGGGCAAGGGCATTCGCGTCAATTCGGTCCATCCCGGCGTGATCTGGACCGACATGCAGAAGGTCGCGATTGCCGACAATCCCGAACAGTACGACGCCATCAACGCCTCCATCCCGATGCAGCGGATGGGCGAACCGGAGGATATCGGCCACATGATTGCATTCCTGCTTTCCGACCGCGCGAAATACATCACCGGCAGCGAGTTTACTGTCGATGGCGGGCTGACCGCACAATGATCGCCGAGGGTCTTACCGCGCGCGTCATCGTGCTCTTCGTCATTGTTGCCCTTGGTCAGGTCGGTGGCAGCATCATGCTGGGCTATACGGCCGCCTTCACGCGGCCGGGCTGGTCGATTGCCTGCGCGCTGACCTACGCGGTCTCGCTCTATTGCCTTGCCGTGCTGCTGCGCGGCGGTGCACCGCTCAGCATGCTCATGCCGCTGCTGGCGGCGGTGGTGCCGATTGCGGCGATGTTGCTGGCCGGCCCCTTGCTTGGCGAAGCGATCAGCTGGCCGCGCATGGGGCTGCTCACGCTCGCCTGCGTGATTGTCGCTGCGGCCAGCGCAGTTTGAGGACGGCGCGCAAGGCGGCGAAAGGCCCTATCCTTTTGTCGCGTTGATCCTGACGTCCCGGATGTCAGGCTCCGATCGGTTGGGGCACGAAAGCCCCGTGGAGCGAGTTCGCAATTCGCCCGGGAGAGGATGATGGCAATGAACGAAATCCAGCAGATGATGCGCGATCGCTATCCGGGGCGAACCTGGGCCGATGTGGCGCAGCGCGACGGTGCCCTGCCGGATGTCCTGGCGCGCCAGTCGAACCCGGCGCAAGACCTGCGCGATATCTCCTTCGCGCGCTATACCGACCCGGACTTTTTCGATCTCGAAATGGAACGGATGTGGAAACGCGTCTGGCAGTTCGCCTGCCGCGACGAGCATCTGGCCGAGGTCGGCGATTATTTCGTCTACGATATCGGCCGCCTGTCGGTCATCATCACCCGCAGCGAGGCGGGACTGAAGGGCTATTACAATTCGTGCCTGCATCGCGGGACAAAGCTCAAGGCATCGGGTTCGAGCGGCTGGTCACCGAACATCACCTGCCCGTTCCACAACTGGCAGTGGAACCTCGACGGCTCGCTAAAGGCTGTTCCCTGCGATTTCGAATTCCCGCAGCTCGATCGGGCCAAGGCCTGCCTGCCCGAAGTGCAGGTCGACAGCTGGAATGGCATGGTCTTCGTGAATTTCGATCGCGCTGCCCCGCCCTTGCTCGACTATCTCGAAGTCCTGCCCGACCACTTTGCCAACTGGGATCTCACCGGCTGGTACGTCGCAAGCCATGTGCGCAAGCACCTGCCCGGCAACTGGAAGCTGGCGATGGAGGCTTTCATGGAGGCGTACCACACGCCCTATGTCCATCCCGAGATGACGAAGACCGTCGGCGACCAGAACATGCAGCACGATATCTTCTCGCGCCATGTCAGTCGCGACCTTTGCGCCATGGCTTCGCCCAGCCCGACCATTGCCAGCCCGATGAACGAGCAGGAACTGCTCGACAGCATGCTCGTGGCCGACAGCGCCATGATCGGCGAGCGCGCCAGGGTGCCCGAAGGCAAGACTGCCCGCTGGGTCATGGCGGAACAGCTGCGCACTCAGATGCGCGAAGAGCACGGGCTCGATTACTCCGGGCATTCGGTGCCCGAAATGATCGATTCGCTGAAGTATCACGTCTTTCCGAACATCCTCGTCTATCCCGCACCGGGCCTGTGCCTTGTCCAGCAGTTCCGGCCCGACGGCCACGATCGCGACCGCGCGACCTTCGACCAGTATGTGCTTCACCCCAGGCCGCGCGACGGCAATTTCGAGGTCGCCGACGCGGAAGTCATCGGCGAGGACGAAAAGTTCACCAGCATCGCCAGCATGGACCCGTTCCTGGCCAGCGTGCTCGACCAGGATACCGACATCATGCGCTGGCAGCGCGAAGGCATGTACACCAGCGACAAGGGTGCCGAGACGCTTTCGATCTATCAGGAAGCGCGCATCCGCCACCTGCACGATACCCTCGACACATATCTGGAAGGCAACCCGTGAAACAGCATATGCAAGGCGTTCACCACGTTTCGATCTCGGTGCCCGACATCGATGTCGCGCGCCGCTTCTACATCGACCTGCTCGGCGCCGAAGAGGTGACGGCGTTCGAATGGGAGCCGGGCAATGCATGGATCGACGCGATCGTCGGGATCGAAGGTTCGGCGGCCAGGTCCTTCATGGCGCGGCTCAAGAACATCCATATCGAGGTCTTCGAATATACCTCTCCGGTTTCCGAGCCGCAGGATCCGAAACGCCCGGTCAGCCAGAACGGCTACACCCACATCGGCTTCCAGGTCGATGACATCGTCGCAGTCCATGACCGGATGGTCGAGGCGGGGCTCACCTTCAACACGGCCCCGGACATGTCGGTCATCACGATCGACGAGCAGGGCAACAAGCACGGTCATGCCGCGACCTATGGCCGGGACTTCTTCGGCAACCTGTTCGAGATCATGGAAATCCACCCCAACGATATGATCCCGCCGCTCTGAAGCGGGCAAGGCAAGAGGGAGAAACAAGTGGACCTTGAACTCAGGGGCAAGAAAGTGATCGTCAGCGCAGCAACGCGCGGGATCGGTCGCAAGATCGTCGAAGCGTTCCTCGACGAGGGCGCAATCGTCTCGTTCTGCGGGCGCAGGGCCCGCGCGGGTGAACCCAATCCCAGCGACAAGGAGGTCTATGCCACGCAGTTGGCGGGGGATGGCGTCGAGGATGCCGTCAAAGCGCTCTCCGCGCGCGGGCAGGTCTATGGCTCGGTTGTCGATTGCGGCTATTTCGATCAGGTGACCGCCTGGGTCGAGAAAGCGGCGGCGGACATGGGCGGCATCGATATCGTCGTCTCCAATGCCAGCGCGCTTGGCGGCATACCGCGCAGTCGCAAGGGTTGGGACATCAATTACAACGTCGACGTGATGTCGGCTGTCGCCATGTTCGACACCGCCTTGCCTCACCTCAAGGCCTCGGACAGCGCGGCGTTTGTCCAGATGTCGACGATCACTGCGATCGAAAATCACGCGTTTGGAGAATCCGGGCTCAGCTACGGCGCGCTGAAAGCGGCGCTGGTCAACTACACCCACCAGCTTTCGGTCGACTACATGAAGGACGGCATCCGCTGCAATTGCGTGTGCCCCGGACCGGTCCTCATCCCCGATGGCAGCTGGGGTTATCTCGGACAGGAGATGCCCGAATATACCGAGGCCAACCGGACGCGGCACCCCACTGGCCGTTTCGGCAAGCCCGAGGAGATTGCCGACGCCGTGCTGTTCCTCGCCTCGGCGCGCGCTTCGTGGATCACCGGCGTGAACCTCGTCGTCGATGGCGGCTTTACCCGGAACGTCAAGTACTGACGCGGCGCAGCCCGGCGCGCAGCCGCTGGCCCTACCGCATCAGACCGCCGATCAGGTTGCGCACGAAGCGGCCCATGGTCGCGCCGCCGATACTGGTTGCGATTGCCCCGGCCGCAGAGCTGGCAGCGCTGGCGGTGGGATTGGCGCGCGACTTCTTGCCGGTCAGCTTTGCAGCAACGAGCGCGGCGGCTGAACTGGCCGCGGCACCGGCGGCTGCCGTCCCGGCCTTTTCCCACATCGACTTGGTCTTGCGCGAGCGCTTGCCGACTTCCTCCTCGCCTTTTTCCGCGACCTCTTCGGCGGTCTCGGCGGCATCGGCGGCCTTGGCGAGCAGCACTTCCTCGGCCGACTCGCGGTCGACTTCCTCGTCGTACTTGCCGTCGTGCGGGCTGATCGACTGGACGATTGCGCGTTCCTTTGGCGTCACCGGTCCCAGCCGCGAGCGCGGCGGCGCGATCAGCGTGCGCTGGACGACCGTGGGCGCGCCGTCATCGTCCAGCGTCGAGACCAGCGCCTCGCCGACCTTGAGTTCGGTGATCGCCTGCTCGACATCGAGATCGGGGTTGATGCGGAAGGTATCGGCGGCGGCCTTGATCGCCTTCTTGTCGCGCGGGGTGAAAGCGCGCAGCGCGTGCTGGACACGGTTGCCGAGCTGGCCGGCGACGTCCTCGGGAATGTCGATCGGGTTCTGCGTGACGAAATAGACGCCGACGCCTTTCGAGCGGATCAGGCGCACGACCTGCTCGATCTTTTCCTCAAGCGCCTTGGGCGCATCGTCGAACAGCAGATGCGCCTCGTCGAAGAAGAACACGAGCTTCGGCTTTTCCGGATCGCCCTCCTCGGGCAGCGATTCGAACAGCTCGGCGAGCAGCCAGAGCAGGAAGGTAGCGTAAAGCTTGGGACTGCGCATCAACTGGTCGGCGGCGAGCACGTTAATCACGCCGCGCCCGTTTTCGTCCAGCTTGATGAAATCGTCGATGTCGAGCGCGGGTTCGCCGAAGAACTGCCCCGCCCCCTGGCTATCGAGCGCGAGCAACTGGCGCTGGATCGTGCCCACGGATTGCTTCGAGACATTGCCGTACTTCGTGGTCAGCTCGGCAGCGTTCTCGGCGGTATAGGCGAGCATCGACTGCAGGTCTTCGAGGTTGAGCAGCAGCAGGCCCTGCTCGTCGGCGAAACGGAAGACAATGTTGAGCACGCCTTCCTGCGTGTCGTTGAGGTCAAGCAGGCGCGAGAGCAGCAGCGGCCCCATCTCGGAAATCGTGGTCCGGATCGGGTGCCCCTGCTTGCCGTAAAGATCCCAGAAAACCGCCGAATTGTCGCGGTAGGAATAATCGTCGAGGCCGATTTCCTTCGCGCGCTCCTCCAGCTTGTCGGCATTTTTGAAATCGGGGCTGCCCGCCATCGAAATGCCCGAGAGGTCGCCCTTCACGTCGGCCATGAAGACGGGAACCCCGGCGGCGGAAAACTGCTCGGCGATGGTCTGGAGCGTCACCGTCTTGCCCGTGCCGGTCGCGCCCGCGATCAGGCCGTGGCGGTTGGCCTTGTCCAGCCGCAGCACCTGCCGCTCGCCGTTCGCACCAAGACCAAGATAGATTTCCGACATGCAATTGCTCCCACCGATTCCCGAAACCCCGGGGACGGCTGTGGGGCTAGCGCGGGCAAGCCAGTGTTTGCAAGGCTTTGCATGGAAAGCAGGACGCGGCTACGGAGCCTCGATCAATCCCAAAGCGAGCGGCAATGCCCGATCCATTCATCCTGCTGGACGATGCCCGTATCGAGGGCGCAGCCGACGCGCGGCTTTATCGTGCGCCGGTGGAGATCGTCGTCGCGCAGCGGCCCGACGAGGTCGAACCTGCGCTGGAGCGGATCGCGGCGCTCGGGCGCGACGGCCTGCATCTCGCCGGATACCTTGCTTACGAGGCCGGGCTCTGCCTTGAGACGAAGCTGCGCCCTTTGGCAGAGGCGCGGACGGGATCGGCGGGGCCGCTGGTCTGGTTCGGGGCGTTCGAGGGCTATGAGACCTTTCCCGAAAACGAAGTGCCAGCGTTGCTTGCTGCGATGACGGAGCGTGAAGACGCTGGCGTCGGACCGCTCGAACCGACGCTGTCGCCCGGCGCATATTCCGCTGCCTTCGCGCGGATGCATGAGGCGATCCATGCCGGAGACATCTATCAGGCGAACCTGACCTTCCCGCTGGAAGGCGCGTGGCGCGGCGATCCGGTCGCGCTCTATGCGGCGCTGCGGCCCTCGGCGAAAGCAGGCTATGGCGGCATCGTCTTCGACGGCTCGCACTGGCTGCTGAGCTTCTCGCCCGAGCTGTTCTTTTCGCTCAAAGGGCGCTCGGCGATGGTCAAGCCGATGAAGGGCACGCGCCCGCGCGGCGGCTCTGCGGGGGCAGACGAAGCGCTGCGCAGCGAACTGGCGGGATCGGTCAAGGACAAGGCCGAAAACCTGATGATCGTCGACCTGATGCGCAACGATCTCTCGCGCGTTTCGGTGCCGGGCACGGTGACGGTCGAGCGGCCCTTCACGGTCGAGTCCTACCCCACGGTGCACCAGATGGTCTCGACCGTGCGCAGCGAACTGCAAGACGGGCTGGGCGCGATGCACATGGTCCGCGCGCTGTTTCCCTGCGGCTCGATCACCGGCGCGCCCAAGATTCGCGCGATGGAGCTGATCGACATGATCGAACCGGCGCCGCGCGGCCCTTATTGCGGTTCGATCGGGCGCATCGATGCCTCTGGCGATGCCGCGTTCAATGTGGCAATCCGCACCTTGCGCCTCAGCCCGCCCGAAGCGGGCAAGGGGCGCGCGGTCCTCGGCGTCGGCTCGGCCATCGTCGCGGATTCGCATGGCATGGACGAATGGCGCGAGTGCCTGGTCAAAGGGGGTTTCGTGCGACAATCGACGCCGGATGCGCAAGCGGCGGACTTCGACCTGATCGAGACGATGCGGTTCTGCCCGGAAGAGGGCATTGAACTGCTCGAACTGCATCTGGAGCGCATGAAGGCGAGCGCCGGCGAGCTGGGCTTCGAGTTCGACCGCCATGCCGCGCGCAACATGGTGCAGGCCTTGTGCTTCGACCTAGAAGCGCCCGCGCGGGTGCGGCTGTTGCTGGCGCGCAGCGGGGCGACAACGCTGGAGGCGGCACCGCTGAGCGAGGGCACACCGCAGGAGCCGGTGCGTTGTGGCGCGCTGCCGCTGCCGGTCGATCCGGGTGACTGGCGGCTGCGGCACAAATGCAGCGACCGGGGCTTTTACGAAGCGGCCCATGCCGCCGCAGCCGCACATGGCGCAAGCGAGGCGATCCTTGTCGCGCCGGACGGCTGCGTGACCGAGGCCAGCCGCGCCAACATCTTCGTCGAGCGCGATGGAGTCCTGCTGACCCCGCGCGCCAGCACCGGGCTACTCCCCGGCGTGCTGCGGCGCTCGCTGATCGAATTGGGCAAGGCGCAGGAAGCCAACCTCACGCTCGAAGACCTTGCCGATGGTTTCCTGCTCGGCAATTCTGTGCGCGGGCTCATGCAGGCGGAGGTGTTGTGATGGACCAGGTATCGCAGGCGCTCGAACGCATCGCCCCGTCGCAGACCAACGTTATCACCGACCGCGCGATTGCCCTGCGCGCAGAGGGCCGCGACGTGATCTCGCTCTCGGTCGGCGAGCCCGACTTCGACACCCCGCCGCATGTTATCGAAGCCGCCAAGGCCGCGCTCGATGGCGGGGAGACGAAATACACCCCGGTCGCGGGCACCCAGCGCCTGCGCGAAGCCGCCGCGCTGCATTTCGCGCGCGACCTCGGCATCGAGACCTCAGCGGACCGCGTCATCGTCAGTTCGGGCGGCAAGCAGTCGATCTTCCTCGCTCTGCTCGCCACGATCAGCGAGGGCGAGGAGGTAATCGTCCCCGCGCCCTGGTGGGTCAGCTATCCCGAGATCGTGCGCTTTGCCGGAGGCAAGGTCGTGCCGCTGCGCACCTCGGCGAAGGACGGTTTTCGCTTCACCGCCGCCGAGCTGGAAGCACAGATCGGGCCGCGCACGCAGTGGCTGCTGCTCAACAGCCCCGGCAACCCCTCGGGCGCGTACTATCCCGCCGAAATGCTGCTGGCGATGGGTGAGGTGCTGCGCCGCAACCCGCGCGTGATGGTCATGAGCGACGATATCTACTGGCCGCTCAACTACACCGGCCAGCCGCACGCGACGCTGGCAAACCTATGCCCCGACCTCGCCGACCGGATCGTGACTGTCTCCGGCGTATCGAAAAGCCACGCCATGACCGGATTCCGGATCGGCGTTGCGACCGGGCCGGAATGGCTGGTGAAGGCAATGACCAAGCTGCAATCGCACTGTTCGGGCAATGCCTGCTCGATCAGCCAGGCCGCAGCCGCAGCCGCCTTCGAGGGGCCGCAGGAATTCCTTGGCGACTGGCGCGAGCGGTTCCGTCAGAGGCGGGACAGGGTGGTTGCCGCGATCGAGGCAATCCCCGGCCTGTCGACGCCCGTGCCCGATGGTGCATTCTACTGCATGATCGATGCTGCGCAGCACATCGAACGCTTCGGCGACGACGTGGCGCTGGGGCTGCACCTGCTCGAAAATGGCGTCGCGGTGGTGCCCGCATCGGCCTTTGGCGGGGCGGACGGATTCCGCATCAGCTTTGCCGCCGACGAGGCGAAGCTCGACACGGCGCTGGAGCGGATCGCAGCGGCGCTGGCCTGATGGACGAGATTGCCGCGCGCGCACTGGAACTGGCGGAGGAGAAATTCATCGCCTCCTCCGGGCCGGGCGGGCAGAACGTCAACAAGGTGGCGACCGCAGTCCAGCTGCGCCTCGATGTCTTCGCGCTGCGCCTCCAGCCGCAGGTCTATCGCCGCCTCAAGGAGATCGCGGGCAGCAAGATGACCGCCAAGGGCGAGCTCGTCCTCACCGCGCGTACCCACCGCACACAGGAAATGAACCGCGCCGAAGCGCGCGAGCGGCTGCTTGCCATGCTGAGCGAGGCGCAGAAGATGCCCGAGAAGCGCAAGAAAAGTCGCCTCAACCGGATCGGCAAGGAAAAGCGCCTCAAGGGCAAGAAACAGCGCGGCGCGGTCAAGGCCGGGCGCGGCAAGGTGCGGCTGGATTAGTCCGAGGGAGGAGGCGGCGGCTCTTCGGTCGGCTCCTCGCCCTGAGCCGGCTTGCGCTCCAGCGTTTGCGGTGGCGGCTGGCTTGGTTCGAAGGCTTCGGGCGGCAGGCGCTGCTGGTCCAGCATTTCCGCAGCCTGATCGAGCGCCTTGGCCTCGCCAACGGTAACCCCGCCCGGCCCCGGCTCGTTATCCGCCGGGCTGCAGGCGGCCAAAGCCGCCAGGCACGCGAGAGCCGCGATCGGTTTCATGCGCGGCTCAGCCGTCAATCACCCGCGTATGCGGATGATGCTTGTCGAGCCATTTCTTGACGATCCGGAGATTGCGCGTGTTCGAGCGGAACACGAAGTCGAACAGGTCGCCCGCCACCGGCACTATGCCGAGCAGCGTGTCGAAGCCGATATTTCCGACCATGCGCGCCAGATGCCAGCGCGACATGCCGAGGTTTTTCGCTTCCCAGACAAGGTAGAGCCCCATGCCCGCCGCGATGATGTCACCGGCAACGGGAACAAGGCCAACCAGCGCATCGAGGCCGACCTTGCGTTGCAAACCGGGTATGGAGATCGCGCGTTCGAGCAGGAATTCCAGCGTTTCGATCCGCTTGCGGATCGCGACGGGATCGTTGCCGACGGGAAATTCAATTCCCATGCGGCGCGTTTCGGCCATTTCCGCCATCGTCGGCAAGTTCTCCTCGGTGGGCATGACAAGCCTTATCTGGGGAGCAGGGCCATCGGCATCAAGGGGTGCCAGGCCCAGCGGTTGATCGAAAAGCCCTCGACATCGCCGGAAACCAGCGACCAGCGGATCGGCGCGCCGAAGGGGATGAAGACGTTGGCTTCGGTCAGCAGTTCCTCCGCTTCGGCAAGCCGTTCGACGCGCTCGGTCGCGATTTCTTCGGCATTTGCCTCGAGCACCCGCTTGTCGGCAGCGGGATCGCAGGCATCGGACCAGGATTTGCAGCTCATCCGGTTGAAAAACCAAAGAACCCGGGGATAGCGCGCGACGGAATCGACGAGCTGCATGTCCGCATCGGCAATCTTCTCGACCCGTTCAAGGGCAAGGCCGATGCCCCCAAGGTCTTCGCTCAGGCGCTCGAACAGCATGTCCGCCCCCGGCCCCCTGGGCATCCAGATCGCGATCGGCTGCGCGGCGTCCCCTGCGAGCGAACCCTTCCACGCGGCAACGCGCGAAGCAGCAATCGCGCGTCGCTCCTCGATCGACATCAGCGCCCAGCGCTCGCCGATCATACCGGTGTCATCCTCAAGCCCCGGCGGGATAACACGCGTGGTCGCGACCCAGCCATCGATGCCGAACTGGTCGATCAATGCCTCCCGGTCGATGGCCATGGCGATGGCCTCGCGATTGAGCGGCCCGATAAGAAACCCGCGCTGGCGCCTGACCTTGAGACCGAAGAGCCCGGTTGCGGCATCTGGCTGGATCGATCCGCGCAGGATGCCGACCGAGCTGGCGAGCGGGAAATGCTGGATATGGCCATTGAGCACGAGGCTGGCGTCGCCACCGTTGAACTGCTCGATCGCGGCCTCGCCGGGCAGTGCGGAGAGGTGGATCGGGCGCACCCGCTCGGCCCAGTCACGCACGGCGGGCAGGCCCATTTCCTCGGGGCTGATCGGCGTCAACACTGCCGTCTGTTTTTCGCGAACCATCCGCATCGGTCCGGTGCCCTTGCCGCCATGGGCGAGGCCCAGTTCGGGCTGTGCGAGGACTTGCAGGAGATCGGGCATGGGCCGGGAAAGGCGAATTTCGATCACTCGCCCGGCCATCTGCCGGATTTCATCGATGCCGCTGAGGTCCAGGCCCAGCGACGTGCCTTTCAGCCCCCCGATCGCCTGCCGCAGCGACCGGAGCGCGGTGTTGCTGGTGATCTCGCTGCCATCTTCCCAGGTGCCGTCGCGCAGGCGGAAGATATAGCTCAGGCCATCGTCGGTCACGATCCAGCGGTCGGCAAGCGCGGGCACGATGCGGCCTTCCTCGTCGAACGCGACCAGGCCCTCGCGCGTTGCCGCCCGGACCATCTGGCCAGCCGCCGAAAGACGCATCCCGGTCTCGAAGGGATCGTCCGGCTCGCCGATGACGATGACGCGAAACTTCTCTTCGTCCTGCGACCCGCAGGCGGCAAGCGCCAGGGGCAGCAGCAGGGCGGCAGCGAAGTATCGAATGCAGGCGAAATGGCGCATGGCCCACGCCTAGCGGATTTCGGCAGATTGGAAAACGGAACGTAAGCCACTCGCGCAATCTGCGCAGGCGCGATCAGATCTTGCGCAGCTTGCTCGTATCGGCTGGCGTCGGCTTGGCGGCATAGCGCAGGTAGGCCGGGGTATGCAGGTCTTCTGCATCGCTCGACGTCGTCTGGCTTCGTGCGATCTTGGCGTCGATCTCGTCGCGAAAGGCCACGCCGAAGCGGTTGCCTTCGACCCAGGCGACGGTCCCTTCGACCCAGCCGCAATTGCGCAGGTTGATATCGACGACCGCGCCGCGCACGACGCGCACCGGGCCTTCGCCCATCATGCCGCCGTCGGAGAGATTGCGTACCTTGATGCGGTATTCGCCCTCTGCGCCGTCAATGCGCATGTCAGCCATGAGGAACAGGCTGTCGCGTCCGATATGCCGTGCTTCGCTAGCGCTCATGATTCCGTCCGTTGCCGAACCCCGGTTCTCGCCGATGCGCCGCATCCGAAGGGGAGGCGAACAGGCACCGGTCTGACTTTGCGCTATAGGTCAGAACGGCAAACAAAGGCTTAACGCGCAGCTAACGCTCGCCATCGGCAGCCAGCGGGGATCTGGCCGCGATCAGTCGTCGCGGGAAATCTTCTCGCGCCGCTCGTGCGCTTCCTGCGCTTCGACGGTCATGGTCGCAATCGGACGGGCAATGAGGCGCCCTAACCCGATTGGTTCGCCAGTCACTTCGCAGTAACCGTATTCACCCTCTTCGATGCGGCGCAGCGCCGAATCGATCTTGGCGATCAGCTTGCGCTGGCGATCGCGGGTACGCAGTTCGATGCTCCAGTCGGTCTCGCTCGAAGCGCGATCATTGAGATCGGGTTCGCGGATCGGGCCGTCCTGCAATTGCTGCAAAGTGCCGGCCGCCGCATCTAGGATCGACTTCTTCCACGCACGCAAAAGCTCGCGGAAGTATTCGACATGCGCGTCGCACATATAGGGTTCGTCCTCTCCCGGAACATAATCCAGGTCGAGGTTTCGCTTCGCCTTGGCAAGAACGTCGATTTCATCAGCTTTGGCCGCTGGCATGGGCAAACTCCGCATATCCTCCCCGGATCGCATCGCCCTGCGAGCCCCGGATTTTCCCGGTGGCCTGTCAGCGAGCCGCGGTTTCGGGGCCTATAGTTGCGCTCCCCTGCCCGCACAAGCGCCAAAGAACATTTGCTCCGGAAAAACCCGCAGGTCGGGAAAAATCGCACCCCCTTGTGATCACAAAGGAACTTTTTGCGCCCCGCGTTAACCTTTTGTTGACCATGATCGGCAAGCTTGCAGCTCAAGGTCGGGCAACAGGGGCTCGCCTGCCTTTAGGGGGTTAAGTGAAATGAGTACTGCCTGGATTAGCCAGAATGAATTTGCCGGGGCCAAACCGGCGGGCGCGGAAGCTGCCGATGCACTGGTCGCCTCGTGCCTTGCCGCTGCGGAACAGGGCGACATCGCCGCTTACTACGATCTCGGCGTTGCCTTCTCGACCGGAAGCCAGGGCGTGATCTGCGACCTGATCGAGGCGCACAAGTGGTTCAACCTTGCCGCGGTTGCCGGGCACGAGCAGGCACAGATGTGCCGCGCCGATGTTGCCGACGAGATGACCGCACGCGAAATCGCCGAAGCCCAGCGCCGCGCGCGCCAATGGCTTTCGGAGACCGGCAGGAAAGCTGCCTGATCTAGCCTTCTTTCCTGAATGGCGTTCGCTCGCCCAGCCAGAGCTGGTCCTGCGCGACGCCCTGCCGTTCCCGTTCGAGGAAGTCGGCAACCGCGCTGCGAAACCCTTCGTGCGCGATGAAATGGGCAGAGGTGGTGCGCACCGGCTCGTAGCCGCGCGCCAGCTTGTGCCCGCCCTGCGCGCCTGCCTCGACCCGGTCGAGGCCAAGCGCGATCGCGGCATCGATCGCCTGATAGTAGCACAGCTCGAAGTGCAGGAACGGCTTGTCGATCACCGCGCCCCAATAGCGCCCGTATAGCGCCTCGCTCCCGATGAAATTGAGTGCGCCTGCCACCGGCGTCCCGTCGATCAGCGCCATGACCAGCAGGATGCGATCCGCCATGCGCTCTCCCAACAGGGTAAACGCCTCACGCGTCAGGTAAGGCTGCCCCCATTTGCGCAGGCCGGTGTCCTGATAGAATTCCCAAAACGCGTCCCAGTGCTCTTCGCACAGGTCAGCGCCGCGAATCCGGCGGATTTCGATGTCCTCCTGCGCACGGCGGCGTTCCTTGCGCAGGTCCTTACGCTTGCGTGAGGACAGGTCGGCGAGGAAATCGTCGAAGCTGCCATAGTCCCGGTTTTGCCAGTGGAACTGGATATCGTGGCGGATCATCCAGCCGGCCTGCTCCAACGCGGCAACCTGATCGGGCTCGATAAAAGTGGCGTGCGCCGAAGACAGGCCATTATCTTCGCAGAGCGTTTCCGCCGCGCGCAGCAGGGGCACAGCCAGCGCCGGTTCGCGCGTCAGGATGCGCGGTCCGGTGGCTGGCGTGAAGGGGACCGAAATCTGCAGCTTGGGATAATAGCGCCCGCCCGCGCGGTGCCAGGCATCGGCCCAGGCATGGTCGAAGACATATTCGCCCTGGCTGTGTTCCTTGATATAGGCGGGCAAGGCACCAAGCAGCGCGCCGCCCCCGCTTTCGATCACCAGCGGCACCGGTGCCCAGCCCGAGCCTTCGCCGACGCTGCCCGAATCTTCGAGCGCGGAAAGAAAGGCGTGGCTGACGAAAGGATTGCCTGATGCATCGAGCGCGTCCCATTCGGCGGCGTCGAATTCGCCGACGCCGCCAGCCATCCGGACGGTTAGCGGCTCTTCGCTCACCCGATACTCTCGATCCCCGGCCCTTCGGCAATCGGCGCGTCGGCATGGGCCGCCGCCCGCTCGGCCAGCTCGCGCGAGCGCACCGTCCAGGTCAGCACCGGCAGGCCGCGCTTGCGCTGCCCCGCCGCGAACCCCGAAGGCAGGTCGCGAATATCGTAGGCGAGGAAATCGGGCTTGCCATGCCAGAGCGCCATGTGCCGCCGCATCCGTCCCGAAAGCGTGCGCGACCCGTCTTCGGTCACCACCAGCCCGCGCACGACATGCGGCGCGTGATCGCCAAACCAGCGGCAGATTCGCGGATCGAAACTCATCACCGCAACCTGCCCGCGATAGCCTTCGAGCACACGCCGTACTTCGAGGCAGATCGGGCGATACTTGTAATCGCGCTTCGACTTGATTTCGATCAGCAGCGGCACCCGGCTGTCGATCAGCCTGAGCATGTCGGAAAGCAGCGGGATGAACTCGTCGCTGTCCTCCAGCGTCACATTGCACAGGTTCTGCGCGGTCCAGTCGGCGACCTTGCCGTTGACACCCGTCAGCCGGTCAAGCTCCCAGTCATGGAAGACCATCGCCTTGCCATCCGACGAGCGCTGGATGTCGCACTCGATGCCCATGCCGCGCGCAATGGCGCCGGAAAAGGCCGCGCCCGAGTTTTCCGGCACGCCCCCGCCATGCAGCCCGCGATGGGCGTAGCTCCACTCGCCGAGCCAGGCGATACGCGAGGGCTGCGGGACCGGCGCGCGCCAGTTATCAATCGGGCGTAACAGCGACAATCGCGTCGACCTCCACAGCGGCGTTGAGCGGCAGGACGGGCACGCCAACCGCGCTGCGGGCATGGCGTCCGGCATCGCCGAAGACATCGAACATCAGTTCCGAAGCGCCATTGGCGACCTTGGGCTGGTCGGTGAAATGCGAGCCCGAATTGACGAAGGCACCCAGCTTGACGATCCGTTCGACCCGGTCGAGCGAGCCCAGTGCTTCGCGCAACTGGGCAAGGATCATCAGGCCGCAGGCGCGCGCAGCCGCCGTCCCGCGATCGAGCGAGATGTCATCGCCCAGCCGCCCGGTAACCAGCTGACCGTCGATGAACGGCAACTGCCCGGAAACATGCGCCAGGCCGCCATGAACCACGACCGGAACATAGCTTGCCACCGGAGCAGCAGCCTTGGGCAGGGTGATACCCAGCACGCCCATTCTTGCCTCGATATTCATTTACGCGTTCTCCTCCTCTGGCGCGTCGAGCCGCCCCAGCAACCATGGCAGCGCTTCGGCCCAGTTGTCGATACGCGCATCGGCATGCCCCGCCTTATGCGCACAGGGAATATGCGGCGCGATCTGCGGTTCGGCGCAGAGGTGCAGCCGGTCGACATGCGGCGCAATGCCCGCGACCGAATCGTGATGCTGCGCGAGATCGTCGATAAAGACCGCGCGCGAGGGCGTGTATTCGTCGAGAATCGCCTGCAATGCCGGGCCTTTCGGACCCTGGTTGGTATAGACCTTTAGCGCGATGCCATGCTCGGCCAGCTGGCGCGCGCGATCCTCGCGGCGGTGGTCCTGCAGGTTGGTCAGCACCACGACATCGGCGTGACTGGTCAGCTCGGCAATGGCGTCAACCGCGCCATCGACCGGCGTCTGGCGGTGCATCTCGCTGTCGAAGAAGCCGCCGAGGTGCTGCCAGATTTCCTCCTGCGTCACTGGCTCGTCGCTGCCCACGCGCCGCATCGAATCGACGAAATTGCCGCCCGCCATGTCGAAGTGGATGCCGTGTTCCTCGCCCAGCCAGTCACGGAAGTGCGAGACCATGTAGAGGAGCACCTCGTCGCAGTCGGAGACGATCAACGGACGGCTCATCGCGCCAGCCTTTCGCGCGCCCCGGCCAGTTCCCCGGGCGCAACACCCAGCGCGGCGGCCGCGCCGACAAGATCCGGCTCATGCGCGCAAAGGAAATCGAGCACGGCGGCCTGCGTTCCCGTCTCGCCCAATGCCGAACGCAGCGCATCGGGCGTCAGCCCGGTCAGCGACAGGAACCGTTCGGCGCGGTCCTGATCCTCGAGTATCCAGCCGAGCGCACCCAGCGCCAGCGCGGAAGGGTCGGCAGGTGGGGATGGCGGGTCTCTCAGAATTGTCAGCCTCGTTTCCAGCGCATAGAGCAGCGCCATTGCAATACATGGGTTGGCCTTCGGAAATGGCAAAGCGAATCCTCGTTGTCGAGGACAACGATCTCAACCGCAGGTTGTTCTGCGACGTGCTGAAGAGCCAGGGCTTCGAAGTGAAGCCTGTCGCCGATGGCCTCGCCGCGCTCGATGCTGCGCGCAGCTTTGCGCCCGACCTCGTCATAATGGACATCCAATTGCCCAACGTCTCGGGCCTCGACCTGATCGAACAGGCCAAGGCCGATGCCGCTTTGCGCGCGATCCCGGTGCTTGCCGTCACCGCCTATGCGGGCAAGGGCGACGAGGAACGCATTCGCGATGCCGGGGCGGACAGCTACCTCGCCAAACCGGTTTCGATCGGGCCGTTCATGGCGGCGGTGAAGGCGCTGCTCCCGGCATCTGCTTGACTTTGCCCCCTCACGCCGCTTTTGCGCCTTAATCCCAATCTAGAGGCCCGCCATGGACAGGAATGAAGTCGACAGCACGATCCGCAACCTGATCGAACCCTTCAACAAGAAGGATGTCGCGATCACCGACGAGACGAAGTTTACCGACGATCTCGAATTCGACAGCCTGACGGTGATGGATTTCGTCGCCGCGATCGAGGACGAGTTCGACATCATCATCTCGATGAACCAGCAGGCCGAGATCGAGAATTACGGCCAGCTCGTCGATGCGGTCCTGAAACTGCAGGATTAATCCCCATGACCGATGCCATCAGCCAGCCGGACCAGCCCGAAACCCTCGAAGGCGGGACGCCGGACCTGTTTTCCAAGTTCGACGACCTTATCGCGATGCGCGAAGGGCTGCTCGCCTCTGGCGTGGAAGACCCGTTCAACCTGGTGATGGAGCGCGTGCTTTCACCGACGGTCGCGATCTGCAACGGGCGCGAGACGATCCTGCTCGGCACCTATAACTACATGGGTATGACCTTCGACCCCGACGTGCTCGCCGCCGGGCAGGAAGCGATCCGCGATTTCGGCTCGGGCACCACCGGCAGCCGCGTGCTCAACGGCACCTACATCGGGCACAAGCAGGTCGAGGAAGCGCTCTGCGACTTCTACGACATGAAGCACGCGATGGTCTTTTCAACCGGGTATCAGGCAAACCTCGGCATCATCTCCACCATCGCGGGCAAGGGCGACTACATCGTCCTCGACATCGACAGCCACGCCTCGATCTGGGACGGCTGCAAGATGGGTGACGCCGAAGTCGTCCCGTTCAAGCACAACGACATCGAAGCGATGGAAAAGCGCCTGCGCCGCATTCCCGAAGGCGCGGGCAAGCTGGTCGTGCTCGAAGGCGTCTATTCGATGCTCGGCGACATCGCTCCGCTCAGGGAGATGATCGCGGTCGCCAAAAAGTATGGCGCGATGGTGCTGGTCGACGAGGCGCACTCGATGGGCTTTATCGGCCCCAACGGGCGCGGCGTGGCCGAGGATCAGGGCGTGCTCGGCGATGTCGATTTCGTGATCGGTACGTTTTCGAAGTCGGTCGGGACGGTCGGGGGCTTCTGCGTTTCGAACCATCCGAAGTTCGAGATCATGCGGCTGGTCTGCCGCCCCTATGTCTTCACCGCCAGCCTGCCGCCCTCGGTCGTGGCGACGGCCTGTACCTCGATCCGCAAGCTGATGCACGGCAGCAACAAGCGCGCGCATCTCTGGGAAAATTCGAAGACGCTGCACAAAGGGCTCAAGGGCCTTGGCTTCCAGCTCGGCACCGAAGAACCGCAGTCGGCGATCATCGCGGTCATCATGCCCGACCTTGAGCGCGGCGCGGCGATGTGGGAAGCGCTGCTGCACGAGGGGCTTTATGTGAACCTCGCGCGCCCGCCGGCAACGCCAGCGAACATGACGCTGCTGCGCTGCTCGCTCTGCGCCGAGCACACGGCGGAACAGGTCGGCCAGATCATCGGCATGTTCGATCGCGCCGGGCGCACCGCCGGAATCCTCGGCTAGGCAGATGCGCCTGCGCACGGCCCTGCTGCTGGCGCTGGTCGCTGCGGTTGCGCTGTTCGCGTTCCAGCGCTGGCAAGGCACCGGCCCGGAGCGGTTCGGCATGCTGGAGCAGCATTGCGGCGCGGACGGCAAGCCTGTCACCGGCCAAGGCGAAGACGACTGGGCGGAACGCTGCATTTTCAGCGAGGACAACGCCCGCATCCTCGCATCGGGAGAACGCCCCGAGGTCGTGATGATCGGCGATTCGCTGACTTACGAGTGGCCCGATCCGGGCAAAGGCATCGTCAAGCGCGGCATCGGCGGACAGACCAGCCCACAGGTGGTCTTGCGCTTCCAGCAGGATGTCATCGCGCTCAAGCCCAGGATCGTGCACATCCTCGTCGGCACTAACGATATTGCGGGCAACACCGGGGCGTCTGCGCCTCAGCAGTATCTCGACAATATCCGCGCGATGATTGCGATGGCGCAGGCCAACGGCATCGCCGTCGTAATCGGCACGATCCCGCCGCTGGAAGGGCTTGAGAGCCGCCCGACTATCGAAACGCGCCCCTGGCCAGAGCGCCTCAATCGGGAGTTGCGCAAGTTGGCTGACCAACGCGGAATCGTCATCGCCGATTATCACGCCGCCCTTGCAAATCCGGATGGCTCGCGCCGCGACGACCTGTTCCGCGACGAACTCCATTTCAGCGCCGCTGGCTACGAACGCATCGACGAAGTCTTCCGCGCCGCGCTCGATCGCGGGCGCAAGGTGTCAGCCCCGGTCAGCCCTGCTTCGGCTGGCGCGGCACCGGCGGGCGGTGATAGCTGACATCGTTGCGATCGCGGCTCGCCTGACAGGGCTCGTCCTCGCTGTAGGCTGGCGGCATCATCCGGGAGAGCACATAGTCGTGCAACTCGTACTGCGCCTCGATGATGCAGACGCGGTTGGCGATGCGCCACTCGCCGTCGCGTTTCTGGAAATGGTCGATATAGCGCCCGGTCGACATCAGGTGCGGCGCGACCGCCGCCTTGCTGGTGAAGATATAATAGGTCTCGCAATAGGCATCGTCGCCCTGCAGATCGCAAGAGTGATTGAGGATACCGTGCAGCGTCGATTCGAAGGCGAGTGTGGTCGAATCGGCCCATGCGATGAAGTCATCGGGTTTCCCGACATAGGAGCCGTGGTCCTCGATCGCGTCGTCCCAATAACACGAACGCGCCAGTTCGCGGTCCAGCCTGTCCAGCCCGCGCGCGTAACGCTGCATGACGCGCCAGATCTCGTCGCGGTCCAGTTGCTCACGAATTCGGCGTTCAAGCTCGGCGTCCATCGGTTCAATCCTCCAGGAATTCCAGCACCATCGGCGCGATCAGCGGCCAGCGCTCAAGCAGGCCGCGCCGCGCGGCGACATCGTTGGGAAAGGTCGAGACATAGTTCCACTCGTCCTCGCGCCAGGGCGGCTCGACCAGCTCGGAATTGGGCAGCAGCTCGTGCACCCATTCGGAGGTGCGCCGGGTGTGCGCCATGTCGGGCTTGCCCGAACGAAACACGCGGATCGGCATCGTCAGCTTCTGGAAATCATCGCGCGCCATGCCGGGCACAGGCGTATCGTCCGAATAGGCGAAGGCCTTGCCCCACTTTTGCATCGTGTCGATATATTCCCACGGGTCTTGCGCCAGCAGGATATCGCGGATGCGCGGGTTGCGGGCAATCTGGTCGGCCCACGAGGGCAGCTCGACCACCGCTTCCATCCCGCCCTTCGAAGCCGCCGCGATCTGGTCGCCGCAATAGAACCATGCGAGGCCCGCCAGCCCGACCGGCCCGCCGGAAATCCACCAGATCACCATCTTGCGGACATTTTCCGGCATGCGCGCGGCGGCCATCAGGCAGATGCGCGATCCCGCCGAGCCACCAACCAGCGTCACGTCCTTCAGACCCAGCTCGCGCACCAGCCCGACCAGCGCCTCGCAGTTCATCACCGATTCCGATTCGGCGGTAAAGGCAATGTCCGACGCGCCGCAACCGGGGCGGTCCCAGAGCAGAACGCGGTATCCCGCATCGGCCAGGATCTGTCCCAGTTCGGGCACCCCGGCGGTGTCGCGCGGATAGCGTCCGCCCGGTGTCAGCACCAATGGCGGAGCGCCCTCGTCGCCGAGAAACTCGTAGTCGATCTCCAGCCCGTCGACATCGATCTTTGCCATTCTGTCCTCTCCCCCCTTCGCGCCGTCAGGCCGCTTCGAGCGGTTGCCCGT
Organism: Sphingomonadaceae bacterium; assembly: GCA_041396945.1. Lineage (GTDB taxonomy): Bacteria > Pseudomonadota > Alphaproteobacteria > Sphingomonadales > Sphingomonadaceae > Novosphingobium. Next base: position 46,838 of record JAWKXP010000011.1, on the reverse strand, counting down.
CGGCGCGGACCGTGTCCCAGCGCCCGTGTCCATAATCACCCTTGATCGTGGTGCGGTACATCAGGCGAAAGAGTTCGGGCGCGGACCCGGAAACGCAATGCAGCATCCGGGTGTTGTCCCAGATCGCCATCTGCCCGTCTTCCCACTTGTGATAGTAGGAGCAGGTTTCGGCCAGTTCGTTCTGCGCCTGACAGACCGCTTCAAGCAGCGCATCGCCTTCCGCGTTCTCCATGCCGAGGATGCCCTGCGCCATGTAGTTGGAAACGTGGAAGCACTTCTCGCCCGTGGGCCGGGTCCAGACCGCCGGATGGATCGCGCGCGGCATTTCGGCGGCCTGCTTGCGGAATTCGTCCGAGCTCGGCTTGGCCTCGATCTCGCGGTAGGAAGCGGGCTTGCCGAACTTGAGGTCGGCATACTGGGTGGAGAGCGTATAGACGATCTCCTTGCCCTCGATCGCCTCGCGAAGGTCGGCAGGCAACGCCTTGTAAAGCGCGATCCCGTCCATGAAGCCGGTCAGCCCGCCTTCTTCGACCCGCTCGACCGAGCGCAGCACGCCAGCACGGTTCAGCTCGTCGTTGTAGCAATGGTCGAAATGCCAGGGCAACCAGTGCGACACGCGCCGCCCGTCCACCTCGACGACGCCGCGCCCGGGTTCGCTGCGAATCTCGATGACGCCGGGCATGCGGTCGGTATCGACGCGGCTGACCGCCTTGACCGGGTGTTCTTTGAGCGGGCCGAAACAGCTGGAGATCGCCAGCTGCATCTCATCGGACTGTTCGACATCTTCGAAGACGATCATGCCGTGCTGGATGAACAGCTGGTCGATCTCGTCGCGCGTCGCCTTGTCGTCCAGCATTGCGCGCGTCAGATTGCCGATGCGGATGCCGAACGGCAGGTCCTCGCGCAGCTTCGATACGGTGAATTGTGCCATCAGGGCCTCTCGTCGATGCCAATTGTCAGGCCATCGCCGTAGCCCAAGGCGCGCGGCCCCGGAACCCTTTTCAAATGTCTGAGACGGCAGTCACCTGCTCGCATTTGTGCGTCGAACCTTCCGATTGGCCGCCAAGCATCGCCACCGCGACGAAGCCGCCAACGAAGAGCACCCCGAAGACGGTCGTGACCAGTGCGAAGTTCTTGTCGATGATCTCCTTGATCGGCGCGCCGAAGATACGAAACAACACGCCGACACCCATGAAGATCAGCCCGCGACCGGCGATGCTGGCAAGGATGAACGGGATCAGCGACATCGAGGCAAAACCGGCGGTAATCGTCAGCAGCTTGAACGGGATCGGCGTCATCCCGCCAAGCAGGATCGCCTCGACATCGTACTCGTTGAGGTAGCAGGCGGCTTTGGGGAAACTCTCGGTCAGGCCCAGCATCGAAAGGATCGCCGCGCCGACCGTGTCATACAGGAAATGCCCGATCATGTAGCCGAACAGACCGCCCAGCACCGAGGCCACCGTGGTAATCAGCGCAAAGCGGATCGCCTTCTTCGGCTCGGCAAGGCACATCAGGCCGAGCAGCGGGTGCGGCGGGATCGGGAAGAACGAGGATTCGGCAAAGGCAAAGATCGCCAGCCACCACTCGGCATGCGGATGCGCCGCCTTGGCCATGGTCCAGTCGTAGAGGCGGCGGAGCATAGGCTCGTCCTTCGTGTTTGCGTCGCGCTGCGGATTAGGCGGAGCGGGAATCGCTCGCAAGCGCAGGTGCCGCAAAGCCGTTAAAATTCGGGGATAATCGGCGGGCCGGTTCCAACACTGCGATCAATTTTTTACCATATCGGTTATTTGTCTTGACATCGTCACGCTCTTTGGGTACATAACTGGAACATCGCGATAGACCGAGTCGCTCCCGACACTCTTTCGCTCCCCAGATCACGATACGGATACCTCTGCATGGCGGACCCGCAAAAGTCCGGCCCGCGCAAGCCTTCGACGCCTGCGCGCACGCCGACCTACGCGCAATGGAGCAAAACGTTCCTTTCGCACCTTGCCGAAACCTCGAATGTCAGCGCTTCGGCCAAGCAAGCCGGCATTTCGAAGACCACGGCTTACGACAAGCGTCGCAAGGACGCCGAATTCAACCGCAAGTGGCAGGAAGCCCTCTTCGAAGGCTACCAGCATCTCGAAATGGAAACCTTGCAAAGGTTGCGCGACGGCGAGGTGAAGCAAAAGCGCGATGCCCAGCGCGGCAACCGCGTTTACGACAACGGCAATGCCATCCGCCTGCTGCTGGCGCATCGCCAGTCGGCGGCGCGTCAGGAAGCGATCCGCGACAACCGCGATGCCGACGCGATCCTCGCCTCGATCGATGCCAAGCTCGACCGGATGCGTGAGCGCGCGATGCAGCAGGCAAAACGCGAAGCCGCAGCAAAGGCCAAAGATGACGGTCAATGAACGGCTGGCCTTCCTGCTCGACCAGCCGCTCGGCAAGCGCCGCAAATACCTTGGCAGGCTTTCGCTGCCCGAGCGCGAGGAACTCGAAACGCACTGGCAGCTTTGGGCGCGTCCGGCACAGGTTGCGCCGGAAACCGACTGGCGGATCTGGCTGATCATGGCCGGGCGCGGCTTTGGCAAGACGCGCGCGGGTTCCGAATGGGTGCGCGCGGTTGCCGCCGCCGATCCCGACGCGCGGATCGCACTGGTCGGCGCGTCGTTGTCAGAGGCGCGCGCCGTGATGGTCGAGGGGGATTCGGGCCTGCTTGCGGTGAGCCCGCCCAAGCGCCGCCCGGCCTACGAGCCTTCGCTGCGGCGGCTGACATGGCCCAACGGCGCGGTCGCCACGCTCTATTCGGCGGGCGAGCCGGAGAGCCTGCGCGGTCCGCAGCACAGCCACGCTCGCAGGACAGGCGCAAAAGGAAGCCTTCGTCAACGAGGCCCATGCGCTCACCGATGCGCTTGTCCATTGCGCGATCGAAGGCACCGCCTCGACACCCCCTGCGACTCCGGCCAATGGAGAGGCATGGCTTGTCGGCACGGCCCCGACCGCGGAATGGGCCGATAACGAAGGCGATCTCGCCTGCCGCCAGGCAGACAACTGGCTGTTCGTGACGCCGCGAGACGGACTGGTCGTGCTCGACCGTTCGACCGGCCAGACGATGCGCTATGTCGGAAACTGGAAATTTCCTGCCGTGCCTGCGGAACCTTTTGGTGGTACGACAGTTGATATCGAAGCCCGGGCCGCGATCGCCGATCTGATTGCTGCGCTTCGGGAAGCCGGAGTCTTTCCGGCAAGCTAACCATGTCGAAAGGCTGCAAATTTGTCGATCCAGCCACAATTGGGGCAATCTGGTGCAATTAAATCGGCCCAATGCCCGGATTTCGCGGCAAATATGCAACACTTGACGGCATTGTGTGCTTGCAGGAACATTTTGGACTCGGTAGAGACCGGAACACTCGGTGGGTTTAATCTTCCAATAGGGGAATTATAATGAGGAAACTCGTCATTGGGATGGCGCTGGCTTCAACGGCCCTTGCCACTCCTGCTCAGGCGCGTGACGATGCCTGGTACGTCGAACTCGATTTCGGTCCGATGATCGTTGAAGATACGTCGTTCGACATCGATGCGCTCGACAACGCGGCGGATCTCGATTCGGAATATGGTGCCGATGGCGGTCTCGCCGTTGGTTACGACTTTGGCGGTTTCCGTCTTGAGGCCGAAGCGAGCTATCGCATGGCCGACAACGACACCGTTCGCACCGCATTCGGCGGTTCGGTTCCGCAGCTCAGCGGCACCAACCTGATTTCGGGTGCTTTCGGTGCGAATGGCGATGCCAGCGCGCTCTCGTTCATGCTGAACGGCCTGCTCGACTTTGGTGACGACGATGGCATCCAGGCCTTTGTCGGCGGCGGTGTCGGCGTTTCGCGCGTCGATTACGACGTCTCGGTCTCGCGCACCGGCCCCGGCTTCCTCGACGGTTCGGACAGCGGCCTCGCCTGGCAGGCAATTGCTGGCCTTCGTGCTCCGCTGACCGACAATGTCGATGTCGGCATCAAGTATCGCTATCACAACGTGAGCGACCTGAAGTTCATCGACTCGGCGGGTCGCGCGGTCAATGGCGACTGGCGTTCGCACAGCATGATGGGCAGCTTCATCTACAACTTCGGCGAACCGGCTGCACCTCCGCCGCCTCCGCCGCCGCCCCCGCCTCCGCCGCCCCCGCCGCCGCCGCCGCCGCCCGCAGCGGTCTGCAACAAGGGCCCGTACATCGTCTTCTTCGAGTGGGATCAGTCCGATATCACTCCGGAAGCCGCAACGATCCTCGATTCGGCGATCAGCGCGTACGGCAACTGCGACAACGTTCCGATCATGCTCGCCGGTCACGCCGACCGCTCGGGTTCGGCAAGCTACAACGTTGGCCTCTCGCAGCGTCGTAATGCCTCGGTCCGCGGTTACCTTACCGCGCGCGGCATTCCCGATGGCAACATCTCGAGCCAGGGCTTCGGCGAATCGCAGAACCGCGTCCCCACCGCAGACGGTGTGCGCGAACTGCAGAACCGCCGCGTCGAGATCACTTACGGTCCGGGTTCGGGCATGTAAGCTTCTCGGCAACGCCGAATACAGGAAAGGGGCCGGAGCGATCCGGCCCCTTTTCTTTTGTCCTTTCGCTGGCGAGCAGCGCGCCAGATCATTCAGCGCGCATCCATACCGGCGTCGCTAGCTTACTCCCCAATCAGGGAGACAAGGACATGAAACCGCTCTACACCGCGCTGGCAGGCTTGCTCCTCGCAACCGGCACAGCGTCATTCGCGCAGGCCCCGGCAAGCCCGAACCCGCTGATCGACTATGCCCGCTTTGCCGATCTCGTGCGCGATCTGGGACCGGTCAGGGAGGCCCATCGCCTGCCCTGGAGCCAGTTCGAAGCGGCAATGGCACGGGACGGTGCGATCCTGCTCGACACGCGCTCAGCCGCCGATTTCACGCGCGGCCATATCGATGGCGCGATCAACCTGCCGTTCAGCGAGTTCACCGACGCCAAGCTGGCAGCAACGCTTGGCGAAGACCGCCAGCGCCCGATCCTGATCTATTGCAACAATAATTTCAGCGATAACGTCGCGCCGGTCATGACCAAGCGTGCGCCGCTGGCGCTCAACATCCCGACCTTCGTGAACCTGCACGGCTATGGCTACAGCAATGTCTGGGAACTGGCCGACGTGATGAGCATAAGCGACCCGCGCCTGCGCTGGATCTCCGGCTCCTGACGCAAGAAGGACGGCACCGGCGCGCCGCCCTTCCCACTACCCGATGGTTCCAGGTCGGGTATTAACCCATTGCGAAGCTCAGGCCGCCTTCTTGCGAGCCTTGCCAAATTTGCGACGCCCCATCGCTGCCGCAGCAGCCGCGCCGAAGAGGATCAGCATCGGCGGCGCGGGAACTTCGTGACCGCCGGTCGAAGTGGTTCCGCCGGTAGAGGTCGTGCCGCCCGTGGTTCCGCCGCTCGAACTTGTTCCGCCCGAGGTGGACGTGCTGCCCGATGTCGAAGTGCTCCCCGACGTAGAACCGCCGCTTGTGGTCGAACCACCCGATGTCGCGCCGCTCGACGTCGTGGTCGAGCCACCCGATGTCGAGCTTGAGCCGCTCGAGGACGAGGAGCTGGATGAAGACGAGCTCGATGAGGACGACGAACTCGAGCTACTACTCGATCCGCCCGACGACGACGAACTGCCGCTGCTCGAAGAACCGCCACTGCTCGACGAGCTGCCCGAACTACCGCCGGTGCTCGTTCCCGGCTTGCCGGGCTTGCCGGGTTTGCCCGGCTTGCCACCGGTGCTTCCGCCGCCCGACGAGGACGAGGAGGAACTCGAGGACGAGGAACTCGACGAAGACGATGAGCTTGAGGACGACGATCCGCCCGTACTCGTGATATTGCCTGAACTGGTCGAGGTCGAACCGCCCGATGTGGACGTCGATCCACCCGATGTCGAACTCGTCGTGGTCGAACTGATACCGCCGGTCGTCGAGGTCGACGTCAGGCCGCCCGTGGATGTCGAAGTCGAACCACCGGTGGACGTAAATCCACCCGTCGATGTCGAAGACGACGATCCGCCAGAGCCGCCCGAACTGGTCGAGGTCGAGCCGCCAGAGGTGGTCGAAGAGATCACGACGTTGCCGCCGCCACCCGAGCCGCCGCCACCGAAGAAGCCGCCGAAAAAGCCGCCGCCGAACCCGCCGAGCGGGCCGCCACCGATCACGATCGGCACACCGCCACCGCTGCTGGTGTTCATCGGCTGCTGGGGAGCAGGCGGGATGTAGGGTGCCGGCAGCGGGATCATCGCGAATTCTTCTTCCGGCTGCTCGCAGCAAGTCTTCTTGATGACCCGGCGAATGCGCTTCACCTTGCGCGGCTCAGCTGCGGCCCGGCGCACGGTCTTCTTCTTGACCGGCTGCTTGACCTGCTGAACCTGTTTCACCTTGCGATATTCGGGGTTTGCCGAAGGCGTCTCGGCAACGTGAACCGCGCCGCCACCAACTACTGCACAGCCCGCAGCGCAGGCAGACAATTTTGCAAGGGCCATCCTGACAGACATGGATTTCTCGCTCTCGTTTCCTCTGGCTTTGCGGGCACCGCCGGGAGCCCATTCGCCGTGTGCCATCAAAAACGCAGAGAAACGTTAAGCGGACAATCGTGTTAACCGTGAAAATGGCGTCCCGAAGCGAGAATCGTCGTTAATCGCGCGATGAACCGAAAGACCTGTGCCAGATCGGGACTTTGTGCGGGGCAAGTGTCAATCAAACCGACAGGATTTTGCGTCTATTTGCCCGACTCGCCCGGGTCGAACAAACCGCCCTGGCCGCCGGTCGGAGGGCTTATTCCGAGGTGTTTCCAGCCCCCGTCGTTGAGGCAACGCCCCCGCGCGGTGCGGGCCACAAGTCCGAGCTGGATCAGGTAGGGCTCGATCACTTCCTCGATCGTATCGCGCGGCTCGGACAGGCCCGCCGCCAATGTTTCGACGCCCACCGGGCCGCCCTTGTAGATGTCCGCGATCATCGTCAGGTAACGCCGGTCCATCGCATCGAGGCCTAGCGCATCGACCTCGAGCCGGGTCAGCGCGCGGTCGGCGATGTCTTGCGTGATCGTCTGGCTGCCCTCGACATGGGCAAAGTCACGCACGCGGCGCATGAGCCGTCCGGCAACGCGGGGCGTCCCGCGAGAACGGCGGGCAATCTCCCTCGCCCCGCCCGAATCGATGCCGATCCCGAGCAGATTCGCCCCGCGCGTCACGACCTTTTCCAGCTCGGGCTCGGTATAGAAATTGAGCCGCACCGGAATGCCGAACCGGTCGCGCAGGGGCGTGGTAAGCAGGCCCTGCCGCGTGGTCGCACCGACCAGCGTGAAGGGCGGCAGCGGCACCTGCACCGAGCGCGCCGACGGCCCCTCGCCGATGATGAGATCGAGCGAGCGATCCTCCATTGCCGGATAGAGGATTTCCTCGACCACAGGATTGAGGCGGTGGATCTCATCGATGAAGAGGACATCGCCCTCCTCAAGGTTCGTGAGCAGCGCAGCCAGATCGCCCGACTTGGCGATCACCGGCCCCGAAGTGGCGCGGAAACCTACCCCCAGCTCGCGCGCGACGATTTGCGCCAGCGTCGTCTTGCCCAGCCCCGGCGGCCCGAAAAACAGCACATGATCCATCGCCTCGCCGCGCGACTTGGCAGACTCGATAAAGACCGAAAGGTTATCCCTTCGCCGCCGCCTGCCCGACGAATTCCGCCAGTGTCTTGGGCCGCAGCGCCGCGTCCGGGATCGTCCGGTTGGCGATCAGGGGTGAGGTTGGGGTTGCTGGTCATGCGACTGGTTATCATCAATCGGGCGCGCTCGCTGAGCGGTGTGCGCGACGCGCAGGATAGAGACAACCCTGCCTTCGTAACGGTAGAGAACCCGATAAGGGCGATGCAGGCAGGATCGCACCGCGCGACCATATTCGGGCATACTGGCGCCGAGTAGCGGATAAGTCGCCAGTCGCGCGAAAATTTCCGCGAACCCGGCCATGTATTCGCGTGTCCTGACTGCTCTGAACGCGGTCAAACCATGCTCCTGTATGGATCTGAGATCGCTGGCCGCCCTCCGGGTAATCCGGATTTCAGGCATCCGGATCCTGGCCATTATGCCCTTGAGCACGTCGCGCGCGTCTTCCTCCAGAAAGCCCGAAGCTTCGCCCTCGGCAATCATCTCGCGAACCCAGGCCGCATTCTCGGCTTCGGCCCTTTGTTCGCGGCGGACGAGATCGCGCAGATAATCGCCGACATCGACATAATCGCCTTGCGCCGCGCGTTGTTCGAGCCATCGCAGCATGGGTTCGGGGATCGTGAAGCTGAGGTCGGTCATCGGCGCGATTATCTCTCAACTTGGCGGAGGCGGCAAGTGAATGTAACGCTGAGGGGTCTGTCGATTGGCTGGCTTCTATCCACTAGATGCTCGCCACTGATCCGTGCTGGCGCAGTCGATCTTGATGACAGGCGATTCGATTAAAGCCTTGCACCAAGCGAACGCTTGGCCAAACAGCTTCAGCCCGCATCTGTGTACCAATAACCAATGGCACTCGTCATCCTGCGCGTGCAACTGCATGCCTGATATTCCTCCGCCTTGGAAAATTGAGTACAAAACCGCTCGACTTATCCAATGCGTAAGCAAATGCACCAGTCCGCAACCAAATTGCAAGAGCACCAGACTGCCGCCAAAATTGACGGGCTGTCGATATGCATCTTTCATTCGCGTCACGTAGTATTTCTGATCTTCCGATAATCGAAGCGGTGCTGGGCGGCCACGAAACTTACCGATGTGAAACCGGTCATATCCATCTCCAAAGGGGAGCGAAGATGAAGATGGATCGTTGAAAGTCGCCACCTCTGCATCCGAATTCCCAGATGTGATCAAGAATCGTTCTCGTCCGCAAACGAAAAATCGTCCTCGGCGCAGCTTCGTAGTATTCAATCGCACCTCATTATGTTCAGCTTCGTGGTTATTCGAGAATACGTAACCCAAGACAAAAATATTGCGATCAAACCTCAAGCATAAGAAAATATTTTAAACGGTTTTCCAAAGTGATTACCTTACGAAAATTGATTCTAATGCAGGCCAATTATCTACACCATGAGATTGCCACACGAGGATGCATCACAGATTTGCATGCAATTAATCACCCCGCAGCCCTCTTCAGCGCCACGCGGATCAGCTCACTCTCGCTCGCGCCTTCGCCCAGTTCGCCGACCGCGGCCGCCACCGCAGAGGTCGCCACGGCGGGCTTGAAGCCGAGGTTTTGCAGCGCCGAGACCGCATCCGATGTTGCCGATCCGGCGGGGAGCGCCGCGCCGCCTTCGCCGCCAGCTGTGGCACCGCCGCCGCCCGGCATCGCGCCGGCCTTGTCCTTCAATTCATTGACGATTCGCCCGGCCAGCTTCGGCCCCACGCCTTGGGCGCGGGCGACCATTGCGGCGTCGCCAGCGGCGCAGGCGGCCTGCAGTTCGCCTGCGGTCAGCGCCGATTGCACGGCCAGCGCCATCTTCGAGCCGACGCCCTGCACACCCGTCAGCAGGCGGAACCAGGCGCGTTCGTCGGCGGAGGAGAAACCGATCAGCCGCATGTCGTTTTCGGAGACTTGCAGGTCGGTGTGCACCGTCACCTCGTCGCCGCGTACGCCCAGCGCATCGACAGTGCGCGCCGAGCAGTGGACGAGATAGCCCACGCCCGAAACGTCGATCACCGCCCAGTCGGGGCCGGTCTCGGCGAGCTTTCCGGTAAGATGCGCGATCATGGTTTGTTCCTATGCACTCAGGCCATGCATGGCGCAAGCCACCCCGCTGCGACTATCCGCACCCTTCGCTGCGCTCAGGGCACAGCAAGTCTCCGCCCTCCCGCTTGCGGGAGGGGCTGAGGGTGGACCTTGACGGCTAGATCCCGTGGGCGTGGGCGATCGCCACCGCCAGCGCATCGGCAGCATCGGCTCCAGCCAGTTTTGCGCCCGGCAGCAGCACCCCGAGCATTGCCTGCACCTGCGCCTTTTCCGCGCGCCCCGTTCCGACCAGCGCCTTCTTCACCGAGCGCGCGGCATATTCGCTGACCGGCAGGCCCGCGCGTGCGAGCGTCAGCAGGCAAACGCCGCGCGCCTGGCCCAGCTTCAATGTCGATTGCGCGTTGGTGTTGACGAAGACTTCCTCGACCGCGCCTTCATCGGGGCGGTGCGCGAGGATCACGTCGGTGAGTTCGCGGTCAAGTGTCACCAGCCGCTCGGGCAGCGAGGCCTTCGCATCGGTGCGCACCTGCCCGTTGGCGATATGCGTCAGCCGGTTGCCCGACTTCGCAATCACACCCCAGCCGGTGCAGGATAGCGAAGGGTCGATGCCGATGATGATCATCGCTTTAGCCCCCCTTCAAGGGAGGGTTGGGGTGAGGGGTTGAAGGTCGCCCCCACCCCCCGACCCCCTCCCCTGAAGGGGAGGGGGAGATGGTCAATCCAGCTTCTCCATGACCTCGTCGGAGATTTCGTAGTTCCCCCAGACGGTCTGGACATCGTCGTCGTCATCAAGCGCATCGACCAGCTTGAGCAGGGTCGAGGCGGCGCCTTCCGTCCATGTCGACGGTAATGCTGGGCTTCCACGCGGGCTTGACCGTCTCGGCCTCGCCCAGTGCGGCTTCCAGCGCCGTCGCGACCGCGTGCAGGTCGTCGAAAGCGGTCCAGATCGTGTGGCCGTCTTCGGAGCTTTCGATGTCGTCCGCGCCTGCTTCCATTGCGGCTTCGAGCACCTTTTCCTCGTCACCCGCAGATGCCGGATATTCGATAAGGCCAAGCCGGTCGAAGCCGTGCGCCACCGAACCTTCGGTGCCGAGATTGCCGCCGTGTTTGGAGAAGATCGTGCGCACGTTCGATGCGGTGCGGTTGCGGTTGTCGGTCAGCGCTTCGACGATGATCGCCGAGCCACCGGGGCCATAGCCTTCGTAGCGGACTTCTTCGTAATTATCGCCGTCATTGGCCGAGGCCTTGTCGATCGCGCGCTGGATGTTGTCCTTTGGCATCGACTGCGACTTGGCATTGTTGACCGCCAGCCGCAGGCGCGGGTTCATGTCGGGATCGGGCGCGCCAAGCTTGGCCGCGACGGTGATTTCGCGGCTCAGCTTCGAAAAGAGGTTCGAACGCTTTTTATCCTGCGCACCCTTGCGGTGCATGATGTTCTTGAATTTGGAATGGCCTGCCATGGTCTCTTGTCAGCTTGTTGGAAACGTGGCGCTCCCCTAGCGGGTTTGGGCTGCGCGGGCAATCATACCAAGCTGTGCTTGCGTGAGCGCATGCACCTCCCGAAAATCATACAACCACGGCAGTCCCGCTGGCCGAAACCATCAGCATCGAGCCGGTATCGCCGATCACCTCGTAATCGAGATCGACGCCGACCACGGCATTGCCGCCCACGCGCGTGGCTTCTTCTTCCATTTCCCTGATCGCGCCCTCGCGCGCCTCGCGCAGCACGCGCTCGTAGGCCCCGGCGCGCCCGCCGACGATATCGCGGATCGAGGCGAACAGGTCCTTGAACATGTTCGCGCCGATAATGACCTCTCCGGTCACGATACCCTTGTACTCGCGCACAGGCCTGCCTTCGATGGCGGGGGTGGTGGTGACGATCATCGTTGGGTCTCCCTGGCTGCGGCGCGCGCCTTAGCCGAGGCCCAGCGCTGCCTTGTAGGTATCGAGAATAGCTTCCATCTCGGCCCGGTCGTCAGGCTGCATCTTCCGCAGGCGAACGATCTGGCGCATGATCTTAGCATCATAGCCTACCGCCTTGGCTTCCGCATAGACGTCCTTGATATCGTCTGCGATGCCCTTTTTCTCTTCCTCAAGGCGTTCGACGCGCTCGATCAGAAGGCGCAGGCGGTCGTCGGTGGCTTCGGCCATCGTAGGGGTCTCCAAATATCAGTGAACCAGTTGGCGCTGGCGTTAGCGGGGCGCTGCGATTCGGGCAAAACGCGTCCTGTGGAAATCGCGCGCGGCGGCTGGAAAGGCCCGCAATTTAACCATGCCTTAGCCATTCGACGCTAGGATTTGCGGCATTCGGGACGCGGGCAAGGCACCGCCGGACGTTGAGCCATTCCGCCCACCGCGACGAGGAAACCGGGGCCAGTCGATGACCAGACTTTCGCAGATGGCGCGCTACCTGAAGCCGGTGCTGCTCGTCCTTGCGCTCGCGTTCGCGCTGCCCGGAATGGTCGGCAACGCGTTCAAGTTCGCGGAGATCAGCGGAACGATCAGCTATGCCTTCCAGTTCGCACTGGTCTGGGCCGCGTTCCTGATCGCCGGTTTCATCCCGAATGCGCCGCTGCGCTGGCTTACGGCCATCGTGCTGGCGGCTGCGTCCTATTTCCTGCTGGTCTATGAGCACACGACCGGGCGGTTCATGAGCTATGACGCGTTCATCAACATGCTCAATGCCGCCGGTTTCATCGGCGAAGCGCTGGTCCAAAACCGCGCTGCCTTTATCGGTGCGGTCCCGGCTTCACTGCTGCTGCTCTTCGCGATTGGCCTCAGGCCGCGCCAGCAGCTGAAACTCTCCGGCTGGCTGGTTCCCGTAATCCCGCTGATCGGGCTCGCGGCGGTGACCGGCCACATCTACCTGCGCGGCGGCGAAGGCGGCGACGACCAGCCGCCCGGCTTCGTCACGCTGGCCTATCTCGGGCTGGCCGGATACGAGGCAACGACAGGCAATATCGGCGAGCGCCAGCCGGTGCAGCTGGCGACGGCGAGCGAGCCCAAGGCGCGCAACATCGTGCTGATGGTCGATGAATCGATTGCCGCCGACTACCTCGACATCAACGCGCCGGGCGGCGTGCCGACGCCGCTTTCGCGTGAATGGCCGGGCGTTGCGATCCACAATTATGGCCGCGCCGCCTCGATCACCAATTGCAGCGCCGGATCGAACGCATCGCTGCGCTTTGGCGGGACGCGCGCAAATTACCTACAGACGATCGCCACCGCGCCCTCGATCTGGGCTTTCGCGAAGAAGGCCGGGCTGCGCACCGTCTATATCGACGCGCAGCACGATGGCGGCACATTGCAAAACATGATGACGGCGGAGGAAAAGGCGGAAATCGACCGCTTCGTCCAGTATGACGATGTACCGAAGATCGACCGCGACATGGCCGCCGCGCGCACCCTGCGCGAGGAGCTGGCCGATCCGAGCCCGAAGTTCATCCTCGTCAACAAGGCCGGCGCGCATTTCCCGATCCAGGACATCTATCCCGAGGAATACATGCATTACCGCCCCGCGCTGCCGCGCAGCAAGGAGGGCGAGCAGTACTTTGCCGGCATGCTGCGCGGCTTCAAGGGCTCGCCGCAGGAATGGGCGCTTTACCGCAATTCCTACCGCAACACGCTGGTCTGGCGGGTGAGCGCGTTCTTCGAGGAATTCCTTGGCAAGGCGGACCTTGCCGACACGACAATCATCTACACCGCCGACCACGGGCAGGACCTGCACGAGGACGGCAGTTCAGGGCTTTACACACATTGCGGCCCCGATGCCGTGCCAGTCGAAGGCGCGGTGCCGATGCTGGTGATCGAGGGTGCGGACCGTCCAACGCTCGACTGGGAGCAGCACCTCGCCAGCAACCATGACCGCACGAGCCATTACATGATCTTCCCGACGCTGCTGGCGCTGATGGGCTACGACCGTGCTGCCGCCGCGCCGGTCTATGGCGCGCCGCTCGATGCGCCCTCGACCGATCCCGGCACCTTCAACAAGGTCTTCAACGCACGGCTCAACCGTCAGCCCGAATGGGTCTCGATTGCGCCCGCCAACCGGCCGATGCAGGCGATGAACGAAGGTAACGCAAAGCCGCTCGCGAACTGACCGGGTAACTTGCCGGGTTGGCGCGTCAGTGCGTCCCGCCGTTCTTCTTGAGGCTCTCTTCCATCCGCGCGAGCTGTTCCGGCGTCGCTTCGCCCTGGTACTTCGCCTTCCATTCGTCGAACGGCATGCCGTGGATCATCGCGCGCGCGGCCATCTTGTCGCCCTCGTATCCGGCATCGCGTATCCAGTCGGCAAGGCAGTTGCGGCAAAATCCCGACAGGCCCATCAGGTCGATGTTTTCGGCATCGTGGCGGTGCTGCAAATGCTTGACCAGCCGCCGGAAGGCAGCCGCGGCAACCGCGTCGTCAAGCGTGTCGATGGTATCGTTCGCGTCCATTGTCGTTCCTTATCCCCTTGGTGTTTGGTCCGCGCTTTGCCATAGCACGGCGCGAATCCCAACATGGACGCATGAACGTGCCACGAAACGACAGCCAACGCCTGAAACGCGCGCGCAAGGTAAAGATTCTTGCGACGCTTGGACCCGCCAGCCGCGATCCCGAGATGATCGAGAGGCTGCTGCGCGCGGGCGCGGATGCGTTTCGCGTCAACATGAGCCACGGCAGCCACGAGGACCACGCGAAGACCATCGCCGCGATCCGCGAGGTGGAAAAGGCGGCGAAAAAGCCGATTGCCATCCTTTGCGACCTGCAAGGCCCAAAGCTGCGCGTCGGCGAGTTCGAGGGCGGCAAGGCCTTCATCCGCCACGGCGCGCATTTCACGCTCGACCGCAATCCCGAACCGGGTGACGACACGCGCGTCTGCCTGCCGCATCCGGAACTGTTCGGCATCCTCGAGAACGGCGCGCGCCTGCTGATCGACGATGGCAAGCTACGCCTGCGTGTGACCCGCGCATCGGAGGACGAGATTCTCTGCACTGCCGAAGTTGGCGGGCCGGTATCCGACCGCAAGGGTGTCAACGTCCCCGATTCCGTCATCCCGATCCCGGCGCTGACCGAGAAGGACCGCCGCGACCTGTCCTTCGCGGTCGAGCAGAAGGCGGACTGGATCGGCCTTTCCTTTGTCCAGCGCCCCGAAGATGTCGCCGAAGCGCGCCGCCTGATGGGCGGATACGGCGCACTGATGGCCAAGATCGAGAAACCGGCTGCGGTTTCCAGCCTGCAGGAAATCATCGAACTGTCGGACGGCATCATGGTCGCGCGCGGCGATCTCGGCGTCGAACTGAACCCGGAAGAAGTCCCGCCGCTGCAAAAGCGCATTGTCGAAGCGGCGCGCGGGACGGGCAAGCCGGTGGTCGTGGCGACGCAGATGCTCGAATCGATGATTTCCAGCCCGACCCCCACGCGCGCCGAAGTCTCCGACGTTGCCAACGCGGTCTATGATGGCGCGGATGCGGTCATGCTTTCGGCGGAAACAGCCGTGGGCGACTGGCCGGTCGAGGCGGTGACGATCATGGACCGGATTTCCGGGCAGGTCGAAAACGACGTTACCTATATCGAGCGCATCCATATCGCCGACACTCCGGCCGATGCGACGACCGCCGATGCACTCTCGCTGTCCTGTGCGCGGATTGCCGACACCCTGCCAATCGACGGCGTGGTGGTCTTTACCGGCTCGGGCTCGACCGCACGGCGCGTGGCGCGCGAGCGGCCCAAAGCGCCGATGCTGGTGCTCACCCCGTCGACCATCACCGCTCGGCGCGTGGCGCTGCTCTGGGGCGCGCATGCGGTGGCGACCAAGGATATCGGCTCGTTCGAGGAGATGATCGCCAAGGGCAAGCGCATGGCGCTGCGCCACCGCTTCGCCAAGGCCGGCTCGCGGCTGATCGTGCTGGCGGGCGTGCCCTTCGGGACGCCGGGCTCGACCAATTTGTTGCATGTCGTCACGATTGCGGGCGATGAGCTGAAGCGGGATGATACTTAGGTCTTGCTGAAAGGATTGCAGCAATAACTCCGTTCGTGCTGAGGAGGGTCTGAAGGCGAATGCCTGAGGACCCGTCTCGAAGCACCGGCCAGTCCTTCGAGACGGCCTTTTCGGACTGCGTCCTCAAGACCTCCTCAGGACGTACGGATGTTGGTGTTGCTCGAAAGCTTCACCCGCGCTCCCCGAACAGCGCAGAGCCCACGCGCACATGCGTTGCGCCAAGCATCACGGCGGTTTCGAAATCGCCGCTCATGCCCATGCTTAGCTGGTCAAGGCCATTGTCCGCCGCGATCTTGGCCATGAGCGCGAAGAACGGCGCGGGTTCGATCCCGAACGGCGGCACGCACATCAGGCCCGCGACCGGCACCTGAGCCTCGCGCGCCTGCGCCAGCAGGTCGGGCACCTCGCCAATCGCGCAGCCGCCCTTCTGCTCTTCCTCGCCTATATTGACCTGCACGAAGCAGGGCACCTGCCGCCCCGTCTTGTCCATCGCTTTCGCCAGCGCCGAAACCAGCGAGGCGCGGTCGAGCGAATGGATGCAGTCGAACAGCGCAACCGCGTCGTCCGCCTTGTTCGATTGCAACTGCCCGACAAGATGCAGCGATAGCCCCTCATGCGCATCAAGCAGTTCGGGCCACTTGTCCTGCGCTTCCTGCACGCGGTTCTCGCCGAAGACGCGCTGTCCCGCCTCGATCAGCGGCACGATGCGTTCCGCCGGGTGCGTTTTGGAAATCGCGATCAGGTCGATGTCTTCGGGCTTGCGCCGCGCGATCTTCGCCGTCTTGGCGATCCGCTCGCGCACGTCGTGGAGGGCTTGGGCTGGTCCGGTCATGGCGCGCTGCTATAGCGATGCCATGCGCAAGCGCCAGCCTTCCCTGCCCCGCCTCTGGCTGATCTCCGATAAGCGCAACGATGCCGCACTGGAGCACGCGCTGCGCCGCCTGCCTCGCGGGTCGGGATTTATCTTCCGCCATTACCACCTCGCCCCGGACCGGCGACGCGCGCGATTCGATGCACTCGTGCGGATCGCGCGAGCACGCGGACACCTCGTAATCCTGTCAGGCAAACCGCAAGAGGCACTCGGCTGGGGCGCGGATGGAGCCTACGGACCACCCACTCGGCTGGCGCGTGGCCCGGCAACGCTGCGCCTCGTCACCGCCCATTCCTTGCGCGAAATCCGTCTGGCGCAGACCGCGCGTGCCGATGCGATTCTGCTCTCGCCGGTCTTCCCCACCCGCTCGCACCCCGGCGGCAAGGCGCTCGGCCCGGTTCGCTTTCACCTGCTCGCGCGCCACGCACAGGTGCCGGTCATCGCGCTCGGGGGAATGACCGCCAAGCGCGTAAAACGCCTGAAATCTGCGCGCTGGGCCGCCATCGACGGGCTAAGCTGAAGCGCGCTTGAGGGTCAAAAGGATTGACCCCGAGTCCCTAAGGATTCATGGTGTGTTCCGGACAAGAGGGACTAGTCATGGCATCACGGGCAGCGACGCGCACACGCAGGCGCACACGGACCGATTGGCGCGCGATCTTCCGCCAGGCGATGCGCCGCGCGGTCGAGCTGGGCGGCGCGGTGCTGCTGTTCGGGGCGATGCTGTTCCTCGCGATTGCGCTGGTGACCTATAACCAGACCGATCCCTCGCCCTCGACTGCGGCTGGCGGCGAAGTGCGCAACTGGATGGGCGCGTCGGGCGCATGGGTTGCCGAACGCGCGCTGTTCCTGTTCGGTCCGGTCTCGGTGCTGTTCCTGCCGCTGCTCTATGTTTTCGCGCGCAAGCTCTGGCGCTTTGCCGAGGAAGACGAAGGCCTCGCGCTGCCCTCCGACCAGCGCTGGTGGTGGCCGATCGGCGTGCTGCTCTTCGCAATGGCGCTGCTCGCCACGGTACTGTCCTTGAGCTTCACCGAACCGGGCGGCACCCTGCCCGCATCGATGGGCGGTATTTCCGGGCTGCTGGGTGCCAAGGCGGTCCATGCCATCGCCGCGATCCTGCCCGAAGGCGTCGAAGGCTGGGGCACGCTGGGCCTCGGCATCGTCTGCCTGATCGCGGGCATTACGATGGCGGGCCGCGTCTTCGCAGTCGACTGGGCCGCGCTGCTGACATTGCCGGGCAGGCTCGACCGCGTGCCAAGCCTGCCCAGCCGCGAAGACCTGCCCGTCCTGCCGCGCCGCAAGCAGGCAAAGGCGCAGGACGAGCCCGAAATCGCCGAAGAGCCGGTGCCGCTCAGCGACGAGCCGCGCCGCGTGCCCGAAATCCTCGATCCGCAGCAGGTCGCCAAGCCTGCCGCACGCCCCGCCCAGGCGCGCCAGCGCGAGATGTTCGCCGATTACGAACTGCCCGAGATGGACCTGCTCGCCGACCCGCCCGAAGGCTCGGACCGCAAGATCGACAAGCTCAGCCTCGAGCGTAACGCGCGGCTGCTCGAAACCGTGCTAGACGATTTCAACGTCAAGGGCGAGATCACGGCGGTGCGCACCGGCCCGGTCGTGACGATGTACGAGCTTGAGCCCGCGCCCGGCACCAAGGCGGCGCGTGTGATCGGTCTTGCCGACGACATCGCCCGCAACATGTCCGCGATCTCCGCCCGTGTCTCGCCGATCCCGGGCCGCACGGTGATGGGTATCGAACTGCCCAATGCCGACCGCCAGATGGTCATGCTCAAGGAAATGATCGCGTCGGAAGCCTTCGCCGGTCACAAGGGCATGCTGCCGATCATCCTCGGCAAGGATATCGCAGGCGAGCCGGTCGTCGCCGACCTCGCCACCATGCCGCACCTCTTGGTCGCGGGCACCACCGGCTCGGGCAAGTCGGTCGGGCTCAACTGCATCCTGCTCTCGCTGCTGTACCGCCTGACGCCCGAACAGTGCCGCCTGATCCTGATCGATCCCAAGGTGCTCGAACTCAAGAGCTACGACGAGATCCCGCACCTGCTCTCGCCGGTGGTCACCGAGCCGCAAAAGGCGATCCGCGCGCTCAAATGGGCGGTCGAGGAAATGGAGCGCCGCTATCGCCAGATGAGCGAAATCAACGTGCGCAACCTTGCCAATTTCAACGACAAGGTCCGTGCCGCGCGCGCCAAGGGCAAGCCGCTGGGCCGCCGCGTGCAGATTGGCTTCGATCCCGAGACGGGCGAGGAGATGTACGAAGAAAACCAGCTCGATTACGAAGTGCTGCCGCAGATCGTGCTGATCGTCGACGAGCTGGCCGACCTGATGGTCACCGTCGGCAAGGAGATCGAGGTCCTGATCCAGCGCCTTTCGCAAAAATCGCGTGCGGCGGGCATCCACCTCATCATGGCGACGCAGCGCCCCTCGGTCGACGTCATCACCGGCGTCATCAAGGCCAACCTGCCCACCCGCATCAGCTTTGCCGTCACCAGCCGCATCGACTCCCGCACGATCCTCGGCGAACAGGGCGCGGAGCAGCTGCTCGGCAAGGGCGATATGCTCTACAAGCCCAGCACCGACCCGATCCGCCGCGTCCACGGCCCCTTCGTCAGCGACGAGGAAGTCGAATCTGTCGCCGATTTCTGGCGCTCGCAGGGCAGCCCCGAATATATCGATTCGGTTACCGAAGAGCCCGAGGACGGCGGATTCGGCTTCGACGATGTCACCGCATCGGACGATCCCAAGGAGCGCCAGTACCGTCAGGTCTGCCAGCTGGTCTTCGAGAACCAGAAGGTCTCCGCCTCATGGATCCAGCGCCAGATGGGCGTTGGCTACAACACAGCAGCCAAATGGGTCGAGCGCATGGAGGAGGATGGCTTCGTCGGTCCGGCAAACCATGTTGGCAAGCGCGACATCTACCGCGACGAAAACGGGAACCCGCTCTAAACCAAGTGCTCGCCTACCATCCCGTTCGTGTCGAACGGCTGGGGTAGCCTGGCCATTAGACTCGTTTTCACTTAGGCTGAAGCGTACCCGGAGTTTCTGAGGTAGTTGGCGCATTCGTTTGGCGGGAAGGCGTCAAACAGGGTTCCGATGCGCTTCCAGGTATCTTCGACGGTGCGTTCGGCTGCTTTGCGCGACAGTTGAGCTTGGCGAAGACCTTCGATCGGGTTGAGATCCGGGGCTGTAGGAGTGGGAGGAACAGGAGCTTGGCCCCCGCCGCGCGGATGGCCCGGCGCGACGCTCCCTTATGGCCCAAGATTGTCCATGATGACGACATCGCCGGGTGTGAGCGTGGGAACGAGGAACTGCTCGACGTAAGCCGTGAAGCTGACACTATTGATCGGTCATCGAGCACACGGCGCATCGATCCGGTCGCGGCAATGCGGCGAGGAGAGTAGTGTACGCCATTTGCGAACAGGAGGCGTGCGCAACCAGCTTTGAGCGCGCGGTGCCCAGCCCCGGATCAGGGTCATGGTAGTCTTAGCCCAGGTCTCATCGATGAAGACGAGGCGGGCAGGATCAAGCCGGTCCTGATACTTCTTCCATTGCGCTCGCCGTCTTGCGATCTTCGGGCGCGCCTGCCTCCGGCGAGCGAAACTTTTGAAGCTCATTCCTTCGGAACGCACCAGCCGCCACACCGATGCCGGGCAAGTCGTGATGCCGTGCTCGGCCAATTCGGCCACCAGCGCCTTGAGCGTCAGATCAGGCTCTTCCTTGAGGCGTCCGATTACAAGTTCGATGCGGCTCCAGCAACCGCTTGCGATGTCCGCCCATCCGCTTCGCCGCCGCGCTCCCGGTCGCCCGCTGACGCTGCGACCACTTCACAACGCTCGAAACGCTCACATCGAAAAGCGCCGCCACCTCACGGCAACTGCGCCCACCGGCAACCGCACAAGCAACCCGCTCGCGCAAATCATTCGAATACGGTCTCGCCATCCATGCTGACCTCCATCTCAGCCAGCAGGTTGAATCAGAACTCACACCTCTTGGGAATCCCCAATCGATTCAATCAATCAGAAATCGAGTCTAGGACTTCACCCCACCGCACCGCTTTCGCGCCACCTGGCGATCTGCGACGCGTCATGGCCCAGCTCGCTCAGGATCGCATCGGTATGCTCCCCGAATGCAGGCGCGGGCGGGGCTTGTCCGGCTTCTTCGTCGAACATGATCCCAGGCGCGGGCACGGCCAGCGGTCCGTCGGCATAATCGACCGTCGTCATGTAATCGTTGGCGATGACCTGCGGATCGCCGCCCATCTCCTCGGGCGCCATCACCGGTGCCCAGGCCCCGCGCGCGTCGGCAAGCGCCTCTTTCCACTCCGCCAGCGTGCGCGAGTAGAAGACCTCTTCGAGGATCCCCATCAGCACTTCGCCATGCTCGGCGCGGCCCCCACGGCTGGCGAAGCGTTCGTCGGCTGCGAGGTCTGGCCGCTCAATGCGCTGGCACAGGTCCTGCCAGTCGCGGTCGTCGTCGGTCAGGAAAAGGAGATTGAGGAAACGATAGTCGCCCGTCTGGTAGATCGCCCTCACCGCCGAGATAAATTGCTTCGGCGTACCTGCTGGCAGCGGCGGGCGCTCCTGCTTGCGCGGCTCCTTGCGCCCGTGGGTGAACTGCGCGCCCATAATCGCAAGGCCGTTGAACCAGACCGCCGTGCCCATCAGCGAGCTATCGACCACCAGCGCCTCGCCCTTGAGCGCGCGGTGCAGCAGTGCGGCACAGATGCCGCCCGCAAAGACCAGCCCCGACATGCCGTCGCCGTGCCCGACCATCGTCGGCGGCCATTCGACTCCGGTCATGTCCATCGCCGTCTGGCCCAGCGAGCCGCGATACCACCAGCTTAGCGCGTCATAGCCGGGGCGGTCTGCATCGGGACCCTTCGGCCCGTGCCCCGAACCGCGCGCATAGACGATGTCCGGATTGATCTTGCGAATATCCTCGACATCGATCCCGAGCTTGCGCCGCGTTGGCGCGAGGTAGCTGGTGAGGAAGACATCGGCATCTCTGCAGAGCTCGTAAAGCAGCGCGCGGCCTTCGTCCGAGGCAAGGTTAAGCGCGATCGAACGTTTGCCGCGTCCGTAGTGGCGATAGGTCGCCTCGCTGATCGCGCGCATCGGATCGGGCGCGCCGGGTGTTTCCACCTTGATGACGTCCGCACCCCAATGCGCCAGCACCCCGCCCGCCGACGGCACGAATGCATAGGCCGTGACATCGACGACCTTGATCCCGTCGAGAATATCCATCCAGTCCTCTCCTTCTCGCTTTGACGGCGAAGGTACGACGAAGGCAATGGCCTGACAAACCGGCATCGCATCGCCCGAGCGTCGATACGTGCGGCTTTCCTGCCCCGGCAAAGCCTGCCAGACAGGTGACGGGCGAAACAGGTGGCCCCGAAGGGAATTTTTCCTCTCCTCAACAGTGTTCCATCTGTTTCACGGGCGAAAGGCGGCAGGCATGAATTCAGGCGCGACGATCCTCACGCTGCTCGCCGGTGCGGGCGATGGAGCGGAGGCGCAGGCATTCCTGCTGCGCGACGGGTTCCTCCTACTGGGCACCGCAATCGTCTTCGTGCTGCTGTTCCGCCGCCTCGGGCTCGGTGCGACGCTGGGTTACCTGATGACCGGCGCGATCCTCGGGCCGCATGTGCTCGGGCTGGTCGGCGATGCGGAGGGCAAGATCGGAATTGCCGAACTGGGCATCACGATGCTGCTCTTCGTCGTCGGGCTGGAACTTGCGCCGAAGCGGCTCTGGCGCATGCGGCACGAGATATTCGGGCTGGGCCTGCTGCAGGTCGTCGCCTGCGGACTGGCGGTGACCGCGCTGATCTATGCCGTCACCGGTTTCTCGCTCGCCGCTTCGCTGGCCATCGGCCTGCCGCTCGGCCTCTCCTCGACCGCGCAGGTGCTGCCGATGCTGCAAAGCGCGGGGCGGCTGCATACGCCCTTTGGCGAGCGCGCGTTTTCGATCCTGCTGTTCCAGGACCTCTCGCTGATCCCGCTGATCACGATCGTCGCCGCGATGAGCCGCAATCCTGCTGCCGCCGAGGGACCGCCCGGCTGGCAGCTGGCGCTCTGGTCTGTGCTCGCGATTGCCGGGCTGATCGCTGCGGGGCGCTTCGTCATCCGCCCGATGTTCGGCCTGATCGGCAAGCTGGGCGAGCGCGAGATGTTCGTCGTCGCCGCGTTGTTCACGGTGATGGCATCGGCGCTGGTGATGCACACGCTGGGCCTTTCCGCCGCGCTGGGCGCGTTCATTGCCGGCGTGATGCTCGCCGACACGCCTTTCCGGCACGAGCTGGAAGCCGACATCGAACCGTTCCGCTCGATCCTGCTCGGGCTGTTCTTCGTCTCGGTCGGGATGATGCTCGACCTGGGCGTGATCGCCGCGCGGCCCGGTTTCGTGGTCGGCATGGCCTTTGCGCTGATTGCGGTAAAGGCGGCAATCATCTTCGGCATCGCGCTGCTTTTCCGGATGGACTGGCGCGGGGCGCTGGCGCTCGGCCTCTTGCTCAGTCAGGGCGGCGAGTTCGGCTTCGTGCTCTTCGCACAGGCGACCGACGCGCTGCTGATCGAGCCGGAAGCCGCCAGCCTGTTCGGCGCGGTCGTGACGCTCTCGATGATCACCACCCCGTTCCTGATGATGGCAACGCGCCGCATTCGCGAGCAGCCCGCCAGCGAGGAAACCCGCGCCGAACCGGAGGCGGACGGCGCGGGGGCGCTGGTCGTCGGCTACGGGCGCTTCGGCCAGACCTTTGCGCAGATGGTGATGGCGGCAGGCGTGCGGGTGACACTGATCGACAAGGACGTCGAGATGATCGACGCAGCGGACTCGTTCGGATCGAAGGTCTATTTCGGCGACGGCACCCGGATCGACCTCTTGCGGCAGGCGGGCGGCGACGAAGCGCAGCTGATCGCCTTCTGCATCGACGGCGACCAGGTGACCGACGATTTCCTTCACGAGGTGCGCCGCACTTTCCCGAAGACGCAGCTTTATGTGCGCACCTTCGACCGGCATTCGCACCTGCGCCTCAAGTCCTCGCCCGCAGCCGGGATCGTGCGCGAGGTGTTCGAATCGGCGGCATGGCTGGCGCGGCAGGCATTGGACGGGCTCGACCTGTCGATCGAGGAAATCGACAAGGCAGAGGAGATGTTTCGGTCGAGGGACCACGAACGCCTGAAAGCCCAGCACGAAGCCGGCGACATCCGCGCCGCGCGCGACCGGATCATTACCGAGCCGGAAGGGGGTTAAAGCGGCGGCATCCAGCTTGAGACGTAGGGCCCGGTGCTATCGCCTTGTTCTTCAACCGCAACCGGCTCGAAATCGTGCTTTTCGGCCAGCGCCTTTGCCGATGCGGCAGTGGGATAAAGCCGCGCGAGAACCAGCGCGGTGCGTTCCGCCAGCAGCGCTTCGAGCGCCGCATCGTGGGCCGGATCGTCCCCCGCACGCAGGCCCTCGTAAATGCGTTTCAGGTCCTCGCGCCTCTCGCCGACCGCCTTCTCGACCACCTCGACCCAGAAGGCAGGATGCTCCGCTTCTTCCCAGTCGCCGCGCCCGCGCCCGAAATGCGCCACCGCGAGGTATCGCAGGATCGCCGCATTGACGATCCCGGCGAAGAACTCCTCCGACCAGCGCACCGATGAGCCGTCCTCGCCACGTACCAGATTGAACCCGCGCGCCAGACCGCCCGCACCCACTGCGCCCAGGATGGCCCCGACGATCATTCCGCCGCCCAGCGTCAGCCCGCCCGCCATCACGTCCGCGGCAAGGCCCGTGACCGCGCCCGTCATCACCCCGCCGATCGCAGCCGCGAAGCCTTCGTTCGCCTGCTCGCTCCTGGCGAAGTCGTCGCCGACCCGTTCCAGCACGGTGCGCGTCGCCTTGCCCGAAAGGCCGTGAAGCGCGGTCAGCGCCTCGGTCGATTGCAGCGTGCCAGCCGCCAGCCGCCCGGAAAGCCGCTCCATTGCCGCGCGCATTTCCGGGCTTTCGCCCTTCGCGGCGGACAGCAGCTGCGCCATCTGGTCGCGCCAGCCCTTGCCGCCGACGGCTTCCTTGTCGCGCGCGGCTTCGGCCAGCGGCTTGGCGAGCGCCGCCATCGACTGTTCGAAGCGGCCATGCACCAGCTCCATCCAGCGCTGCGATAGCCGCGTCATTGCCGGGGCCTTGTCGGGTGGCAACAAAGGCTCGACCGCCGCGAGCAGCGCGCCCTCCTGCACCCAGCAACGCGCGAAGGCATCGAGCGGCAACGCACCCGCGACCGCTTCCCAGCCGGACAAATGCGCGCGCCATGCCTCGACTTCCTTGTCGATCCCTTCGCGCGGCGGCCCCATCTGGTTGAGCAGCAGGATCACCGGCTTGCCGATCCACGCGAGCACTTCCATCTCGAGGTCGACATAGGCTGCTGCCGCCGGGTCTTCGGACGCATTGATCAGGTAGAGGATCACATCGGCGTGATCGCGCGCGTTCTTCACCGCCTGTTGGCTCGACCAGAGCGGGCGCTCGCGCCAGCGGTCCCAGACTTCGGAAAGCAGCCAGCCAATGGGATTGCCCGAAACGCGCAGGCGCTTGAGCAGCCGTGCAGTATCGCCGAAGCCGGGCGTGTCCCAGAGCATCAGCGTATCCTCGCCCGCCTGCACCACGACATGGCCCGAGGCGACCTCGGTGACATGCGCGGCATCGCGCACCTCACCGACATCGCGGCCAAGCAGTGTGCGCGCGAGCGTCGTCTTGCCCGCATTGGTGTGCGAAATCAGCGAGAGATTGATCGTCGTGCCCGAGCCGACCGGTTCCATCAGGATTTCGTCAGCGGTCATGCCCTCTCCCCCGCGAGCCGCGCATCGCCAGCGGTCAGCGTCTCGATGCGCTGGAGGTCATCGGGCCGATCTTCGCCGAGGTCGATGACGAAAGCAGTGAGGCCGACCGCGCCGATCACCTTGCGCCATGCCGCGCGCCTCGCTTCGACCCGCTCGGCATAGCCCGCCTGCGCGCCGAAGCGTTCGCGATAGGCCGATTCGTCGACGATCACGGCGGGCATTGTCCCGGAGTTCTCGCGCAGCAGCGCCTTGTCGAGTGCCCTCACGAACTGGCCGTGGTTCTCATCTTCGGGTGTCGAAGAGAGCGAGAAGAGCACGATATGCAGGTCCTGTTTCGGATCGAGCGCCGCGCGCGAGTGCCACTCGTCTTCCGCGCCATAGGCGACCGGCTCGTCGAAGCGCACCGCCGACCCCTCGCCCATCGCGCCGTGGAGCAAGGAAGAAAGCCGCGCGCGGATCGCCTCGCCCGGCGTGCAGGCATAAGGCGTGACGCGGACATGGCCCGACGCGCCCTGTGCCTCGCGCAGCAGCTTGCGGACGTAGAAGTCTTCGCGGCCCGGTATAGGGAAATTGCGGGCGCGGGCAGCAGCCTTCGCAGCGGCAAGGCCCGAAAGCACGAGGCGCGGCAGCACGACCAGCCAGCCCGCCGTCACCGCGAACAAGTGCAGCCAGGGCTTCGCATCGCCGCCCGCATCGACCGTGCCGGTGACGCGCAGCGCGGCAATGCCTTGAACATCGGGAATGGCGATGCCTGAGATGGCGGAGGCTGGTCCGAGCAGCAGCGAGAGCAGGCCGTGGACCTGACCGGGGCTGAGCAAGGTGCTTTCCCACCCGGCGCGATATTCGACTGCCAGTGCGCGCAGATAGATGCCTGCGATCAGGCCGATGGCGAAAGTTGCGGCGGCAAGGTGCATCGTGCGGGCAGCGCGCGCCGCGTTGAGCGGGGCGGCGGCCTGATGCCAGTCGCCAAGAAAGCTGCCCAATGCGCGCGACAAGGGAGTAGCGGTGCCCGTTCCCGGCGTGCCGATCTGCGCGATCAGTCCGGGAAGGCCAGTGCCGGGAGCGGACCGGCGGAATGCAGTGGCCAGCACCCAAAGATAGACCGCAATGTTCCAGACGAATGTCCCAAGCAAAGGCACAGCCAAGAGATCAAGCCGCCGCGAGTTGCCCAGTTCGTTGGCGGCAACGCCCAGCATGAAGGCGACAAGCGGCACCAGCCAGGCGATCCAGCCCGGCCAGCGCGTCGCCCGCAGCACGCGGGTCACCGGCGGCTGGCGCGTTTCGAGCCGCGCTGCCGCGAAATGCGAACGCGCGGCAAGGTAGCGCTCGCCCGCGCGCTTGCCGCTGCCCATCGCCGCCGAGCCCGCCGCATGCGCCTGACTGCGGTCTTCGGCGGTCAGCAGCGCGCCCTCGCGGTCGGCCATCTCGACCGCGCGCACGAGCAGCAGCATCCGGGCATCGTCCTCGTTCAAGAATATCCTTTCGCTTTGAGCCGCTTGGCCTTTTCGGGCAAATCCGCCGGAGCCGCAACTCCGACATAATCTGGCGAAGTTTGCCGGGCTATTTTCGCAGGGGTCAGAAGCGCCTACATCGGAGCCAGACAAAGGAGCCCCAACGATGCGCATCGGCTGTCCCCGCGAGATCAAGGATCACGAATATCGCGTCGGCCTGACGCCCGAGTCCGTCCGCGAACTGGTCGCGCACGGGCACGAGGTCTGGGTCGAGAGCGGCGCGGGGCTGGGCATCGGCTCCGACGATGAGGAATACCGGCAGGCCAAGGCGCGGATCGTCGAGGGGCCGGACGAAATCTTCGCCGCGTGCGACATGGTGGTGAAGGTCAAGGAGCCCCAGCCCGAAGAGCGCGCGCGCCTGCGCGAGGGGCAGATCCTCTATACCTACCTCCACCTTGCGCCCGATCCCGAGCAGACCGCCGATCTCGTGAAATCGGGCGTCACCGCGATTGCTTACGAAACCGTCACCGGCCCCGGCGGCACCCTGCCCCTGCTCAAGCCGATGAGCCAGGTCGCCGGGCGCATGTCGATTCAGGCGGGCGCGACCGCGCTCGAAAAAGCACATGGCGGGCGCGGCGTCTTGCTCGGCGGCGTGCCGGGCGTCGCGCCGGGCAAGGTCGCGGTAATCGGCGGCGGCGTGGTCGGCTTCAATGCGGCGCAGATGGCGGTGGGCCTTGGCGCGGACGTGACGATCCTCGACCGCAACCCCGAAGTGCTCGAAAAGCTCGGCATTCACTTCGAAAGCCGCGCCAAGACGCGCTTTTCCAACGCGGCGAACCTGTTCGAATGCGTCTGCGAGGCGGACCTTGTGATCGGCGCGGTGCTGATCCCCGGCGCCGCCGCGCCCAAGCTGGTAACCCGCGAGATGCTGCCGCATATGAAGAAGGGCGCGGTGCTGGCGGACGTCGCCATCGATCAGGGCGGCTGCTTCGAAACTTCGCACCCGACGACGCATTCGGAGCCGACCTTCGTGGTCGACGGGATCGTGCATTATTGTGTCGCCAACATGCCCGGCGCGGTTGCGCGCACCAGCACCTATGCGCTCAATAATGTCACGTTACCGCATGCACTCAACATCGCAGACAAGGGCTGGAAAGCCGCCGTTGCCAGCGATCCGCACCTTGCCGAAGGCCTGAACGTCCACGCAGGCAAGGTGACCTACCGCGCGGTCGCCGAGGAGCTGGGTTACGACTATGCGCCGGTCGAAACGGTGATCGGCGAGTAAGTCCATCTTAACCATACCTTTATCCCTTGCTGCCAGACCGGGCAAATGGGGAGAAAGTGGGTCAATCTCTGTGCCGGTTTGCTCGTTGCCGTGCTGCTTTTCGCAGGCGCTGCACCGGCGCGCGCGCAGGCGGAATTCGCGCCCGGATCGACCTGCCATGCAACCGCGCAGACGCCCGCATCGGCTGCGTCCGCGCGCTGGAACTGCGAGCAGCGCGACTGGTCGATCGACGAACCCTATGCGCTGATGCGCTTCGACCTGCGCGGCACCGATAACCGCCAGCCCGAAGTCCTCACCAGCCGCCTCGTCAAGTTCATCGCGATGCAGGTGACGGTGATCGGCAGCGACGGGCGCAAATCCAGCGCGACCTACAGATCCCAAGACGCAAAATTCGGCACCAGCGACTGGGTGATGCAGTTCGACCTGCCCGCCTATGACGGCCCGGCAGATGCGATCCTCGTCGAAATCGACCGGCCCGCGCGCCCGCTGCTGCTCTCCAGCCTCGCAGTGGCCAAGACGCCAACGGATACGCCGCAATCGCTGCGCATGGAGCTGATGATCGCGATGATGTGCGGCGTGCTGCTGGTGCCGCTGGTCTTCAACTTCGCGTTCTTCCGCGTGCTGCGCGAGCGGTTCCTGCTCTGGCACGTCGTCGCGGTGCTGTTCATGCTGACGCAGACCTTTGTGACCTCTGGCCTCGTCAACCGCTTCTTCGATTTCTCGCTCGAAACGCTGGTCCTGCTCGCAGTCACCACCTTCAACGGCGCGATCATTTCGGCGGCGATGGTCGCGGCGAACATCATCGAGCCGGGCAAGCTCGATGCCTGGCACCGCAACCTGCTGCGCTCGATCGGCCTGCTGATCCTGCCGGTTCAGCTGGTCTATCTCGACATGGGCGACCTGCGCCCCTTCGCTTCGGACATCTACTACATCTCGTTCATTCCGGTGGTGCTGCTCTATGTCTCGACGCTCTGGATCGCGGCGCGGCGCGGCAGCCGCGTGGTCTGGTTCCAGATCGTGGCCTGGACGCCGCTGCTGGCGGTCGGGTCGACGCGCATCGTCTCTGCACTTGGCGCAACCGACGCATTGCTGACGCTGCAATTGCACCAGCATATCGCGATCACGCTCGAAGTCGTCATTACCTCGCTGGGCGTTGCCGACCGCTTCATGGTGCTCAAGCGCCAGCGCGACCGCGCGTATGAGGAATCGCGCACCTTCGAAACGCTGGCCGAGCGCGATCCGCTGACCGGCCTGATGAACCGTCGCCTGATCGAAAATCGCTTCGAAGCCTTGCGCGCCGAGGGCTTTACCTCGCTCGCGGCGGTCGACCTCGACCACTTCAAGGACATCAACGACACCTATGGCCACGGCGTGGGTGACGACGTGCTGCGGGCGGTGGCGAAAGCGCTGCAACCCGATGCCGAAACGCTGGTCGTGCGGCTGGGCGGCGAGGAGTTTCTCGTGCTGCTCAAGGGCGACGATCCGCTGCGCCGCGCCGAACAGCGCAGGCAAGCAATCACCACGCGCGTCGCCCATGACGTGCCCGAGCTGTCCAGCCCGGTCACCGCCAGCATGGGGCTGGTCGAGATACCCGGCGACGCGATCCCCGATGCCGACTTCGCGCTGATCTACGAACGCGCCGACCGCCTGCTTTACGAAGCCAAGGAAGCCGGGCGGAACCGCACCGTCAGCGAGCGGATGAAGGTCTTCAAACCGCGCAAGGCCGACCGGCGGCGGGTCGCGGCTTAGTCTTCGAGGTTCGCCGAGGCGAACCCGGACACCACCCGCCCCGTTCGTGTCGAGCGCAGTCGAGACAAGGCTGGCTTGGGACCAGGCCAACGTCTCTCGACTGCGCTCCGAGACGAACAGGGGTAAGGCGAAGGATCAGTTAGGGTCGAGCAAGCCCTACCTCACGCCAAAAACCGCGCCGCCACCTCCGCCGGAACGCGCAGGATCCGCCGGCTGGCAATGTCGACAATCGCCCAGGTCGAGACCGCGCGGACGATCTCCTTGCCCGCCGCATCGCGGAACACGACGTGGCGGTCGAAGCGTGCGCCGCGCGGGCCTTCGGGGATCGTCGTTTCCGCCACGGCGGTCTCGCCCCGGAAATAATATTGCCGCGATAGTCGATCTCGTGCCGGGTCACGACCCAGGCGTAGGTTTCGAGATGTTCGGGCATTGCATCGGCTTCCCAGTGCGCCGTGGCGATCGCCTCCATCCATTGCACCCAGACCGCGTTGTTGACGTGGCCCATCACGTCGATGTGCTCCGCCTGCGCGGTAAAGGTCTTGGCAAAGCGGTTGGCCATCAGCCCTTGCCCATCTGCCAGAGGATGAAGGCATATTGCTCGGCAACCTCCGCGCAGCCTCGAACCGCCCCGACTTGCCGCCGTGTCCTGCGCCCATGTTGGTCTTGAGCAGCGAAAACTCGTTGCTGTCGGTCTTGAGCTCGCGCAGCTTGCCGCGCGACCCATTTCGCCGGTTCCCAGTAGGTTACGCGAATATCGTTCCAGCCCGGCGGTGACGAGCAGCGGCGGATGGTCTGCGCGCGCACGTTGTCGCAAGGGCTGCGCAAGGCGGATCAGCTCGAACGCGGCCTTGTCGGTGATCGGGTTGCCCCATTCGGGCCATTCGCCTGCAGTCCAGCGGCAGGCTGTCGTCGAGCATCGTGGCCAGCGCACATCGACGAAGGGCACATCGGCCACCGCCGCGCCGAACAGCTCGGGCGCGACATTGATCGCCGCGCCGACCAGCCCGCACACCCGCTGAGCCGCCCTCGATCGAAATGTCGCCAGCAGCGGTATGGCCCAGCTCGATCAGGCCGTTGGCGACATCGACGAAATCGTTGCGCGAGTGTTCCAGCGCCGCTCGGCCTTGCCCGCCTTGTACCAGCCGCGCCCGGAGTCGTCGCCGCCGCGGATATGCGCGATGGCATAGGCCCAAAGCCGCGGTCGAGCAGCGAGAGCCGGGTGATCGAAAGCCCGGCTCGATGGCGATGGAATAGAGCGCCACCATAGCCATGGGAATTGCAGCGGCCCGCCCGCCGCGCGATCCGCTTGCGCTGGACGAGGCTGACCGGGATCGGCGTGCCGTCACGCGCGATGATCTCCATTCGCTCGGTTTCGTAGAGGCCCTCGTCATAGCCGAGTTTCCTGAACCTTGAGCGTTTCGAGGCTGCGGCCTCGCGGCATCGTAATCGAACACGGTGGCGGCTTGACCATCGATTCGTAAAGTCAGCCGCAACGTTTCTGCCGCCCATTCGGGATTGCCCGAAGGCTCGCGGCATAGGTCGCGTCGAGGAAGTCGACAGGTTCAGCCCCGCGCGGGATCATCGTAATAGCGCACTTCTATCCGGTCGAGCCCGCGCTCGCGGCCCTCGATAACGTAGAAATCGCGGAACAGGTCAAAGCCGGTGAGGTAGAAATCATCGCTACCGTCGATCAGCGTCGTCCAGTTGCCCGGATCGGAGAGCGGCGCGGTGGCGAGCGGAAGTTCTCATGGCTGTCGTTGGTCTGGATATAGAGCGTGCCATCGCGCTCGTCGGCGTCGTACTCGACACCCGGCTCGCGCTCGCGCACCAGCAGCGGCTCGGCCTCGGGATCGGCGGCGGGGAAGAGCCGCACTTCGCTCGTCTCGTAATCGCCGGTCGAAACGATCAGCCACTGCTCGTTCGACGAAAGCGAGATGCCAACGCGGAACGCCTCGTCATCGTCGCGGTAAAGCTCCTTGTCCTGCGAAGGATCGCTGCCCAGCCAGTGCAGCTTTGCACAGTCGGTGCGCCACTTGTCGTTGACCGGGCAATAGGCCAGCGCCTTGTCGCCCGCGACCCAGACCAGCGAGGAAAGCGTGCCGGGAATGGTATCGGGAAGCAGTTCGCCGGTCGCGATGTCCCTGATCCGCACGGTGTAGCGCTCGGCCCCGGTCTCGTCGGAGGAATACGCCAGCAGTCGGCCATCGTTGCTCACCGACATCGCGTTGAGGCTGAAAAACTCCTTGCCCTCGGCCAGCGCATTCTCGTCGAGGATCAGCTCATCCGCGCCGCCCGCGACGGGCCTGCGCCACCATTTCTTGTACTGCGCGCCTTCCTCGAACTCGATCCAGTAAAGCCAGTCGCCGTCCTTCTGCGGCACCGACTTGTCGGCCTCTTTCACGCGCCCGCGCATTTCCGCAAACAGCGTCTCGACTAGTGGCTTGTGCGGCGCCATGCGATGTTCGAACCACGCATTTTCGGCTTCGAGGTGCGCGAGCACAGCCTTGTCGCTGATCTCGGGATAGTTCGCATCGCGCAGCCATGCGTAGTCATCGACGAGCTCGACCCCGTGGTGGGCGGTGCGAACGGGCTTTTTCGGCGCAGCAGGCGGCGCGGGACTTGTGGATTCGGCCATCGCGCACATCTATGGTGTGCAAGGAAGGACCGCAACCATGCTGATGAATACGCACGAAGCCCGGCTCGACGCGCTGCGCAAGGAACTGGCCGCACGGGGCCTCGACGGTTTCGTCATCCCGATCTCCGACGAGCATATGAGCGAATATGTCGGCGGCTATGCGCAAAGGCTGGCATGGCTGACCGGCTTCGGCGGATCGGCGGGCACGGCGGTGGTGCTGACCGATGCGACGCGCGAACCGGCGGCGGCGATGTTCGTCGACGGGCGCTATACCCTGCAGGTCCGCGATCAGGTCGACGGGCGGTTCTATGCCTATGAGAACGTGCCCGCGACGTCGGTGGCGAAGTGGCTGGGCGAGCATGCGCCCGAGGGTGCAAAGATCGCGTTCGACCCCTGGCTGCATTCGACGCGCTGGGCCAAGGCGGTGCACGAGGCGCTTGAAAAGAAGGGCGGACAGCTGGTCGCGGTCGAGACCAATCCGGTCGATGCGGTCTGGGAAGACCGGCCCGCGCCCTCACCCGCCCCGGCGCTGGTGCATAGCAACGATCACGCGGGCGAAGCGAGCGAGGCCAAGCGCGCCAAGCTCGCCGACTGGCTCAGGGACGAAGGCCTCGACGCTGCGGTCATCTCCGCGCTCGATTCGGTCGCTTGGCTGCTCAACATTCGCGGCAGCGACATCGAGCGCACGCCGGTGGTGCTGTCCTATGTCGTCGCGCATGCCGACGGGACGGCGGAGCTGTTCATCGGCGAGGAGAAGGTCACGCCCGAACTGCGGCAGCATCTTGGCAATGCGGTGACGATCCGGCCCGAGAGCGAATTCGTGCCCGCGCTGCAGGACCTCAAGGGCAAAAAGGTCGCGGTCGATCCCGAGTCCGCCGTCTCGGCGATCTTCCAGGTGCTCTACGAAGCCGAGGCCGAGGTCGCCGAAAAGCCCGATCCCTGCGCGCTGCCCAAGGCGACGAAGAACCCGGTCGAACAGCAAGGCCACCGCGACGCACAGGCACGCGACGGCGCGGCGGTGAGCCGCTTCCTGCGCTGGCTGGAGGTCGAAGCGCCCAGGGGCGAGGTCACCGAGCTTTCCGCTTCCGACCGGCTGCAAGCCTTCCGGCAGGACTGCGGAGACCTGCGCGATCTTTCGTTCGACACGATCTCGGGCGCGGGGCCGAACGGCGCGGTCGTCCACTATCGCGTCTCGGAAGAAACCAACCGCACGCTGGAACCCGGCTCGGTCTATCTCGTCGATTCGGGCGGACAGTACCCCGACGGCACCACCGACATCACCCGCACCGTCTGGATCGCGGGCGAAGGCGACAAGGCCCTGCCGCCCGCCGAGGTGAAGGACCGCTACACCCGCGTGCTCAAAGGCCATATCGCGCTTGCCCGCGCGGTCTTTCCCAAAGGCACCAAGGGCAGCCAGCTCGACACGCTGGCGCGCCAGTTCCTCTGGGCTGCCGGTCTCGATTACCAACACGGCACCGGCCACGGCGTCGGCTCGTTCCTTTCGGTCCACGAAGGCCCGCAGCGCATCGCCAAGGGCTCGGGCGCGCAGGGCGGCACCGAGCAGGAACTGCTGGCGGGCATGATCCTTTCCAACGAGCCGGGCTATTACAAGACGGGCGAATACGGCATCCGCATCGAAAACCTGCAACTGGTCGAGCCGCGCGAAATAGAAGGCGCGGAGGAAGAATCGTTCGGCTTCGAAACCTTGACGCTGGTGCCGATCGACCGGAGGCTGGTCGATGTCGAACTGCTCGACAGGGACGAAATCGCGTGGTGGAATGCATACCACGCGCGCGTCCTCGAAGTGATTGGCCCGCAACTTGATGGCGATGACCAGAGCTGGCTTGAGGAACAGTGCAAGCCATTGAATTGAAAATAGGGAGAGAAAAATGCCTGTAGTCCACGTCACCTTCGGCACCCGCGATCTTGAGCGCGGCGAGAAATTCTACGACGCGATCATCGCCGAGTTCGGCGGCAGCCGGATGATGGAGACCGAAAAGGCGCGCGGCTGGGCGTTTCCCGAGGGCGGCCCCTCGATCGGCATCACCCTCCCCTATGACGGCAACGAGGCCAACGTCGGCAACGGCACGATGTTTGCGATCATGGGCAAGGACGAGGATCAGGTCCGCCGTGTCCACGCCGCCGCGCTGGCCAATGGCGGCTCCTGCGAAGGCCCGCCGGGCCTGCGCGAAAACGGCTTCTACGCTGCCTATTACCGCGATCCCGACGGCAACAAGATGAACACCTTCTGCATGCCAGGCGAATCCTGATCGGCGATTGCGCGCCCCATCATGTTCCTGTAATGTTCCATCCGACTCGGGAAAGGAGCACGGACCATGATCGGATATGTAACGCTGGGCACCAACGACCTCGCACGCGCGGCGACCTTCTATGACGCCATTGCCGGCGAGATGGGGATCGGCCGGATGATGGAGTTCGACAGCTTCATCGCCTGGGGCGAACCGGGCGGCGGCACCGGCATTGCCGCGACCCAGCCGTTCGACGGCAAGGAAGCGACGGTCGGCAACGGCACGATGGTCGCGATCGAGGCGAAAGACCCCGCGCAGGTCGACCGGCTCTACGCAATCGCGATGGAAAAAGGTGGCAGCGACGAAGGCGTGCCCGGCCCGCGCGGCGAGGCGGACGAGCAGGGCAATGTCTTCTATGCCGGGTACTTCCGCGATCTCGACGGCAACAAGCTCAATGCGTTCTGTTATGCAAAGGCACCCTGATGGCTGAAAAATACGACCTCGCGACATTTCCGCTGCATCTCGGGCTCGGCGCGAAGGCCGTGCCGCAGCCCGAGTTCACCGGGCAGATGGACTGGTACATGGCCTATGCCGAGCGCCATGCCGCCGACGATGCCGAAGGGCGGCTGGTGGCGCTGCATTCGTTCACATCGGACTGGCCGACATGGGAAATGCATCCCGAAGGCGAGGAAGTGGTGATCTGCCTGTCGGGTGAAATGACGCTGACGCAGGAGCTTGCGGACGGCAGCCACGCCTCGGTTACGCTGAGCGCGGGCGAGTATGCGGTCAATCCGGCGGGTATCTGGCATACGGCGGACATCGCCGGGGCGGCGACGGCGATTTTCATCACGCCGGGCAAGGGAACGCAAAACCGCGACCGCTGATTGCGCGCGGATTAATGGGCTTGCTTTGCTGCGACAATTGGCGACAATTTCGCCTGCAGGTGGCATAAACCCGCGACAAACGATGCCTATAACGGGGATCAGAAAGTCGCAGGGCACGTTCTTCCCCTCCCTTCCCCCTGCCCTGCGGCTTTCACGAAATCCTTCGTGAACAAGATGACTGGAGAGCCCCCCATGAAGAAACTTGCCCTCGCCATTTCCGCTGCCGCGCTCGTCGCAGGCGGCGCTGCCTATGCCGACCATCACCAGGGCCGCAAGGGCGGCGCGGACACCGACAGCGACGGCGTCGTCACTCTCGCCGAACACAACGCCCATGCCGCGCAGATGTTTGCCAGCATGGACGCCAACAGCGACGGCGTCATCAACTCCGATGATCGCGATGCGCGCCGCGAAGCACGCAAGACCGAGATGTTCGATCGTCTCGATGCCGACAACAACGGCGCCATCTCGCGCGACGAGTTCATGTCCGCCGAACGCCCCGGCAAGCGCGGCGAAGGCAAGCACCGCATGGGCATGCACGGCGGCAAGCGTGGCGGCGGCATGATGAAGATGGCCGACACCAACAATGACGGCGCGATCTCGCAGGCCGAGTTCAACGCGGCGGCGACCGCCCGCTTCGAAAAGACCGATGCCAACAACGACGGCAAGATCAGCAAGGAGGAGCGCCAGGCTGCCCATGCCGAAATGCGCGGCAAGTGGCGCGAGAAGCGCGGCAATCCCGAAGGCTGACCGGCTTGGACGAACCCGAACAGACGAACCTGCTGCTCGTCGATGACGAGGCAGCGCTCCGCGAACCCCTGGCCGAGTATCTCTCGCGCCAGGGGTTTGGCGTGACCGAAGCCGAGAGCGCCGCGCAGGCACGCAGCCGTATCAACGACGCGCGGCCCGACCTCGTCCTGCTCGACATCATGATGCCGGGAGAGGACGGGCTTTCGCTCTGCCGCCACCTTGTCGAGAGCAAGGACATTCCGGTGATCCTGCTCACCGCCAAGGGCGAGGCGACCGACCGTATCGTCGGCCTCGAAATCGGCGCCGACGATTACGTCGTCAAACCCTTCGAACCGCGCGAACTGGTCGCGCGCATCCGCTCGGTCCTGCGCCGCGCCGCAAAGGTGCCGCCGGTCAGCACCGAGGAAGAGGTCTTCGTCTTCGACGGCTGGACGCTCGACCCGCTCAAACGCAAGCTGATCGACCCCGCCGGATCGGTCGTCGCGATCTCCTCGGCGGAGTTCAAGCTGCTAATGGCCTTCGTCGAACATCCCCGGCAGGTCCTCGACCGCGACCGCCTGCTCGACATGGTGCAGGGCCGCGAGGCGCATCTGTTCGACCGCGCCGTCGATAACCAGGTCAGCCGCCTGAGGCGCAAGGTCGAGGAAGACAGCCGCAACCCGCAACTGATCCAGACCGTCTGGGGCGGCGGCTACATGCTCGCCGCCGACGTCCAGCGCGAGGTCCGGGGCAGCGAATGAAACGCCTCTGGCCAAGGAGCCTTATGGGCCAGATGCTGCTTGCCGTGGCGCTGGCGCTGTTCGTCGTCCAGGGCCTCGGCGCATTCTTCATCTACCGCGCGCAAAGCGAGCGGCGCGAGGCGGCGATGGTGCATTCGGTCGCCTTCCGGCTTGTCGCCGATGCGCGAGGACCACGCTTTGAAGGTCCGCGTGGCGAGGGCCGACGCGGCCCGCGCATCCGCGAATCCGCTGTCTCCCCCGTCGCCGCCGACGAGTGGCGCGACCGTCGCACCGAAGCAGCACTCGCCCGCGTGCTCGACGAACAGGACATGCCTGCCAGCGAGATCGTCGTCACCCACCGTGAAATCCGCGACGACCCGCCTTCGCTCGAACGCGCGATGCGCCGCGCCGAGCGCTTCGGGCCGGACGCGAACGACATCGAGGGGAAAGTCATGGTCGCGGGTATTCGCTTCGAGGGCCAACCTGTCTGGAAAGTCGCGCGGGTGCGCAACCCGTTCGAGGCGGGCCAACTGATCCGCCCGCTGCTGACGCAGACCGCGCTGATCTATCTCGTCGTGGTCGCCGTAGTCGGACTGGTCCTGCTGCGCATCACCCGCCCGCTCGCGGCGCTGACGCGGCAGGTCGAACGCTTTGCCGAAACGCGCGAGCCCGCCGCTCAGGTCGAACCGCAGGGGCCGGACGACATCCGCCGCCTGATTACCGCGCAGAACGCGATGGAAAGCCGCATCGCCGGCCTGCTCGATGAGAAGGACGTGATGCTCGGCGCGATCGGGCACGATCTCAAGACGCCGCTCGCCGCGCTGCGCGTCCGCATCGAATCGGTCGAGGACGAAGCCGAGCGCGCGAAGATGGCAGCGACGATCGAGGACATCGTCCATTCGCTCGATGACATCCTCTCGCTCGCGCGCGTCGGACGCCCAACCGACGATCCCGAGCAGACCGACCTTGCCGCGCTGGTCGCTTCGGTTGTCGATGAATACGAGGATATGGGCGAGCCGGTGCTGCTCGGCGAAACGCAGCGCGTGGCCATGAACCTGCGCCCGACCTGGCTGCGCCGCGCCCTGCGCAACCTCATCGGCAATGCGCTGCGCTACGGCGAACGTGCGCGGGTCTCATTGGCGCGCGAAGGCGGCGGCGCGGTGGTGCGGATCGAGGACGACGGCCCCGGCATCCCCGAGAGCGAGATCGCGGCAATGATGGAACCCTTCACGCGCGGCGATCCCTCGCGCAATCGCGGCACCGGCGGCGCGGGCCTCGGCCTCGCGCTGGCCCGCGCCATTGCCGAACAGCATGGCGGGCGGCTGGTCCTGGAAAACCGCGCCGGGCCAGAGGGCGCGAATGCGGGACTGACGGCGCGGCTCGAATTGCCGCTGGGCTGAGGATGCGGATATGGGCGGCGAAACACCAGTACTGATCGAAACCGGCGGCGCAATCGCGACGATCACGCTTAACCGGGCGGAGCGTCGCAACGGCGTGACCGTGGCTATGTGCCATGCGCTGCTCGAAGCGGTCGAGGAGGTCGCGGCAAGCGAGGCGCGTGTCGTCATCCTGCGCGGTGCGGGGCAGGACTTCTGCGTCGGCGCTGACCTTGGCGGGGGCGGAGAGCAGGAGGACAGATCGCCCGAAGCGCTGATGCCGGTCTATCACGCCGCAACGCTGCTGCACGAGATGCCGCAGGTGACTATCGCCGCGATCGACGGCGGCTGCGCCGGGGCGGGCATGGGCTGGGCCTGTGCCTGCGACCTGCGCTTTGCCTCGCATGAGGCACGGTTTTCGACCGCGTTCCTCAATGTCGGCGCGCCGGGAGACATGGGGCTCGGCTGGACGTTGCCGCGTATCGTTGGGGGCGCAATGGCTCGCGAGATGCTGCTGTTTCCCGACAAGTTCGATGCGGCGCGGGCGCTCGAAACCGGGCTGGTGACGCGCCTGTTCGACCGCGAAGTATTGCACAGGGAGACACGCGCGCTGGCCGGG
Organism: Sphingomonadaceae bacterium; assembly: GCA_041396945.1. Lineage (GTDB taxonomy): Bacteria > Pseudomonadota > Alphaproteobacteria > Sphingomonadales > Sphingomonadaceae > Novosphingobium. Next base: position 7,717 of record JAWKXP010000011.1, on the reverse strand, counting down.
CAACTGGCCGGGCGCGCACCCGATGCGCTGCGCGCGATGAAGGCCAACCTGCTTTCCGGCGAAACGCTGGGCCTGCGCGATTACATCGAGGTCGAATCGCGGCGACACCTCGACATCACCGGCCAGCCGGACTTTGCCGAGCGCTTCGGCAAGCGGTGAGGCCTCCAAGCTATCCGTTCGTATCGAGCGAAGTCGAGACACGCCCGCGCCGACGTGTCTCGACTTCGCTCGACACGAACGGGATTGTCAGACTTCAATCCGAGGTGCCAACCAGCGCGCCGCTCTCCGCCAGCGCCGCGATCTCCTCGTCCGAATAGCCATATTCTGCCAGCACATCGGCCCCGTCCGCGCCGAGCGCCGGGCCGAGCCGTCCCGCCTTGCCCGGCGTTTCCGAGAAAGTCACCGGTACACCGGGAATGCGCACGTCGCCTTCGGGGATCGTTTCGTGCTGCCAGAAACCTACCGCTTCGAGGTGCGGATCGTCCAGCAGGTCGTCGAGCGATTTCACCGGCATTGCCGGGCATTGCGCCGCCGAAAGCGTCTCCATCCATTCGTCGGTGGTCCGGCCTGCGATCACTTCGGAGACCTTGCCCAGCACCTTGTCGATATTCTCTGTCCGGGTGCGCAGGCTTGTGAACATCGGGTCTTTCGACCAGTCGGGGTTGCCGATGGCATCGAAGAACGACTGCCACTGGCGATCGTTGTAGATCATCACCGCAATATAGCCGTCGCTGGTCTTGTATGGTCTGCGCTCGGGCGTCAGCGCGCGGACGTATCCCGGCGGGCCGATGGCCGGCTCGAACAGCGAGCCGCAAAGGTGCTCGGTCATCGTGAACGAGGTCAGCGTCTCGAACATCGGCACCTCGATCTCCTGTCCCTTGCCCGAACGCTCGCGGTCGAACAGCGCGGCGAGGATGGCATAGGCGGCGGTGAGGCCCGTCACCTTGTCGGCAACCACCGTGGCGAGATAGGTCGGCACGCCCTGCGAGAGATTTGCCTGCAGGTCGACGATGCCCGAGGCGGCCTGCACGATGTCGTCATAGGCCGGATAGTCGGCATAAGGCCCTGCCCGCCCGTAGCCATAGACGTTGGCATAGACGATCTCCGGGTTCACCGCGCGCAGGTCTTCGTAGGTCAGGCCCAGCCGCGCGATGGCCTTGCCGCGCATCGAATGGACGAAGACGTCGGCGTCCTTCGCCAGCTTCAGCACGATCTCGCGCGCGGCGGCCTGCTTGAGATCGAGGCAGAGGCTGCGCTTGCCGCGATTGACGTTCATGAACATCGCGCCGCGCCCGTCTTGCGGCCCCGGCGGCAGCGAACGGGTGGTGTCTCCGGCGGGCGATTCGATCTTGATGACGTCCGCGCCGAGATCGGCGAAGATTTGCGTCGTATAAGGCCCCATCAGCACCGAGGTCAGGTCGACGACCTTGACGCCTTTCATCGGCCCCATTCCGGCTCCGGCCATTGGCATCGCAATTCCCTTCAAGCGTAATTCGCCCCTTCCCCTGCGGCCTTGCCGGGCAAAGTGCAAGGCGCTGCAAGCCATTGCATCGGCGATGCATCGCCACGGCGGCAACGAGCGGATTGCTTCGCGCCGGATTCGCCTTATCACGTTGGTCTACATCCGGCTTCGCGTTGCGGAGCCGCCCGCGCGCACCAAAGAACGAGAGGCCCCATGGCACAAAGCAACCTTGCGATCGAACCGGAAACCCTGAAGGCAATCTATGGCCAGATGTCGCGCATCCGCGCGGTCGACAAGGCGATTCAGGCGGGCCTTTCGGCGGGCAAGTTCATGTTCACCTACTGGCCGCTGACCGGTCAGGAATGCATCCCGGCCACGATTTCGCAGCTCATCACCAAAGATGACTACATGGTCACGACCTATCGCGGCATCCACGATCAGGTTGCCAAGGGCGTCGACCTTTACGGCATGTTCGCCGAGGCGCTGGGCCGCGAGGATGGCGTCAACAAGGGCAAGGGCGGCAGCCCCCACATCTCCGATCCCTCCTCGGGCTCGATGGTGACGACCGCCATCGTCGGCGCGGGCGCACCGATTGCCAACGGCCTTGCGATCTCCGCCAAGGAGCGCGGCGAGGACCGCGTGACGATCGTCAACTTCGGTGACGGCGCAACCTCGATCGGCGCGGTGCATGAAGCAATGAACCTGGCGGGTGCATGGAAGCTGCCCGTGATCTTCATGTGCCAGAACAACGAATGGGGCGAATACACCCCGATCCCCAAGTACACGGCCAGCCCGAACTTCTACGGCCGCGCCGAGGCGCTTGGCTTCCGGGGCGTGCAACTCGACGGCAACGATCCGGTCGCCTTCTACAACGGCATGAAGGACGTGATCGAGCATGTCCGCGCCGGCAAGGGCCCGGTCTTTGTAGAAGCCAAGACCTTCCGCCTTGGCCCGCACGCGGGCGTTGGCGACAACATGAATGTCGACAAGGATTACCTCAAGACGAAGAAGGAGCAGGCCCCGGTCGACAAGACCCGCGCGCTGCTGGTCGAGGCAGGCATCTGCCGAGGAAGTCGATGCCATCGACGAAGCGGCGAAGAAGGAAGTCGACGAGGCGATTGCCAAGGCGATGGAATCGACCGTGACCCCGGCGAGCGAAATGCTCACCGACGTCTTCGCCGATCCCTCCGACGTCCCGGCGCGCGGCAGTTATCCGTTCCGCGAGGCCGAGGGCGAACTGCCTGCCGAAACGAAGACGATGTCCACCGCCGAAGCGGTGCTCGACGCCCAGCAGATCGCCTTCGCCAAAAATCCGGAAGTCTTCATTCTGGGTGAGGATGTGGGCGATCCGCAAGGCGGGGTGTTCGGCACCAACAAGGGCCTGCAGACCGAATATGGCGAAACGCGCGTGCGCCCGACGCCGATTGCCGAACAGGCGATTATCGGGGCGGCACTGGGTTCCTCGATCGCGGGCATGTCGCCGATTGCGGAAATCATGTTCACCGATTTCTTCGGCGTCTGCATGGACCAGATCTACAACCACGCCGCGAAGCAGCGCTACATGTCGGGCGCGGCCACGCATGCGCCGATGACGATCCGCGTGCAGGCGGGTGGCGGCATGGGCGGCTTCGGCGCGCAGCACTCGCAGTCGATGGAAGCATGGCTGCTGCATTCGCCGGGTATCAAGGTGGTTTACCCCTCGAACCCGGTCGATGCGAAGGGCCTGCTTGCCTCGTGCATCGAGGATCCGGATCCCTGCGTCCAGATCGAGGCGATGATCCTGCTCTACACGATGAAGGGCGAGGTGCCGGTCGGCGACTACAAGATCCCGCTGGGCGTTGCCAAGGTGCTGCGCGAAGGCACCGACATCACGCTGATTTCGTACGGCTGGATGGTCAATCAGGTGCTTGCCGCCGCCGAGGAACTGGCGAAGGAAGGCATCTCCGCCGAAGTCATCGACCTCAGGACGCTGATGCCGATCGATTATCACCGCGTGCTCGATTCGGTGAAGAAGACCGGCCGCGCGATGGTCGTCCACGCGGCGGTCGAATTCTGCGGCTACGGCGCGGAAATCGCCAGCACCATCAACGAGGAACTCTGGGACAAGCTCAAGGCCCCGGCCACGCGTCTGGGTGCGGCCTATGCCCCCATCGCCTATTCGAGTGCCATTGAATTCACGCAGGTACCGGGGCAAGCGCACGTCGTCACGCGCGTGAAGGACATCATGAAGGCCTGATCCCGGCCCAGGAAAGAAAGAAACCGATATGTCGACAATGCTCACCCTGCCCAAACTCGAAATGTCGATGCAGGAAGGCACGCTCGCCGAATGGACCGTCGCCGATGGCGCCGAGGTCAAGGAAGGCGACGTGATCTACCTGCTCGAAACCGACAAGACGAGCCGCGAGATCGAAGCCCCCGCCTCGGGCAAGCTGGTCCAGAAAGCCGCTGCCGGCGAAGTCTATGAATGCGGCACGGAGATCGGCGAAATCGTCTAGGTAGATTTGTGCGCCCTGCCTCCTCCCCCTTTTGGGGGTGGGGGGTGGGGGGTGTACGGCGAACGTGAGGCGCACGACATTCGGCCTCGCTACACCACCCCTCGCCCCCTGCCCGCAGGGAGGGGAAACGACTCAGGCCGGGGATGCATCCTCGCCGCGCTCCCCAACCTCTTCCCCGTCATCCGCCAGCCAGCCGCGCACCCGATCCATTGCCCTCATCTGGATCATGGCCAATGCCGGGATCACCAGCTGCAGCAGGAACGTGCCGAAGAGCACGCCGAAGCCAAGGCTGACCGACATCGGGATCAGGAACTGCGCCTGCATGCTGGTCTCGAAGGTAATCGGCGCAACCCCCAGGAAGGTTGTCAGCGCGGTCAGCACGATCGGGCGAAAGCGCGATTTGGCGGCATCGACGATGGCCTCCTTGCGCTCCATCCCGTTCGCCAGATTCTCGTTCATGAAGTCGATCAGGACCAGCGAGCCATTAATGACGACGCCCGATAGCGCGATAATCCCGAACATCGAAAGGATGCCGAGCGGGATGCCGAGCAAGAGGTGCCCGATCATCGCCCCGATCATGCCGAAGGGGATTGCCGCCATGATGATCATCGGCTGGATGTAGGAGCGGAACGGAATCGCCAGCATCGCATAGATCGCAACCAGTGCCAGCAGGAATGCGGTGCCCAGTGCGCCGAACGATTCCTGCTGCTCTTCCTGCTCGCCGCCGAAGTCCGCCTGCAGCCCGCGATAGTCGGCTTTCAGTTCGGGAATGGTGCGCTGGGTGAGCAGGTCGGAGACCTCCTGCCCGGTGACAACATCGGAATCGACATCGGCGGAGATCGTCGTGATCCGCCTGCCCTCCTCGCGCCGGATCACCGAGGGCGCGGTCGAGAACGACACATCCGCCAGCGTGCCGAGCGCGACCTGCCCCTGCGGCACGCGCACGCGGTAACGTTCGATATCGGCGATCGAATTGCGCTCTTCCTCGGGCAGGCGGACATAGACGCGCACGTCCTCGCGTCCGCGCTGGACGCGCACCGCCTCGGCCCCGAAGAAGGCGGCGCGAACCTGCGCAGCGAGATCCTGCAAGGTGATGCCCAGCGTGCGTGCCGAGGGTTTCAGCCGCAGCTCGATCTCCTGCATCCCGGCGTCCTGATCCGATTCGATATCGAACACGCCGTTGATCCGCGCCAGTTCGGACATCATTCGCCCGGAGGCTTCCTCAAGCACCGCCTCATCGGGATGCGAGAGGCGCACGGAGACCGGGTCACCGAAGGAAATCAGGCTGGAACTGATCGTCAGCGATCTGGCCTCGGGCACCGGTCCCAGCTCCTCTCGCCAGGCATTCTCGATTGCCCGCGCGGAGACATCGCGCTCATCGCCCGACACGAGACTGATGTTCACATTGGCAATGTTGGGCGAGAACGTGGTGCTCGGTCCTCCCGGCCCCATGAACGAGGAGGTGAAGCCCACCGTCGTGTAGCGCGCCTTGAAGAAGGCTTCCTCGCCGCCAGCGGTCTCTTCGGCGAACCGGGCGATGACGCGCTCGGCCGCGTCCTCGATCCGGCCCGCAACCTCGGCGGTGCGCTCGACCGGAGTGCCCGAAGGCATTTCCAGCGTCGCGATCACCGTTTCCGCCTCGATCTCGGGGAAGAAGGTAAACTTGATAAGCCCGCCCGGAACCATCGCGAACATCACGATCAGGATCGCAACACCGCTGGCGACAATGAAATAGGGCATATCTACCGCAAAGCGCAGCGCACGATTCAGCGGGCCTTCGACAAATGCCTGGAAATGGCGGTCGAAGCCCTTCTGCATGCGTTCGAAAAAGCGCGTCACCGCGTGTTTCGCGTGCGTGCCCGGCGGCGGCAGGCTGCTGAGGTGGTAGGGCAGGATCAGCAGCGCCTCGATCAGCGAAAGCGAGAGCACCGCGATGATGACCAGCGGCACGTCGAAGAAGACCTTGCCCATGACCCCGCCCACCGCGAAGATCGGCGAGAAGGCGGCAATCGTCGTCGCCACCGCGAAGATTACCGGGATGCGGACCCGCTGTGCCCCGGCAATCGCCGCGCCGACGCCGGAGCGCCCGCGTTCGCGTTCGGCATAGATATTCTCGCCTACCACCACGGCATCGTCGACCACCAGCCCCAGCGCGAGGACGAAGCCGAAAAGCGAAAACATGTTGAGGCTCGACCCTGCCCAGTCGAGCACGAAGAGCGCGCCGATGAAGGTCGCGCCAATGCCCACTGCGGTCCATGCCGCAAGCCTGAGGTCAAGGAACAGCGTGAGCGCGGCCAGCACCAGGACGAGGCCGATCGCCGCATTCTTCACGAGCAGGCCAAGGCGCGCCTTGAACAGGTCCGAATCGTCTTCCCAGATCGCGTAACGGACCCCGTGCGGCAGGGCGTTCTCGAACTCTGCATCGAGATAGCCCTTCACCGCCTCGGTCACGTCGAGCACGCGCTCGTCGCTGGTGCGATAGACATCCACGAAAGCAACCGGCAGGTCATTGAAGCGTGAGATAACGTCGTTGTCCTCGAAGCTGTCATCGACCGTCGCGATGTCGCCGAGCCGCAAGGTCGTGCCATCGGGCGAAGAAAGCACGACGATCTTTTCGAAGTCCTGCTGGCGGTAGTTCTGGCCGACGGTGCGCACGCGCACTTCCTCGTTCGCGGTCTCGATCGAGCCTGCCGGGCTGTCGAGGCTGCTCGCCGAAACGCTGCGCGCGATATCGTTGAGCGAAAGGCCCAGCGCGCGCAGCCGGTCCTGCGGCACATCGACATAGATGCGGTATTCGCGCACGCCGCTGCTCTGGACGTATGAGACATCGCGCAGCGAGGATAGCGCGTCCTCCAGCTCGTAAGCCGTTTCCTTCAGCGTCGCTTCGGGCGCATCGCCGAAGATCGCGATCTTCATCACCGACTGGCGACTGGTCATCTCGCGCACGTCGGGTTCCTCGGCCTCGACCGGGAAGGTCTGGATCTGGTCGACCTCGCTCTTCACGTCGTCGAGCGCGCGGCCCATGTCGGTGCCGAGCTCCATCTCGACCATGACCGTGCCGACACCTTCGGCAGCAGTGGCAGTGATATCCTTGACGCCTTCTACCGATTCGACCGCTTCCTCGATCTTCTGGACGATCGATTCCTCGATCTCCTCGGGCGTCGCACCCGGATAGACAACCGAGACCGAGATCGTGTCGAGGCTGGTTTCGGGAAAGACCTCCTGGACGATGGTGTTGTAGGAAAACAGCCCGGCAACGATCATGAAGAACAGCAGCAGGTTCGAGGCCACACCGTTCTTGGCCATGAACGCGATGACGCCCGTGCGGTCGCGCGCGCGCTCGGTGGTGACATTGCCGTGGCGGTCGAGCGTCTGGTGCGGCCCGTCAGGAGCGCCTGCGTCCGCTGGGTCGACCGGTTCGTCAGTCATTGGCCGGGGCTTTGTCGGCGACGACCGGCTTCTTCGCGGGCTGCGGCTGCTTGGTCGCAGGCTCGCTCTCGATCCGCACTGCCATGCCATCGACGGGCGCGCGCAGCGTGCTGGTTACGACCTGCCCGCCCTCGCCCAGTGTCTGCGTGGCGATATAGGCGTGTTCGTCGGTGCGCTGGATCACCCGGACAGGCAGGATGCGCAACTTACCGCCGCGCACCACCCAGATACGGTTGCCGGGTCGCAGCGCCGACGCCGGAATGCGTGCGAATGGCTCCGCGCTCGCGCCCTCGATCGCGGCTCGCACGAAGCTGCCGATGAGCAGCGGCGG
>JAWKXP010000010.1:0-105035 GCA_041396945.1 Sphingomonadaceae bacterium | reverse complement strand
CCGCGCCGCAAGCGCGTCGAATCGATGCTGCGCCATGCCAAGATCAAGGCCGACTGGATCGACGCGCCGAGCCGCGAGGCAATCCGCGCGCAGGACCGCGAGCGGCTTCTGCAGGCGCTGCTCCAGCCGGTCGAGATCGACGAGGCCGACCGCGAGATCGCGACGCGGCTGATGGCAGAGCGCTCACCCGAAGAGATCGCGGCGATGCTGGTGCAAGCGCACCGCGCCAGCCTGCCCGAGCCCGAGGAGCTGATCGAGAACACTCCCGAGGCGCGCCGCGAGGCACAGAAGGAACGCCATCGCCCCGGCTTCGAAGACGTGGTCTGGTTCCGCATGGACATCGGGCGGCGGCAGAATGCCGATCCGCGCTGGATCCTGCCTTTGCTTTGCCGACGCGGGCACATCACCCGCAACGAAATCGGCGCGATCCGCATCGGCCCTGCCGAAACGCATTTTCAGGTGCCGCGCGCGATTGCGGGCAAGTTCAGCGACGCGCTTGAGCGCACCGCCGGGTCGGAAAGCGAAGAAGACGCGGTCCGCATCGAAGCTTCGGATGGTCCCCCGCGCGATGCCGCACGGCAGAACCGCAAGAAGGGCAGACACGGCAACGATGGCGGACAGCCGAAATACCGCGCCAAGCCGCATCGTAAAGGTCCGGGCAAGGGACCGGGCAAAGGCCCCAAACCCGGCGGCAAGAAGCGCGGCGGGCCGCACCGCGATTCCTGACGTTCGCGCGCGTCAGTCTGCGTCCTCGCCCTCGCCTTCGAGCAGGACGCGGTTGCGCCCAGACTGCTTCGCCCGGTAAAGCGCCTTGTCCGCCGCACCCAGCGCATCGCGCGGATTATCGTGCGCGAAGACATCGGCAACGCCGCCCGAGAAGGTGACCGCGCCGATCGCCTGCCCTGCCGCCTCATTGACGAAGCGGGTGCGCGATAGCGAGAGCCGCACTTCGTCGATACGCTGGCGTGCTTCTTCGGCGGATATCCCGCGAAACAGCATGACGAATTCCTCGCCGCCGTGGCGCGCGGCGTGGCACTTGTCGTCGGTCATCCGGGCAAAGCGCTGGCCGACAGAGCGCAGCACGCGGTCGCCGGTCTCGTGGCCCCAGTTGTCGTTGATCGCCTTGAAATGGTCGATGTCGCAGAACGCAATGACAAGCTGTTCGACCTGCTCGTTGGCCTTGCGCAGTTCGTCTTCGAGCAATTGTTCGAAGCCGCGCCGGTTGGGCAGTTCGGTTAGCGGGTCGATGTCGGCCAGCTTGCGAATCTTGACCAGCTCGCTGCGCAGCCCCTGCGCCTCGCGCTCGCTGCTACGCAGGCGCGATTCGTAGTCGCGCGTTGCGGTGAGGATGCGCTGCGAGGTTTCGATCCAGTCCGCAAATTCGTCCACCGTGATGGTGCGCGCATCGAACCTGCCCATTTCGGTGGCAAGGTTCTGGCCATGCTGCTCGGCGGCGGTGCGCGCGGATTTTGCCGTGTCGGAGAAACGCGAGACGGTCTTGTCGAGCCGCTCGGCCATTTCCTCGAAGGGGTCGTCGCCCGGCGCGCCGTCCTCTGCCAGCAAAGTCGCGATCTCATCGGCGGTCACCTCGCCCGCCTCCGCCATCTGCGCGAACTTGCGGCGCAGGTGGAGGTTGTCGCCGGTGACGACGGCATAGGCGATGTTGAGGTTGGCCTGCGTCAGGTCGAGATCGAACTCACGCAGGAACGCCTTGATCGTGTCGAGCACCTCGTCGCGCCCTCGGCAGACGGTATCCGACCAGCGTCGCGCGCCTGCTCCGGCGGGCACCTGACGCGGAGCCGCAGCGGCCACCCCGGGCTGCTCGTGGCTGCCCAGAATCCTTCGGATCAGATTGCCGGAACGTTCGGCAAGCCCATGATGTTGCATGATTAATACCCCCTGTAAATCCGGATCAGAGCAGCTCTGCGCCGCACTCTTCCATATGCGCGCGCAGCTTTTCGAGCGCCTGCGCCTTCAATTGGTGGACACGCGGAACCGAGACCGAGAGCACTTCGGCGATCTCGGAAAGGTTCAGTTCCTCGACGAAATAGAGCTGGGTGATGAGCCGCAATCGCTCGGGCAAGGCGGCAATGGCTTCGGTCAATTGGCCGTGCAGTTCGGCCTCGCCCAACGCATCGAAGCCGTTGTCGCCATCGTCGGCGAAGGCGGGGTCGTGGTCCGAATAGACCTCGTCAATCGCCTCGAAACGCAGCGGTTCGCTGGTCGCTCGCAGCTCGGCAAGTTCATCGGCGGAAAGCCCCATGTCCTCGGCCAGTTCGGCCTCGCTGGGATCGCGTCCGAGCATGCCGCGCAGGGCCTGCGCCCGTGCCTCTACGCGCTTGCGCCGTTCCAGCGCGCCGCGCGAAAGGGGAGCATTGCGACGCACGAGGTCGATCATCGCCCCGCGCACGCGCAGCTTGGCATAGGCGGCAAAGCCATCCTCGGTCGGCCCGTCATGGCGCTGGGCTGCTTCGGTCAGCGCGACCAGCCCCGCCTGCATCAGGTCCTCGACCTCTATCCCGGCGCGGCCTGCACCGTGGACGTGCCAGGCGAGCTTGCGCACCAGCGGCATGAAGCGCCGCACACGGTCGCTCACGTCGCCGGCATAGGCGGCGCGCGCGGCATTGGCAGAGGCAAACTGGGAGTGCGCGTGTTTCATGCGGCAATTTCCTCATAGGATTCGGGGCTTGGTAGGCCGGGCGCCTGCGGTTCGGACGCGCCGATGACGTCAAGCACGTCGATCGGCTGCGAAGCGGGAAGCTCGGCGATGGAAAGGACAAGGCAGGTCGGCGCCCGCTGGCGCAGCAGAGCGGCCAGGGCGCGGCGTGCGCGGGGCTGCACAACGAGTGCGGCGGGCACCGAACCGGCAGGACGCGCGGCACAGATTCCTGCAACCTTTTCGCCGATCAGGCGGGCAAGGTCCGGCTCAATCACCGGATCGCCGGTGACCGGATCGCGCAGACCTTCGACGATGGCGGTCTCCAGCGCGACGTCGAGCGTCAGCACCGGCAGCGGCTGGTCCGGCGGGCAGACGCGCCCGACGATCAGCGCACCAAGATCGGCGCGGACCATATCGACCAGCGCGGCATGCTCCTGCGTTTGCTGAAGCGCAGTGGAGAGGCTGTTGAGGATCGGCACCGGGTGTGCAATCGGGATGCCGTCGGCGAGCAGCGCGCGCAGCAGGCGGGTCAGCGCCGAAAGCGAGAGCGGCTGCGGGTGGATCGTATCGACGAGGCCGGAGGCGTGTTCCTTCACCGCATCAAGCAGATCCTGCACCTCGTCGGGGCCAAGCAAGTCTTGCGGGCGCGCCGAAAGAAGCTGGTTGAGATGCGTGGCTATGACGGTGCTGGCATCGACCGTCAGGAAGCCCTCGGCAATCGCCTGATCGCGCATTGCCGAATCGATCCAGAGCGCCGGGCAACCGAAACTCGGGTCGGTGGTCGGCTCGCCTTTCAGCTTGTGCGCCGGGTTTGCCTCGCCCGCGTCGATGGCCAGGGTGCGCTCGGGCTGGATCGTCGCCCCGCCCAGCGTCACCCCGCCCATGACGATGCGGTAATCGTATGGCGCCATGTCGATGGCATCGCGCATACGGAACTGCGGGACGACGAAGCCGAACGCCTGTGACAGCTGCTTGCGCACCCCGGTAACGCGCGCCACCAGCGGCGATCCACGCCGGTCGTCGACCAGCGAGACGAGGCCGTAGCCCAGCTCGATGGTGACCAACGTGTGGTCCGAAACCTCGTCAAGCGCGATATGCGCGGGGTCCGGCGCGGGCGGAGCCTCGGGCTGCGCAGGCACAGATGCGGCGGCCTTGCGCTGGCGCAGGCTGTGCCAGATCCAGAACGCCAGCGCGGCGGCGGGCAGGAAGATCGTCTGCGGCATCGCCGGGATCAGGCCCACGGCGGTCAGCACGATCGCTACCGGCAACCAGGCACGCGGATCGGCGAACTGCCCGGCGATCTGCCCGGCAAGGTCGCGCGTATCCGAGACGCGGGTGACGATCACCGCAGCGGCAATCGAGAGCAAGAGCGAGGGAACCTGCGCGACCAGCGCGTCGCCCACGGCCAGCGTGATGTAGGTCTCGGCGGCTTCGCCTGCGGTCAGCTCGTGCGTGAACATGCCGAGGCAGAACCCGGCGATGATGTTGACGCCAAGGATCAGCAGCGCGGCAACTGCGTCGCCTTTCACGAACTTGCTGGCACCGTCCATCGAGCCGTAGAAGTCGGCCTCGGTCGCGACTTCGCGGCGGCGCGCCTTGGCTTCCTCGGCGGTGAGGATTCCAGCGGCAAGGTCGGCATCGATCGCCATCTGCTTGCCCGGCAAGGCGTCGAGCGTGAAGCGCGCTGAAACTTCCGATACGCGCCCTGCGCCCTTGGTCACGACCACGAGGTTGATGATGATGAGGATCAGGAAGACGAAGATGCCGACCGCGAAATTGCCGCCGATCAGGAACGCGCCGAACGCCTCGATCACCTTGCCCGCCGCCGCCTCGCCCTCGTGCCCGTTGACCAGCACGACGCGGGTCGAGGCGACGTTGAGCGCGAGGCGCAAGAGCGTGGCGAAAAGCAGTACCGAGGGGAACGAGGAGAAATCCAATGGCTTCTCGGCATTCATCGCCGCCATCAGGATCGCGACGGAAAGCGCGATGTTGAGCACGAATGAAACGTCGAGCAGCAGCGCCGGCACCGGCACGATCATCAGCAGCATCAGCGCGAGGATGCCTGCAGGCAGCGCCAGCGCGCCGAGTTTGGCGGATTTGAGCGCGGCGATCACAGGCCGAACCTCGCCAGCTTGTCATAGGCGGCGCGGACCGAGGCCGGGGCATTGCCAGTGGGCGAGACCGAGCCAAAGGCCTGTGCCAGCGTTGCCGACATCGGGCGATGCTCGTTGCGCGCAGCTTCCACCGCGCGCACGGGAGCGGCCTGTGCGAAAGCCTGCGCTGCGGTGGTGGGTTGCACGGAGGGCGCTGCGGCCCAGACCGGCGGCGGTCCGCCCGCCTCCATCGCGCGTTCGACCTTGCCGCGAATGAGGTCCATCATGCCCGAGACAGACCGCGGCGCGCCCGAGCGTTCGTAGAAGATCGTGCGGTTCGCCGCCGCCGCGCGCGGCATCAGGCTCGCCGCCGACATCCCGGGATTATCCCGCAGGGCGGAAAGGAAGGTGCGCGCCCCGCCCGAGCCGAGGAAGTGGCCGAGGTATAGCTCCGCCGCATCGGGCTCGCGTCCGAGATGCGCGGCAAGGTCGTCGCGGTTGTCGCTCGCCAGCTCGGCAGCCATCAGCGCCGAGGCGTCGGCATCGTAGCGCAGCGCCATGATCCGCGAAGTCATCGCGGGATCGGTCACCCGCCCGCCGGAAATCGCTTCGCCTGCCCAGCCGAGGCCGTGCTCCGCGCCGTGGCGGTCGAGCGTCTGCAGCCATGTGCCGCGCGTAAACTGGTACAGCCCCGCCGCGCTTGAGGTCGGTGCCTTGGCTCCCGGATCGAGCCTCGATTCGAGTTTCGCCTGTGCCAGCAGATACTGGAAGTCCATGCCGGTGCGCTGCGCCGCGCGGGCAATAGCGGCGCGTACGGCATCGCCTTGCGGCGGCGCGGCTGGCAATCCTGTGATCGAGCTGTCGCTCACTGGGCACTCCCGGTTCAATGGTCCGGGGGCCTTTCAGCAAGAGCCGTGCCAAACCCCTTTCGGGTTCAGGCGGGCCTCCCCGCCAGGGCGTAAGAGGCGTGGGGTTTATAGACCGGCGCGGCCCCGCCCAGCGCATCGAGGCGCGAGGCGACGTTGGCGGCGACAAGGTTGCGAACCTGCCGGTTTACCTCGTTCAGGCGGCGCGCGGTGTCGAGCATCGCACGGCTTTCCTCGTCGATGCTGGCAGGATCGGCGGCCTCCAGCGCGTTGCAGAGGCGGCCCTTTTCGTTCGACGTGCCAAGCACTGCGGCAAGATCGAGACCGGCAAGCGCTTGCCGCTCTGCCTCGAGAACGGCGAGCATTTGCCGTAGTGTTTCGTGAAGCGCGCTCACTTGCCGGACCTCAGGAGGAAGCCCGCCGCGATCACGGCATCGGAAATCTTTGCCGGAAGCACCGGATAGGTGCCCGACTCGATAGCCTTGCGGATCTCGTTGACACGGTCGCTATCGACCGGAGGCTGCCCGGCGTCGAGCGCTTCGCTCTGGACGATGGGAGTCTTTTCGGCATGGCGCGCCTGCGCCTCGACCGGGCCTTTGCCCTGTCCGTGGGTTTCGCGCGAAAGACGAGCCTCAATCCGGCTCAGCGCGCGTGTTGGTCCGACTTCGATAGGTGGCATTTTGCCGCTCCTGCGTGGGTTTACAGGTGGCAGAACGGCAAGGGGCGGGGATGTTTAAGGGGATTGCCTCCGGTCGCCCCTTTTCCGTTTGCCCTGAGCTTGTCGAAGGGCCGTCCTTCACTTCCAGACCTGCACCAACAGAAAGGGCGGTGCTTCGACAAGCTCAGCACGAACGGATTTTGGAAGCGTTGGACGAGAACGCCCTAACGCAGCGAAACCGCCACCAGTCCGGGCCGCACGATCCGCGCGCGCAGGGGCTGTGCGGGGGTGCGGCTTTCGCTGGCGGGGCGCACGCGAATCCACGCGCCGACCGGGCCGGCGTCCATTGCCTCGCCCTGCCGAGAGACCGAGAATCCTGCGCCTTCGACCGCAATCGTCACCGCTTCGCCGCGATTGACGGCAGGTGGTAGTTTCTGGGCGGGAGCAGAAGCCACCACGCGCGCCTTGACCGGAACGAACAGCCGCCAGCCCCCGGCATCGCCGCATTGCACCACCACCGTATCGTGCCGCGAGGTGCGCCAGGACAGCGCCAGCGAGGACGCGCAGCGCTTCAGGCGCAATCGCCGGTCGATGGGCAGCACCGCCCCGCCCTCAGCGCCGATCTCGGCCCCGGTGAACGCGGCAACTTGCCGGTCGACGGCATCGAGGTCGGCGAGCGCGGCTGCGGAAAGGGTGGTCAAGGCAAGGGTGAGGGACATGAGGCGGGTTCTCGTGTGGCTTTGGTTTGCCCGACGTTCTGCAAGGCCTGTGCCAACTAGCAGCGCTGAAAAGCCCCCTCTCCTTTAGGGGAGGGGGTTGGGGGTGGGGGCGGCAATGGCAAAGCGTTCGCGGTTGGCCCCCACCCCACTGCGACTAAGGCGGCGCTGCGCGCCACCAAGTCTCGTTGCCCCTCCCCTGAAGGAGAGGGGCCAAGGTTTGCTCAGGGCCGATCGTAGGCCAGGACGGCAGTCACACCCGCCGCGCCCGGCTCGACGACCACCCGCGCGGCCTGCGCCGCTGCTCCCGCTTGCTGCAGAAGCTTTGCCGCCTCGACGAGCCCTGCCCCCGGGCCGTCCTCGCTATAGCGCACCGTAATCGTCAGCACCTGCCGCGAATCCGCGCCCTGTTCCGCCAGCCATTCGCCAAGCGGCGGCGCGCCCTCGGCCGCTTCGTAAACCGCCACCGGCTCGGCGCGCGGCGACGGTTCCACCGCCTGCGCCGCCGGATCGCCCGACAGGACCACCGCCGCCGTCGTGATGAACAGGATCAGCGAAAGGTCCGCCAGCATCGTCTGCCAGCCAGAGCCGGCGCGCGCGATCATGCTGCTTCTGCTTCGGGCACAACCCGCGCCGGGGCGCGCGAGGGCTGATACGGCGCGACATTGGCGACCATCCAGTCGACCAGTTCCTGCCGCCGCGCCTCTTCCCTTTGAGAACGCCGCTCGATCAGCCGCGCCACCGGTGCGCAGGCGAGGTTTGCCAAAAGCAGGCCGTAAAGCGTGGTCAGCACCGCCATTGAAATCACGCCTGCAAATTCGCCTGCAGCAAGGCCATCGGATGGCAGCTGGCTAAGCGAGGTCAGCGTCCCCGCCAGCCCGAAAACCGGTGCAAGTTCCGCCGCCTGCGCCAATGTTGTCGAGGCCGTGCGCGCCGCCGCCGTGCGCCGCGCCGCGTGCTGCTCATGCCGTGCGACAAGCGCATCGACCGAGCGCGCCTCGATCATTGCAGCGGTGGCATCGTCGAACTCGCGATCCCCGAACGCATGCAGGTCCGCGCGCAGCAGGCCGTCGGCCTTGATGTCGCGCACCTGCCGCGCAAGCTCCGCCTGTATCCGCGTCGCGTTGAACGGCCGCAGGAAAAGTCGCGCGGATTGCCGCATAGTCTGGGCGCAATCACGCCAGCCCGCGCGCAGGCCGGTTGCCAGCGCGGTGCCGCCAACGACGATCCCGGCGGCAACCGGGTCGGCAAGTGCAGTGAAATCCATTCGCGGGCTCCTTCACCGATGCAGAACGAGCGCCCGGCAAGAATCTTCACCCCCTGCCCGGCAATTTTTGCCGCCCCCGGCAAGATTTTTCCGCTTCGCCGCCCTCGACCACCGCGCCCCCGCAGTTTTCCGCGTTTGGCACAGGCCTTGCTCAATACGGGCGAACCCGTCCCTGCTCAGGAGACATGTGATGAGTGACAGTCTGTTCGGCATCCACGCCGCCGCGCTTGAGCTGCAGTCGCAGCGCATGGGCCTGCTCGCCTCGAACATCGCGAACGCGGCGACGCCCGGATACAAGGCGCGCGACATCGATTTTGCCGCCGCGCTCAAGAGCCGCATGGCGGGCAAGGACGAAGCACAGGCGCTCAATGCCGCGACGCTTTACCGCCAGCCGGTTATGCCTTCGCTCGATGGCAACACGGTCGAGCTGCAGGTCGAACAGGTCGCTTTTTCCGAAAACGCGGTCGCCTATTCGGCCACGCTTTCCTTCATTCGCGGGCGTGCCGACACGCTCACCCGCGCGATCAAGGGCGAGTGACGATGGCCGGACCCACCACCCTCTTCGATCTCGCCCAGCGCGGCATGTCCGCACAGCTGGTGCGGATGAACGCCGCCGCCTCGAACCTTGCCAACGCGGGTTCGGTCGCGGGCAGCGAGGACGAGGCTTACCGCCCGATCCGCCCGGTATTTGCCGAGGAGCTGGATCAGGCTTCGGGGCTCGCCTCGGTGCGCGTTGCGCAGGTCATCCGCGCCGATGCCGCGCCGATGAAGGAACACGATCCCGACCACCCGCTCGCCGACGCCGAAGGCAACATCTGGCGCGCGCCGGTCGATGAGAATGCCGAGATGGTCGAGATGCTCGAATCCGCCCGCCAGTACCAGAACCTGGTCGAGGCACTGGGCACCGCCAAGCAACTGATGCTCGAAACAATGAGGCTGAAATGACCGTTACTTCCATCACTCCGGCCACGCCGACGAATACCGCCGCAGCGCAGGCTGCCGCCTCAACCGGGACGGGCCTCGGCTCGCTCGACCAGGGCGATTTCCTGCGCCTGATGACGGTGCAGATGCAGCATCAGGATCCCTTCGATCCGGTCGACCAGAAGGAAATGCTCGCGCAGATGGCGCAGTTTTCCTCGCTCGCCGGGATCGCCGAGATGAACCAGACGCTCTCCGGCATCCAGCAGACCAATGCGACGCTGGAGACCATCTCCGGCAAGCTCGACGCGCTCAATGCCGCCATTGCGGCGGCGCACCCCGAAACCCCGCAATCCCCAGCAACGGAGTAACCCCCCATGTCTTTCTACACATCGCTTTCGGGCCTCAAGAACGCCCAGACCGACCTCAACGTGATCGCGCACAACATCGCAAATGCGGAGACGACCGGCTTCAAGAAATCGGGCGCGCAATTCGCCGATCTTGTCGCCGGATCGTCCTATACCAACCCGCGCATGATCCAGGGCATCGGCTCGACGACCGAGGCGATCACCCAGAATTTCGCCATCGGTCCGATCGAACAGACCGGATCGGCGCTTGACCTGGCGATCACCGGCGACGGGTTCTTCACCACGGTCAACGCCGCATCGGGCGATACCCAGTTCACCCGCAACGGCGCGTTCGTGATGGACGAGGCCGGCAACATCCACGACGGCTCGAACAACGTGCTGCAGATTTTCGCGCCCGGTGCCGACCCGCTGGTCGATGCCCCGGTCGATGCCGTGATCCCGCTCACCAACGGCGGCGGCGCGGAGTTTGCCGGTCTGACGGTGGACATCGACGGCTCGCTGATCGCGTCTTATGCCGACGGCACCAACGAGACGATCGGCACGGTCGCCCTCGCCTCGTTCGTCTCGCCGACCGGCCTGCGCCAGACCGGCTCCTCGAACTGGGAAGCAACCGGGATTTCCGGCGCGCCTGCCTATGGCCTGCCCGGCACCGGATCGTTCGGCAACATGCTCTCGGGCGCGCTTGAGCGCTCGAACGTGGACATCGCCGAAGAACTCGTCAGCCTGATTACCGCGCAGCGCTATTTCCAGGCCAACGCCAAGGCCATCGATACCGCGACGCAGATCAGCCAGACGGTCATCAACCTGCGGACGTAAGCTGATGCGTTCTCCGCCCTTTCTTTCGTCATTGCGAGCGCCCGCAGGGCGCGCGGCAATCCAGCGTGCTGCGCTTGCGGCCCTGGATCGCCACGGGACTGCGTCCCTCGCGATGACGATGAATTGACAAGAAAGGACCGTCCCGATGGACCGCCTGATCTACACCGCCGTTACCGGCATGTCGGCCTCGATGACGCGCCAGCGTATGCTCGCCAGCAACATGGCGAACGCGCAGACCATCGGCTTTCGCGCCGAGCTGCTCGATGCGCGGCCCGTCACGCTGGCCAGCGATGCGCTGGAGGCACGGGCGATGACCAACGCCGAAGTGCGCGGCGCGACCATGCGCGAAGGCGCGGTGGTGGAGACGGGCAACCCGCTCGACATTGCACTGCGCGGCGACGTCATGCTCGCGGTGCAGGCGAGCGATGGCAGCGAGGCCTATACCCGGCGCGGCGACCTTTCGGTCACGGCAGCGGGCGTCATGCAGAACGGCGATGGCCTGCCGGTGATCGCCGAAGGCGGTCCGGTGACGGTGCCCGCCGGTGCGCTGGTCTCGATTGCCGAGGACGGCGGCGTGATGGTCTCCGACCCCGCGCTGCCCGAACAGCCGCCGCAACAGGTCGCGCGCCTGAAGCTCGCCAGCACGGTCGGCTCGGACATCGAAAAAGGCCTCGACGGGTTCTTCCGCGTGCGCGGTGGCGGGGTGCTTCCCGTCGATGCCGAAGCGCGCGTCATTCCCGGCGCGGTCGAACAATCGAACGTCGTGGCCAGCGAAGTGCTGGTCGAAATGATCGAGGCCCAGCGCCTCTTCGACATCCGCACCAAGCTCGTCTCGACCGCACGCGAACTCGACGAGAACGGCGCGCGGCTGATGCGGCTTTCGTGATGAAGAATGATTTCAGAAATCCGATCCTCCCCCACCGGGGGAGGTGGCAGCGCGAAGCGCTGACGGAGGGGGATGGCCTGGCCCGCCCCCTCCATCATTCGCTGCGCGAACGGTCCCCCACCCCCGGTGGGGGAGGAATTAAGGAGGAATAACAATGCCTACCTCGGCTCTACACGTCGCCCGCACCGGGCTTGAGGCGCAGGATGCGCGGATGCGCGTCATCGCCAACAACCTCGCCAATGTCGGCACCACCGGCTTCAAGCGCGACCGCGCCAATTTCGCGACGCTCGCCTATCAGGACGCGCGCGTGGCCGGGCAGCAAAGCTCGGGCGAGACCGCCTATGCCACCGGCCTCAACCTCGGAACCGGTGTGCGTGTCGACTCGACCTCGCGGATCACCACACAGGGCACGCTCAACACCACCGGCAACTCGCTCGACCTCGCGCTCGATGGCCAGGGCTATTTCCAGGTCGAACTTCCCGGTGGTCAGCTTGGCTATACCCGCGCGGGCAATTTCACCCGCTCGGCGGAGGGCAATCTCGTCACCAGTCAGGGCTATGCGGTACAACCGCCGATCGCCATTCCCGAAGGAACGATAGCGATCTCGGTCGCGCCCGACGGCACCGTCTCGGCCTCGGTCGATGGCGAGACCGAAGCCACGCAGATCGGCCAGATCGCCATTGCCTCGTTCGCGAACGCGGGCGGGCTTCAGGCGACCGGCGACAACTTCCTGCTCGAAACCGCCGCCTCCGGCCCGGTCCAGATCGGCGCAGGCGGCGAAGCGGGGCGCGGCAACGTGCGGCAGGGCATGCTCGAAGGTTCCAACGTCAACATCGTCGAGGAACTGGTCGACATGATCGAGACGCAGCGCGGCTACGAGATCAATTCGAAGATGATCTCGGCAGTCGACGAAATGCTGCGCAACGCGAACCAGACGCTGTGAGGGTTGTGATGCATTTCTCGAACATCGTCATTGCGAGGGACCGCAGGCACCGTGGCAATCCAGTCTGGCACCGTGCTGCCCTGGATTACTTCGCTGCGCTCGCAATGACGAGCCTTGTTTGCAGCACGCCCGCTTTCGCGAAGAAAGGCCCGCCCGAAGGCTTCGCCGCAACCCTGCCGCCCGCGCCTGTCGCGCAGCCCGGGTTCGACACGGCAACCACCAATCCCGCACCGCCCGCGACCGGCGGCATCTTCAACGTCGGCACCGGCTACGCCGCGCTGCACGAGGGCACCCGCGCCCGCGCGGTCGGCGATGCGCTGACGATCCTGCTGATCGAAAGCACGACCACCTCGAAGTCGGTCAGCTCCAAATCGAAGAAGGGCGGCAACGTTGCGCTCACCCCGCCGATCACCGGCCCGTTCTCCTTCCTCTCGCCCGATGCCCTTAAAGCTTCGAGCGATTCGTCGTTCAATGGTCAGGGTAATGCGGGCCAGACGAGTTCTTTCGCGGGCACGCTTTCCGTCACCATCGCCGAAGTGCGCCCCAACGGGACTGCGCTGATCAAGGGAGAAAAGCGCATGTTGCTGAGCCAGGGCCGCGAATGGATCCAGTTCTCGGGCATCGTGCGGCTTGCCGATATCGACATCGAAAACCGCGTGCCATCGAGCCGCGTGGCCGACGCGCATATCGAATATTCGGGCAAAGGCGCGGTGCAGAGCGCCAGCAAGCAGGGCTGGCTCGGCCGGTTCTTCAACACGATCAGTCCGTTCTGAGGAGGCGGGGATGATTTTCTTGTCATATAGCCAAACCCCTCCCCTCCCGCCTGCGGGGAGTCGCAGACGGCCCGAAGGGCCAGCGGTAGCGAGACTGGCCGAGCGCATGCGAGGCCTAGTCGCAGCGGGGTGGGCTTCGACCACTTGCGTTCTGAGGCCCACCCCGTTGCGGCTAGGCAGCAAGCTGCCAAGCCTCACTGCCCCTCCCGCACGCGGGAGGGGATTCGTGACGCTTTTCCTCACGCTCCTCGCCCTCCTCGCCGCCCCCGCGCATGCCGAACGGGTGCGCGATCTTGGGCAGTTTCAGGGCGTGCGCTCGAACCAGTTGACCGGTTACGGCATCGTCGTCGGCCTCTCGGGCACGGGTGACGACAACCTCGAATATCTGACGCAGGCGATGAAGGGCACGGCGGGCCGCATGGGCCTGACGCTACCGCCGGGTGTCTCGCCCGGCCTCAAGAACGCGGCGGCCGTCATGGTCACCGCCGACCTGCCCGCTTTCGCTAAGCCGGGGCAGCGCATCGACGTGACCGTCTCGACCATCGGCAAGGCCAAAAGCTTGCGCGGCGGGGCGCTGATCCTCACGCCGCTGCGCGGGGCAGACGGGCAGATCTATGCGATGGCGCAGGGCAACCTTGCCGTCGGCGGTCTTGGCGTATCGGCCAAGGACGGCTCGAAGCTTACTGTCAACGTCCCCACCGTGGGCCGCATTGCCGATGGCGCCTCGGTCGAGCGCGCTGTCGCGACCGGCTTCGAGAGCAGCGACCGCGTGCGCTTCAACCTGTTCAATTCCGATTTCCTCACCGCCGGGCGTGTTCGCGATGCGATCAATGCGCTGATGCCGGGCACCGCCTCGGTCGAGGACGGCGTGACCATCGCGCTGGCCCTGCCCCCAGGCGCAGACCGCCGCGCAAGCCTGATGGCGGCGATCGAGATGATCGATGTCAATCCGGCAGAGGCCGCCGCGCGCGTCGTCGTCAACAGCCGGACCGGCACGGTGGTGATCTCCTCCGCCGTGCGCCTTTCGCCAGCCGCGATCAGTCACGGGCGGCTCACCGTGCGCATCGACGAAGAGCCGCGCGTGATCCAGCCCGCCCCGTTCAGCGACGGCGTCACCGCCATCGAGGAATCGAGCGAAATCTCCGTCGAAGAAGAGGGCAAGGCCATCGCCATGTTCGAACCCGGTGCATCGCTTGCCGAAATCGTCGATGCGCTGAACCTGCTCGGCGTCGGCCCGGCGGACCTTGTCGCGATCCTCGAAGCGCTGAAACAGGCAGGCGCGCTCAAGGCTGAAATGGTAGTGATATGACGCAGGTCAGCGCCTCCATCGACGCTGCGCGCCTTGCCGCGCCGCCCGCTGCCAGCCAGCGCGAGGAACTCGCCGAAGCCGCGCGCCGGTTCGAGGCGATCTTCGTACGCCAGATGCTCGTCGCTGCGCGCAAGAGCGACTTCGGCGGCGACCTCTTCCAGAGCGAAGGCATGGATACCTTCCGCCAGATGCAGGACGAACAGTTCGCCGAGATCGCGGGCAAGACCGGCGCATTCGGCCTTGCGACGATGATCGAGGCGCAGTTGGCCCGGTTCGTGGAACCCACGCCTCCCCTCCCGCCTGCGGGAGGGGCAGTGAGGCTTGGCAGCTCGCTGCCTAGCCGCAACGGGGTGGGCAACCGCCCAGCTCCCGATCAAGCCCACCCCGCTGCGACTAACCTCACCTCCGGTTCGGCAAGTCTCGCATCCCCTCCCGCAAGCGGGAGGGGTCAAGCGCCCCAACAGGAGAAATAACCAATGGCCTCCGACCTCCTCTCTATCGCCAAGTCCGGCGCGCGTACGGCGCGGATCGCGCTTGACGTGACCGCGCAGAACATCGCCAATGCCTCTTCCGAGGGCTATGTCCGGCGTTCGGTGCAGATGGAGGAAGTCGCAGCCGCAGGCGGCTATGGCCGCATCGGCGACATCTCGCTGTCGGGCGTCCGCGTTGACCGCGTCGTGCGCAATGCCGATCTCTTCCGCCAGGCCGAAGTCCGCCGCACCGGCGCGGATTCGGCGCGGATCAATGCCGAGGTTGCGGGCCTCGAAAACATCGAAACCGCCGTCGAACAGACCGGCGTGTTTCAGTCGATCGTCGATTTCGAAGCCTCGCTGCAACGCCTCGCCGCCGACCCGGTCGATCCCTCGCTGCGCGCCTCGGTGATGGAAGAAGCGCGCACGATGACGCGCACCCTGAACATCGCCTCGACCAGCCTCGACGCGGTCGGCAACGGCCTGCGTTTCGAAGCGGCGAGCGATGTCGAGCAGGTCAACCTCCTCGGCGGCGAGCTGGCGCGGGTCAACCTGCGCCTCGCGCGCGCGGCGGATGCCTCTTCGGACCAGACGCAATTGCTCGACCGGCGCGACCTCCTGCTCCAGCAGCTTTCCGAGCATGTCGACGTTTCAGCGTCGATCAATGCCGACCACACCGTAGAGGTGCGCATCGGCGGCACGGCGGGGCCGCAGCTCGTTTCGGGCGGAGACTCTTACCCCTTTGCGATGGCAACGGCGGGCGACGGGACGATCTCGTTCACGCTCGACGGCGCGGCGGTGACGCCCTTGTCCGGCTCGCTGGTCGGGCGCGGGCAAGCCCTCGAAAAGCTCGTCCAGATCGGCGACGATCTCGACACGATTGCCGCCGACCTCATCGCCACCGTCAACGGCGCGCAGGCGACCGGTGCCGCGCTCGATGGCTCCGCAGGCCAGCCGATGCTCTCGGGCACAGGTGCCGCCGACATCGCGCTCGCCTTCAACGACGGCGCGGGCATCGCCACTGCGCCTGCAGGTTCGCCTGCGGGCAGCCGCGATCCTGGCAACCTCGATGCCTTGCGCAGCGCCCTCACTGCCAGCGATCCGGCAGGCGCAATGGACGCGCTGCTGTTCGACATTTCGGGCACGGTCGCCGGGCGCTCACTCACCCGCGACGCCATCGACACCATCGCGGGAACCGCGCGCATCGCCTTGCAGGCGCAGGCGGGCGTCGATCTCGACGAGGAAGCGGTCAACCTGATCCGCTTCCAGCAGGCATTCCAGGCATCAGGCCGGGTCATGCAGGTCGCCTCCGACCTGTTCGACACGCTGCTCGGCATCAGGTGAGGACAGAAGCCATGACGATCTTCAGCACCAGCACCAGCGCCTTTTACGAACGCTCGCGGCAGGACATGGCCGTGCTGCGCAAGCGCGCCGAAGCGACGCAGGAACAGCTCAGCCGGGGCGAGCGGCTCTCGCGCTCTTCGCAAGACCCGGTCGCCGCCTCACGCCTGCGCACGCTGGGCCGCGCCGAACGGCTGACGACGATCGACATGGGCAATGCCAATCGCGCATCGAGCGACCTGACGCTGGCCGATGCGGCGCTCTCCTCCTTCTCCGACTTCATCATCCGCGCCCGCGAACTCGCGGTGCAGGCGGGCAGCGACACGATGTCCGATGCCCAGCGCGCCGGGATCGGCGAGGAACTCAGGCAGATCCACCAGAACCTCGTCGGTCTCGCCAATGCACGCGATTCGGCCGGACATGCGCTGTTCGGCGGGATCGTCTCTGGCGATGCCTACGAGTTCGATGGCGCGGGCAACGCGGTCTATATCGGCACCGCCTCGGCAGGCGAACTCTCGCTTGGCGAAGGCCAGTCGATCGTGCGCGGCGTTACCGGGCCGGAGTTCGTCGAGTTCGACGATGCCGGCACCCCGACCAACATCATGGCAGTGGTCAAGACCCTCGCCGACGCGCTGGGCGGCGGCTCGCCCGACCCTGCACAGTCGGCGCGCGATGCGCTTGGTTCGCTGACCAACGCGCTCGATTCGGTCACCACGACGCAGACCGTAGTCGGCTCGCGTCTCGCGTGGATCGACCTGACCGTCGAACGCCAGACCGACCTTGGCGAACTGCGCAAGACCGAAGAGGCCGAAATCGGCGGCACCGACATCGCCGGGACCGTGGTGCAGCTTCAGGAAATCATGCTGGTGCTCGAAGCGAGCCAGGCCAGCTTTTCGCGGCTGTCAGGCATGAGCCTGTTCAACAGCTTGCGCTAACGAATTGAATTTGGGGGCAAAGAAATGTTCGCTGCAATTGGTATCGTGGTCCTGCTCGTCTGCGTTTTCGGCGGGTTCCTGCTCGCGGGCGGCGCGATGGGGCCGGTGCTTCACGCGCTTCCGTTCGAAGGGCTGATGATTATCGGCGCTGCCGTCGGCGCGCTGATCTCGGCCAACTCGATGCATGAGCTGAAAGGCGTCGCCGGTGCATTCGGCAAGATCTTCAAGGGGCCGAAACACTCGAAGCAGGACCATATCGATGCGGTGATCCTGACCACGCGGCTGATGAAGATGCTGCGCGCCGAAGGCCCCGTTGCGCTCGAACCGCATGTGCAGGATCCGCAAAACTCCGCCGTCTTTGCCGAGTTCCCCTCGATCCTCGCCAACAAGCCGCTGACCAACCTGATTTGCGACACATTGACGCTGATCGTCGTCTCCTCGGGCACATTGGAAGTCCACGCGGTCGAGGAAGTGATGGACAACGCGATGAAGACGCATTTCCACGAGATGCACGAGCCGCAGCACGCGCTGCAGAACATGGCTGACGCCCTGCCCGCGCTGGGCATCGTCGCCGCCGTGCTCGGCATCGTCAAAACGATGGGCTCGATCGACGAGCCGCCCTCGGTGCTGGGCGGCATGATCGGCTCGGCGCTGGTCGGCACCTTCCTCGGCGTGTTCCTCGCCTATGGCATCGTCGGTCCGCTCGCCAGCCGCCTCAAGCAGATCGTGGAACAGGACGAGCAGATCTTCCACGCGGTCAAGCAGGTGGTGATCGCCTCGCTGCACGGCTGGCCTCAGCCGCTGGTGGTGGAATCGGCGCGCTCGGGCCTTGGCCATGCCTTCCGCCCGGGCCTCTCCGAACTGCTCGACGCGATGCGGGGCAAGTAGGATGGCCGCGAAAAAGGGCAAGAACGAGCCGGTCGCACCGATCATCGTCAAGAAGGTCACGGTGGTCGAAGGCGGCCACCACGGCGGCGCGTGGAAGGTGGCCTATGCCGACTTCGTGACCGCGATGATGGCGTTTTTCCTGATGCTCTGGCTGCTCGGCGCGACGACCGAGAACCAGCGCAAGGGCCTCGCCGACTATTTCACCCCGACGCTGGTCAAGATGAAGCAGCAGTCGGCGGGCGCAAACGGCCTGCTCGGCGGCTCGTCGATCACCGATGTCGATGCCTATCCGCATGCAGCGGGGCAGACCGGCACGCAGTCGATCACGATCCCGCGCGATGCCACCGGCGGGCCGAAGGAAGGCTCGGGCGACATCAAGCGCAACCTGCGCGCGCAGAAGAACAATGCGCTTAAACGCGACATCGAAAAGCGACTGGCGGCGAACGAAAAGCTCAAGGCGCTGGCCGGACAGGTGCGCCTGATCGACACGACCAAGGGCGTGCGCATCGACCTCGTCGACGATGCAGACTTCGCAATGTTCCGCATCGGCACCACCGTGCTGACCCCCGACGCGCGCGCTCTGCTGAAGGCGATTGCCGAAGGCGTGGGCGACGAGAACCGCGAACTCACCGTACGCGGCCACACCGACGCCCTGCCCTGGCGCCCCGGCACGACCGGCAACAACTGGTCGCTATCGGCGAGCCGCGCCGAGGCGACAAGGCAGGCGATGCTGCGCGAGGGCATCGCGGCGGAGCGGTTTCGGAGGATCGAAGGGGTTGCGGACCGTGAGCCGCTGATCCCGGGCGATCCGGGCGATCCGCGCAACCGGCGGATTTCGATTACGGTGCTGGATTAGGGGAGCGACCAATTCACCATAGTTGGGTACGACGCTACTATGGGTCTTCCTTCTTCGTCGGTCGCCGGACTGAACTTAGCACGACGGCTCAACAAGTCACAGGTCAAATGATCCAGATCAGCATGGCCGCTCGACTTTATGACCCTGCAAGATGTAACGTTACCTGCCACCCCAACGGTCAACGTGACAGAAGTTTTGCCTTCCCGTCGCTCCCTAAGAGCCCTCGACGGATAGTCGCTCAGAGCAGTCCACGAATCTGGATTTGACAAGGGCAACAACAACGCGTTCTTGCGAGCTTGATCGCGCAAAACACCTGTATCTTTCGAGAATGGGTCTTTCGGAATATGCGACCAACGCTCTTTTTCGCGCTGCGCCGCAATGATCTTCTCACGCACGGACGCCAAACAACGATTGACTGATTTCAAGGCAATAGCCGAACCGTTAAGCGAAAGTTGATCGATCAATTCCTCGTCAAGATAGACCCACAGTGTTGCCCCTCGTGCAAAATGGGTTTCGAATTCGTCATTGAACTTGGCAAAGAATCCCGATTTGTAGGACACCGTCGCTCCAACTGACCCACCAGAAAACGAAACGCCATCGAGCGAGTAGGTAACATTATAGGGCATTCCGGCTTTTGCAGTCCAACCGGAGTTAGTAAGCATCAAGCTTCGGTCTCCGTTAGCCCATTTAATATACGTCAGACTTGTCGCACCAGGCCCTTCGTATTCCATCATCATGCCACAGGATTCGTCATCGCCGACCACCTGCCACCCGGCGTGCTCAGAGCCTGATCCGAAATTAAGTTGAGTGGTATCAGCGAGTTACCCTTGACGGCTACCGAAGTCGCTGATTCTGCGGTTTTGCTACAGACCGTAGGAGATCAACGATGTGGACCGACACCACTCGGGTTCAGTATGCCCGTTCGGAACTGGCTTTGCCAAGCGATTTGACCGATTCCGAATGGGCGGTGCTTGAACCGTTCTTTCCGTCGCCCTCGCATGTCGGGCGACCGCGCAAATGGCCGCTGCGGCGCATAGTCGAAGCGATCCTCTATCTGCTGCGCGGCGGTCTTCCGTGGCGGATGCTGCCGCCTTGCTTCCCGCCGGTCTCGACGGTGCGGCGCTGGTTTTACCTGTGGCGTGACAATGGCCTTTGGCTCTCGCTCAATCACGCACTTCTTCTCATTGGGCGAGAAGCTGTTGGTCGTGAGGCATCGCCAGCCGCCGGAGTGATCGACAGCCAGTCGGTCAAGACCACGGAATCCGGCGGACCGAGCGGCTACGACGCGGGCAAGAAGATCAAGGGTCGCAAGCGCCACATCCTCACCGACACCGATGGCAATCTGGTTCATGCCGTGATCCACGCCGCCGATATCCAGGACCGTGACGGCGCGCCGCTGGTGCTGGCCGAGATCATCCGGCGCTTCCCATGGCTGCGGCATGTCTTCGCCGATGGCGGCTATGCCGGAAACAAGCTCCGACAGGCGCTGCGCCGCCTCGGCAAGTGGACCGTGGAAATCATCAAGCGGTCCGATACCGCCAGGGGCTTCGAAGTCCTGCCCCGTCGCTGGGTCGTCGAGCGCACCTTCGCATGGCTGGGCAGAAACCGCCGCCTTGCCAAGGACTTCGAACAGACCATCGCAACCGCAACCGCATGGCTCTTCATCGCCTCAATCCAGCTATTCACACGACGCATCGCAAGGCTATGATATCATACGCGATAATTTTGAATCAGACTCTCAGCATAAAAGGCATTTGCAAAAGCAAACGATGGCGCAGAGATAGCTGAAGCGCACAAAAGCAGTCTTAGAAGCATGACAGGCATCTTATGCACGCATCGCTTGCGCGTCTAGGCTGTGGGCAACTTTGCCGATAGTGACCCGTTCGAATTCAGTTTCATGTTCTCGACAATGCGGTTGGTGCATTCATCAGTTTGCATTGAAGATTTTGTAGCGCCTCTCCCTTCATTTCTCTGCGGCCTCTGCACCTCTGCGATCTCCGCGTGAACCTTTGTTCGCGCGACGTTGGCAAGTCGAGGTCCCGGCCATGCCCACCCTGCTGCGACTAGCCTCACTTGCAGTTCGGCAAGTCTCGCACCCCCTCCCGCATGCGGGAGGGGCAATGAAGCTTGGTGAGCAAAGCGAGCCTAGCTGCAATGGGGTGGGCATGGGCGGTGCCCCCCTCTCCAACTCCGGCTAGCTCATTGCATTCGCAAGCCTGCGTATCCTCTCCCCCGATCCGCCTCTCCTTCCCCAAAAAAAGAAAGGCCCGGCGATCCGCTCTGGGGTCGCCGGGCCAGGGGGCCGGTCTGTGTTGGAGGAGAGGAAAACCGGCGGGAGGAGAAGGTCTCCGCTGCGATTAACGCAGCAGCGACAGGACGTTCTGCTGGCTCTGGTTGGCCTGCGCGATCATCGCCGTCGATGCCTGGCTGAGGATCTGCGCCTTGGCGAGAGCCGTCGTTTCCTGGCTGTAGTCGGTGTCCTCGATCCGGCTGCGCGCGTCCGAAAGGTTGGTCGCGTTCGTGGTCAGGTTGTTGACCACCGATTCGAGGCGGTTCTGGCCGGCACCCAGCGTAGCGCGGGCGGCGTTGACGTCATCGAGCGCGAGATCGACGTTGGTGATCGTCGTTGCGGCAAGCACGTCGGTGTCCACGTCAAGCGCGGTGGCCGAGATGTTGGTGCCGTCGATCGCCGAGCTGGTCAGCGTGACAACATCGGTCGTGTTCGCGCCGGTGGCGATATCGACGGTGACGTCGGTGCCAGCCGTGGTCGAGAAGAGCGTGACGCCGTTGAACTCGGTGTTCGTCAGCACGTCGTCGATCTGCGCCTGCAGCTCGGCAACTTCCGCGTTCATGTAGTCGCGGTCTTCGGCGGCATAGGTGCCCGACTTCGACTGGACGGCCAGTTCGCGAACGCGCTGCAGCATGTTGCTGACTTCGTTGAGCGCGCCTTCAGCGGTCTGGGCCAGCGCGATGCCGTCGTTGGCGTTGCGAACGCCCTGGTTCATGGCGCGCACGTCAGCGGTCATCTTGGTGGCGATGGCGAGGCCGGCGGCGTCGTCCTTCGCACCGTTGATGCGCTTGCCGGTGGAAAGGCGTTCCATTGCGGTGCCGAGGTCGCGGTTGGCCGTGATCGAGGCATTCGATGCCTTCATGGCCGAGATATTGGTGTTGATTACGGACATTGGTTACTCCCGTTTCGTCTCGAAAGGTCGGTCATGCCTTCCCGGCTCATCCGGCTCGGCTGCCACGAGGTAGAGCGGCAGGATGCTGGCGGGATTAAGCGGAGAGCGAAAAAAGTTCGGGAGCCAGCGGCCCTTACGCGTGCGCGGAAGAATAGAGACTAGGGAGTTTTACGAGACCTGAAATTACCGACCTGTTTGCCCTCGCCATGCGATTTCCTGCTCAACAGGATGGTTAACAGGGGAAAATCGAATGGCTGGCCTGCAAGTCACCGAAGCGGCGAAGGCACGGCACGGGGCGCTGGTCGATCGCGTTGCTGCGATTGCCGCATCGCTGTTCGGCGGGAGCGATATCCTGCTGCGCGATGCGGACGAGGACGGCGCGCCGCTGGCTCCGCGCATGCGGGTGGTGAGCCTGTCGCGTGGGGACAAGCCTGCTATCCGCTGCGAAACGCCGCAGCACGTTCGCGTGACCTATCGCGACGCTGCGGGCGAGACGGCGCTGGCGCAGGTGGTGGCGGCGATGGCGCGGGGCGACGATCCGCTGGCCGCCGATCCGCAAAGCCTTTCGATCTTCGCGCTGGCCGACCGGCTGGCGGGGAGCGACATCCCGGTGCTGATCAACGGACCGACCGGGACCGGCAAGGAAGTGCTCAGCCGCTTCCTCCACGCACGCAGCGAGCGCGCTGCCGGGCCGTTCGTCGCGGTGAACTGCGCCGCGCTGCCCGAGGCGATGCTGGAGGCGCTGCTCTTCGGCCACCGCAAGGGCGCGTTTACCGGTGCGACCGAGGCGAGCGAAGGGTTCCTGAGGGCGGCGGATGGCGGGACGCTGCTGCTCGACGAGATTGCCGAAATGCCGCTGCCTTTGCAGGCGAAGCTGCTGCGGGCCTTGCAGGAAGGCGAAGTGGTGCCGCTGGGCGCGACCGCGCCGGTGAAGATCGACGTGCGGGTGATCGCCTGCGCCAACCGCGACCTGCCGACCGAAGTTGCCGAGGGCCGCTTCCGCGCTGACCTCTATTACCGCCTCAACGTCTTCCCGCTGACGACGCGCGCATTGCACGCGCGGCCCGAGGATATTGCGCCGCTGACGCTCGCCTTTGTGCTGCGCCATGCTGCGGACACGAAAGCGCCGCCGATGGTGGACGAGGACGCGCTCGCGCTGCTCAAGGGCCATGCATGGCCAGGCAACGTGCGCGAACTGGAAAACGTCGTGCGCCGCGCGCTGGTGCTGGCGCAGGGCAGCGAGACGATCCGCGCCGAACATATCGTCTTCGATCAGGCGGTGCGGCTCGTCGAAGAAACACCCGTCGCGATGCCGCAGCCCGAGGCCGGACCGCGCAAGCTCTCCTCTGCGGTGCGCGACACCGAAGCGCGCGCGATCTGCGATGCGCTGGAGGCATCGGGCGGCAACCGGGTCAAGGCAGCGCGTGCGCTGGGCATATCGGAGCGCACGCTGCGCTATCGCCTCGCCTCTTTGCGTGACGCGGGTATCGAGGTTGGCCGGATGGCTGCCGGAGGCCAGCGATGAGCGGCGTCGGCGGCATTGGCGGCGGCGCGGGGTCTGTCCAGCAGATCATCGCGATGCGCCAGCAGATCATTGATCGCTCGCAGGTCCTGCAGGAACTGCACGGCGCGCAAGACAAGCCGCAGGCGGTCCGGACCGAAGGCGGAGCCGATGGCTTTGCCGGAACGCTCAAACAGGCGCTCGACGGCGTGAACGCCACGCAGGCCAAGGCCGCCGAGATGGGCGAAGCCTACCAGCGCGGCGAAGTCACCGACGTCGCCAAGGTCATGCTCGCACGACAGGAAGCAGGCATCGCCTTCGAGGCAACCTTGCAGGTCCGCAACAAATTGCTCGCGGCCTACCAGGACATCATGCGGATGGGAGTGTGATGAATGAACGACCTCACCCGCGATAACGAACTGGTGCCAGCGGCAGCCCCGGCGGCAACGCTCACCGGCGGCACGGCGATGGACCGGCTGCGCGCCTTTACCGGCGCAGGCCCGGTGCAGCGCGCGCTGCCCGTTTTCATCGGCGCTTCGGTGATCGGTGCGGGGCTGCTGGCATGGTCCGCGCTTGCCCCGTCGAACCAGCGGCTGCTTTACGACCAGCTGGCCGATTCCGACCGCGCCTCTGTGGTCTCCGCGCTCGACAGCGCGGGGCTCGATTACACGATCGACAACATGACCGGCGCGCTCTCGGTCGACGAAGAAGATTTCTACCGCGCCCGCATGCTGGTCGCCAGCGACGGCGGGCTGGCCGCGCCGGAGAGCGGAACGCAGCTGCTCGACAGCCTGCCGATGGGCGCGAGCCGCGTGCTCGAAGGCGAGCGCCTGCGCGCCGCGCGCGAACGCGACCTGATGCTGACGATCCGCGAGATCGACGGAGTAGAGTCCGTCCGCGTCCACCTTGCCGAAGGCGAAAAGTCGGTCTTCGTGCGCGACACGGTGCAGCCCTCGGCCTCGGTCATGCTGCGCCTCGCGCGCGGCAAGCAGCTGTCGGAAAGCCAGGTCTCTGCCATCGTCAACCTCGTCGCCGGATCGGTGCCGGGGCTCTCGCTCGATGCGGTGCGCGTGGTCGACCAGCATGGCCGCCTGCTCTCCGAGGGCAGCAGCGTCGACACCGACCGGCTCGACCTGCAGGCGCGCATGGAAGACAAGCTGCGCGCGCAGGTGACGCAATTGCTCACCCCGATGCTGGGGGCGAATGCCTTCTCTACCGAGATCCAGGTCGAGCTCGACATGGATGCGGTGACATCGGCGCGCGAAGCCTATGACAAGGACGGCGTGGTCCGCTCCGAGACGCTCGCCGAGTCCAAGTCCACCGGCAAGGCGGCGGCAGCGGGCGTGCCCGGTGCCACGACCAACACCCCTCCCCCCGCCGCCGAGGCGGAAAACCGCGCGCCGCAGGGCACCGAAGCCGCCACCGCGCAGGAAGGCCCGGTCAACGGCGAGACGAGTTCGAGCCGCACCTATGAACTGGGCCGCGAAGTCTCGGTCTCCGAAACCTCACCCGGCCGCATCAAACGCCTCTCTGTCGCAGTCGCGATCAGCAAGGAGGCGATGAAGGACGCCAAGCCCGAAGAGATCGCCGAGCTGGAAAAGCTCGTCAGCGCGGCGGTCGGTGCGAACGCGGAGCGCGGCGATACCGTCGCGATCGCCACCCGCGCTTTCGAACCGCTGACCGAGCTTGAAACGCCGTTCTACGAGACCGGCTGGTTCGCGATGGCGGTACGCCATGGTGCGGCTGTGCTCGCGCTCTTGCTGGTGCTGCTGCTCGGCGTGCGTCCGATCCTCAAGGCGCTCAGGAAACCGGCGGCAGGCGAAGACGAGGCCGAGAACGACGAAGAGATCGAACCCGGCGAACCGGGCGCGGACGGCTACGATCCGCAGGCCCAACTCGCCAGGGCCGTCGAAGCCGGGATCGACCGTTCGGTGCTCGAAGAGAAGGTTGGCCTCGCCCGCCGCCTGATCGCCGAAAAGCCCGACAGCGCGGTCGCCGCGCTGCGCCTGATGCTCAACGAAGCGCCACCCGAAGCCGAAGACGAAGCGCTTGAAGGAGCCGCAGGATGACCGCGCCCGCCCCGGTCGACCAGGCCGTCGCCGCCGCCGTGATGGTGATGCTGCTTGAGGACGATCAGGCATCGAGCCTGCTCGCGCATTTCGACCCGGATGAGTTGCAACGACTCGGCGAAAAGATGTGCGAGCTGGGCGATATCGACCCGGACGCGATCAACACCGCCATCGCAGGCTTCGTCCAGAAGACCGAGACGCTCGGCTTCGACAGCCATGACCGCATGGACCGCGTGCGCTCGCTGATGAACAAGGCGGTGGGCGAGATCAAGGCGCAGAACCTGATGCAGCGCATCGCGCCAGAGGCCCCGCGCACATCGCCGCTCGAACTCGCACGCTGGCTCACCCCGCAGTCGCTCGCTCCGCTGATCGGCGAGGAGCATCCGCAAGCGATCGCCGTGCTGCTGGTGCAGCTCGATCCGCAGGTCGCCGCCGAAGTGCTGCACGCGCTCGACGAGGAAAAGCAGAACGAGGTCGTCCACCGCATCGCCACGCTTGGCCCGGTCAACCCCGATGCATTGGCGATGCTGGAGGAACTGCTCACTCGCCGCATTGCCGAATGCCACGGCTCCGAAGCGCTCACCATCGGCGGCCCGCGCGAGGCGGCGGAGATCATCAACAACTCGGGCAAGGTCGTCGAAAAACGCGTCATCCCGGCCATCGCCAAGATCGACAAGGCGCTCGCCAAGCAGATCGAGAGCGAGATGTTCAAGTTCGAGCACCTCTTCGTGCTCGATCCGCAGGCGATGGGCACGCTGCTGCGCTCGGTCGACAACGAGGCGCTGATCGACGCGCTCAAGGGCATCGAGGAGGAAGAACGCGAAGTCTTTTTCGCCGCGATGTCGAGCCGGGCCGCCGACGGCGTGCGCGACGAGATCGAGACACGCGGCCGCCTGAAGCTGGCCGAAGTCGTCGCCGCGCAAAACGCCATCGTCGCAGTTGCGCGCAGGCTCGCCGCCGAGGGCGAAATCTCGTTCGGGAGCGAGGAAGACGAATATGTCTGATCCCGCGCTTCGGGTGTCTCCGGCTGCGTTTGGCGAGTCCTCGGGCTTTCGCCCTGCCGCGCGGTTTGCGCGCGAGGATACGCATGAGGGCTTTCGTGAACGGCAGGCGCCGCAAGCGGGCGAAGAGCCGGACCCGGTCGCCGCCGCTTACGAACAAGGCTTTGCCGAAGGTGCGCAGCAGGCACGCGAGGAAGCCGCCGCGCTGGCCGAAGCAGAGGCAGCCGCACGCGAGGCGCTGGGGCTTTCGTTCGCGCGGATCGACAAGGCGATGGAAGAGGAGTTGCGCGTACGCTTGCGCGAAACGGTGGCGGCACTGTGCGAAACGGCCATCGCCCCGCTCGCCATCGACGGTGCCGCACTGGCGGACCGCGTCGCGCGCGCCGCCGCGATGCTCGCGCGCGCCGATGACGAGCGCGTGATCCGGCTCAACCCGGACGACCTCGCGATAGTTTCCGCGTCGCTCAAATCGGACTGGACCGTCGAGCCAGATCCAGCCCTCGAACGCGGCACGGTGCGCATCGAAGGCGCGAATGGCGGCGTCGAGGATGGGCCCGCAACCTGGCGGCGCGCGATCGCGGAAGCGATCGGAGAATGCTGAATCTTTTCAATCCTATACTGGACGAACTTGCCACCAGTCCGATCTCGCTGGAGCCGCGCCGCTATGGCCTCGTCACCGCCTGCGATGGCGGGCTGCTCGAAGTCTCCGGCCTCTCGGTGCCAGTCGGCGGAATCTGCCGGATCGAGCATGGCGGCGAAACCGGGCTGGCCGCCGAGGTCATCGGTTTCCGCAACGGGCGTACGATGATGATGATGCTCGGCGATACCGTGATGCTACGCCCCGGCGCGCGCGTCTGGCCCGAGGGACGACCCGGCATGCTGCACGTCGGCGATGCCTTCCTTGGCCGCGCCATCGACGGCGAGGCAAAGCCCATCGACGGCGGCGCTCCGATCCATGCCCGCGCGCTCTGGCCTGCAGGCGGGATGCGCACCGGCGCACTTGACCGGGCGCGCGTGCTCGAACAATTCGATTGCGGCGTGCGCTCGCTCAACGCGCTCACCACCTTCGGCGTCGGCCAGCGTATTGGCATCATGGCGGGCTCGGGCGTGGGCAAGTCGATGCTGATCGACATGATCGCGCGCGGCGCCGATGCCGAGGTGATCGTCTTCGGCCTGATCGGCGAACGCGCGCGCGAGGTCTCCGACCTGATCGAGCGCCACATGACCGGCGAGAAACGCGCGCGCACCGTCGTCGTCGCGGTGCCTGCCGACCACGCGCCCAACCTGCGCCTGCGCGGCGCGATGCAGGCGACCGCGATTGCCGAGCATTACCGCAGCCTTGGCAAGCGCGTGCTGCTGGTGATGGACAGCCTCACCCGCGTAGCCCATGCGGCGCGCGAGATCGGGTTGCTGCTGGGCGAGCCCGGCGCGGCGCGCGGCTATCCGCCCTCGGCGCTGGCGACGATCACCAAGCTGGTCGAACGCGCGGGCAACTCGGCGGCGACCGGCGGCTCGATTACCGGCATCTACACCGTGCTGGCCGATGGCGATAACCAGGACGACCCGGTCGTCGATACCGCGCGCTCGATCCTCGACGGGCACATCGTGCTCTCGCGCGATCTGGCGCAGCGCGGGCAGTATCCGGCGGTCGATATTGCGGCGTCGCTCAGCCGGGTGATGGCGGATATCGTGACGCCCGAGCACGAAGCGCTGGCGCGCACCTTCCGTACGCTGACCGCAAGCTACGAAGCCAACCGCGACCTGCTCCTGATGGGGGCCTACCGCGCCGGATCGGACCCGCAGCTCGATCGCGCGATTGCCATGCACGAAGCGATGACGCAGTACCTGTGTCAGGGCACCCGCGAAGTCGTGCCGCTGGATGATGCAGTGACGGAGCTGACCGCGTTGCTTGGTGACGCGTGAGCACGCCCGCGCGCAAACTGAAACGCCTGCAACGGCTCGAACGCATGCGCGAGATCGCCAAGCGGCAGGCCGCGACCGAGGCTGCGGAGGCGGAAAGCACTCTCGCCCGCCTGCTGCGACTGTCGAGCCATGCCGAGGGGCTGGTCGGGCAATACCGGCCGCAAGCCGGAGCGTCGGACGGCGCCTCGCATCGCCACCATCAGGCCTTCCTGCGCGAACTCGCCAACCTGCAAAGCCAGACCGCCAGCGATGCCACGCGCGCGCAGACCGTCGCCGATGCGCGCCAGTCAGACCTTGCCGCCGCCGAACGCCGCCGCGCAGTCGTATCCGACGCCGCCCGCCGCCTCGAACGCGCCGAACAGCGCCGCGAAGCCGGGACCGCCCTCGCCGCCCGGCGCGGGTTTGGCACGGATGTTGAATAGACCTTCGTGAACGCACCAACGCGAACCGCAAGGACCGAACCCGTAATGCTGCAATTCCTTTCGCTTCCCGGCTCTTCGCCCGCCGACGGCCTGCGCCCGGCCATCGAAGGCGCTCCGAAAATCGACGGTTTCGCGTCATTTTTCGAGCTTTTCTCCGATGCCGCGCAGGTGCCCGAAGGTCTGAGCGCGATCGAATTGCCCGAGGGACTTGAGATTACCGAGGCCAGCGAAGCGGCAAGCGAGACGGCAGAATTTGCCGCACCCGGCAAGATCTTGCCGGTCGTCTTGCCGGTTGCCGAGGCGGAGGGGGAAGCAGCGCTGCCCAAGGCTTCGAAGGGGGCGCCTGAACCACGCCAACCCGCCACGATTACGGTCGCTCCAGTTGCGGTTGAACCAAGCCCGACGCAGCCGATTGCGGTGCAGCGGGCACAGACTGGCAAACCGGTCTTGCCCGTGCTTCCTGAGGCGAACGACAGGACGACCCCTGCGCCCATCAAGGCTGCCCCGGAGGCAGAGGCTTCGCCGAAAGCGCCTGCCACGCGCATCGTTGTGCCATCGCAGACCGAGACCGCAGTAACCGCTCTCACGGTTACCCCGACACTCACAAGCAAGACGAACGAGGCCGTTGCTGCCAAGCTCGACGCGCAGCAACTGCCGCAGCTGCGCAATGCTGTTGAAGGCCAGCAGCTGCCCCCTGCTCCCGAACCCTCGTCTGCCGAGCGTCCGCAAGCGAGACCGCATGAGCCGCTGCGCCTCTCGCTCGCGCTTGAAGCCCAGCACGTTGTGGCGAAGGCGCTTGCAAAGCCCGAGCGCGCCAAGCCCAGATCCGCGCCCACGCAGGCCGCCGTTGCGGCTCAGCACGGCGCAGCGTCCCCTGCGCCGGTCGAACTGCCCGCGCGAACTGCGCCCGAAATCGCACAGGCAACGGATAAACCAACCAGCGAGCCGCGCCCCGCCGCCAGCACCGAGGCCGCACCCGCTGAGCGACCCACCCGCGTCCGCGCCGCCCTCGAAACCGCGCGCACTATCGACCCGGCGGTCACCGCCGATCCCGCGCCGCGCCCTGAAGCTATCGCCAGCGAGCCGCGCAGCCTGACCACCGCGACCGCGCTGCCCACCGCGCATGCTGCCGCCAAAGCCAGCGCCGACGCGCCGCTCGACTTCACCACGCTGGTCGACCGCCTCGCACAGGCGCGCGAGGATGCTGCGCCGCAGACGGTGCGCACCGCGATCCGTCATGCCGAGTTCGGCACGGTCAACCTCCAGTTCCGCAGCGAGCAGGCGAACCTTTCGGTGACGATGGCCAGCGCCGATCCCGACTTCGCGCCCGCCGTACAGGCCGCTGCGGCTGCGGCGATGGCGAATAACGGCGGCAGCTCCGAGCAGAACCAGCCCGCGCCGCAACGCCACGACGGCCAGCCGCAAGCGCAAAGCCAAACCCAAGCCAACGCCAACAGCGACAGCCCGTCCAACCGCGCCCTTCAGCGCGGCGAACAGGCCGATCCGCGCCGCTCACCGGCCAGCAACGACCAGGCCGAAACCACCAAACCCGAAACCAACCGCGACACCGGCATCTTCGCCTGACGCGATCCGGCAAAGAGCTTGAAGGAGACAGACCATGGCCAGCGACAAAGCCGAAGCTGACGACAAACCGACAAAGAAAAAGGGCAAGGGCATGCTCGTCAAACTGCTGGTGGGCGGCGTGCTCATCGCGGCGGGCGGCGGCGGCGCATTCGGTATGATGCAGGCCGGGATCATCGGCAGCGCCGGACACGAAAAGGAAGACAACAAGCCCAAGCTCATCATCAAGGGCGAGGAAGACCCTTACGCCCCGGCCTCGGACAAGAAGGGCGAGGAAGGCGGCGCGGACGTCTTCGGCGAAGGCGGCAGCAAGTACCGCACGGTCTATTACAGCTTTTCCGACGACTTCACCTCGAACCTGAAGAACTCCGACGCGCTGGTGCAGGTCAGCCTTGCCGCCTCGACGAAGCGTGACGGGCGCGTCCTGATCTGGCTGAAGAAGCACGAACTCGCGGTGCGGTCCGCGATCCTCACGGTGCTGGCATCAACGCCCGAGGAACAGCTTTCCACCGTCGAGGGCAAGGAACTGCTGCAGGAACGCCTCGCCAAGGCGATCAACGAAGTGCTGACCGAGGAAGAAGGCTTCGGCGGCGTCGACGCGGTCTATTTCCGCTCGCTGATCGTCCAGTAAGGCCGATGAAGCCCGAACACTCCTTTGTAGCCGAGCGCGCGGTTGCCGCGCATTGCGAAGAGCTTCTCGCCAGTCGCCGTCCCGAGGTGGACCCGGCGGACCTGCTCGCGCAGTTCGCCCCGAAGCTGGCCGACCCGCTGGCGCGCGCGCTGGCGCGGCTGGGCGCGATCAAACCGCGCGTCACCATCGCCGCGCCGCGTCCTGCTTCGCTGGAAGAGATCGCGGCATCGGTGGGCGAGCCGCGCATGTGCTGGGCACTCAAGGCGGGCGCGAAAGCGAGCCAGCCGGTCCTCGCCTTCGTCGATGCGGAAACCGTCTTCGGCCTGCTCGACCGCGCGTTCGGCGGCAAGGGCGAGGCGCCGGATCCGATGCCCGATGCCTTCCCGCTTTCCGCCGAGCTGTTCCTGGCGCGGATCGAGCCGGTGCTGGTCGAAACGCTCGCCAACGCGCTTGAAATAGCCGAGGTGCAGGTAGCCGCGCGCCATGCCGATCCGGCGCGTGCTTCGGGTCTGGCCAAAGACACGGCCATGCTCCTGCTCGACGTCACTGCCGAGCTTGAGGACGAGGGAGAGCTGTCGTTCGCTTTCGCCCTCACGCCCGAGACCGTCGCCGCGCTGCTCGATGCGCCCGCCCCTTCGCCGAGCGACAGCGGCCCGACCGGCGCACCGGCAACCTGCGAGGCCGTCTGCATGGACGCGCCACTCCCCTTGCGCGCGACACTCGTAAACATGCGCATGGGCGTTTCGCGGCTCTCCGCGCTCAAGCCCGGCGACGTGCTGCCCGTTTCCATCGCCCGCAACGTGCCGCTCTCGGTGCGCGGGCGCGTCATCGCGCATGGCACCGTCGGCGAAGTCGACGAGCGCGTGGCGCTCCAGATCACCCAGGCATTCTGACGAAAGGCCGACCCCATGAGTTTTCAACCCACCGGACTGGACTTCCTCAAGGACATCGAGGTCCGCGTCTCCGTCGAACTCGGCCAGACCGACATGACCCTGCGCGATGCGATGGCGCTTTCCACCGGCTCGGTCGTGACGCTCGACCGGCTGACCGACGAACTGCTCGACGTGATGGTCAACGGCAAGCTGATCGCGCGCGGCGAAGTCGTGGCGCAGGGTGACCGCTTCGGGCTGCGCATCGTCGAGATCGCCGGGGCCGAAGCGCCTGCAATGCCGCCGATGCCCGCCGCGACCGGCTCCGACGCAATCGCCGCGATGGCACCGGGCGAAGGAGGGGCCGCCTGATGCTCTGGTATATCGTCAAGCTGCTGGTCCTACTGCCGCTGATCGCGCTGGTCGCCTGGGGCTGCCTGAGACTGGCGCGCAAGGTGCAGGAACGCACGATGGGCCCGCAGGGTGAAAAGGCGGTGCGGATCGTCGAAACAACGATGCTCTCGCCGACGCTGAAGCTGGCAGTGCTTGAGTTTCACGGGCGGGAGATTCTGGTCTCAGCCTCGCGCAACGGGCTGACAAGACTGGCCGAGGCTCCGGCGCGCGGGCGTGCGGGAGATGGGGCGTGACGGGTTTTGCTCGACAGAACCCCCTCCTCTTCAGAGGAGGGGCAGCGAGACTTGGCAGCTTGCTGCCTAGTCGCAACGGGGTGGTGCTGGCGACATCGACGCTGGCGCGTCGCAACCACCCCCAACCCCCTCCTTTAAAAAGGAGGGGGCTTTTGGTCGCATTTTGTCTGATGTTGCTCCTCCTCCCCGCCGCCGCCCACGCACAGGCCGCCGTACCCGGCGCACTTGACCGCGCGTTTTCCTCGCTCGGCGGCAGCGAGGGTACGGGGCTGAGCCTTTCGCTCCAGCTGCTGCTGGTCATGGGTCTGCTGACGATCCTGCCCAGCCTGATCCTGATGATGACGAGTTTCACGCGCATCCTGATCGTGCTTGCGATCCTGCGCCAAGCGCTGGGGCTGCAGCAGTCGCCGCCCAATCAGGTGCTGATCGGGCTATCGCTGTTCCTCTCGCTGTTCATCATGGGGCCGACGCTCGAACAGGTGAACGCACGCGCGATTGCGCCTTATGCCGAAGGCGCGATCAATGCCGAGCAGGCGATCGAG
The DNA here is from genome assembly GCA_041396945.1 of Sphingomonadaceae bacterium. Lineage (GTDB taxonomy): Bacteria > Pseudomonadota > Alphaproteobacteria > Sphingomonadales > Sphingomonadaceae > Novosphingobium. The sequence continues at coordinate 71,905 of JAWKXP010000010.1, read as the reverse complement.
GCGGGCGGCAACGAGTTTCGCAAGTTCATGATCCGCCAGACGCGCGAGACCGACCTCGCAATGTTCGCCGAGATGGCGGGCACCGGCAAGTTCGAGAGCAAGGCCGAGGTGCCCTTCTCAATCCTGCTGCCCGCCTTTGTCACCAGCGAACTCAAGACCGCATTCCAGATCGGCTTCATGCTGTTCCTGCCCTTCCTCGTCATCGACCTTGTCGTCTCATCGGTGCTGATGAGCCTTGGCATGATGATGATGAGCCCGATGATAGTTTCCTTGCCTTTCAAGCTCTTGCTCTTCGTTCTAGTCGACGGGTGGGCACTGTTGATGGGCTCTCTGGCCGCGAGTTTCGGGTGATGCCCCCTTGCACCATCCCCGTTCGTGTCGAGCGCAGTCGAGACACGCCCGCGCCAACGCCTCTCGACTTCGCTCGAGGCGAACGGAGAACACAGAATGGATGACGCGCTTTCCCTGCTCGCGCTGGCAGACCGGATGCTCTGGATCACCGCGCTGGTCGCCGCCCCGGTGCTGCTCGCCTCACTCGCGGTGGGCCTTGCCGTCGGCATCATTCAGGCGGCGACTTCGGTCAACGAACAGACGCTGACCTTCGTCCCCAAGCTGGCGATCACCGCGCTGGTGCTGGTGATCTTCGGAGCCTCGATGATGGCGCTGGTTGGCGATTTCACGCGGGACATTTTCGCACAGATCGCGAGCGTTTCGCGGTGATAGCGCTCGATTTCGGGTTCGGCGCGCTCGAAGCCGAATTCTGGCGGCTGCTTTTCGTGATGACGCGGATCGGCGCGGCGATGGTCGCTGCCCCGCTGTTCGGCGCAGGCTCGGTGCCACCGCAGGTGCGCGTGATCGCCACCGGGGCGATTGCCGTGCTGGTCTGCGCATGGTCTCCGGCTGTGCAACCGCCCCCTGCACTGCTTTCGGTCGAAGGGATGGTCGTGCTCGCGGGCGAAGTGCTGATCGGGCTGTCGCTCGGCTTCGTGCTGCAAATCGCCTTCGCCGCGCCGGTACTGGCCGCCGAAGTGATCGGCGGGTCGATGGGCATTTCGATGGCGACGGCGGTCGATCCCAACAATGGCGTGCAGTCGCCCGCGCTGGGCCAGTATTTCACCGTCGTGCTGACGCTGATCTTCCTCGCGCTGGACGCGCACCTCCACTGGTTCGCAATCGTCGTCGAGTCCTACCGGGCATTCCCGCCGGGCGAGACATGGCTCGGGCCTGAGCGGATCGAGACCATCGCCGCCTTTGCCGGAACGATGTTTGCCACCGCCGTTGCCATCGCGCTGCCGGTCACGCTGATTCTGCTGCTGGTGCAGCTGGTCACCGGCGTGCTCAGCCGCTCCGCCCCCTCGCTTAACCTCTTCGCGCTAGGCCTGCCTGCGGGCGTGCTTGCCGGGATTGCCGCGCTGCTCCTCGCCGCCCCGCTCTTCACCGACCGCTTTGTCGACCTCACTGAACTGGCGATCGACACGTCAGGGGAGCTGCTGGTGCGATGAGCGAGCAACCGCAAGGCGAAAAGCAATTTGCGCCAACCGCAAAGCGCAAACAGGATGCGGCCAAGAAGGGCGACGTCCTGCGCTCGAAAGAGCTGGCGACGGCAGCGGCGATTCTGGTCGGCGCGGTCTGGCTGCTGGGTGCGGGGCCGTGGCTGCTTGAGGCACTGGCTAACAGTTTGCGCGCCTCGTTCCAGTGGGACCGGCAGGCCATCGACGATTTCGCCCCGGCAAAGCTCATGCTCCCCGTCCTGATCGCAGTGCTGCCGCCGGTGCTCTTGCTCGGGCTGGCGGTACTTGGCGCATCGCTTGTCTCGCAACTCGGCTTCGGCTCGGGCCGCTGGGTGCCCGCCAACCTCGCGTTCAAGGGATCGCGGATCAATCCGCTTTCGGGTCTGAAACGCATGTTCGGCCCCAACGGCCTGATCGAGATGGGCAAGGGTATTCTCAAGGTCATCCTGCTCGGCGGGCTAGCGGTCGCATGGGGGTGGAACCGCGTGGAGGCGCTCGCGGGTGTCGGTGGCGGCAACCTTTCGGCGCAGCTTTCGTTCGCCTGGCAATCGCTGGTGACGCTGCTCTTCGTGCTGACCGCGGGCCTGTTCGTGATCGCATTTGTCGATGTGCCGGTGCAGTGGCTGCGCCAGATGAAGCGGCTCAAGATGACGCATCAGGAAATGCGCGACGAACACAAGGAGACCGACGGATCGCCCGAACGCAAGGCCGCGATCCGCGACCGCCAGCGCAAGCTGGCGATGGGCGCGCTGGCCCCGGCGATGCGCGAGGCGCAGTTCGTCATCACCAACCCGACGCATTTCTCGGTGGCGATGGCCTACGATCCGCTGAAAGGCGCAGCCCCCATCGTCGTTGCCAAGGGGCGCGGCGAAAAGGCGCTGGCGATCCGCGAACTTGCCGCCGAACTGGGCGTGCCGATGCTCGAATATCCCGCGCTCGCCCGCTCGGTCTATTTCACCACGCGCGAGCGGCAGGTGATCCGCGAGGAGCTGTACATGGCGGTCGCCGCCGTGCTCGCCTTCGTCCTTGCGCTTCAGCGCGGCGAGGCCCGCGAGCGGCCCGATATCGAGGTGCCACTGGCGATGCGTTTCGACGCCGAGGGCCGCCCGGCGCAGGTGCCTTAAACCCCGCGCACCGGAGCCGTTCTCAAGGTCATGGAAACCACAAGCACCACCCGTTCGGCCACGCAGGGCCTTGTCGCCGCGCTTGGCGCCGGCAGCGGGATCGACATGGCTGCGCTGGCTTCGGACCTTGCCGCCGCGCAGTTTGCGGGACGGATAGACCGGCTCTCGGCCAAGTCCGAAACGCTCGAAGCGCGCATTTCCGCTGCGTCCGACCTCAAGGGCATGCTGCTCAGCCTCTCGACCTCGCTCGGCGAGCGCATCCGCGTGGGTGATCTTTCGCCGCAGCCGCGCGTCGCCAATGGCGCGGTGGCGCAAGCCTCGCTTTCGGGCACGCGCCAGCCGACCGGCTCCTATTCGCTGGAAGTCACCCAACTGGCGTCCAGCCAGACATTGGCCAGCGCGCCCTACACCGCCGCCACCGATCCCACCGGCGCGGGCACGCTCACGCTGCGCTTCGGCACGGTCGCGGGCGGCAGCTTCACCGAAGACACCGCAAGCACCGCCGTCGACATCACGATTGCGCCGGGCGCGACGCTTGCCGATGTCGCCGCCGCGATCAACGGCGCGGATTCGGGCGTCACCGCCTATGTCGCGCAGACCGTCGATGGCGCGCAGCTTGTTCTTAAGGGAGAGCAAGGCGCAAACTCGGGATTCATCCTCGAAGCCACCGAAGACGCGGGCGAACCCGGCCTTGCCAATCTCGCCTGGTCGCCCGGTTCGGCCAATGGCACGCTGCTCACCACCGCCGTCGATGCGCTGTTCGAGGTCGACGGACTGGAGATGTCCTCAGCCAGCAACACCGTCGTCGATGCCATTCCCGGCGTGAAGCTGGAGCTGGCCGCGACCAATACCGGCGCGCCGACTACCGTCACCTTCGCCGATCCCAGCGATGCCATCGGAGGCGCGATGCGCGACCTGACCACGGCGCTCAACGAGATCGCCTCGGTGCTGCGCGAGGCGACCGACGCGCAGACCGGCGAACTGGCCCGCGATTCCGGCGCGCGCCGCCTGCGCAGCTCGTTCGGCGCGCTGGCGGGCACCGTCATCATGCCCACCGCTGCCGAAACCGCGCCGCGCACGATGGCCGACCTTGGCCTCAAGACCGGGCGCGACGGCACCTTCGAGCTCGATACAAAACGCCTTTCCGAAACTCTGGCGCGCGATCCCGAAGGTGCGGCGGAGATGTTCACCACCGGCCTTTACGGCATCTATGCCACCATCGACGGCATCTCGCGCGCCGCCAGCACGCCGGGCGATCCCGGATCGCTGACCGGCTCGATCAACCGCTACACCAACGAACTGCGCGAGATTGGCGAGGATCAGGCGGAACTCGCCGAGAAGCAGGAAGACGTCCGCGCACGGCTCGTCGCCCGCTTTGCTGTCTCGGAAAGCCGCATCGGCGCATCGCAGGCGACGCTTTCGTTCCTGCAGAACCAGATCGCCGCCTGGAACGCGAAGGACTGACCATGATCGCCACCGCCGACCCGCGCGAAGCCTATCGCAAGATCGAATTCGACGCCCGCGTGCAGGGCGCCGATGGCCGCCACCTCGTCGGCCTGTGCTACGAGGAACTGCTCGGCGCACTGGACCGCGCGATGCGGGCCGCCGGTGCTGCCGACAACCTTGGCAAGAGCCGCGCGCTGACGCAGGCGATCTCCGCCATCACCGCGTTGCAACTGGGCGTGAGCGGCGAAGGCGATGTCGTCGCCTCGCTGCGGCACTTCTACGAAGGCGCGCGCCGCACCCTGCTCGATTGCGCGATTTCGTTCGACGGCAAGGCGGTCACGCGCCTGCGCGAGGATTTCGCGGAGATTGGTGCAGCGCTGAAGCAGGCTTGAGGTTGCAAACTTCTAAGTATTCCTCCGGATGGACAGCGCGGCGGACTTGATTCACCCTCTGTTCCATGACCGCCACGATCAGCGAAATTGCCCGGCTTGCCGAGGTTTCCGAGCAGACCGTCGCCCGCGTGGTCGCGCATTCGCCGCTGGTGAGTGACGACATTCACGCGCGCGTGCGCCATGCGATGGCCGAAACCGGCTTTGCTCCGCAGCGCCTGCCGCGCGCGGCGACCACGCGGCGCAATCCGCTGGTGGCGCTGGTCTATTCGGGCGACGTCACCCCGCTGGTCCGCGAGGCAGAGGCAGGTGCAGGCGACGCGCTCAAGGCCACCGCGCATTCGCTTTGCCTGCGCCCGCTGGATGACAATCCGCGCACGCTTCTCAAAAGCTTTGGCGAGTTTCTTGAGACGTTGCGCCCGGCAGCGGTGATCCTCACCCCGCCGCTCAGTGCCGACGACCGGCTTGCGGGGCTCGCCTGGGAACATGGCTGTGCCTGCCTGCGGCTCGGCACCAATGCCCTGCCCGCCGACGATCCCGACTGGCTCGCCTTGCCCGAGCGCGAAGCCGCGCGCGATGCGGTGCGCTGGCTGGCCGAGCGCGGGCACCGGCGCATTGGCCTGATCCCGGGTTACGATCCATGTGGTGAGCGCGAGGCAGGCTACGAAGCGGCGCTCGCGGAGCTTGGCCTCGATGTGGGCGTTTCACTGATCGCGGACTGCGAGGAGAGCTTTGCCTCTGCGCTCGATGCCGCGCTGCTCTTGCTGGAGATCAGCCCGCCGCCGACCGCGGTTATCGCCGGGTCAGGAACGATTGCCGCAGCCGTGCTGCGCGCCGCGTCGATCCACAAGATCGCCGTGCCATTGCAACTGACGATCCTGTCGCTGGACGACGAGGCGATCAGCCGGTCGCTGACGCCGCCCATCGCGCGCATGCGCAGGCCGTGCCGCGAGGCGGTGCGTGAAGCGGTAAGCCGCGCGATCCGCGCTGGCTGCGCGGTTCACACCGAGATGCAATCAGCGGTGATTATCGAGCCCGAAGAGTGAGCGCCCCGGCTCAGCTCACTTCGTAGATCTGCGCTTTGAGGCCGTCGATCTTGCGCACGCGCCAATGTGCGCCCTTGGTCGCCAGTTCCTCGTTGATGAATTCGACCGGCGCAAACGCCTTGCCCTCGCGCATCGCGGCATCGGCCTCGGGGTGCGCATCGACATAGTGTCGCGTCGCTTCTTCGAGCGCTTCGCGGCGCTGCTTGCCAAGGCCATCGTTCTCCATGTCTGCGACAAGCTCGTGCTGCTTCACCGTAAGATGCGGCGGGTCGGACTTGTGGCTGAAGGCGAAGTAACCGCCGACGGCAAAGAACGACAGCCAGCCGGCGATCAGCAGCGGAACGCTGGCCTTGCCAAGCCGCGTCTGCTTGAGAGGTTGGATCTTGTGCATGGGCCGCGCATTTAGGCTCATTCGCGCGCGAAGCAAGCCGTTTCGATCCGCAACAGGCCAAGGCGCAGTACTTTATTTCAGCTAAAGCACGAAGCGTGCTAGTTTGCACAGATCGGGCAACCAATCGGCTTTGCACCGGTATTTTGGGGAGCGTAACGAGCACAAGGGGCATCGAGCCATGAATGGATTTCCACGGACCATCGCAGCAATCCTGGCACTCGGGATATTTGCCGCCGCTTCGCCAGCACTGGCGCAGGCGCAGGACACGGCACCGTGTGACGCTTCACAGTTTGACCTGTTCAAATCCATCGGCGGCAGCTGGACCTTCAAGCAGGGCGCCGGGTCTGGCGTCGGCGCAATCGTTCCCTTCCCGTTGCCCGCGCACAAGCCCCAGGCGATCAAGCTGGAAATCGACCCGCGCAGCACCATTGCCTACATGAAGCACGACGGTCAGCGCATGGCGATGATCCCGGTGCCCGACGATTTCGCGAAAATCGTGGATTTCCGGCTTACGCCAAAAGAGAAACAGGAAATATTTCCCGAACGCGGCGCGTGCGGCTGGGAATCGATGCCGACGATTGTCGGCGCGATGACTTACAATCTGGTCGACCCGGGCGACGATACCGAGCTGATAATCATGAACTTCGGGACCGCCAGTATGATGCGGTGCCGGAACCAGCACGGCGTGACGCAGGTCCAGTCCTACAAGCCGGGCAGCATGAACAAGGATTTCAAATTCTATTACGGCGCAAAGGGCGAGTATTTCGAGATCGATCCAACGCCGGACGGTAGTTCGGACGACGATCTGAAAAACAGGCGGGAGTATTTTTGTCCCAAGGGCAAGCCGGTCAAAGTGGGCGACATGACGATGACCCTGCTGCTGAAATTCACCTCGGCAAATTCGGCGACCGGCTATCTCGATTTTCGCGGGAGCACCGAAGCAAGCAAGCCTCTGGGCTCCCTGCCCTTTGTCGCGCGCGCGCCTGTGACGCTGACCCGCTAGACCCGGCTTGACCAAAAGCCCGATCCGATAGACGTTCACCGCCGAGGGAGAGCAAGGCGATGGACGCAATCAAACGGCTTGTCGCCAGCGAGGCGATCAGACAGGCGAAGGCTTGGTACTTCTATGGCCTTGACCATCGCGACTGGGCGATCTGGCGCGAGAAGGTCTGGTGGCCGGAGGGCAGGCTGGAAGTACCCGAAGCGGAGATGGTGGTGGAGCCGCTCGACAGGGTGATCGAGTGGGTCTCCGCATCGGTCGGCGATCAGGTTTCGGTGCACCACGGACACATGCCGATCATCGAGTTCGTCTCCGACAGCGAGGCAAAGGTGATCTGGGCGATGGAGGACCGGCTCTATCGCAGCCCCGGCGCACCGCTGGAATCGGGGCATCATTACCTCCACGGCTTCGGCCATTATCATGAGACCTACACTGAGCGCGGCGGCGAGTGGCGCATCCTCTCCTCGCGGCTGACACGCCTACGCGTCGAGGCGACAACCATTGCCGGCCATCCGGGAGGCGCAGCATGACCCGCCGCCCGATAGCCTCCGCGCTGGCGCTGGCCTGCATGGTGCCGCTGGCGGGCGTACCTGCCAGTCTGTCGGCAGAGACCACCCCTGCTCAGCAGCAGGAGCAAAAACCCAATGTGCTGGTCTGGATGCTCGACGATGTCGGCTTTGCGCAGCTGGGGCCGTTCGGCGGGCTGATCGAGACGCCCAATATCGACCGGGTCGCGGCGATGGGGCTGCGCTATACCAATTACCACACTGCGCCGGTCTGTTCGGCAGCGCGCGCAGCGTTCCTTTCCGGGCGGATGCCGCATTCGGTGAACATCGGCGGGCACGTCGCGGTGGCGCGACCGGTGCGCGGCTATACCGGGCATATCCCGCCGTCCGCCGGGACCATCGCCGATAACCTCGGGCAGGCAGGCTATGCGACCTGGGCATTGGGCAAGTGGGATCACATCCCCGACGAGCAGCTTTCCCCAGCCGGCCCGTTCAACCAGTGGCCATCGGGTCAGGGCTTCGAGCGGTTCTACGGCTTCCTCGCCGCCGACACCAACCTCTGGGAACCGACACTGGTGCGCGACCGCAAGCCCGTCGCGCCGCCCGCGCGCGAGGATTACCATTTCGAGGCGGACATGGCCGACGAAGCCATCGCGCTGATCGACCAGCGCCGCGCGATCACGCCTTCGCGACCGTTCCTGATGTACTGGGCGACCGGCACTGCACATGCGCCGCATCATGCGCCCAAGCGCTGGATCGAGCATTACAAGGGCCGTTTCGACATGGGCTGGGACAAGGCGCGCGAGCAGATCCTCGCCCGCCAGAAGCGCGCCGGGATCGTGCCAAAGGATGCCGAGCTTGCCCCGCGCCCCGAACAGATGCTGGCATGGGACACGCTCTCGGCAGAGCAGCGGAAACTCTACAACCGGCAGATGGAGGTCTTCGCCGCTGCGCTTAGCCATGCCGACGAGCAGTTCGGGCGCATCCTCGATGCTCTCGAAGCGCGCGGCGAGCTTGAGAATACCGTCGTCATCGTCACCTCGGACAACGGCGCGAGCGCCGAGGGCAACACGCATGGCATTTACACCGAGTCGTTCCTCGGGCGGATGCGCGCGGCGACGCTGGAGGAGAACCAAGCCAAGTACGAGGACTGGGGCGGCCCCCTCACCTACCCGCACTATTCGATCGGCTGGACCGTCGCGGGCAACACCCCGCTGCGCTATTTCAAGCACGCGACATTCGAGGGCGGCTCGCGCGTGCCCTTCGTGATTTCCTGGCCCAAAGGGATCGAAGCGCGCGGCGAAACGCGGCGGCAGTTCATGCATGTCAGCGACGTTACGCCGACGATCATGGATCTGGTCGGCGTGCCGCTCGCCGAGCGGGTCAACAACGTGGCGCAGCAGCCGATGGAAGGCACGAGCTTTGCCTACAGCTTCGCCGCGCCCAAGGCCCCGACGCGCAAGGGTGCGCAATACTTCGAGATGTTCGGCAACAAAGGCTTCTGGCAGGACGGCTGGACCATCGTAACGCGCCACCGGCTCGAACCCTGGGACATGACGACCAGCCGCCCGATCACCGCGCCCTGGGAACTTTACGATCTTTCGAAAGACCTCGACCAGTCGACTGATCTGGCAGCGAAATATCCCGACCGCGTTGCGGCGATGGCAGCCGAGTTCGAGGCGCAGGCCGAGCGCTTTCACGTCAATCCCATCGGCAATATCTCGGAAGGGCTGGCCTATACGGTGAAAGAGTCGCGCGAGACCTTTGCGGCGCGCGGCGGTGTCTGGCGTTATGGCGGACCGGTCAGCCACATTCGCGGCCCGCAGGCTCCGCCGGTCGCGGCGATGGGCTTTACGATGACGGCAACGGTCGAAGTGCCCGAGGGCGGCGCTTCCGGCCCGGTCTTCGCTGCGGGCGGCAGGCTTGGCGGGCTCTCGCTCTACCTCGACGCGGGCAAGCCGGTTCTTGCCCTGCGCGACATGGCGGCGGAGGCGCGCATGGTTGCGGCGGACGTGGCCTTGCCAGCCGGGACGCACCAGATCGAACTGACGATGTCCTCGCCCGACAAGAGCGGTGCGCGCACCGTCCGGATTGCTGCCGATGGCCGCGACCTTGCCTCCGCTTCGATCCCCGGCGACTATATGCGCAACGTCTTCGCTTACGAGAACTTCGATCTTGGCAACGACTTCGGCTCGCCCGTCATGCCCGGCGCGAAGGCGGGCGCGGCCTATCCGGGCAGGCTGACGGACGTCACCTTCGATTTCCGCCAGCCGCGCTGACTGCCCATCGGGCCTTGTTGCGAAACAGTTGCGTGATGCCTATCTGGCCTGCATGCCGATAACCACGGATCGCCGAGCCCTGCTGACCAGCCTCGCTTCGCTGGGCGGCGCGATGGCTCTGCCGACCCCGGCATGGGCCAGCGGCGCGCATACAACCGAAGCCGCGCGCGGTTTCGGCACCCTGACGGGCGAAGACATCCGCCTTGCGATTGGCAACGCAACATTCCGGACCGGCGCGCGCGCGGGCCATGCCTATGCGGTCAACGGCTCGGTCCCCGGCCCGCTGATCCGCCTGCGCGAGGGGCAGGACGTCCGGCTGCACGTCACCAACCATTTGGGCGAAGACAGCTCGATCCACTGGCACGGGCTGCTGCTGCCGTTCCAGTTCGACGGCGTGCCGGGCGTCAGCTTTCCCGGCATCAGGCCGCACGAGACCTTCACCTATGAATTCCCGCTGCGCCAGACCGGCACCTACTGGTGGCACAGCCACTCGGGCTTGCAGGAACAGGCGGGGCATTACGGCCCGCTGATCGTCGATCCCGCCGATGGCCCCGACCCGGCCTACGACCGCGAGATTGTACTGTTGCTGAGCGAGTTCACGCCGCTCCATCCACACGCGATCATGCGCAAGCTCAAGGTTGGCGAGCATTACTTCAACCGCCAGATGCAGACCGCGACCGACGGCGATATGCCGGGCAGCGAGCGCCGCATCTGGGGCGCGATGCGGATGAACCCGCGCGACATTTCCGATGTCACCGGATCGACCTATACCTACCTCATCAACGGCCACGGCCCCGCCGACGACCTCGAGTTCGCCTTCCAGCCCAGAGAGCGCGTGCGGCTGCGCGTTATCAACGGTTCGGCGATGACCTTCTTCAACCTGCGCATTCCCGGCCTGCCGCTCACGGTGATCCAGGCCGACGGGCAGGACGTGCGCCCTGTCGAGGTCGATGAATTGCAAATCGGCGTCGCCGAGACTTACGATCTCGCGATCGCGCCCGGCGCTGGCGCGCATACCATCGTGGCCGAGGCAATGGACCGCTCGGGCATGGGCGTTGCTACCCTCACCTCGCAGCCGGGCCAGCGCGCGCTGGTGCCGCCGCTGCGCGAAGTGCCGACGCTGACGATGGCCGACATGGGCATGGGCGCGATGGACGGTATGGACCACGGCGCGATGGACCATTCGATGCGCGACACCTCGACGCTGCCGCCCGACGTGAAGGCAGGCCCGGGCGTCGATATGGTCTCGCCGATGCCGGTGGACCGCATGGACTTTCCCGGCCTTGGCCTCGACAGGGTCACGCACCGCGTGCTGCGCTACACGGACCTTGCGGCCAAACGCCCCAACCCGTTGCGCCCGCCCGAACGGCAGATGCAGATCCACCTGACCGGCAACATGGAACGCTACATGTGGTCGTTCGACGGCAAGAAGTTCTCCGCCGTCACCGACGATCCGATCCGGTTCGGTTTTGACGAGCGGGTGCGCGTGACGCTGGTCAACGACACGATGATGGCGCACCCCATCCATCTGCACGGTCATTTCTTCGAGCTGGTCAACGGCGCGGACGCGGCGCACCAGCCGCTCAAGCATACGGTGGTCGTGCAGCCGGGCAGCAAGGCGACATTCGACCTGACCGCCAACGAGCCGGGCGACTGGGCGTTTCACTGCCACCTGCTCTACCACATGCACGCCGGGATGATGCAGGTCGTGACCGTCAGGCCGATGCCGGCATGAGGCGCGCTGCTCTCCTGTTGAGCGCTGCCACATGCGCGCTCCTCGCCACGCATGCCGCCGCGCAGGATCATTCGGCGATGGGGCATGGCGATGCGCCGGTCGAAGAGCCTGTCGATCACTCGCAGATGGACCACTCCGCAATGGGCCATGACGAACCCGCTGCCGAGACGGTGGACCATTCAAAGATGGACCACTCGCAAATGGATCACGCGGCGATGGGCAATGCCATGCCTGCGACGGACGAAACCCCGCCGCCACGCGCGCTCACCGGGCCGCGCCATGCCGCCGACGCGATCTGGGGCGAAGCGGCTATGGCCCCGGCTCGCGAACAGGTACGCCGAGAGAACGGAGCGATGACCACCGGCACGGTGATGTTCGAACGCCTCGAAGCGCGCGTGCGCGCGGGCGAGGACGCGTATCTGTGGGACGCGCAGGGCTGGTACGGCGGCGACATCGACAAGCTCTGGTTCAAGACCGAAGGCGAAGGAGAGTTCGGCGGCGCGATCGAATCCGCCGAAGTTCAGGCGCTCTGGAGCCACGCGATTGCGCCATTCTTCGACCTTCAGGGCGGCCTTCGCTACACCTTCGAACCGAAAGGCCGCGCACATGCCGTGCTGGGCATACAGGGCCTCGCGCCCTACATGTTCGAAATCGATGCCGCCGCGTTCCTTTCCGAAAAGGGCGACCTGACCGCGCGGCTGGAAGCCGAGTACGACCAGCACATCACCCAGCGCCTGATCCTGCAACCGCGTGCAGAGGTGGCCCTATCGGCACAGGACGTGCCCGAACTGGGCCTCGGTTCGGGCGTCACCAAGATCGAGACGGGCCTGCGGCTGCGCTACGAAATCGCACGCGAATTCGCGCCTTATGTCGGCGTCGGATACGAGGCGGCTCTGGGGCGAACGGCGGACATCATCCGCGCCGATGGCGGCGACCCGGATGGCTTCGCGGTGCTGGTCGGCTTGCGGGCGTGGTTCTAACCTCACCCATACCCGTTCGTGTCGAGCGCAGTCGAGACACGCTGGGATAGCGCAAATCGCACCTCTCTCGACTTCGCTCGAGACGAACGGAGAGTGTTAAACCTTAATTATCGAACAACCGCTTCGGCGCGCCCCGGCCTTCGAGCCAGTTCGCCAGATTGCGGTGCAGGTTGATGACCTTCTGCTCCTGATGCGGATTGGGCAGAGCGCCACGGAAACCGCTGGATTTCATGCCTTTCTGCACGAATTCCATGTTCGAGAAATCCTGCTCCAGCACCGATCCCCAGTTGTCTGCGTTCGGCTCGGCATAGACCCACTCTGTCTCCGGCTCCTCACCCTCGGGAAAGCGTTCGAGAGCGTAGCTCTCGAACACGCACTTGTTGGGATCGTCGCCATAGGGACGCACGCGATAGCAGAGCGCGAAGGTCTCGCCGTGGAGGATGTTCTGGTTCGGCCAGAGGCCCCAGGCGAGGCCCGATTCCTGCTTGATCTCGGGCGGCACCTCGGGCCAGATCACCCCGCGCGCGGCATCGTCCGCCTTGGCGGACTTGAGCCAGTGGGCGATGATCTCGGCTGGCGTCGCGTCCTCGGGCATCTCGTCGACGAGGCGGCTGGCTGCATTGACCAGCGTTTCGGTCGAAGCCGAATAATTCACCGTCTCGTAATTCTCGCGGATCAGCTCGTAGGTCGAAACACGCGCATCGTCGCCCTTCCCCGCGCGTGTGGTCCCTGCGGATTCGCTCATCTGGAACTTGGCGTCGCGCGTGTCGTAGCTTGAAACCGAGTGCAGGCCGTACTGCTTCGACAATGCGTAGTAATCGCCATAGGCGAGCAATTGCGTATGCGTTCCCGCGACGTGGTAAGGCTCAAGAAAGGCCTCGATCGCGGTTTTCCAGTTGCACGGATAGATCGCCCATTGCCGCCACTTGTAACGCATCCCCGCCAGATCGAAGTGATCGAGGATCTCGCCCGCGCGGCCCATCCATTCCTTCAGCGAAACGCAGTCGGGGTCCATGTTAATGTAGATATAGCCGCCCCAGGTATCGACCTTGATTTCCGACAGGCAGGTCATCTCCGGCGTCAGGCGATTGTCCCAGTCCTGCGGGTCGAGGATATAGGTGTTGTTCCCATCAAGATCGAAGGTCCAGCCGTGGAAACCACAGACGAAGTTCTTGCGGTTGTTGCCGCGCACGTCGTGCACCTGACCCGGCAGCATATCGGGCACCGAGACAAGCTGGCGACCGCGATGCGGGCAGACGTTGTGGAATGCCTTGAAAGAGCCGTCGTCCTTGCGCAGCACGATGATCGATTCGTCGGCGACGTTGTAGGTCATCCAGTCGCCCGGGTTGGGCATGTCCTCGATCCGTTCGACCATCTGCCATATCTTCGGCCAGAGGTGCTCTTTCTCCGCCTCCAGATACTCACGCGAAAGGAACGCCTCGTTGCCGTAGGTTACCAGTCGTTCCTGATCCATTTCCTCGGCGGTGATGTTGCCGGGAACGATCTTCTCTGGCTTGTTCATCTGCTCTCTCCATCGCGGGACTGCGCGCGTCGGCGCGCGACCGGTTGGGCAGATAGTTAGCGGTAAACGCGACAGGTTGGAAGGCGGCGGAACGCCGGATCGTCGGCGCGATCAGTCGGGATAAACGCCGTCGAGCACATTGCCGAAATGCTCGCGGACCAACTCGTTGCAGGTGCAGGAGCGCGCGAGCAGCCCGTCATGGTCAAGCACCTCGATCCCGCCCCGCCGGGTCTTGACCAGCCCGTCGCGCTTGAAACGTTGGACCACGCGGCTGGCATAGGACCGCCCGATCCCCATCATCGAGGCGAGTTGCTCCTGCGTCATCGTGATGTCCGCATTGCCGGTCCGCTCGACCGCGGCGGTCAGCCACTTGGCAGCGCGCTGTTCGATTGCATGAATGGCATTGCAGGCGATGGACTGGAAAACCTGCGCCATCAGGCAGTCGGCATAGCGCGAGAAAAGGTGGCGGACTGATTCCGACCTTTGCTTGATCTCTTCGAGCGTGGCGACCGGGATGCGATAGAAGCTGCCTTCGTGCATCACGCAGGCGCGCGCGTAGGAGGGCAGGTTGCCATTGCTGACGATGCCGCCCAGCGCACCCTCCCGCCCCACCATCACCGTCTCGACCGAGACGCCGGACTCGAGCATGACAAAGTACGAGCCGACCGCGCTGTGTCGCGGGAAATAGCAGAATTCCACCTCATCGCCGGGATCGTAGAGGATTGCTCCGTTGTCGAACCGGCACTCCTTAAGGTGTGGTTCGATCATCGCGCGTTCGTCTTCGCGCAGCGCATCGAGAAGATTGCTGCCTTCGACCATCGTTGTGTCTCTTTCCAGTAACGTGGCTGTACCCATGATCGCGAAACGACGCGGCAACGCGATTGTTCCGCAAGGTCGAATGGCGCGCCTGACCTTTCGGGAAGCGCGAGGTTGGGAACAGTTGGTCCCGGCGAGCCGTTGTGGGGGCAATTGAAAGGAGACACCCCCATGACCGACGCACGCATCTTCGAAGACCTCAAGAAGGATCACGACCGGCATCGCGAGATGCTGGAGAAGCTCGGCGAAACCTCTGGCGATAGCGAGGAACGCCGCACGCAGTTCGAAGAGCTTCGCAAGGAGCTTCAGGCGCACGCGGCGGCAGAGGAAGAGTCGCTCTACGCAACGATGCTGGCCAGGCCAGACCTGCGCGACGAGGCGCGTCACTCGGTCGCCGAGCACAAGGAAATCGACGACTTCCTTGCCGAACTGGTCGAGACCGAAATGAGCTCGCCCGCCTGGCTGCAGAAGTTCAAGGAGATGCGCCACCGCTACCTCCACCATATCGAGGAGGAAGAGGAAGAGATGTTCCCCGAAGCCGACAAGGGCCTCGACGCGAAGGCAGAAAAGGAAGCCGCCGAAACCTTCGAGGAAGCCAAGCCGCGCGAGCTGGAAATGGCGGCCGAGCAAGGCCCCGGCGACGAGCGCGAATGATCGCACCGGGCAGGGAACAACCGCCCTCGCCCGCACGTTGAACAGACAACCCGACAATCAGGCGCCGCGCGGCCCGATCCGGCCAGCGCCGCCGCACTGGAGATAGAAAATGGACAAGCACGTACAGGAAACTTTCTGGAAGGCCTTCGCCGAAAGCCCCTTCATCATGATGAAACTGGATGGCGCGCCGGGGCATTCCGAGCCGATGACCGCGCAGCTCGACCGCGATGCCGAGCACGCAATCTGGTTCTTCACCACCCGCGACAACCGCATTGCTCCCGGCGGCAAGGCGATGGGACAGATGGTCGGCGAGGACTCACGAAGTCTTCGCCTGCCTTTCCGGCACCATCGTCGAGGAAACCGACAAGGCCGTGTGGGACAAGCACTGGAACAAGCACGCTGCTGCATGGTTTCCCGATGGCCGCGAAGACCCGAATGTGATGATGCTGCGCTTCGACATCGCCGATGCCGAAGTCTGGACGGTCGATCCCACGCTCGCTGGCAAGTTCAAGCTGATGACCGGGCGCCCGATCGAACCCAAGGACGTCGGCGAATATGCGACCGGAGCAGTCTGACGCGGTCGCCCATTCGGCTTGCTGCGAGGCGCGATCGCGGTAAAGGCGCTCTATGGAAAAGATACTTGCCGAATGGCAGCGTCCATCCCTGACGCGCGACGATCTCGCCAGCGAGTACATTGCCGAAAGCCGAGCACTTACCGAGCAGCTGGACCGGTTCGCCAGTCTGGCTGCTCGTCTGTGCGATGCCCCGGTTGGTTTCGTCAGCCTCGTCGAAGCCGACCGGCAATGTTTTGTCGGCAGGTACGGCAGCACCTTTGAAGAAACGCCGCGCGACCAGTCGTTCTGCGCCCACGCCATGCTGCTCGATCGATGCATGGTGGTGCCCGATGCGCGCGACGATCCGCGCTTTGCCAGCAATCCGCTGGTAACCGACGACCCGGAAATCCGCTTTTACGCCGGATACCCTCTGAAAACTCCCGACGGGGTTCCGCTCGGGAGTTTTTGCGTCATCGATTTCGTCCCGCGCGCAGGGCTCAGCAGCGGACAACTGGCCGACCTCGAAACGCTCGCGCATGCGGCCATGGCAATTATGGAGCAAGCGCATGGCGCGAACCGCAGGGTGGTGCTCGACCGGCTTGCCCGGAACCGGATCGAGGAGCTGAAGCAGCAGTTCGACGTTCTTGCCGATGCCCTGCCTCCGCTCGTCTGGTCCACTGATAGCGAGGGCCAGGCCGACTACTTCAACCAGCGCTGGATCGATTACACCGGCCTTTCGCCCGAGGCGTCCTACGGGGCGAAGTGGCTTGAACGGCTGCACCCCGACGATGTCCCGCACACGCAGGAGGTCTGGCTGGAAGCGGTGGCGAGCAGCACGCCCTATCAGGCCGAATATCGTGTTCGCGCAGCGGATGGCACCTACCGCTGGTTCCTCGCGCGCGGGTTGCCGATCAAGGGTCCGGATGGCGCAGTCCAGCGCTGGATCGGGACCTGTACCGACATTGAGGAGCAGAAAGACAGCCAGCAGCAGCTGCATCTGCTCTCGCGCGAACTCAACCACCGCATCAAGAATATCTTCGCGGTGATCGGCGGGCTGATTTCGATCACGCGCCGCAATCGTCCCGAAATCGCCGAGGCAGCGACGGAGCTACAGGATCGCATTCTCGCGCTTGGCCGCGCGCACGATTTCGTCCGTTCGGGCACGGCGGGCCTGGTCAGCCGCGATCGCGGGTCGACGATGCACGGTATGCTGCGCGCATTGCTTTCACCCTATCAGGACAGCGCCGGGGAGCGCATTTGCATTACCGGCGACGATCCCGCGATCGACGACCGCTCGGCGACCGCGCTGGCGCTCTATTTCCACGAGCTTGCCACCAATGCGGCAAAGTATGGCGCACTTTCCGTACCGGAAGGCAGGGTGGAGATCTCCATAACCGACGGCGATCCCGCCACGCTCGTCTGGAGCGAAACCGGCGGCCCCCCGGTCACGCCATCGGTCCGGCAAGGCTTTGGCGCGAGCCTCGTCGACCTCAGCATTGCGCGCCAGCTCGGCGGCGAGGTCGAGTACGAATGGCGCGAGGCCGGCGTCATCGTGGCGGCGCGGATTCCGGCCGCTTCGCTCTCTCGTTGAACCGTTCGATTCACCCGATAAAGCGGCAACCTCCGGCGGTTTCCTGCGTTTCTAAAATGTAGGTTCAAACAAAGGAGCACGACATGACCGAACGCAAGGGCGAAGGCAGCTACGAAGGTGCCGAACAGTATCAGAAGGCACAGCACGAGTTCGCCAGGAACGGCGACGTCGAAGGCAAGGCGCGCGAAGCCGCCAAGGCGCTCGACGGCCCGGAAGGCGAAGAGCTGGAAAAGGCGCGCAAGGAAACCGCCGAAGGCGCATCCTGACAGCCGCACCTGACGTGAGACGCAAGAGCCCCCGATGCCGCCATGACATCGGGGGCTTTCCTATTCGGCTGCGTCGTCCTTTTTTGCGATCAGGTAGCGATAGACACCGATGCAATTGATCACGAGCAGGATCGCGTTCTGCACTCCGATCCCGCGCCCGTCGTCGTTGAGGAACCCCCAGGCGATCAGCGCCAGCGAACTGGTGACGAATATGACGAAGGCATAGCCGGTCCAGCGCGCGCTGATGTGCAGCGAAATGATAAGCGCGGCCACCGTTGCGGCAGCCGCGCCATAATATTGCAGGACGGTGAGAACGGTCTCGCTCAACGCTCATCCCTTTGCGAGCAATGCTTTGTTTCAGGCGAACGGCAGCAGGTCATGCGGTCGCTGCTCGCCGCCTTCGACCGCATAGGTGATCGCAGCGGTAATCGAATCGCGCGAAAATGGTTTCGGCAGGATGCCGATCGCGGTCGGCGCGGGGGTTTCGATCTGGCAGGGATTGGCGGTGACATAGACAACCCGCGTCCCGAACTGCGCCGAGAGCATTTCCGCGATCTGCGGTCCGGTGGGGCCATCGCGCAGGTTGAGATCGACCAGCGCCACATCGGGCGGGACGGTGATCTGCGAGAGCGAGGCCATGTCGGCAACCGTGCCGACGACTTCGTAGCCATTGTCGATCAGGATATCCTCGATCTGCATGGATACGAGGAATTCGTCTTCTACTATCAGGACCTTCTTGCCTGTACGGCCTTCGCCGTGCGGCCTGTTAAGCGGCGAGTGCATCTTCCGAGATCCCGTTCGCAACGCGAGAAAGTTCCGCAAAGAAGGCTTCGATAGAATCGCCCGCGAGTACGAAATTGTGCCGGTGATCGGGCAGCTGGCCGGATTCGAGGACTTGGCTCAGCATGTTGCGCGCGCGGCAGATCCGGCTCTTCACCGTGCCCAGCGCGATGCCGCAGATCTCGGCGATTTCCTCGTAAGAGAGGTTACCCGCGGTCGCGAGGATCAGCGCCTCGCGGTAATTGTCGGGAATGGCATCGAGCGCGCGGAGCAGGTCGCGCAGTTCGATGGCGCTTTCCTGCGAAGCCGGGGCGCAAAGGATGCGCTCGGCGGCGACTTCGTCATATTCGCCGTGGAAACGGGCGCGGCGCGCTTCGCTGTAGAAATGGTTGCGCAGGATCGTGAAGGTCCAGGCCTTGAAATTGGTGCCGGCGGCAAAGCGATCGCGCGCCGCCCAGGCCCGCATCATCGCTTCCTGCGCGAGATCGTCGGCCCGGTCGGGGTTGCCGCAGAGGCCGCGTGCGAAAGCGCGAAGGTGAGACGCGACATCGGCGAGCATATCGCGAAATTCGCGGTCGCTCAGCGTCTCGATCGGTTTCTCATCGTCTGCTGTCTGCTCTGCGGCCTGTGCCGGCATAAGGATGTCTCCTGTTTTCATCTGATGAAGCGGGAACGTGCTCGTGTCCGATTGGTTCCCGCACGCGGCTGCACCAAAGGGCAGGACCGTCTATTCCGGACGGGAAATGGATTGACCCAACGATGCAAAAGGCCCCCGCACCTTGATCGGAGCGAGGGCCTCGGGATCGGATCACCACCGGTTGCGGGGGGGGTGGGAGGGCCAGTGGTGATGCAGCATAAACACCTGCCCGCCGGATTGGTTCCCACCCCTGCCAAACTTTTTTTCGCAACCTTGTGTTCACTAGTGGATTGAAGCCGCGTGCAGGAGTGTTACAAATTGCACAGAAGCATGCATGGCACTCTGTTTCGACAGGCGATAGAAGCCATGCTGGAGAGCCAGCGAATCTGGCTGGGCCTCCCATAGGGAATGGAGTGTAGATGTCGGTTTCCGAAAAGATTGGCGCTCAACTGCCATATTTGCGTCGTTATGCGCGCGCCCTGACGGGATCGCAGGCGTCGGGGGACGCTTACGTCCGCGCGACGCTTGAAGCGGCACTGTCGAACGATGACCTGCGGCACGAAATCGCCGAGAGCCGCCCTGCCCTCTATTCCGCCTTCACCCGCATCTGGGCGAGCGGCCATGTCGATGCCGAAGCGCCGGTCACGCCGCGAGGCGGACACGAAGTCGCCGCGCAAGAGCGGCTTGCTGCAATTGCCCCGGCCCACCGGCAGGCGCTGCTACTGACGACAGTCGAAGAATTCAGCAACGACGATGCGGCCAGGATTCTCGGTCTCGATGGCGCAGAAGTCGATGCGCTGGTCACGCAGGCGGTTGCCGAGATCGAGGGCGAAAATTCCACCAATGTGCTCATCATCGAAGACGAGCCGCTGATCTCGATGCAGCTCGAAACGCTGGTGACCGAACTGGGCCACAGCGTCACGGGAACCGCAGCGACGCATAGCCAGGCGGTCGAGAAATTCCGCGAAGCACCAGCCGGCCTCGTGCTGGCCGATATCCAGCTGGCCGACGGCAGCTCGGGGATTGATGCGGTCGAGGACCTGCTCAAACTGGGCGATGTGCCGGTGATTTTCATCACCGCCTATCCCGAGCGCCTGCTGACAGGTGAGCGGCCCGAGCCGACCTATCTCGTGACCAAGCCGTTCAGCGAGAATACGGTGCGCGCCGCGATCAGCCAGGCGCTGTTCTTCGGATCGAGCCGTCCGCTCGGCTGAGCGGCTCAGCCGGCTTCGGCCGCGCCGCCCCGGTTGCGAAGCGCAAATTCGGCGGCCTTGCGCACCGGCACATGGAGCGTGCACTCGACCCCTGTGGGCTTGAATTCGAGATTGACCTGCGAACCGAGTTCGTGGGCGACAACCTTCTCGATCAGGTCGCGGCCAAAGCCCCGGCTGGTCGGCTCGGAGACCGGCGGCCCGCCCGCCTCGCGCCAGTGAATGACGGCGACGCCTTCATCCGCAATGTCCCATTCGACCGCGATGCTGCCATTGGCCGTAGTGAGCGCGCCATACTTGGCCGCATTCGTCGCAAGTTCATGGATCGCAAGACCAAGCGACATCGCATCGTTGGGGGCAAGCTGGATTTCGGGGCCTGACAGGGTGACATGCCCCTCCCCGCCTTTCATGTATGGCGCAAGCTCGCTGCGCACGACCTCGCCAAGCGGGGCACTGCGCCAGTCGGACTGGGACAGCAGATCATGCGTGGCCGAAAGCGCCCTGATCCGCGCAGTCAGGCTTTCGTGAAACTCGTCGATGTCGTTTGATCGCGAGCGCGTCAGCGAGGCGATGGACAGCACATTGGCAAGCGTGTTCTTGACCCGGTGGTTCAGCTCGCGCGTCAGCGAATCGCGGATCGAGGCCTGACTGGAGAGAAATTCCACCATGTTGCGGTCGGCAACCGCGCGCCGCGTTACCAACTGGCCGATGGCAAGCACCAGCAGCGAGGTGATCGCGGCAAAGATCGCCGTGAGCCAGCCCATCGTCGACAGCGCATTCGATTGCTTCTGGCTGGCGGTCACGATCCATGTTCGCCCCGCGACCTCGATCCGCCGCTGGAGCGACTGGCCGTTATTGCCCGGCAAGCGACGCCGCGCGAGCAGGTTTTCGGGAGCCACCTCGCTGTCGTAAAGCTCGACCTCGATCGACCGGTCCTGCACCAGCGCCGATGCCGAATTGAGGAACGTATCGGCACTGAACGGCGAATAGATAAAGCCTTTGACCTGCCCGGCCCCGCGCGCCGAGCGCACCGGCATATACATCAGGAAGCCCGGCGTGCCCGGCTCGTTGCTGGTCTGCACCAGTTCCACCTTGCCGGTGGCGATCGGCACGCCATCGCGCACTGCCTCGTCGATTGCCGCGCGGCGCACTTCTTCGGAGTACATGTCAAAGCCGATGGCGCGGCGGTTGGCGGCGGATAGCGGCACGAGGTGCATTACCGGGGTCACGACCTCCTGCCCCGGCGCGGGTCTTGGCCGGACGAGGAAATCGGTCTTCCCGCCGCCGTTGGTCTCAAGTTCATATCTGGCCAGGCGGGACACCGGCACAAGCGGAGCCCACCCCAACCCGAACGACCCGTAAAGATCGCCGCTCGCCTGAATGTCCTCGGCAAATTCGCGGAACGCCTTTTCGGTGACGGTTGGCTCCTGCTGGAACAATGTCGCCCCGGCCTTGAGGATCGCCTTGTTTTCAAGGATGCGCCGCTGCAGCACCGAGGCGACCTCGGTAAGATTGCGATCGAGTTCCAGTTCGCGCCGCTGCGCATCGGCCCTCTCGACTGTCGCAACGCTGATCGCGCCGACTATGGCCACGAGCACGAACAGCAGGATCGGCCAGCCACGCGGGTACTTGTGGAAGCTCGCCTGCTTCTCAACCCTGGCAAGAATCGTCTGATCCATTCGCCGTAATCCCCGTCCTGGCCAGCGCGCCAGCGAGATATCTCGCGCCCGCTGCCGCTTTCCTCTTGAAACAACGGAACCAAATTCGCAAACGAGGGTTCCTGAAAGACTACGGAAACGGACGCAGCCCTGCGACCGATCGTTCGGAAAGAGGAATGCGTTGTGTCCAGGCCGGGATCACCCAATGGCAATTCGGCACCCGGCCGCAAACCCGCCAACGATGGCGGCAAGCACGAGCCCGGCTGGGCCGATGGCCTGCGCAAGCTATACGATTCCGTGGTCGACGAGCCGCTGCCCGACAGTTTCGAGGATCTCCTCAAGAAGCTCGACAAGGACAGCGACGGTGGCGACTGACACGGCGCCCGACGCAACCGACAGCTTCAAGAAGGAACTGCTCGAAGTGCTGCCGCACCTGCGCGCCTTTGCGCGCGGGCTTTGCGGGCGGCCCGACTATGCCGACGATCTGGTGCAGGAAACCACGGTCAAGGCATGGACTGCGCGCGACCGCTACACGCCGGGCACCAACATCCGCGCCTGGACCTTCGCGATCCTGCGCAACCATTATCTCAGCGAGATCCGCAAATCGAAGCGGCAGACAGAGCTCAAGGACGAAACCGCCGAGCGGCTGCTGGTGATGGAAGCCGACCAGGAAGGCCATCTGCACCTGTCCGACATGCAGGCGGCGCTGCAAAAACTTTCGCCCGAGCGGCGCGAGGCGGTGCTGCTGGTCGGTGCGGGCGGGTTCTCATACGAAGAAGCCGCCGAAATCGGCGGCTGCGCGGTGGGAACGATGAAAAGCCGCGTCTCGCGGGCAAGGACCGAGCTGGCCCGGCTGCTGGAGGAAGACCCCGCAGCAGCCGGTACGAGCTAGCCTGCGATCAGGCCGGATAGGTCCAGGGCGTGCCACGCTCGAAGTTTTCCGAAGCGAACTTCCAGTTGATGAGATTGTCGAGCACCGCGCCGACATAGTCCGGGCGCTTGTTCTTCACGTCGATGTAATAGGCATGTTCCCAGACGTCGATCGTCAGCAGCGGGTTGACGCCGTCCTGCGTGATCGCGGTTTCGGCGTCGTGCGTCGAGATCACCTTGAGCGTGTCGCCATCGACGACCAGCCATGCCCAGCCGGATGCAAAGTGACCGACGGCCTCGTCCTTCAGCTTGGCCATGAGGTCGTCCATCGAGCCGAAATCGCGATCGATCGCGGCGGCAAGGCTTTCGCTCGGGTTGCCGCCTTCGGGCGAGAGCGAGTGCCAGTAAAAGCCGTGGTTCCAGGTCTGAGCGGCCGAGTTGAACAGTCCGCCCGAGGACTTGGCGACGATCGTTTCGAGATCGGCATCGGCCATGTCGGTGCCTTCGATCGCGTCGTTGACCTTGGTGACATAACCGTTGTGATGCGCGCCGTGATGCGTTTCGAGCGTTTCGGCGGAAATGTGCGGAGCAAGCGCATCCTTGTCATAGGGCAGCGGCATAAGCGAAATGGTCATGGTACTCTTTCCAGTCTGGTCGGCGTTAATAGATCGGTGCCCGCGATCGGGTCGCGGTGGCGGAGGCCTATGAGATATCGGCGTTTTGTGAAACGCGCGTGACCTCACATGACACTAATGGGCAGGAACGGGTTGGGTTCCAGTGCGCAAACCGCAACTGTGGTTGCATTCGATCGCTATATGGAACGACACAGGTGCTTAAAATTGCATGCGAGCGCCATGAAATAATCTATTGAAACGATCAGGGTGATAATTTAGCACCGCAGTAGGCCCCGCATCGACGGGGATTCGCGAAGGGCGGGAGCAGGACATGGCGCTGATCAACAATCAACCTGATCACTGGGATATCGAGACCGACCTGATTGCAATCGGCTCGGGCATCGGCGGACTGTCGGCCGCGATCACCGCGCACGACGAAGGGCTGGAAACGCTGGTGCTGGAAAAATCGCCGCAGGTCGGCGGCGTCACCGCGCTTTCGCAAGGGCAGGTCTGGATCGCGGGCAACCACCATGCCGCCGAACTGGGCATCGAGGATTCGGCGGAGTCCGGCTTTCGCTATCTCCAGCGCCTGTCGATGGGCTACGGCGAGGACGCCGCGATCCTCAACCTCACCGTCCACGCGCGTGAGGCACTCAAGTATTTCGAGGAGAAAGCAGGCCTCAGGATGTTCGCGATCCGGGGCTGCCCGGATTACTATTACGGCCTCACCAACGATTCGGTCACCGAAGGTCGGCTGCTCGAAGTTGAGCCTTTCGATGGCCCCTCGCTCGGCGAATGGGCGGAAAAGACGCGTCTCTCGCCGCAGGTGCCCTATGGCCTGACGACGCAGGACATCGCCGATGCAGGCGGGCTGGCCGCGATGCTCAAGTGGGACTTCGAGCTGATGGCCGAGCGCATGACCAACGACCAGCGCTGCGCCGGATCGGGCCTCGCCGCCTATTTCGTCAAGGCCGCGATTGACCGGGGCATTGCGCTCGAAACCGAAACCAGCGCCGAGGAACTCTTCGGCGACGGGACTCGCATCGTCGGCGTTCGCGCGCAGAAAGATGGCAAGGACATCTTTATCAAGGCCCGCAAGGGCGTCGTGGTCGCGGTCTCGTCCTACGAGCGCAACAAGAACCTCGAAAAGAACCTCGGCAACCAGCTAGATCCCGGCTCGATGCTCTTCACCTCGATCGATGGCGCGAACATTCGCCTTGCCGGGCCGTTCGGGGCAAAGGTCGCGCGCGTTCCCGAAATCTCGATGGCGGGCTTTACCGTGCCCGGCGAGGAAACCGATGAGGGCCAGCCGGTCTGGCGCTCGTGCATGCCGATCATCGGCCTGCCGCATCACATCTGCGTCAACCGCGCGGGGCAAAGGTTCGGCAACGAGGGCTTCTACCGCGATTTCTATTACCAGACCGACGTGTTCGACGGCGCGAAGCAGACGCACCCCAACTTCCCCTTCTGGGTGGTGATCGACAGCCAGGCGCGCGAGAAATACGCCTTCGTCTCGATCATGCCGGGGCAGGACTGGCCTGAAGGGTTCGGCGTCGTCGCGGACAGCCTTGAAGAGCTGGCCGACAAGAGCGGTATCGACAAAGACGGCCTGCTCGCCACGGTGGCGCGCTTTAACGAGAACTCCGAAAAGGGCGTCGATCCCGACTTCCATCGCGGCGAACAGCCCTGGGGTGCGTGGATGACGGGCGACAAGGAGTTCAAGCCCAACCCGAACCTCGGCCCGCTGGTCAAACCGCCATTCTATGCGGTCGAGATGCGGCGGATGGGCGCAACCGGCATTCCGGCAGCGGGCCTCAAGATCGACCGCAACGCCAATGTCGTCGGCTGGGACGAGCAGCCGATCCCCGGCCTCTATGCGGCGGGCAATTCGGCGGCGCGGATGGAGACCGGCGCGGTCATGCAGTCGGGCATCTCCAACGCGCGCGGGATGACCTATGGCTGGCTTGCCGCGCGCCATGCGGCGGGCAATCCCAGCTCCAGTCTCGATTCTGCCGTTGCGGCCATGCAATGATCGAAACCACACAAACCGTCACCGTCAACGCCGCCATCGGCGATACCTGGGCCTACGCCAAGGACGTCGAACGCTGGGCCGAGATCATGCCCGGCTACCAGTCTTGCGAAATCCATGACGAGGATAATTCGACCTGGGTTCTCAAGATCGGCGTCGGCGCGATGGTGCGCACGGTGACGGTCAACGTAACCGTCGACCGCTGGGCCGGTCCTGAAGCGGTGGACTTCACCTTCGCGCTAAAAGGCGATCCGGTGACCGGCAGTGGCACCTATCGCGCCGCCGCGAACAGCCCGGACGCGACGGATGTGGAGCTGGCGGTGCAGGTCAACGGCTCCGGCCCGATGGCGCCGATGTGGGAAGCGATGGGCGGCCCGGTCCTGCCGAAGTTCGCAAAAGGCTTTGCCGAGGAATTGAAAGCGCGGATCGAGGCGGCTTGCGGCGTGGCGCCAGTCGCGGCTGGTGAGACGGCCACCAAACGTTCGATCTGGCAAAGGCTGGTCGACTGGCTCAGGCGGCTGTTCGGCTGAACCGCGACCGCGACTCGGCGACATCCGCGTCCGAATGCGAGTCGAATCGCATCGCCGCAGCGACCCGTTTCTCGGCTCAACAGGCGTAACAACCGAAAAATCGTCAGTCCCACCCTGCTCCGGTTTAACGTTAGCAATCGTAGTTCAGGCTTGCGGTTAATTCCCGCAACCCTTCGGCATTGCTCGACTTTTCCACAATTGGCTGCGTTAACACTTTCGCGGAGCATTTCCCGAAAGCGGACAAAGCCGCTCGGCCCGCCGCATCCGTACGAATCCGACTCGGAACCAAAGCAAGCGTGGGTTAATTTACCTTTCGCTAACCAAGGGAAACCGTGGGCTAGCAGGCCAGCATCGCCGCCCCGCAAGGCATCGAAAAGACCTGCAGCCGCCCCGCTCCCCGATGAGAGGGCAGTTCGTTGCGTATATCCTATTCGCAATCCCAGATTTCAGCCTGGCTCGATTCGGGCAATCGGCTGCTGCCCGGTGATTACACCTATTCGATCCCCAATGCCGCCAGCCTCTGGCCCAGCTATTACCCCGGCGACGAGACGAGCGAGCCGGGTTTCGCGCTGCCCGACGCAGCGATGGGCGCGGCGTTCGTGCGTGCCATCGAACTCTGGGACGAGCTGATCGCACCTGATCTGGTGCAAGTTCAGGACAATGCTTTCTCTCGCGGCCAGTTGCGGATCGCCATCACGACGATGAGCGAGGACAACTCGGCCTACGCCTATTACCCCTCGGGCCGCTCGGAGACGCGCGCGGACATCTGGTTCAACGAGCAATACGGACCCTGGGACTGGTCCGATGGTGGCTTCGATTTTTACGCGATGCTGCATGAGGCGGGCCACGTCTTCGGCCTGAAGCACTCGTTCGAAGGCCGCAGCGCGCCCGATGAGCTCGAAACCCGCCGCTACAGCGTCCTGAGCTACACCGCGCCCGACGAGCGCTATGTCTTTTTCCAGCAGGAATCGGACGGATTCTTCTCTTATCGCTCCTCGGTGAACCCGATCACGCCGATGGTGCTCGACATTGCCGCGATCCAGTCGATCTATGGAGCCGATCCGACGACGCGGGCAGGCGACACCGTCTATCGCTTCGAGGAATTCGCCCCCGGCCTGCAGGCGATCTACGACGCGGGCGGCAACGACACGATCGACCTGGCGCATTTCACGCTCGACAATGTGATCGACCTTCGCCCCGGCGCCTATTCGAGCATCGGCATCGCCAACGCCGCCGACCAGATTGCTTACTGGAGCGCGCTGTTCCCGCAGCATCGCGATTTTATCTCCGACCAGATCAATGGCCGCACCAACCTTTATACCTTCAACGACAACCTCGGCATTGCGATCAACACATGGATCGAGAATGCCCGGTCCGGCGCGGGTGACGACGAAATCACCGGCAACGATCTCGACAATGTGCTCGATGGCGGCGCGGGTAAGGACCGCATCGTCGGGCTGGCCGGAATGGATACGCTCATCGGCGGTGCAGGCGACGATGTGCTGCATGGCGATGCGCAGATCTTCGTGCCGAGTGCGACTGCGCCGCAGCAAAGCGCGCCGATGCCCGATGTTGCAGACGAAGCGCCAGCCAGCACGCCTACCGTCGCCCCGGCATGGCCGGTCGGCCTCACCGTTGGCGCAGCCGCAAATCCGGGAAGCGCCTCGCTGGAAGCACATCATCACGATCACGATGCACAGCCCGAAATCGCCCGGATCGCAGCTGGTCCGCTCGATGGGTGGTCCGGCTTCCTCAACATCCTCAATTCTCGGCTCCCCGAACCAGAACCGGAACCAGAGGTCGAGCCAGAGCCGCAACCTGCCTTCGACGATGGCGATTCCACGGAAAGCCCTTCGACCACCACCACCGGCGCCTTCGCTCTCGACGGGTCCAGCGACGAGCTCTTCGGCGGTGCAGGCAACGATGTCCTTCACGGTGGCCTGGGACGCGACGAACTGACCGGCGGCACGGGCGCGGACCGCTTCCTGTTCGACGATGGCGATTTCGCCGGGCTGACCGGGATGGACGCCGACCGGATTTTCGATTTCTCGGCGAACGAGGGCGACCGCATCGATCTGAGCCTCGTCGATGCCATTTCCGGCGGCAGCGACAATGCCTTCGCCTTCATCGGCAGCGACGAATTCTCGCAGACTGCGGGCGAACTGCGTTACGAGGCGCTCGACGGCTATGCGCTGGTCTCGGGCGACCAGGATGGCGACGGAATCGGCGATTTCGCGATCCGCCTCGATGGCGTCGACACGCTGCTCGCCAACAATTTCATCCTCTAAAAAAACGCCCATCTGGCAAAAGCGAGAGCTTGCGGAGCAGCGCGGTTGCGCCTAATCGCATCGCGTGGGCGATGCAGCCTGTGCCGGTCTGGCCGGATCGCAGGTGGCAACCCGATTGCCGGGCACGCGTTTAACCCGGCACTGACCTTTGCAACCCCGAGGGGACCGTAATGAAATTGCTTCGCTGGGCCGTGGCCGGTGCATCCGTTTACGCCGTGTACAAATACTCGATCGGCAAGGGCGCCAAGGGTGAGGACGTTATCGTCACCACCGAGAGCGAGATCGAGAAGCTGACCGCTGACGAAGAAGCGGAAACGAAAGGCAAGGCGAAAAAGGACGCCGCGAAGTCGAAGTAAGGCCAAGCGGGACGTTGGCCTGATGTCAATTTTGATTGAAACCTAAGCCGTTCGTGTCGAGCGAAGTCGAGACACGTCAGTGCCAACGTGTCTCGACTTCGCTCGACACGAACGGGCTTCTTGCAGCTAAGGCGCGTCAGGCGAACAGCCCGGCATATTGCTCTCTGAGCAGCTTTTTCTGGATCTTGCCCATCGTATTGCGCGGCAATTCGTCGACCGCAATCACCTGCTTGGGCACCTTGAACGCGGCCAGATCGCGGCGCAGTTCCTCGCGCACCGCGTCTGCATCGAACGCCCCCGCAGGCTGCACCACCGCGACCACTGCTTCGCCGAAATCGGGATGCGGGACCCCGATGACGGCGGCTTCGGCAACATCGGCGCGGTCGTCGAGCAACGCTTCGACCTCGGCCGGATAGACGTTGAGCCCGCCCGAGATAATCAGGTCCTTCTCGCGCCCGACAAGCTGGATGTACCCGTCAGCGTCGATGAAGCCCATGTCGCCGGTGATGAAATAGCCATCGTCGCGGAACTCGGTCGCGGTCTTTTCGGGCATCTGCCAGTATCCGGCAAAGACGTTCGCGCCTTTCACCTCGACAATACCAACCTCGCCCTGTTCCAGCACCGCGCCCGTTTCGGCATCGGCGATCCGCAGATCGACGCCCGGCAGCGGCGGCCCGACATACCCGGCGCGGCGCTCGCCGTGATAGGGGTTCGAGGTCAGCATCCCGGTCTCTGTCATGCCATAGCGCTCAAGCACCCGGTGCCCGCAGCGCCCCTCGAACGCGCGGTGGATGTCCGCCGAGAGCGGCGCCGACCCCGAGATGAAAAGCCGCATGTTGCCAGAGGCTTCCTGCGTGAACCTGTCATCGGCCAGCAAGCGGATATAGAAGGTCGGCACACCCATCAGGACAGTGCTTTGAGGCAGCAGGTCGATGACCGCGCCGGACTCGAATTTCGGCAGGAAGACCATCGACGCGCCCGAAAAGAGCACGCAGTGGACCGCGACAAACAGGCCGTGAACATGAAAGATCGGCAACGCGTGGATCAGCCGGTCGTCGCTCGTGAACTCCCAGAAATCGATCAGCATCTCGCCGTTCGAGCGCAGGTTGGCGTTGGTCAGCATTGCCCCCTTGGGCTTGCCGGTCGTGCCCGAGGTATAGAGGATCGCGGCGATGTCGTCGGCTTCGCGCGCGACAGGCGCGGCGGTCTCCTCGGTCAGGCTCTCCCAAAGCTGCGCCAATGTGCGCACCGTCGCCCCGCCCCCGATCCGCTCGAACAAGGCCACCGATTGCTCACGGCAGACCGCCAGAACCGGCGTGGCGTCGCCCGCGAAATAGGCCAGCTCGCTTTCGGTGTAGTCGATATTGAGCGGCAGGTAGATCGCACCGATGCGGATCACCGCGAAATAGAGCACCAGCGTTTCGACATTCTTGTCGGTCTGTACCAGCACCCGCTCGCCCGGCATCACCCCCAGCGCGGCAAGCTGCGCACCCAGCCACGCCGATTCGTGCTCGATCCCGGCATAGGTCCAGGCGCGACCTTCGCTTTCGACCAGCGTGCGGTCCGCAAACCGCTCGAAACTCTGCGCAAAGCGCGAATGAAGATCCTGTGCCATCTCTTGCCTGCTGCTTGCCTGCCTGTTCGTACCGGGCCGTAGCCTATGGCTGGCTTGCTGTCAGTCCTGCACAAGCGGACTTGAAGACTTGCCCCGCACGGCGATAAGGAACGAGCCGAAGGGGAGGATCGATGAAGCCAATTCGCGATAACGCGCGCGTGCTGATCGCGTCGATGGTGGGCACGGCGGTCGAGTATTACGACTTTTTCATCTACGGCACCGCCGCCGCGCTGGTGTTCGGACCGCTGTTCTTCCCCAGCGAATCCGAAGCGGCGCAGACGCTGCTTTCGCTGGCGACCTTCGGGCTGGCCTTCGTGGCGCGCCCGGTCGGTGCAGTCGTCTTCGGACACTATGGTGATCGTATCGGACGCAAGGCCACGCTGGTCGTCTCGCTGCTGCTAATGGGTATCGCCACGCTGCTGATCGCGTTCCTGCCGACCTATGCAATGATCGGCTGGATCGCACCGTTGCTGCTCTGCTCCTTGCGTTTCATCCAGGGTTTTGGCCTCGCCGGCGAATGGGCGGGGGCTGCCCTGCTTGCGGCGGAGTATGCGCCACCCGGCTGGCGCGCGCGGTTTGTTTCGGTGATGCAGATGGGCACACCAATCGGGTTTTTCTTCGCGACCTCGATCTTCATGCTGCTGACCTCCACGCTCACCGACGCGCAATTCATGGCCTGGGGCTGGCGCGTCCCGTTCGTCGTGAGCTCGGTGCTCGTCATCCTTGGCCTGTGGATCAGGCTCAACATTTCCGAGACGCCCGAATTCAAGACCGCGCTGGAAAAGGAAACGCCGCACAAGGTGCCCTTCGTGCCCTTGTTCAAACAGCACTGGGGCGGCCTGCTCGCCGGTGCGGCGGGCGTGATCGGCACCTTTGCAACATTCTACCTCGTGACGGTATTCGCGCTGGCCTATGCGACCGGACCGCTCGGCTATGCCCGCGATACCTTCCTTGGCATCCAGCTTGTCGCCAACTTCTTTTATGCAGGCGGGATGATCGTCGCCGGGATCTGGTCGGACAGGTTTGCGCCCGAAAAGGTACTGATTGCCGGTGCGCTGCTCATTGGCGTCGTCGGGCTGATGTTCGGCCCGGGCCTTGAAGGCGGGATGGTCACCGCAACCGCAACGCTCTGTGCGCTGATGCTGGCGCTGGGGCTTGCCAATGGCCCGCTGGGCGCGTGGATGTCGCACCTCTTTCCGGTGCCGGTACGCTATTCCGGCGTGTCCATTGCGTTCAATACCGGCGGGCTGATCGGCGGCGCAGCGGTCCCGGTGGCTGCGCAACTTTTGGTGGCGGCGGGCCATCCGCTCTGGGTCGGCGTGGTGCTTGCCGTTGCCGGCATGTGCACGCTCATCGGCGCGCTGTTCTCGCGCAGCTACGCCGATGCAGAACTCGCGGTCGTCGGCCCCTGAATCGTCGCGTCAGGTCGCAGTCGCCGACATGCAGGTCGCGCCTGCCTGCACGGTCCAGACCTTCGCGCCCTCCTCGGTCTTCTCGCCGCAGACGTGGAGCGTGGTTCCCGCAAAGGCGGGCGACATGCCGCGAAAATCGAACGTCCTGAGGCTGCCGCCCAGTTCGCGCTGCGCCATCGCGGCAAGGCAGGTCGCCTGCAACGGGCCGTGGACGAC
The DNA here is from genome assembly GCA_041396945.1 of Sphingomonadaceae bacterium. Classification (GTDB taxonomy): domain Bacteria; phylum Pseudomonadota; class Alphaproteobacteria; order Sphingomonadales; family Sphingomonadaceae; genus Novosphingobium. The sequence goes on along the minus strand of JAWKXP010000010.1, from coordinate 39,879 downwards.
GAGCGCGGGGTAGGCTTCCTCGCCCTTCGCATAGGGCAGGTCGTAATGGATGCGGTGGCCGTTCATCGTCAGCGCCGAATAGCGGAACAGCAGCACCTCGTCGGGATGGATCGTGCGGTGCCAGGTGCAATCGGGCACCGTGTCCTCACCCGATGGGCCAGGGATCGGCGCAGTCGCCGCCTCGCGGTAAACAAGATCCTGTTCCTCGACGATGGCAAGTCCCCCCTCGCCCGCCAGCCGGTGCTCGACCGTCACGAAGACAAGGCGGCCCGACTTGCCCTCCTTGGCCTTCACGCCAAGGATCGTCGAGGTCTTCTCGACCGTCTCGCCAATGTGCAGCGGCTGCTCGAACTTCAGGCGGCCGCCCGCCCACATGCGGCGCGGCAGCGGCACCGGCGGCAGGAAACCGCCCTTCGCCGGATGGCCATCGGGGCCGAGCCCCTCGGGCGGCTGGACATTCCAGAAGTGCAGCCAGTGATGCAGCAGCGGCATCGCATCACCATCCTTGAGGACCAGCGGTGCGCCAAGTGCGGCGATCAGCGCATTACAGCGTCCGGCCTCGATCCTGTCGCTGGCCTGCTCGCTCTTGCCGATCCAGTCGGAAAACTCTTCGCTCATGCGATCCTCCAAAATGATGCATTATTTCTGCACGAATCACTAGCCAAGGTGGCTAAACGAGGTTATCGGGCAGTGCAAGCGAGCAAGATAATGCATTATCTGGACTGAGGACCGAAGGCACGCACATGAGCCACCAGCCGCTGAAAGGACGCCGTGTCATCGAACTCGGCACGATGGTCGCCGCGCCGTTTGCCACGCATATCCTCGCCAATCTCGGGGCCGAAGTCATCAAGATCGAGCCGCCCACCGGCGATACTACCCGTGCGCTGGTACGCGGCGGCCCCTCGGGAACGCTGATCGCCTACAGCCACGGCAAGAAGGCGCTCTGCCTCGATCTCACCAGCGAAGGCGGCAAAGACGTGTTCCGCAAACTGGCCGCGACGGCAGACTTGGTGATCCATAACCTCTCGCCCGCCGCATCGCGCAAATTGGGCGTCACCTTCGAGGATTGCGACGCCGCCAACCCCGAGATTGTGCATTGTCACATCAAGGGATACGCGCACGGCCCGCAGGCGGACGACCTCGCCACCAATCCGGTTGCCGAAGCCGCGACCGGGGTGATGGACGACCACCGCGTCAATGGCCGCCCTACCCGGCTTGGCCCCTCCTACCACGATCAGTTCGCGGGCACCTTCGCCGTGATCCGGGTGCTCGCGGCCATGCTTGACCCCGCCCCGCCGCGCGAGGCGCGCCAGATCGAGATCGGGCTTTACGAAACCGGCCTGCACCTTGCCGCGCGCGATCTGGTGGGCGTGCAATTGAAAACCCAGCTGCTCGGTCGCCCCGAGAAAGAAGCGGGCGGCGAGTTCGCGATGCCCGGCTACGGCGCTTACGAGACCAGCGACGGGCGCTGGATTTACCTGCTGGTGATGTCCGACGCGCACTGGCGCAAGCTTACGGAAACGTTGGAAATGCCCGAGGCGGGCAACGAGGAGATGGCAACGCTGCGCCAGCGCAAGAAGCTGCGCGAAGATGTCGAGGCGGCGGTGCGCGCGGGCGTTGGCAAGTGGACCTTCGACGAGGCGTGCGACCGGCTGCGCGCGGTCAAGCTTGGCTTCAACGAGGTGATGCCGCTCGAACGCGTGCTCGATATCCCGCAGGCGCGCCAGCCCGGCAAACTGCGTGAATTCGACTATCGCGGGCTGCATTTCGAAGTGCCGGAGTTTCCCGGCCAGCTGGAAACGCCCGAAGGCGGCGGCGTACCCGAACTGGGCGAGCATTCAGCGGAGTTGCTCGCAGCGCTTGGCTATCCCGAGGAAGAGCGCGCCGCGTTGCTGGGTGGCGGCGGCGTCCATCAGGGCGGCCCCGAGGACACGCCCTGGGCACCCGTGCGCGACAGGAAAGCCTGAGCGATGGGCCGCACCCACCCTGTCCCAACCTCCGTTCGTCTCGAGCGCAGTCGAGAGACGTTGCGCGGACCTGTCTCGACTTCGCTCGACACGAACGGCGATAGTGGGTCGTCCCGGTGACCGCGCGCTTTCGCACCAAGGAGGCGCAGGTCGCCGATTACCTGCGCGAGGGCATCATCTCGGGCCGGATCGAGCGCGGCGCGCGCCTGAAGCAACAAGAAATCGCCGACCGCCTGAAGATCAGCATCACTCCGGTGCGCGAAGCCTTGAAGCTGCTTGAAGCCGAAGGCTACGTCACCGGCGATCCCAACCGCGGCGCGACCGTCGCGCCGTTCGACATCGAAGCCTCGCGCGAAGTGCTCGAGCTGCGCATCCTGCTCGAAACGCGGCTGGTGCAGGCGGCGGTCGAGAAAGCGACCGGCACCGACATCGCCGAACTCAAGGTGCTCGCTGCCGAGTTCGCCTCGGCCTTCGATGCGGGCGACAACGAGCGCGCGCGCGCCGCCAATTACCGCTTCCACAACCGCATGTTCGAAATCGCCGCCCAGCCGCAAACGCTGCACTTCGTCCAGAACCTCTGGGCGCGTTATCCCTTCGACCTCATCAATCGCCTCAAGGGCCGCGTCAGCCGCGCCGCCGAAGAGCACGACGAAGTGCTCGGCGCGTTCATCGCCGGAGACGCAGCCGCCGCGATGTTGGCGACGCGCCAGCATGTTGAAGCCGGGTGGCTGGAACTCAGGGAATCGCTTGAGGTGGCACAATGATTGATTTCACGCAGAGACGCAGAGAAAATGTGAGACGCAGTGATGTCGCGCCCGCGGCGAAGCCGCCATCACCTGCCAGCCTTTCAGCAATAGAATTGCCTGCGGCGCCTGGCACAGGACCTCTGCGTCTCTGCTTCCTCCGCGCCTCCGCGTGAAACAAAACCGCACAACACAGGACCAAGAATGACCAAGACCCTCTTCCTCGTGATGGACATGATGAACGACCTCGTCTCGCAGGACGGGCCGAACGCGGGCACTTATGGCGTGCAGGTCAAGGCGCGCGGGACACTGGAAAACACCGCCAAAGCCATCGCCAAAGCGCGCGCGGCCGGGGTTCAGGTCGGCTATGTCCGCGTCGGCTTTTCGCCCGACTACCGCGAGTGCCCGCCCGCCTCACCGATCTTTTCCGGCGCGCGCACCAACGGCATCTTCCAGCTCGGCACCTGGGGCACCGAGGTCCACGACAGCCTTGCGCCAAAGCCGCAGGACTTCGACATCGTCAAGCACCGCGTCAGCCCGTTCTACGCGACCAGCCTTGAGGCGATCCTGCGCGCGGGCGGCATCGAGCGCATCGTCATGTGCGGCGTCTCGACCAACGGCGTCGTCCACTCGGGCGCGCGCGAGGCGCATGACCGCGACTATGGAGTGGTGATCCTCGAGGATTGCTGCGCGGGCGTCACGCCCGAAGAACACGAACACGCGATCGCCTGCCTCGGACGATATGCGACGATCACCAGGACCGAGGAATTCGACTTCAATACCTAAACCACCCTTCCGTTCGCCTCGAGCGAAGTCGAGAGGCGTTGGCGCAGACGTGTCTCGACTGCGCTCGACACGAACGGAAATTGGGAAATAACGGAGCAAGACCAATGGCAAACGAAACACAAGACAAAGACGTCGGCGGCGCGCCCGCAGAGGGCAAGATCACGCCCGAATCGATCAAGGCGGCCGAAAACATGATCGGGATGCAGCTGCGCCCCGAAGGCCCCTATCTGCAGGACGCCACGCCCGACACGATGCGCAACTGGTGCAACGGCATCGGCGATCTCAACCCGCTTTACCGCGACGAAGAGCATGGCCGCCTTTCGCGCCACGGCTCGATCGTTGCGCATCCGATGTTCCCGATGGCCTTTGGCTGGATCGGGCGCACGCGCTGGGGCCTGCCGGGCGTCCACGGCTTTTACGCCGGTAACGACTGGGAGCTGTTCCGCCACATCCGCCCCGGCGACCGCATCACCGCAATCGAGCGCGTGGTCGGCATCGACGTCAAGGAATCGAAGTTCTCCGGCACGCTGGTCATGCAATATGTCGAAGCCAGTTTCGCCAACCAGAACGGCGACCTCGTCGCCCGCTGCCTCGGCACCTGCACCCGCCACGAGCGCAAGGCGGCGCGCGATGCGGGCAAGTACAACGAGATCAAGACGCACGAATATTCCGCCGAAGATTTCGAGCATATCGACAGCGCGATCCTCAACGAGGAAAAGAACATGCGCCTCGGTAACGTGCGCTACTGGGACGAGGTTCAGGAAGGCGAGGAACTGCCCGAAATCGTGCGCGGCCCGCTCTCGCTGATGGACACGATGGGGTTCCTCGTCGGCTCCGGTCGCGGCCACACGCACGGCGTCGTCTTCAAGAACGCGGTCAAGCATCCGGGCCACTTCTTCCGCAACCCCGAAGCGGGCGGCGGCATCGAATATACCGGCATCGGCCACCACCGCGAATCGACCGCGAAGGAAGTCGGCGTGCCGGGCGTCTACGATTACGGCCCGCAGCGCTCCTCGTGGATGGCCAGCCTCATCACCAACTGGATGGGCGACGCCGCGTTCCTCAAGCGCGTGCGCACCCAGATGCGCGGCTTTAACATCATGGGCGACTGCACCTGGGCGCGCGGCAAGGTTACGCGCAAATACGTCAAGGACGGCTATGCGCTTGTCGACATCGAGATCAGGGGCGAGAACCAGCGCGGCGAACTGACCACGCCGGGCATGGCGACGGTGCTGTTGCCCTCGCTCAACCCCGAACACCGCGTGTTCTTCGACGGCCGCGATTGCGACCTCGAACTGCCGGTGGTTCGCTAAGGGCACCTCATGGGAGAGGATGCCGGACCACTTGCGGGCCTTTCGGTCGTCGCACGCGCCAAAGGCGCGGCGGCGGCCTATGGCGCGCGGCTGCTGGGGACGATGGGCGCGGATGTCACGCTTGTCGAACCGCCCGAGGGGACGCCGCTCAGGCGCGAGCCGCCGATACTGGATGGCGGGCAGTCCGCGCTGTTCGCCTACCTCGCCGCCGGGTTTTCGAGCCGGGTCGTCGATCTCGAAGCGGCAGATGGCCGCGCAATGCTTGGCGCGATGCTGAGCGAAGCCGACATCTTTATCGACGATACGCCCGTCGCCGAACGCGCGGCGCTGGACATCGACGAAGCCGCCATCGCTGCCGCGCACCCGCAACTGGTCCACGTCTCGGTGCTGCCCTTCGGCGCGCGTGGCCCCAAGGCGGACTGGACCGGCGAAGACCTCACCGTCCAGCACGCGGGCGGCGAAGGATACCTTTTGCCCAACGGCCTTGCGGTCGAGATGTTTCCCGAGCGCGCCCCGCTCAAGATTTTCGGCCATTTCGGCGAGTATCAGGGCGGCCTCGCCGCTGCGCTCGGCGCGCTGTCGGCGCTCTGGGTGCGCGACGAGGTCGGCGGGCAGTTCGTCGACATATCCTCGCAGGAAGCCAATCTCGCGGTCGGGGCCTTCGCGATCCAGCGGCTTGGCGACGGCTCGGTCGAACACCGCGTCGAGCGTTCGTTCCGCTATGGCGGGGTGATCCCCTGCGCCGATGGTTACGTCGAACTGCTGACACTCGAACAGCGGCAGTGGGACGGGCTTGTCAAACTGCTCGGCGAGCCGGAATGGGCGCGCGATCCGGCGCTCGAAGATTCGCTCGAACGCAGCCGTCGCGGGCCGGAAATCAACCGGCATATCCGCGCATGGGCTTCGACCCGCAATGTCGATGACATTGTCGAGGCCGGTCAAAAGCTCTCGGTCCCGCTGGCGCGCTACAAGACGCCCGCCGATATCCTCACCGGCGCGCAGGAGCGGCATCGCGGGCTGTTCCAGCCGGTCGGAATTGGCGGCGCGATGCTCGACATGCTCGTCTCGCCCTTCCAGTTCGATGGCGAGCCGCTGGCGTTGCGCGGCGGACCACCTGCACTGGGCGAGGATTCGCGGATGGAGGCAGTACAATGAAGCCCCTCGCCGGAATCCGCATCGCCGATTTCACCGTGCACAACGCCGGACCGTTTGCGACGCATCTGCTCAGCCAGCTTGGCGCGCAGGTCATCAAGATCGAATCCGCCATGCGCCCCGATGCTTTCAGGAAGCCGCATCCGGTCTATGGCCGCATGGGCCCTGCGACATTCGATCAAGTCGCCTCGAACAAGCTCTCGGTGCGGCTCAACCTGAAGAAGCCGGATGGCATAGCGCTGGCCAAACGCATCGTCGCAGCATCGGATGTGGCGGCGGAATCGTTTCGGCCCGGTGTGATGGCGCGGCTCGGGCTGGGATATGAGGCGTTGAAGGCGGTCAAGGAAGACATCGTCATGCTCTCGGTCTCCTCCTCGGGACAATCGGGGCCGGATTCGCATTTTGCCGGATACGCACCGCTGTTCGGGGCGTGGGGTGGGCTTGGCGAGCTGACCGGATACGGGGACGGCCCGCCGGTCGAAATCCGGCATGTCATGGACCACACCGTCGGCATGAACGCGGCGTTTGCCGTGATGGCCGCGCTGCACCGCCGCCGCGCGACCGGTTGGGAACGCATCTCGACGTTGCCGCGCGCGAAGTTGCCTGTTCGCTGGTCGGCGAAGCGCTGCTCGAAGCGGCAGCGGGCGGGCGCCGCAGCGCATCGGCAACACGCACCCGCGCATGGCACCGCACGGCGTCTATCCCGCGCAGGGCGATGATCGCTGGATCACGATTGCCGTGACCGACGATGCGCAGTGGCAGGCGCTGGCCGGGCTGATCGGCTGCGATGACGCACGGTTCGCCAGTGAGGCCGCGCGGCAGGCCAATCGCGGCAACTCGACACGCTGGTTTCGGAATGGACACAGGGGCAGGATGCCAATGAGGCAGCAGCGCTGCTGCAAACGCGCGGCATCGCTGCGCATGCCCTCATGGACGACGCCCGAAATCGCGGCTTGCGAGCATTTGCAGGAGCGCCGAGCGATTGTCGAAGTGTCGAGTCTGACGGCACCAAACGCGCGGCAGTCGGCGTGCCGGTGCATCTGTCGAAAAGCGAAACCGGTTTCGAACGCTTCACCCCGGCGCTGGGCGAGCATGAGGATTACGTCTTCGGCGAACTGCTCGGGATGGCGCGCGAGGAGCGGCAGGCGCTCGAGGATGCGGAGGTGATTTATTAGGGGATAGCCCCCTCCTCTTCAGAGGAGGGGTTGAGTGTCTGGCACGCGCCCTCCGCCTGCCCGCTGCGACCAGGCCCTGCTGCGCAGGACCAGGTCTGCCCTCCTCTGAAGAGGAGGGAAGTTTGGAGAGGATGGATATGAGCGAACCGGTACTCGGCTTCATCGGCCTTGGCGTCATGGGCAGCGGGATGTGCGCTAATGCGATCCGCAAGCATACCGCGCCCGTGCATGTGTTCGACATGAACCCCGATGCGGTGGCGGCGATGGTCGAGCTGGGCGGGATCGCCGCCGCCTCGGTTGAGAACGTCGCATCGCAAGCCGACGTCATCTTCCTTTCGCTCCCCGGCGGCAAGCAGGTGCAGGCGGTATGCGAAGAGATTGGCAAGGCAGCCAAGCCCGGCACCGTGGTCGTCGACCTTTCCACAACCTCGGTCGCCGAAGCCCGCGCGGTTGCTGCGATGCTCGCCGCCAACGACATCCGCTTCGCCGACGCCCCGTCGCGCGGACACGGCAGGCGGCGATCGACGGCACGCTTTCGATCATGGTCGGCGCGCCCGATGACCTTTTCGCCCGGATCGAGCCGCTGCTGCGCATATGGGCAGCGACGTCACCCATTGCGGCGATACCGGCTGCGGGCAGGTGATGAAGCTGGTCAACAACTGCCTGCTGTTCGAGAACGTCGCCGCGATTGCCGAGATGATGGTCGTCTGCGAGCGCGCGGGGGTGAAGGCGGAAAAGATGATCGAGGCGGTCGGGCTCGGTTCGGGCAATTCGTTCGCGCTGCAGAACCACGGCGCAAAGGCGATGGCCCCGCGCGCGTTCCCTGAAAAGGCCTTCCCGATGCCCTACACGCTCAAGGACCTCGGCTATGCCATCGAGCTGGCCGAACAGGTCGGCGTCGAGCCGCGCGTCGCCCGGTTGGCGGCGGAGTATTACAAGCTGGCGTCGATGCGGGGATTGGTGAAAAGTACTTCCCGGCGATCATCGAACTGGTCGATAAACAGAACTGAGGGACGCGAACATGTCAAGCACGCCCCCACTCAATGGCGCGAAGTCACCGATGGCCTGCTGTTCCCCGAAGGCCCGATCGCCATGGCAGACGGCTCGGTGCTGGTGGTCGAGATCAGGGGCGGGCGCGTGATCCGGGTGCTTCCCGATGGCGCGAAGGAAGTCGTGGCAGAGGTCGGCGGCGGCCCCAATGGCGCGGCAATCGGCCGGACGGCGCCTGCTACGTCTGCCGGAACGGCGGTTTCAACTGGATCGACGAGGACGATGGATACTCACGCCCGCATGGCCGCGCCGACGACTACACCGGCGGCTCGATCCAGCGCGTCGATCTTGATACCGGCGCGGTTTCCATCCTCTACGACAACTGCGACGGCGTGCCCTTGAACGGCCCCAACGACATCGTCTTCGACCGCGATGGCAACATGTGGTTTACCGATCACGGCAAGACCTATGGCCGCCAGATGGACTGCGGCGCGGTGTTTTTCGCCAGGGCCGACGGATCGCAAATCCGGCAGGTCATGTTCCCGATGCTCGCCCAACGGCGTCGGCCTCGCCCGATGAGAAGACGCTTTATGTTTCGGAGACAGAGACGGGCCGCGTCTGGCACTGGCCCATCGTTGGCGAAGGCGAGGTCGGCAAGGTCGGCTGGCCCTCGCCCAATGGCGGCGCGATGCTCGGCCAAGGCACCGGCTACCAGCGCTTCGATTCGATGGCGGTCGAGGCAGGCGGCAACATCTGCGTCGGCACGCTGGTGACAGGCGGGATCACAGTCTTTTCACCCGAGGGCGAGAAGATCGCCTATGTCGAGGGCCGGAGCCTTACTGCACCAACATCTGCTTCGGCGGGCCGGACATGCAGACGGCCTATGTCACCACCTCGGGCTACGGCAAGTCTACGCCATCGACTGGCCGCGTGCGGGCTGGAACTGCCATCAGCGGGGTTGATCCCGCCCATTACACTCCGTTCGTCCCGAGCAGCGTCGGGCTTGCTGAGGAGGGGGCGAAGGCGAATGCCTGAGGACCCGTCTCGAAGCACTCGCCTGTCCTTCGAGACGGCACCTCGCTTGCGCTCGGCACCTCCTCAGGACGAACGGAGTGCTGAAGGTCGCTACCCCCGCACCACGCAGCGGAAGCCGATGTGGCTCGTCGATGAATCCACCGGCTGGCCCTGCCGCGCTGCCGGGCGGTAGCGCTTGCAGTAGTTGTCGGCGCAAAGGTGCGAGCCGCCCTTGGTCACGCGCCGCGCGATCTTCAGCGTCGGCTGGCACGGATCGAGGCTTTCGCGCTTCGCCCCGCCGCGCGGGTTGTCGATCGTGCAGCAAGCGTCGGGCTTCGCCTTTTTCGCCGCCACAGGCTGCGCGTACCAGTCCTGCGTCCATTCCCAGACGTTGCCGATCATGTCGTAAAGACCGTAATCGTTCGCCGGAAAACTGCGCACCGGGCTGGTCCGCTCCCACCCGTCCTCGCAGGTGTTGGCGAAGGGGAACAGGCCCTGCCAGTAGTTGGCGAGCATCTGGCCATCGGGCGCAAGCTGGTCGCCCCACTGGTATTCGCGCCCCTCGTGCCCGCCCCGGCAGGCAAACTCCCACTCGGCCTCGGTCGGCAGTTCCTTGCCCGCCCACTCGGCATAGGCGCGCGCGTCGTTCTGCGTGACGTGGACGACCGGGTGATCCTCCAGCCCCTCAAGCGAAGAGTCCGGTCCGGTCGGGTGCCGCCAGTCCGCGCCAAGGCAGAACTCCCACCAGACCGTCCAGTCGTTGAGCGGCACCGGCTGCGCCGTCTTGCGGAACACCAGCGAGCCGGGCTGCGCCATCGCCGGGTCCATGTCCGGGTAATCCTTCGGATCGGGCGGAATTTCGGCATAGGTGACATAGCCGGTCGCCGCGACGAACCGGGCGAACTCCGCATTGGTCACGGGCACCGGATCGATCCGGAAGGGATAGACGCGCACCCGGCGCAGCGGCTGCTCCTCGGGATAGAACTGCTCGGAGCCCATCGTGAAGGTGCCGCCGTCGATGCGCACCATGCCTTCGGTCGCCGCGGATGCTGTTTTCGTTGCCATGATGCACGCAATCTGCCGGATGGCAGCCTGCGGATCAATACATGTGCTGGCCGCCGTTGATCGACATCGTCGAGCCGGTGACGAAACCGGCATCTTCCGAGGTCAGGTAAGCCACGCCGCGCGCGATTTCCTCGGCATGGCCAAGGCGGCCGACCGGGATCTTGGCGACGATCTTTTCGAGCACCGGCGCGGGCACGGCAGCGACCATGTCGGTGTCGATATAGCCGGGCGCGATGGCGTTGACGGTCACGCCGAACTTCGCGCCCTCCTGCGCCAGTGCCTTGGTGAAGCCATGGATGCCCGACTTGGCGGCGGCATAGTTGACCTGCCCGTACTGCCCGGCCTGCCCGTTGATCGAACCGATGTTGACGATCCGGCCCCAGCCGCGCTTGCGCATGCCGGGAAAGGTTGCCTTGGCCATGTTAAAGCACCCGCCAAGGTTGACGCGCATGACGTCGTTCCAGTCGTCGAACGACATGTTGTGCAGCGTCCCGTCGCGGGTGATGCCGGCGTTGTTCACGACAACGTCGATGTCGCCAACGGTCACCGCGATGTCGTTGCAGAAGTGCACGCAGGCCTCGTGATCGCCCACGTCCCAGCGCATCGACTGGATACCGGTCTCCTCGCTGAAGGCCCTGGCCGATTCCTGATTGCCCGCATAGTTGGCAACGACGGTCAGGCCCTGCTCCCTGAGCGCCAGCGATATGGCCTTGCCGATGCCCCTGGTTCCTCCGGTGACGACTGCAACACGCGACATAGGCAAGACTCCTTCGTTGAAGGGCCCCGCCCGATTGCCCGAGGGGGCACAGGTTGAAGGACGATGCTAGGGCATTCTGCGCAGGCTGGCCAACCGCAAAGTGTCACGCGCGCGAAGTGATCGCCCTGCGGATCAACCTTGCGCCGGGTTATTCGGCTGGCGACGGTTGGTCAGCGGGCGCTGGTAGGAGGGATCATCGCTGCTGCGCGAGGAAACGCCGTTTTCGGCGATGTCGGGCACGTCGGCAAAGGGCGGCGGGATTGCGGGCGGCATCGAGGCCCATTCGATCAAATTGGTGCGAAGCGCGATGCGCCATTCGCCATCGCGGCGCTCGAACCGGTCGACATAGCGCCCGCCCGCCAGCACGATCGATTCGTCGCGGTTGCGCGCGACGAACTGGTAGTAGGTTTCGCTGTGTGCGGTGTCACCGTCGAGATCGATGTTCGATTGCAGCAGCGCGTGATGCGTCAGAATCTGGCCCTCCTCATGCATCGGCACCGCCCAGTCCCAGCAGTCAGCCGGGGAGCCGACGAAAGGCCCCGCCGCCATCTCGCCATCCTCCCAGAAGGCCGAGAGATAGGCCTCGCGGTCGAACCGGTCCATGCCGCGAGAGAACGCTTCGAGCTTCTCGCGGATCGCCTGCTTGGCAAGCATCGCGTCGATAAGGGCGTCGCGGTCAGTGGCCATGATAATCGTTCTCCCGGATCGGTCCCCAGAGAGGGCTGCCGCGCTTTTCGCGCATCGATTCGATCCGCCGCCCGTCAATATCGACCACGCCATAGGCGTCGGCCAGTTCGGCGGTGATGAAGGTGCCGCCCGAACGGTCCATGATATTCGGGTCCTGCGCCATTGCCGCGATCACCCGGCCCGGATGCTCGACCGACGATCCTGTCTGCCCGGCGACCGAATTGGTCATCTTGTCGGAGACCCTGGCCAGATTATCCTTCGCCTTTTCGGTCAGCGTCAGGCCCTGCCACATCGAGACGGTCGCGACGTTATAGGGCTCCAGCTCGATCGCCATGTCGCGGGTGATGCGGTCGACGATCGCCTTGGTCGCGGAAAAGACCACGCCGTAGGTGTAGGTCACGCCGGTAAAGCCGGAGATCGAGGCGATGAGGCCGGACTTCTGCTTCGCCATCATCTTCGCGGCATGCCACGAGCAGACATAGTAAGAGCGCGCGCCGACATCCCACATCTCCAGGTTGGAGAGCGGCTTTTTGAAGAACGGTTCGGGTTCGAGCAGGTCTTCGGAAAGCTGCGTTGCCGAATTGACGAGAATGTCGAGACGGCCCTGTTCCTTTTCGATTCGTTCGAACAGCGCGGCGGTTTCCTCGTCGCTGGCGTGGTTGCAGGCAACCGCGATGCCAGAGCCACCCGACTCCTTGCCACGCTCATCGCATTCGGCGGCGGTCGAGCCGACCGTGCCCGGCAGGTAATAGTCGCCCTCTTTCACGGTGCGCCCGGTGACATAGACGGTCGCGCCCTGCTCGGCGAGCACCAGCGCGATGCCCTTGCCGATACCCCGGCTCGATCCGGTGACGAGCGCGACCTTGCCTTTCAGCGGCCCGCTCATGCTCCTGCCTTCCCGAAGAATTTCTCGCTGAAATCGCCGTTGGCGCGGCCGGAGAAATGCTCCTGCGTCAGCGGTAGGCCCATCAGGCCCTTGGACCAGTCGATGGCATCGCCCCATTCGCTGTACCAGTCATAAAGCATGACGCGGTCCTTGATCCGCCATTCGCCATCGCGCCGCTCCATCGTGTCGAGATAGCGCCCGCCGATGCAGGTATCCTGATCGCCCGCGCCCATATCGACGCGGTGATAGGAGATGACGTGCGTTTCCGCTTTCGCACTGCCGCCCTCGCCCATTTCGATATGCGTCTGGCCAAGCACATGCTGGGTATTCTTGATCGCATCGGCACCGGGCACGACCCAGGCGAGGTATTCGTCGAACGAGCCGCCCTGCACGCCATAATCATAGGTCGCATCGGGCCACCAGCACGAGCGAATGAGGTCCGCACTGCGCCGGTCCTCGCCGCGCGCGAGACGCACGACGCAATCGGTGATCTTCGCACGGTCGACAAATTCGCGGGTCTCTTCGTCCATTCTGGCCTCTCCTGTCCTCAAAGCGCCGGGGCGATTGCAATTGCCACGAGCTCTGTTCACTTTCGAGCGTAGAACAAGGAGAGAGTTACGCCAATGAGCCAGTTCGATTTTGCAGGAAAGAACGCCCTCGTGATAGGCGGGGGTCAGAATATCGGTCGCGAGGTGGTGCTTGAGTTCGCCCGGCGCGGCGCGAGGGTGGCAGTGGCGGACATCAACGCAGCAGGCGCTGACGAGACTGCGGCCATGATCCGGGAGGCGGGCGGCGAAGCGACGGGCATTGCCGTGGACGTCACCAGCGAAGAATCGGTCGCGGCCTGCGTTGCCACAGCGCGCGCGTTCCTCGGCCAGATCGACGTGCTGATGAACAACGCGGGCCTGCTCCACTCGGGAAATCCCGAAGACCTGCCTCCTTCCGAATGGGAGCGCATTTTCAACGTCAACCTGTTCGGCGCAGTGCGCGCCAATGCGCTGGTCATACCCGAGATGATCGCGCGCGGTTCGGGCTATATCGTCAGCACTGCGAGCTTCGCGGGCCTGTTCCCCTATGCGATCAACCGGATCGGCTACGCCGCCTCGAAATGCGCGGTGGTCTCGATGTCGCAGAACCTCGCGCTCTATCTCCAACCCAAGGGCGTGCACGTTTCGGTGCTCTGCCCGGGGCCGATCATGACCTCGGTCATGGATTCGATGAAGTCGTTCGGAGAAAACGTACCGATGGTCGGGCCGGGCAGCGAGCTGCGGCTGATGGGCCCTGCCGAAGTCGCGACGATCCTTGCCGATGCGATGGAGGCGGGGAAGATTCTAATTCCAACGCACGAGGAAGCATTCGGCAAGCTCGAAAGGCTGGGTGCAGACCCCGACGGCTATGTCCGCGACAAGGCCGCGGATTTCGCTTCGGGCGATCACGGGCGGCCCGGTCGATAGAATCTACCCTTGTCTTTCGCCGTCCGGTTCGCGATACCGAATCGTGATTCATGATCGCGAAATTTACCGGGAGAAAGCGATGAGCAGCGAAAACAACCAGTCGAACCTTGCGCCGGTGACGGGCACCGACATCACCCTGCTCAACGAAGAGCACGTCAAGGCCTATCGCGAGACCGGCGGCGAGACCGGCTATATCTGGAACGGCGTCACCGCGCTGTTGATGACCAGCACCGGCCGCAAGTCGGGCCAGAAGCGCACCATCGCGATCATCTTCACGCAGGTCGGCGACAAATATGTCATCATCGCGTCGAAGGGCGGATCGCCGACGCATCCCCTGTGGTATCTCAACATCACCGCTGACCCCAACGTCGAGGTCCAGATCAAGGACGAGGTTTTCCAGGCCACCGCGCGCACCGCCGAGGGCGAAGAGCGCGAGCAGCTCTGGGCAGAATGCGTCAAGAACTGGCCCAATTACGACATCTACCAGTCGCGCACCGAGCGGGTGATCCCGGTCGTCGTCCTCGAACGCAAGTGAACCTGCGCGCATGAGCGCCCGGCAGGAATGGGGACAGCACTGGCCGCTGGTCGCCGCAACGACGTCGGGCATGGCGCTTGCATCGATGCTGACCTCGGCCTTCGGTGTGATGCTCGAACCGATCGAGCAGGAGCTGGGCTGGTCGCGGGCGCAGATTTCCTCCGGCCCCGCCATCGTTTCGATGATGGGGCTGTTCCTCGCCACCCCCGCGGGTTTCCTGATCGACAAGCTCGGCGCGCGCGCGACGGGGCTGTTCGTCGTCGCAATCTCGTTCGCATCGATTTTCGCGATCTCGCAGGTCGGCGGCGAACTGTGGCATTGGTGGGCAGCCTGGGCGATTTTCGGGATCGCCGGCGCGTTCACCTCGACCGTCTGGCTCGCGCCGGTCTCGACGATCTTCGACAAGGGCAAGGGCCTCGCCATTGCGCTGACCATGGCGGGCACCGGCATCAGCATGGCGCTGGTGCCGCCGCTCGCCGAATATTTCGTGCAGAACGGCGGCTGGCGGCTGGGATACCTGACGCTCGGTGCGATCTGGTGCGGGGTGACTTTGGCGCTGGTCTTCCTCTTTGTGCCAAGCCTGCGCGCGAGGCCGAAAGGAGGAGGCGAAACGCAGCCAGCGGCAAAGCTGCTCACCGGCTATAGTCCGAAAGAAGGGCTGCTTTCGCGCGACTTCTATATCCTGTTCCTCGCCTCGCTCACCAGCGCGATGACCGGGGTTGCGATCATCCTCAACCTCGTCCCGGTGCTGACCTTCACCGGCATCTCGCGGATCGGCGCGGTCGGCATTGCCGGATCGATGGGCATCGCCTCGATCATCGGGCGGCTGGTCGGCGGCTGGCTGATGGACCTTTACGACGTGCGCAAACTCGCCATCGGGGCCTCGTTCGTCTCGGTGCTGTTCCCGCTGATGCTCGTCGCGTTCCCCGGAGAGCTCTGGGCGGCAACCGTGGCGGTGATTGCCTACGGCCTGACCGGGGGGATGAAGTTCAACGCGGTCGTCTATCTGTGCTCGACCCACCTCGGCGCGCGCAGCTTCGGTCTGTTTTATGGCGCGATCTCGACCACGACGACCATTGCGATGGGCATCGGCCCGCTGATCGCGAATTACATCTACGACACGACGCAGTCCTACTGGCCGGTGATCTGGGCCGCAGTGCCGGGGTTCCTGCTGACCGGCGTGCTGTTCTGGATGCTGGGCAAGGCGCCGGATTTTGGGCCGCGTGAAGCCCAGGCCATTTGATGCGCGGAGAGTTAGGTGCCGCAGAACGTCACATATTTCCCGAAGCTCTCGGGTGCAGGTTCGGCAAAGGCCTCCAACCCCTCACGCTCGGCATAAGGATGCGTGACCACTTCCACGAGCTTTTCGAACGGCGCGAGATCGCCAGCGGTCGCGGCAGCAAGCGCTTCCTCGACCTTGTGATTGCGCGGGATGTAGAGCGGGTTCACCGCATCCATCGCCGCCTTGCCGCCCCAGCCCTCCGCGATCCGCGCGCGCCATTGCTCCAGCCATCCGGCAATCGCTTCGGGATCGTTGAACAGGCCGTGCAGGGCCTCGTCCCCATCCGCAGGAACATCGGCCAGCCGCCTGAAGAACAGCGTGAAATCCACCCCCTGCCCTTCCATCGCCGCGAACAGCGCCTTCGCCAGGGCCATGTCGCCTTCGCGCTCGCCTTCCAGCCCAAGCTTCGCGCGCATCCCGGCAAGCCAGTGCGCCTCATAGCGCTGGCCGAACCCGTTGAGCAGGTCGATCATCTTCTCCTCGCCATCGGCATCGGCCTCGATCACCGCGCCGCCCAGCGCCTCGGCCAGCCGGATCAGGTTCCACTGACAGATCGCGGGCTGGTTGCCGAAGGCATAGCGCCCGCCGTGGTCGATCGAACTGAAGACTGCGTTCGCGCTATAATCGTCGAGGAAGGCGCAGGGGCCATAGTCGATCGTCTCGCCCGCAATCGAGACGTTGTCGGTGTTCATCACCCCGTGGACGAAACCCACGCACATCCACTTCGCGACCAGCGCCGCCTGCACCTCGATCACCCGCTCAAGCAATGCCAGGCATGGGTTCGCCGCGCCGCTAATGTCGGGATAATGACGCGCTATTGCATAATCGGCGAGGCGCCTGACTTCCTCCACCCCGTGATGTGCGGCAGCATATTGGAATGTGCCGACGCGGATGTGGCTTGCCGCAACACGCGTCAACACCGCGCCGGGCAAAGGGGTTTCGCGAAACACGCGCTCGCCGGTCGTCGCCACCGCGAGCGATCGCGTCGATGGAATCGAGAGCGCAGCCATTGCTTCGGAGATCACATATTCGCGCAGCGCCGGACCAAGCGCGCACTTGCCATCGGCCCCGCGCGAATAGGGCGTGCGGCCCGATCCCTTGAAGTGGATGTCGCGGCGCCCTCCATCCGGCCCGACGATTTCGCCCAGCAGCAGCGCGCGCCCGTCGCCCAACAGCGGCGAGAACTGCCCGAACTGATGCCCCGAATAGGCCAGTGCGACGGTCTCGATATCGCCCGGTCGCTCCTGCCCGGTGAACAGCCGCGCCAGCGCCGCGTCGTCGCAACCGGAAAGGTCCAGACCGATCTCCCCGGCCAGCGCACGGTTGACCAAGACCAGCCCCGGCTCGGGCACCTCGTCCGCCTTCCAGGGGGTGCGGAACTTTTCGAGCTGGCGCGCCAGCGTGTTGTCGAGTCTCAGGTTCATACCGCCCAATATGGGAACGGTTGCCACTGGCGGCAAATCGCAGCGATGGACCGTCAAGTGTGCCAGCGCTAGGCTTGGCCCAACAGGAGAGGAGTGCGGCCCTTGGCTGAATACGGTTATGTCGAGATGCCCGACAAGGTCGCGGGCAACAGCCGCAAGGTCTCCATCGTCGGGATTGGCGAGAGCGACTACCACGACGACTACCGCGCCGAACGCGCGAAGGCGGAAGGATACGAATCGCCGACCTTCGAAGAGCTGGGCCAGCTCGCGCTCGAACGCGCCCTCGCCGACGCGGGCCTGAAGCCCGACGCCATCGACGGCCTCGCGCTCTCCTTCACCTTCGGCGGACCCGATCCCGATATCCTGTTGCCCGCGACGGGCCTGAAACCGAAAGAGGTCTGGCAGAACGGGCACATCATGGCAGGCCCCCTGCCCGCCGCCTGCGGCAAGATCCTGACCGGCGAGCACGACACCATCGCGATGCTCTTCACCCTCGCCAACCGCTCATCGGGCCGCGTGTTCGGCGGAATGACCTTCGCCTCCGGCATGGGCGGGCCGTTCTCGTATTATTACTTCCACCCCTGGGGCTGGTCCTCGCAGGCGGCGCACTGGGCACTGATGGCGAGCCGCTACATGGCGCAATACGGCTATCGCGAGGAAGACCTTGGCGCGGTGCCACAACAGGTGCGCGAACACGCTTCGCGAACGCCGCAGGCGGTGATGCAAAAGCCCTTCACGATTCAAGAGTACATGGCCTCCCCCTACATCGTGAACCCGATGCACCTCTATGACATCTGCCTGCGCAACGACGGCGCGGTCTGCCTGATCCTGACCGGCGCAGACCGCGCGCGCGACATGGCGAAGACGCCCGTCGATGTCGCCGGGTGGGGCGAGAGTTACATCAAGGCCGACAAGATGCGCACGATGGTCGAGGACCGGGTCATGCCGCAGATGGCCGAAGCAGGCGCGCAGGCGCTCTCCATGGCTGGGCTGTCGATCGACGAGATTGGCCACCTCGAAGGTTACGATGCAGGCTCGATGCACCTCGTCAATCATGTCGAGGGCTTTGGCTTCTGTCCGCCGGGCGAAGGCATCCGCTTCTGCCAGGACGGCCAGCTTGCACAAGGCGGGCGCATCCCGACCAATACGGCAGGCGGCAACATGTCCGGCTCCTACATGCAGGGCTGGAGCCAGATCGCCGAAGCCGTGCGCCAGCTGCGCCACGAAGCGGGCGAGCGCCAGATCGAAGGCTTGCAAGCCTCGCTCACCTGCCTCGCCCAGACCGACGCTGCGCACCCGATTGTCTTCACGAGGGGGAACTGACCATGGCCGAGAAACGACCGCCCCGCTCGCTGCAAACCGATGCCGACCGGGAATTCTGGGACTGGTGCAACAAGGGCGAACTGCGCATCCAGAAATGCGACGATTGCGGTGCGATGCCGTTCCCGCCGGTCGAGGCATGCGAATCCTGCGGCTCCGACAAGCTCTCATGGACGCCGATGTCCGGCGAAGCGACGCTCTTCTCGTGGTGCTCGATCAACCGCGACTACTATCGTGGCGCGTTCCCGCTGCCCTGGGACACGATCATGGTCGAACTGACCGAAGGGCCGGTCCTGATGAGCAACCCGGTCGGGTTCAGCAATGCCGAGGCGGAACTGGGGATGCCCCTGCGGCTGGCGTGGCTCGACTGCGAGGACGAGCATGGGGCATACAGGTTGCCGGTGTTTGAGAGAGCGTCGTAAGGCAAAATCCTCCCCGTTTTCGCCGGAGGCGCAAATGGGGAGGTGGCAGTCGCCGCAGGCGACAGACGGAGGGGCCAAGGCGCACGATACCCCTCCACCACGACGCCAATGGCGTCGCGGTCCCCCTCCCCATTTGGCCCTGCGGCAAAACGGGGAGGATTTGCGTTATACTTCTCCACACCGCCGCAGTTGCCGCGCCCTCACCCGGCGCTATAACCGCGCGATCATCAGGAACAGCAGGTCACACACCACATGGCAGCACCGGTAGCGGAACAGGGCGCGTTCGAGGCGGCATTCGAGCGCTGGACCGATCCCATCGTCAACCTCTCGGATTTCATCTGGGGCGGCACATGGCAGGGCAACGAAGTGCTCCCCTTCCCGCCGATGGTCATCATCCTGTTCGGCATTGGCCTCTACATCATGGTCGGACTGCGCTTCTATCCGATCCGCAAGCTCGGCTCGGCGTTCGCCGGGCTGTTCGTCAAGAGCAAGGACAAGTCCGAGGGCGAGATTTCGCCCTTTGCCGCGCTCTCGACGGCGCTGTCGGGGCAGGTCGGCACGGGTAACCTTGCGGGCGTTGCCACCGCCATCGCGCTGGGCGGGCCGGGTGCGATCTTCTGGATGTGGGTGACCGCGCTGATCGGCATGGCGCTGGCCTTCGGCGAAGGCGCCTTGGCGATCAAGTACCGCGAGCGCACGCCCGAGGGGCATGTGCGCGGCGGGCCGATGACCTACATCACGATGGGGCTGGGGCGGAAATGGATCTGGCTGGCGGTGCTGTTCTGCATCGGCACACTGTTCTCCGCGCTGGTCACCGGCAATGGCATTCAGGCCAACAGCTTTGCGGATTCGGTGCAGGAGCTGACCGGCCTTGAGGAATGGGTCGGCGGGCTGATTGCGGCGATTGCCGTGTTCATCGTCATCGTCGGCGGCATCAAGTCGATCGGCGCAGTGGCCGAGCGGATCGTGCCCTTCATGGCGGGCGCCTACATCCTGATGGCGATCACCGCCGTGCTGCTCAACATCCAGGACATTCCCGAAACCTTTACCCGCATTTTCCACGGCGCATTCAACGCGCAGTCGGCTTCGGGC
Organism: Sphingomonadaceae bacterium; assembly: GCA_041396945.1. Lineage (GTDB taxonomy): Bacteria > Pseudomonadota > Alphaproteobacteria > Sphingomonadales > Sphingomonadaceae > Novosphingobium. The sequence continues at coordinate 19,815 of JAWKXP010000010.1, read as the reverse complement.
GGGTTCACGGGAGCAATGATCATCATCGCGATCCGGGCCGGTGTGGCGCGCGGGCTGTTCTCGAACGAGGCGGGGCAAGGCTCGACACCGATTGCACACGCTGTCGCGCAGACCAACGATCCTTCGGTACAGGGCCGCATGGCGATGCTCGGCACCTTCATCGACACGGTGGTAATCTGCACGATGACCGCGCTGGTGATCCTGACGGTCGAAGGCAACTTCACGCATGTGGATGCCGCAGGGGCGACGGTCGCGGTCAAGCACGCATGGCAGTCGGACCTGACCGGTTTCTCGATGACCTCGGGCGCGTTTGCCGCCGCCTTTCCGTTTCCGCTCTTCGGCATCCCGCTGGGCACGCTAATCGCTTCGGTCGCGCTGCTGCTTTTCGTCTTCACCACGCTGCTGACCTGGAGTTATTACGGGCAGCGCGCGATCACCTATCTCTATGACCTGACGCCGTTCTCCTCGACAAGGGGTGAGAAGGTGCTGCATTTCGTCTGGCAGGTGATCTGGTGCCTGACGATCTTCATCGGATCGTTCGCGCCGCTCGGCTTTGTCTGGCGGCTGGGCGACATTTCCAATGCGGCGATGGCATTGCCCAACCTGATCGCACTGGTTGCGCTTTCGGGTGTGATCTTCGCCATTGCACGCGGCACCGACGGCGCGACGAGCGAGGCGGTCGACGACGCGGCCTGAGCGAAGCGGGCTGGATCTGTGAAAGTGCAGTCCGGAGCGGCTTCGCGCTAAGGTCAGCAGGCCGCGACCATTGAGGGAACGCGCGCGCCGCCCCGGACTGTTGCCCCCTTCCCCACCGGTCCCGGTGCGGGGAAGTTGTAAAACTGGTGCTGCGCCACCCTCAAGAAGTCGACTTCAGGACAAAGCGGGACTAAAAGCGACCGTCCCGCAATACCCGACCGGATGACGTAACCCGGCGAATCCGATCGCCTGAAGGCGACGACAGCGCGCTTCGTTTACAACCTGCAGACAAATGTAAAATGTAAAATCGTCATTCCAGATGTAAGGATTTGTAAAATTTTGCGCTCGCTTAATGTCCCTGCGAGCAGCTGTCTCGTAGCGGGACTGTTTATGTGGAAATACGGGTCTGGCGCGAGCCGGGCTCCAGCCTTTCGACCGCGAGGAAACAACACGAGATGCATCGTTCACTGCACAAGGCAATGCTCACTGCGATCGCCGGCTTGCTGGCCACGACGGGCGCAACCGCGCTCTCGGCCAGCGAGACGCCACACTACGTTACCTATCGCATCAAGGCGCACGACACGCTTTACGATCTGGCCGAGGATTATTTCACCGGCCAGCGCGCGGTGCCCGTGGTCCAGCGGCTTAACCGCATCGCCAACCCGCGCCGCCTGCGCATCGGTTCGCGCATCCGCATCCCCCGCTCGCTGCTGCGAATGCGGGTCGAGCCGCTCCGCGTTGCCAGCTTTTCCGGGCCGGTCGAGATCGGCGACGGCACAGCGCCGAGCGTTGGCCTGACGCTTTCGGAAGGCACCCGCATACGCACCGGGCGCGGCGGCTTCATAACGCTTTCCAGCCACGACGGCTCGACCGTCTCGCTGCCATCGAACTCGCAAGCCCTGCTCCTGCGTTCGCGCCGTATCCTGCTGACCGATGCACTCGATGTCGATTTCAAGGTGCTGGAGGGCCGCGGGTCGGCAACGGTAAATAAGGTCAAGGAAGGCGGCAGTTTCAAGTTGCAGACTCCTGCCGCCGTTTCCGCCGTGCGCGGCACCGAGTTCCGCGTCAGCTTCGATCCGGCATCGCAGCAAGGCGCGACCGAAGTTGTCGAAGGGGTGGTCGAGGTTGCCTCGGAGGGGGAAGCCATCGACACGAGTGCCGGCTTCGGCATTGCCACCTTCGTCGGCAGGCTTGGCACGCCCGAAACGCTGCTCCCCGCACCGGGCGTTGCCAATGCCGGCGATGTGCAGACCAGCGAGACACTGACATTCGAATTGCTTCCCGTCGATGGCGCGCAGGCCTATCGCACCCAGCTCGCGCGTGACGCGGGTTTCCTCGACGTGATCGCGGAACAGCACAGCGAGCAAGCCGGGGCAAGCTTCGACAGCATCGGCAACGGGCGCTTCTTCGTCCGCGCCCGCGCCATTTCGGCGGGTGGTATCGAGGGCCGGTCCGAAGCCTTCTCGTTCCGCCGCAAGCGGCTTGGCGTGGCAGCCACCGCTGAGCCTTCTTCGGTCGATAACGGGTTCCTCTTCGCATGGCTGCCCGAGGGCGAGGGCGAGACGCTGTTCGGGTTCCAGCTCTGGCGCGAAGACGCACCGGGTGCCTTGCTGGTCGACGAGACCGGCCTTGCGCTCGACGGCATCGTGGTCACAAAGCTTGAGCCGGGCAGCTATTCGTGGCGCGTGGCAGCCATCCAGGCAGACGAAGACGGCTTGCTCAAGGTTTGGGGACCGACCGAAAAGTTGACCATAAGCAATTGATCCGGCAGTAACTTCGCGCAACCCAAGCCAAGGATCCGGAGCACTCTACGCATGTCACGCGACAGGCTATTTGTGGAATGGCTCCTGTTGCTGACATTCTCGGCAATCGTCGCAATATGGGCGACAACGACCCGGGCGACGAGTTCGGTCGATCTGCCGGTACTCGACCTCGCCACCAGCGCGTTGGCGGGCAAGCCATCGGATGATATCCTCATCGTCGCGATTGACGACCACAGCCTTGGCGAAGTCGGCCCATGGCCATGGGAGCGCGACCATCATGCCAGGCTGGTCCGCCAACTCGACAAGGCCGGGGCGAAGGCGATCTTCATCGATGTGCTCTTCACCGAGGCGCGCAGTGAAGCAGGCGATGCCGAGATGGTGCAGGCGCTGGAGGACGCGGGCAATGCCGTGCTGCCCTATACGTTCGGTCCGGCGGCCAACCAGAGCAATGCCTTCGCCCCGATCTATCCGATCGAACCCTTCGCGCAATCGGCCCGGGCGATGGGGCATGTCGCGCTCGAACTGGACGTCGACGGCAAGGTGCGGAAATTCGACCTTGAGATCGTCGATGGCGAGGCGCGATATCCGCACTTCATCACGGCCGGACTTCGCGCAATCGGCGGCCCCGTCGCCGAAGCCGCGAGCACGGCCCCGCGCGCACCGCTGATCCCGTTTCACGAACCGGGTGCATTCCGGACCGTACCCGCCAGCGAGGTCATGGCCGGGCGCGTTCCCGATGCCTTTATCCGCGACCGCTTCGTGCTGGTCGGTGCTTCGGCGCAGGGAATGGGTGACCGCTACGCGACCCCGGGACTGGCCGGCCAGATCATGCCGGGCGTCGAACTGCAGGCCAATCTCTTCGACGCGCTGGCCAAACGCAATTTCGTTCGTCCCGTTTCTTTGCAGCTTCAGCTTTCCCTGACGTTGCTGGCCCTGCTCATGCTGTTTATCGCCTTCTGGCGCTGGCCGCCGCGCCGCGCGCTGGGCCTTACCGCGCTCATATCGCTGGTCATCATCGTCGGATCGTTGCTCGGAGTCGTCCTCGCAGGATGGTGGTTCGCCCCTGCCCCGGCGCTGCTCGCGCTCTTTGCTTCCTATCCGCTCTGGGGTTGGCGACGCCTGTCGAATGTCAGCCGTTTCCTCGATCAGGAGCTCAAAAACCTGTCACCCGCGATCCAGGGCGAACAAATCAGCCATGTCGAAGGGTTCGACATTGTCGCGCAACAGGTCGAGCGGATGAAGCGGCTGCATCGCAATGTCCGCGAAGGCCTTACGTTCCTGCGCCAGGTGATCGAAACCGCGCCCGATCCGATCCTCGTTTTCGACGAGGATGGGCAGCTGGCAATGATGAACGAGGAAGCGTCGCGAATTTTCCCGGGCTGGAACGAGGACGATCAGCCGACTCTGGAAGAGATGCTGCTCGTCGACAAGGCCGGTCTCGACGAAACCGGGGGCGAACTCACGACCGCCGACGAGCGCAGTTTCCTCGTCTCGCGCGCTTCGCTCGATCCCGACGCCGAGGCCGAAAGCGGCGAAGTGATGACGCTGCGCGATATCACCGCGATCCGGCGCGGCGAGGCCGAGCGGCAGCAGATGATGGAGTTCCTCTCCCACGACATGCGCACGCCGCAAGCCGCGATCATCGGCCTGACCGAAGGCGGGGAGAAGCAGCAGCCAACCCCCGACCGGCTGGCCCGCATCCGCACACAGGCCGAACGCACGCTCAAGCTGGCCGACGATTTCGTTCAGCTTGCACGGCTCAACTATGTGCCCTTGCGCCCCGAATTCGCCGACGTCGTTGCCATCGTCCAGGAAGCGATCGACCGCGCCTATCCGGCCCAGCGCAAAAAGCAGATCGCGATTGCCCGCGATTTTAGCGACGATCCGATCTTCGCCGAAATCGAGCCTTCGCTGATCGCCAGGATGCTCGACAACCTGATCGGCAACGCCATCAAGTTTTCGCCCGAAGGATCGACCATCGCAGTGCGCATTGCCGAAGTGCAGGTTGGTGCTGGCGGGATCGAGATTGCCGTTGCCGACGAAGGGCCGGGACTACCGCCCGAACGCCAGCAACAGCCCTTCGCCCGTTTCGGTGCGCACAGTTCGAAAGCAGGACCGAGCGTCGGCCTCGGCCTTACATTCGTCGCACGCGTTGTCGAACTGCACGGCGGCACGATCGAGGTGAACTCCAGCGAGGCCCTGGGCACACGCTTCCGGATCGTAATCCCGGAGGCGGGAAAGCACGCGGACTGACGGGCAATTACGCCCCGGCGCGCGCCATCACATCGGCGACCAGTTCATCGGCTGCGGCGACGATGTCATCCTTGCCGAAGCTGCAGGCCTCCGCTTCACGGGTTCCGCGATAGACCATCTCGCCCGAAGAACGGCGAAACACCGTCAAGGTCGCGCGCATGCGATAAGCCTTGCATTCGTCGAACAGGCTGCCCTTGCGCGGCTCTTCCTGCCAGTCCGGCTCGTCGCCCTCGCCCGTTCCCGAAGGTTTGGCCGCAAGCCCGACGTTGGCGCGATGCGTCGCCAGCGCATAGTCCGCAATATAAGGAGAATTCGCCCGCACCTCGATTGATCGGCGCACGAAGGCGCGGCCAAGCGCGTCATGAAAGTCGGCGTTCCGGGCTGGCTGGTCCGCATTGCTGACCAGTTCGATGGCGGCACCCGCCGCAATACCGGAACCGGTCGACGAAACGACGCCCGGCGCGCCAACCGCGCATGCCGCAAGCGCATTACAAAGCACCCCTGCAAGAACGGCTCTCGCCAATCCCGCAACGGTTACTGCCCCAGAACGAACCTCAACCCTTCCTGCGTTCACTCGACATCCTGGTAAGTGTCCATGCGGTATCCGAACCCGAACACCGTCTGGATAACAAACCCGTTCTCGGGCCGGAGCGCAAGTTTCGATCGCACGCGGGACATGTGCATATCGAGCGTGCGAGTCTCCAGATCGTTGGCAGAGCTCCAGACCTGGGAGAAGATGTAGCCGCGCGAAAGCGGCCGGTTGATATTCTCGAAGAACAGCACGGCAAGCTGAAATTCCTTTGAAGTCAGCTTGATGCTTTCACCGTTCAACTCAATCGACTTTTGCAGGTAATCGACCTTGTAGGGGCCGAACTCGCCGAACCGCTTGGCCTGCCCGCGCCCCGCCTTGCGTGCAGCTGCCTCGATGCGGGCACGGATAACCTCGCTCGATTCGGGCTTTACGATATAGTCGCTTGCCCCGGCTTCGAGACCGCGCACGACATCGTCCTTGTCGCTGCGACTCGTCAGCAGGATGAACGTCGGCGGATCCTCAAGCTTTTGCAGCGAGCGTTGGAGTATTTCCAGCCCGGTGGCTTCGGGCATATTCCAGTCGAGCAGGACAACATCGAAAGTCTCGCGCGACAACGCAGTAAGCATGTCGCGGCCATTGGTAAAAGAAACGCAATCATGCCCGGCATCGCGCGCAACGGCCTCGATCTGCCGCAGGATCTCGGGATCGTCATCTGCAATTGCTACGCGCATCTCAACCTCTGGTCTTGTCGGGCGCGAAAACGATGAAACAGTTGCTTCGATCATCATCTCCCTACCTCGAACTTCTTTTCCGACCCGATTTTCGCCTTAGCCGTTCCACTTGGCCAAACCAGAGGCAAAGTCGAAATTGTGCACCGGTGTTACATTTCTTTACCGCCGCGAAAGACTTTCCAGATGTTTCGAAGCAATTCTCGGTCCCGCTATATTGTGAAGGGGGCCTCGATGCCGAGAAAGCTCAACGATCCTGTCATCGAATACCGGCTCAGTGCCGACAGGTGTCGCAAGAATGCCGCCGAGGAACAGCTACCGATGGTCCGGCGCAGGCACCTGGTCGCGGCCGAACGCTTTGAATTCCTGGCACAGGAAGTCGAACGCTGCCGCACCGAGATGGCGGCGATGTTCGGCTAAAGCCAGAACGCATCCCGCTATCCTCCCAACAGGGTGCTCCGGCTTGGTTGCGGGGCGCCCTTTTTTGTGCGGCACCGACCCGACTCCCCGCCCAACCACCCGATCTCTACAGGTAACCTGTATCGGGTGGTTGGGCGGGGGGAGTCGGTCGGCGCCGAAGCCTCAAGGCGGACGCCTTGAGCGAACCCGACACAAAAGAAAAGGGCGGCAGGTTGCCCTGCCGCCCCAATCTTCGTTTTTGACGAATTGGCTGGGCTTAGCCCTTGGCCATCGTCGACGACGTCGTGTTGAAGGTCGTCTTGAGCTGCTTGCCGAGGCCCTGCATGGCCGAGATGGCGGCAACCGCGATGAGAGCGGCGATCAGGCCGTATTCAATGGCGGTCGCGCCCTTTTCGTTGCGGCGAAGCTTGTTGATGAAACGCATTGTATGTCTCCGGTTTGTAGTCAGTCAGTCTCGTAATTACGCTGGGCCGGCGAGCGGCGGCGGCGTGTCCAATCGCTTGGATGAGGCTGTTCTACGGGAGACCCTTTTCACACAGGTTATGAGGCTTGGTTGCGAATTGACTAAAATTCGCGATTTCATGGTTAATTTGAAGTAAATCTGCGCAATGGCCCTTAAACCCGGCCAGTTGCGGTCATTTTATGGCTTCGCCCGGCGCGAATGACGCTCTCTTAAAGCGCGTAGCGATCCTTGCCATAGACATCGGTCCGGAACTCGAACCCCTCGCCATTGGGCACTGCCGTAAAATAGGTCAGGTAGACCGGCACCGGGTTCGGCACGTCGACGCGCTGCGCATTGGGTCGGCCCCGCCAGTCGAGATCGCGGCCATAGAGCCAGCGCGCGAGGTCCCAGGGACGCTCGACACGGACACAGCCGGCGCTTTCCAGCCGCTCAGCCTTGTCGAACAGGTTCTTGCTCGGCGTATCGTGGAGATAGACGCCGTAGCGATTGGGAAACATGAACTTGACCCGGCCCATGCCATTGCCTGCACCCGGCTTCTGGCGCATCCAGACGCTCTGGCGCCCGGCCTGGACCGCTTTCCAGTCGACCTCGGCAAATGACAGGACGCGCGCATCGTCTTCCCAGCTTTCGAGAACCTCGAAGCCGCGCGTGTCGAGATAGTTCTTGCCACCACTGATGACGCGCGCCGCATATCGCTCGCGAACGAGGTCGGGCGGGACATTCCAGTAGGGATTGATTTCGGCAAAGCTGATGAAGCCTGCCAGCATCGGCGTCTGGTCCGCCGGCTTGCCGACGATGACCTTCATCGAATCGACCGGCTGCCCGTTCTCGTACATGTAAAGACGCTGCTCGGCCGAATCGACGAGCACGAATCGATTGCCCGGATTGGCGGGAAACTGCTTCGTCCGTTTGGTATTGAGCTCGATCAGCCGGGCATAATGCGCATGGCCAAGGTTGAGCGAGGCAATCAGCGCACCGTCGGCCTGGGTGCCCGAGGACAGGCCATGCGCCCGCCGGTAATCGGCAATGCGCTGCGCCAGCTCGGCATCGAACAGGGAGCCGGGCGCAAGGCCCAGCCGCGAGCGCAACGCCGCGACGCGCGGGCCGGAAGCCCCTTCGCTCAGCGTCGGTCCGGGCTCGACCCGTTGCTGCGGAAGCGAACCCCACTTTTGCGAAAAGCGCGTGGCGGCAGCCGTGAAACGCTGCTCGAAGATATTCGGCGCGGGCATTGCCGCACCTTCGCCCATCGTGGCGACAGGTGCGGGGTTCTGCTCGCGAAAGTCCGCCCATGCCGCCAGATCGGCGTAATACATCGAGCTCACACCCGCCCCTGCAGCCATGGCCGGAGAGGACGAAAGCGTGAGCGCGACGCCAAAGGCAACGCTCCGAAGGGCGTTACGGAGAATCATGGGTGAACCGTGCGAAAGGGAAGACGGCTTAGCCGCGTTCGCCCATCATCACCGGAGCGGCCATCGGCGTGTTGACCGAACGAGCCGTCCACTGCGACGCGGCGTCGCAGGAACTTTCCATCGCAACCGGCTGGCCAGCCGCGAATTCGCTGGAGTAGCCCCAGCACTCGCGCGAGCCCGAAGCCTGCAGGCAGATCTGGTCGTCCTGGACAAACCAGCTGGCATTCATCGTCGCGCCATCGGGACCGGAAACCAGCGCCTGACCATTCGAACCGAAGAAGATGCTGTTGGTTGTGCCGTCGGAAAAGGCGACATCGACGGTGTGGCCCTGAAGCTCGTCACCCGTCATCATGTGATTGTCGGCGTGAGCAGTGCCCATCGCGGCGATCGACATGCCAATTGCAGCCGTAGTTCCCAGAAGCCAGCGCATAGTCAGTTTCCCTAAGTTGCCTCGCGCACGTATCGATGTGCGCGCTCGCCGACCTTCATACCTGCTTGCGCGCAGGCACGCAATGCCTCGCTCAGGTAAAATTAACCATGCAACCTACTGAATTCCCGAATGTGCAATGCAGCAAAATTTACATTCTCAAAAATCTTTTACTGGATTTGCCCAACGGATCGGGTTAAGACTTTCTGACAGATTCAACTGGGCGAACGTACGTACCTGTACGGAAAGGGATTTTTGAATGACTCGATTTGGCAAGGCAGGCGCGGCACTCGCCAGTGCGGCCCTTCTGGCGACTTCGGCAGCGGCTCACGCCGATACCAGCCGCGCAGCGCTTCACACGAATTCGCTCGCCAGCGTCTTCGCCGCACAGTCGGTCGCACAAATTTCGCAGCCTGCGACGCCCGAAGGCTTCGATTCGCTGATCGGCATGGTCGATAGCGAAGTGCTTTCGATCATTGCACCGATGATCTCGCTGTCCTGCACCTCGGCCCAGGCCGGCTGTGTCCTGCCGCTTCGTTCGAAGCCGGTCGCTCCGCCGGTTACGCCTCCGGTCGCGACTGCCCCGACTGCCGCAGCAGGCGGTGGTAGCGGTTTTGGGTTCTTCGCTCCAATTCTTGGTCTAGCCGCCTTGGCAGGTGGTGGAGCAGCAATTGCGTCGGGTGGAAATAGCGACGCGAGATCTGGTGGCGCGAACTGAAGGGGCTCAAGAAACCCAGCCCACGCAGGTTTTCCATATTCAAATTGTTCTGGGATTTCCCAGTTTCTTGCCCATGCATCGAGTTCCGTCGATCTTTTGGCGTGCTCTATGGCCGCGATGCGTGTTCGCGCTCCGGGGTGTGAGAGCAAACCGAATGGGAAACTTAGGATTCGTGCGCCCTCAATACGTTGCATAAGTTTCTTAGCCCTCTCAAGGTCTCGGCCTGCATTAATCATAGTTTGGGCCGCGAGATAGTCGGCCTCGAGCTCAATGCTGCGGGAACTGGAATTTGAGAGAATTTCAACTCGCTCATTTATGATAAAGTGGGCCAGTTCATGTGCGATAACAAAGGCCAATTGATCATCATCCAGCTTGCCTAGCCAGTGTTTATTCAGAACGATAAAGTCTCCTTTGGTTCTAGCCGGGCCAGACAGGCGTTGTGAAATAATGATTCTTCGATAGCATTTTAGCGAGCCACCATCTTCGGGAAGAATTGCTTTACATTCTTGAGAGTTATGCTCAAAAACGCTGAGCGCAATCTTATTTACTCTATCTACTTGCGATATTGATATTGCCGAGCATGGTTGAGGCACAACAATTGCCGCAAAAGTCGCGAGCCCATACAAAGCTCGCTTGACTTTGATAACTTCTGGGAATGCCATTGCAGAACTCCGAAAAAACTCTCGGAAAAAGCAACGGTCATAAGAGCCTAGATTATATCCGTAATTTCATTGGAATCGAATTAACATTTTTGTAGTAAAAGCAGCCAATTAGTTGCACGAATCTGATATTGCGATCCTGCACCAGCAGCGCAAATGACCATCGCTTTCCAGATCATTTTTGCCAAAGGGTAATAGGAGCCAAACAAGGTTCCGGTCAGAAAAACGCCTCCCGAAATGCTTTAACCATGGCATGGGTTAGGTCTTGTCAATTTATAATTCGTGTGTCTATGCAGGGTCCTTGTCGTAAGCGCTGCCTTGTGACGCAGTAACCAACGCCGCCCACAAGCGAGGAAACCACAGTCCCGCCTCATTCGCGGTTGCGTAACACTGCGACAATAGACTCAGTTTGGAAAACCCCGGCGAGACGCAGGTTTCGCCGGGGTTTTCTTTTGCCCGAAACCCTTGCACGGCTCTGGCGGTTTGCAGTGGCAGCGCGCCCGATTAGGATGCACCGAGCCGACAAGAAGGAGAGCCCGTGCCGCACGTCAATATCGACCGCATTGAAAACGACATCCTCGCCATCTCGCGATTCGGGCTTCAAGAGGCCGACCGCGGCGTCTATCGTCAGGGGTTCGGCAAGGCGGACATGGCCGCGCGGCAATGGCTGATGGGCGAATTCGAATCGCTCGGCATGACCGCGCGAATGGACGGCGCGGGCAACGTGATCGGGCGCTATGGACCGGCGGACAAGCCCGCCATCGCCATCGGCAGCCACATCGATTCGGTCCCGGCGGGCGGTATCTTCGACGGCGTGCTGGGTGTTGCGGCGGGAATGGAGGTGGTGCGCGTGATGCGTGAGAGCGGGATCGAACCCGCACACCCGATCGAGGTGATCGGCACAGCCGAAGAAGAAGGCCGTTTCGGCGGGATGCTCGGCGCGCAGGCGATGACCGGCAATGTCACCCGCGACTGGCTCGAAACCGCCAGCGACGAGCGTGGCTACAAGCTCGTCGACGCGATGGCCGAAGCCGGGCTCGACGCGCTCGACGCCTTGCATGCCTATCGCCGCCCCGAGGAATTGCTCGCCTTCCTCGAACTGCATATCGAGCAAGGCCCGATCCTGGAGGCCGAACGCAAGACCATCGGCGTGGTCGAAGGCATCTCGGGCGTGTTCAAGTGGAACTGCCGCCTGATCGGCAAGGCCGGGCACGCCGGGACCGCTCCGATGAACATGCGCTCCGACGCCTTTACCGGTATCGCCGACTTCGCGCACGAGATCGCGCGGATCATCGACGAGGAAGGCACCGAAAAGAGCCGCATCACCATCGGCCACGTCGCGCTCAAGCCCGGCTTCCCGCACACCGTTCCCGGAGAGGCGGACTTCACCATCGTCGGCCGCGACCTCGACGAAGACGTGATGCACGCCCTCGCCAACGCCTGCCGCCGCGTGCTTTCCTCGATCGCCCGCAAGCACAAGCTCAAGTTCGAATACGAGGAGATGAGCTGGCTCAAACCCGCCTATTGCGACGAGGGCATCGTTGCGCTGATCGAAAAGAAGGCAAAGGCGCTGGGCTACGATTACATGGTCATGCCCTCGGGTGCGGGCCACGACGTGCAGTTCTTCTGCGGCCACACCCGCACCGGCCTGATCTTCGTACCCTCGGTCGGCGGCATCAGCCACGCTCCCGACGAATGGACACACTGGTCCGATGTCGAGCGCGGCGCACAGCTGCTGCTTGAGACGGTGATGGAACTGGCCTGCGAGAAGGTGGCGGCGTGAGGTCAGCCCCCGAACTGCGCAATATCGAGCGGCTCTGACGGTCCCAGCCAGATCACGTGCTGCGTGTGGTCGGCAAGATCATTACCGGTCTCCAGATGCGTGAAAATCGTCAGTCCGCCGCGCGCCTGCGCCGCCCAACCAACGAAACCGCCAAGGTCCTGCGGCGCAACCGTCAGCTGGCAACTCCCACGCGGATGCGGGCCGACCGGCTTTTCGTGGAACCGCCCTACCCGCAGGTCGAACCGCTCCGCCGCCGCACGCGCCAGGGCCTGCGCCGCCGCAAGATCGGGCGGATCGAAATAGATATGCGCGTGGATGCTCTCGATTTCGGCCATCGCGCGTCAAGCCGCCATCAGATCGTCCATCGCGTGCAAGGCAATCGCGTGGTTGAGGATAATGTCCTTGCGCGTGTTGGCGGCGTGGTCGTCGCTTTTGCGGTAATCTTCGATCGACTGGCGCAGCTTTGCCTCGTCGAAAATGCCAACTTCGGCCAGCCGTTCGGATGAGAGCCACTTGTCGATCAGCTTGTCGATTTCGGCCACTTTCGCCGCGTCGGTATGCGCGGGCGGGGCCATGAAGGCGAACTTTTCGCGCTTGTAGAGCACTTCGGGCAGGACGTGCTTCATCGCCTCGCGCACGACCCATTTCTCGATGCCGTCGCGGATGCGGACATGCGGCGGGATGCGCAGCGCCATCTCGGCGACGTGGTGGTCGAGGAACGCCGGGCGGCTTTCCAGCGAGTTGGCCATGTCGACCCGGTCCCCGCCCCAGTTGAGGATCTGCCCCTCCAGCATCGTCTTGATCCACGAATACTGCACCTTGTCGAGCACATGGCGCCCGTCGAGCATCGACTTGTCGAGCGACCAGGCGATCGCCGCAATCGGATCGTAATCGCCGAGCTTCGCCTTGAATTCCTCCGACAAGAGCGGCTTCACGCGTTCGAGCGTCAGCATCCAGGGCTGGATCCACGAGGGCGTGAAGCCCATCACCTCTTCGAAAGCGGGATGGCTGATCTGCTTTTCGGCCAGCACCGATCCGGAGAAGATCGCGTTGCGCTTCTTCATGTCATCGCCCGCCGCCGTTTCGGCATAGGCGGGATCGTGGAGGAAGTAGTCGGCCTTGAACTGGGCATAGCCGCCGAACAGCTCGTCCGAGCCCTCCCCGGTAATGACGACCTTGTAGCCGACCTCGCGAACATGCTTGCTCATCAGCATCTTGGCGACGCCCAGCGTGTTGTAGAAGGTACGCTCCGAGAAATAGACCGCGTCCTCGAAATTCTTGCCGTAAAGGTCGAGCGCCTTGACGCGCAGGATGTCCTGATCGGCCCCGGCCTTCTCCGCCATCTCGGTGGCGATGTGCGCCTCGTCGTAGCGGTCGTCGTCGAAGCTGATAGTGAAAGCCTTGACCGGCGATTGCTGGATCGCGGCGGCCATGCCGATGATCGAGCAGGAATCGATGCCGCCCGACAGGTAACAGGCAACCGGAACGTCGGCTTCCAGCCGGAACGCGATCGACTCGACCAGTGCGGCGCGCACGTTTTCGATATGCTCTTCGTCGGGCAGCTCGTCATGTTCGCCGTCGAGCGGGAACTCGGCGTCCCAGTAACAGCGCTCCTCGATGTCGAAGCCGTCGCCGGTCTTCTGCACGATCAGCATATGGCCCGGTTTCAGGGCATTGATGCCCTTGTAGAGCGTCATGCCGGGCACCATCACCTGCATCATCTGGTGCAGCTGTGCCTTGGGACACGGCTCGCGCGGCACGTCGGGATGCGCCAGCATCGCCTTCATTTCGCTGCCCCAGAAGAGGCCCTGGTCGCTGACATGCCAGAACAGCGGGCGAATGCCGAAACGGTCGCGCACGAGGATCATGCGCTGGTTCTTTTCATCGAAGATCGCGAAGGCAAACTCGCCGCGCAGGTGCTCGACGAAACCGAAGCCGTGCTTGTGGAACAGCTTGAGCGCGATCTCGCTGTCCGACTTCGTGGTGAAGTCATAGCCATCGGTACGCAGTAAGCCGCGATAGCGCTTGTAATCGTAGAACTCGCCGTTGACGGTCATCACAAAGCCGTCGGTGCCGTCGCTCTCGCGGCCGAAAATCGGCTGGTCGCCGGCATTGAGGCCGATAATCGACAGCCGCGTATGGACCATCGCCAGCCCGTTCGCGGGATCGAGGTGATGACCCCAGCCATCGGGGCCGCGGTGATACATCCGGTCGGCCATCCGCTCGACGATCCGGGGCATTTCCGCGTGATAGCCGTTGGGGCTCCAGACCCCTGCAATTCCGCACATCCGTTCGATTTCCTTCGCATGGGCTCAGCCGCCCGAAATTTCGTCTTATTCGCTGCCCGGCTCGATCAGCAGGTTGTCAGGCAGCGTATTGCGCACCCGGTCGAAGATCGCGAGCAGCAGCGCCTGCCTGATCCAGACCGCGCCGTCGGCCTGGTTGAAATAGAGGTTGTGCACCGTGTCATCGAGATCGGTGCTCAGCTCGGTCCCGCGCGCCAGCGGGTGCAGGATCACGGTGTCATGCTTGAGGCTGCTTTCGGCGTTGAGCTGAAAAGCCTCTTCGTAAAAGCGATACCCATCGCCGAGGAAGGCGATCGCGTTCATGTAGATGACGTCGAGGTATTCGAGGCTGCCCTCAAGATCGCGCGAGAAGTTGATGCCGATGGGGCTGCCATCGCAAAGCTCGCGAAGGTCGTCGCCGCGGATCGGCCATCTCCGAAAAGATCGTGATGTGGTTGATGTTCTGGTGGAACAAAAGCGCCAGCGTCGGAAGCTCTTCACCGTGCGCATGTTGCCCGGCGTGCCGATGATGCCGATGTTGATGCGAAACTGCTCGGGGATTTCGCCAAAGCAGATTTCCGGCCGCCATTTGAGCAGCGCATACCAGTCGGCGAGCGCCTGCGTCGGATGCTCGTCGGGGCCGTTGCCGCCGTTGATCAGCGGGATGCGGAGGTACTCGGTCATCTCCGAAATCGCCGACTGCTCGGTGTGCCGCACGACAACGATGTCGGCATAGGAATTGAACATCTGGCCAATGTCGGTCAGCGATTCGCCCTTGGCGACACCGGTGGTCTTGGCATCGGCGACCGAGATCGTGTTGCCGCCGACCGAAAGCATCGCCGATTCGAACGAGAGCCGGGTGCGCGTCGATGGTTCGAAGAAGGCGGCGGCCATGATCTTGTCTTCCAGCGCCTTGCGCACATTGTATTTGCGCGTCTGGAGATAGGCGGCGAGCTTGACGAGTTCGGCGAGCAGGTCGTGATCGAACTGCGAGGCGGACAGCACCGAGGAATTGATCAGCCGGTCGAGCACGTCGAGCCGCAGCTTGGGCTCGTATTGCAGAACCGATTCGGGGTTGGGGCAGTTACCCAGGCGACCGCGCTGGCGGGCGGGATCGGCCTCGTGGCTGACTTGCGATGCGGGCGTGCTCACCAGGATTCGCCCCGGCTCATGTCACGCACAAGCAGCGCGCCAAGCCCGATGGCCGACAGGGCGCACCAGATCAGCGCGCCGTAAACGAGGATGGAGAGGAATCCGGAGGAAAAGGTCATTCAGGCCTCTTTGAGGAGGTTCCAGTCATACTGGTCGTTGGAGAGCCAGGCCGCGCCCAGCACCCAGACCATCGAGACAGCGGTGGCGATCGTGCTCGCCACATACCAGCCGATCGCGAAATAGCTGACCAGCCCGACGCCGCCACCCAGCAGCATCCCTCCAATCGCCCCCACGCTCGTGGCGCGCCTCCAGTAAAGGCCGGCGACGATAGGCCAGATCATAGCACCAACCAGCGGTCCTGCAAAAAACAGCACAGTTGCAAGGGTTCCAAGGCGCGGAACGCAGACCGCCCAGGTGCCGAGACCGAGCAGCAGGGTGACGATCTGCGCGACCTTTTTAAGCCGTTCGGGCGTCGCGGCGGGCTTGATGAGCTTGCGGTAGATGTCCTCGGTGATGAGGTCGCTGGTGGCTGCGAGCAGGCTGTCGATAGAAGACGCGAGCGAGCAGAAGACGATGATGAAGATCGCCACCGCGCCGACCTCACCCAGCACGTTGGCGATGACCAGCGGGCCGACCATGTCGGGGCTTGGCACGCCAACGCCCAGTGCGCCGCTGGCAAGCGCGATGAAGCCGGCGGCGACGGGGATCGGGAACCAGACCAGCCCGCCGATCAGGAATGCCTTGCTGCCCACCCCTTCGCGGAAAGCAAAGGCGCGGCTCCACCAGACGTTGTTGTGGAACACCTCACCCAGGCCGAACAGGAGGTTGTTGAACAGCGCCATGATCGCGGCGGGGAACAGCACCTCGACCAGCTGCGGCTTGTGCGCGGTGAGGTTCGCGTGGATCTCGCCGACCGAGACATTCTGCAGCACGGCAAAGCCGACGACGACGATGCCGACGAGGATGATGAGGCTCTGGATAAAGTCGGTGCCGATAACCGCCGCCAAGCCGCCGCGCATCGTGTAGATAACGCAGACCGCGAGGATCACGGTCATCCCCCAGACGTAGTCGATGCCCGCCAATGCTTCGAGCAGGATACCGCCCGCCATCGCCATCGAGACCAGCCAGGTCAGCGAATAGAACAGCGTGAAGAGCATGAAGATGCCCCATGCCGTGCGCCCGTAGCGCAGCCGGAAGAAATCGCCCGAGGTGTAGCCGTGCGGCATCAACTGGCGGATGCGCCTGGCCATCGGCGCGAAGAGGATCAGCCCGAACGCGGCCGTCGAATAGGCAAGCATCCCCCAGATGCCGAGCTGCAGCGCGAATTGCGGTGCGAGCATCGTCGTGTTCGAGGTGATCCACGTCGCGGCCGCCGTCGCCGAGCCGAGCGCCAGCCCGACATTGCGCCCGGCAAGCGCATGGTCCTCGAACGACTTGTTGCGACGGCCCCAATAGATGCCCAGCCCGATCCAGAGCAGCGAGAACAGCCCGAGCAAGAGGTAACCCGTCGAAGGCGCGAGCAGGATCGCATCCTTAGTCATCGCGCGCTCCCTTCACGATGGCGATCACGATGCCGAGGGTGATGATAAGGCCGACAAGCGTCAGCCAGAGCGCACGCGGTAGCGACTGGTGCGCCACTTCGAGCATGACCGGTTCCGACCGCGCCCCGCCCTCGCCTTCGAGCACGAGGGTGTAGCTGCCGTCAGCCAGCCCGGAGAGGAAATAAGCATCGTAGTCGCCGCGATAGACCGGATCGGCATCGGCCAGGTTGGCGGACTTGGCGACGAGCAGGGTCACCTCGCCCGGCGCGTCCCACTCTATCAGCAGGTGCCCGGTATCGGTGGCGAGCGGCCCCGCGTCCTTGAAGGCTGGCGATTGCGCCTGCGCAGGGGCAAGGCTCGCGCCGAGGAAAAGCAACGGTAAAAGCAGGAAAAAGAGCGCCTTGCGCCCGGTATTTACGGAGAAATCGGGAAAGATCGGTCCTTGTCCATCCTGCCGGTCACCCTGCCGGCATCCTGTTGCTTCGCTCGATGCAGGCCGCCCTATCAGGTGGCGGGCCACTTGTGAACCGTTCGCGCCGACGATCCGGATACCGTCAACTGTTGACAGTTTGCGCGGGGCCTTTCAGGGTCCGGCACGAAACGGGAGGCAGGGATTATGAAGATCGCAAACGGGCGCTTCGCCATTACCGGTGGCGCCAGCCTGATCGGATCGCATGTCGCGGACCGGCTGCTGGCCGAAGGCGCGGCGGAAGTGATCCTGCTCGACAATTTCGCGCTGGGCACGCCCGAGGCCGTGGCGCACCTCGACGGTGACGAGCGCGTGAAGCTGGTGCGCGGCGATATCCTGCGCGTCGGCGAATTGTACGACGCCATACAGGGTTGCGACGGCGTATTCGCGATTGCCGGGTTCCTTACCCTCCCTCTCACCCAGAACCCGCCGCTGGGCCTCGCGGTCAATGTCGATGGCATGGTCAATGTCTTCGAGGCCTGCCGGTTCGCGGGCGTCAAGAAGGTCGTCTTCTCCTCCTCGATCGCCGCAATAGGCGAGCCGGGGCCGGAGCCGATCACCGAAGAGACGCACTCGAACCTCGCCGCCTTCCAGGCCGGGACCAAGCTCTACGCCAGTTCCAAGCTGATCGGCGAAGCGCTTTGCGAGCTATACTCGGCCAAACACGGCGTCGATGGCGTCGCGCTGCGCTATGCCACTGTCTATGGCGAGCGGCAGCACTATCGCGGCGTCAACGCGCTTTACATCATCCAGAATTACGAACGCATCGCCCGCGGTGAGCGCCCGCAGATCACCGGCGACGGCAGCGAGGTGCACGATTACGTCCACGTCGCCGATGTCGCGCGCGCCAACGTGATGGCAATGGCATCGGACGTCAGCGGAGAGGTTTTCAACATCGGCTCGGGTGTCTCGACCAACCTGATCCGCCTCGTCGAAATCCTGCGCGAACTGACCGGCACCGATCTCGAACCCGAGTTCGTCGAGGCGAAGGGCGCGGTAAAATCGACCTCGGGCAGCACGATCGACTTCCGTATCGAGAAGGCAAAGGCGATGCTTGGCTGGGAGCCGGAAGTTGGGATCGAAGAAGGCATCGCGCGCGTGATCGAATGGCGCAAGGGTCAGCCGTGAAAAGTTTTCTCACGCGGAGACGCGGAGACGCGGAGAGGTTGCGCCTGCGGCGAAGCCGCGCTCCAAATCTGAACTCCCTCAAAAATCCGATTTCGAATAGAATTATTGCGCCTTCGGCGCGCCCCTTCCCCTCCGCGCCTCCGCGTCTTCGCGTGAGTCAAGCATGACCCTCCACCGCATCCCTGCCGTGTTCTACCGAGGCGGCACGTCGAAGGCGCTGATCTTTCATGAGAAAGACCTGCCCGCCGATCCCGACCTGCGCGATGCTGCGATTGCTTCGGCGATGGGCGTGCCCGATCCGAACGGTCGCAATCTCGATGGCATGGGCGGCGGGCTGTCCTCGCTCAACAAGGCCTGCATCGTTTCGTCCTCCACCCGCGCGGACGCGGACGTCGATTACACCTTTATCCAGCTTTCCATCGACGATCCCAAGCTCGACTACGGCGGCAACTGCGGCAACATGTCCTCAGCCATCGGCCCCTTCGCGCTTGAGGAAGGCCTCGTCGCCCCGCCAGAGGGCAGCGAAGCGGCGGTGCGCATCCACAACACCAACACCGGCAAGCTGATCGTCGCCCGCTTCCCGGTCGAGGACGGGCTGCTCGCACCCGATGGCGAATTCACGCTCGATGGCGTAGCCGGAACCGCCGCCCCGATCCGGCTGGAATTCCTCGAACCCGGCGGCGCGAAGACCGGCGCGCTGTTGCCGACGGGGAGCGCCGTTGACGTGATCGAGGGAATCGAGGCGAGCCTGATCGACGCCGCCAACCCTTGCGTCTTCGTGCGCGCGGCGGACTTGGGCAAGACCGGCAACGAAACCCCGCAGGCGCTCGACGCCGACGCCGACTGGCTCGCGACGATGGAAGCGATCCGCCTTGCCGGAGCCACTGCGATGGGCCTGCCGCACGTCGCCTCGATCCCCAAGGTCGCAATGGTCGCCGCACCCTCGGGCGACTACGACATAGCCGTGCGCATGATCTCGGTCGGCCAGCCGCACCGCGCGGTGCCGATCACCGGCGCAATCTGCCTCGGCGTCGCCTGCCGCGTCCCCGGCTCGATCCCGGCCCGGCTTTGCGCCTCGAAGGGCGGGCCGATCCGCATCGGCCATGCCTCTGGCACCACGCAGGTCGATGCCGTGGTTGAAGACGGCGTGGCGAAACTCGGCGCGGTTTACCGCACTGCGCGGCGGTTGATGGAAGGCAATGTTATCTGGCGGGACCGTCAATAGAATGGATCACGCGACATCGCAGAATGTTCAACAGGACAATTTAGGCCATACGTCTGGGCTAAATTCACTACGATATCGCGAAACCAGTCTGGAGCATCTGGATTGATGTATATCACTGCTTCAAGGCTGTTTAGATCGACCGGCACTTGCTTGATTATTGGTGG
>JAWKXP010000009.1:0-108015 GCA_041396945.1 Sphingomonadaceae bacterium | reverse complement strand
GCCAGCAGTTCCGTACCCTCGCCGTTCCGGTCGAGCGTTACCTCTTCGCGGCGTCCGGTTCGTACGAAGTTTCGGATAACATCTCGGTCTTCTTCGAAGGTACCTACAACAAGACGACTTCGTCGCGCATCATCGAGCCGTTCCCGCTCGAATCGGGCGGTGCCAACGGCATCTTCCCGACCGATGGCGGCTTCAACGTCGAAAACTTCGTCACGCGTGACTTCGGCAATGGCGTCGAAACCCGCATCATCGCCAACCCCTATGTCCCGGGCCGCATCCTTGCTGCCTCGGAAGACACCAACGGGGACGGCCTGCGCGACATCGGCTTTGTCCGTCGTCTGGTCGAATTCGGTCCGCGTTCGGGCCGCACCGACCGCGATTTCTATCGCTTCGTCGTTGGCCTGCAGGGTGACATTGCCGACAACCGGTTCCGCTGGGACGTCAGCTACAACTACGGCCAGGTCAACGAGAACCAGTCGTCGAGCGGCCAGGTCAACGTCGTCAACTTCCGCGATGCCCTCGCCGGCATCCCCGATTTCGACGATGTCAACGGCAACGGCCTGACCACCGACGTCATCTGCGCCGATCCCGAAGCGCGGGCCAACGGCTGTGTCGCCGCCAACATCTTTGGCGCTGGTGCACTGTCGCAGGGTGCGGTCGATTACATCGCCGCGCAGGGCACCTACCAGACGGGCATCAAGCAGCACGTCGTGCAGGGCAACATCTCGGGCTCGCTCGCCGAACTTCCGGCCGGTCCGCTCGGCGTTGCCGTCGGTGTCGAATACCGCAAGGAATCGTCGTTCGAGGACAATGATGCGCTGACCAACGCGGGCCTCAACGCCGGCAACAAGCTGCCCGACACCTCCGGCTCGTTCGACGTGAAGGAGGCCTTCGCCGAAGTTCGCATCCCGATCCTCGCCGACAAGCCGGGCTTCGAGCTGCTCGAAGTTGGCGGTGCCTTCCGCTATGCCGACTACTCGACGGTCGGCTCGATCGAGAGCTACTCGGCTCGCGGTTCGTGGCAGATCATCCCCGACATCAAGCTTCGCGGCACCTGGTCTCGCGCGGTTCGCGCTCCGAACGTGTCCGAACTCTTCTCGGGCCTGTCGCAGACCTTCCCCTCGGGCCTGCAGGATCCCTGCGCGGGCGTCGGCCCGACCGGCGGCGGTACGCTCGGCGATACCTGCCGTGCCGATCCGGGCGTAGCCGCGAACATTGCCGCCAACGGCGTGTTCACGCTTAACCAGGCGGACATCCAGGGCATCTCCGGCTTCAACGGCGGTAACCCGAACCTTGGTGCGGAAACGGCCGATTCCTGGACGGTTGGCGCGGTCATCAACCCGCGTTCGGTCGATGCTCTGCGCGACCTCGTCCTGACGGTCGATTACTACAACATCAAGATCAAGGACGTCATCTCGTCGTTCCCGCGTCAGTTCACGATTGACCAGTGCTTCGGCCAGGGCAACAACACGTTCTGCGACCTGATCGTCCGCCGTGCGACCGCAACCGCGGTCAACTCGGCCGGTTCGATCGATCTCGTCAACGCCCTGCAGGTCAACGCGGCCATTCAGGAAACCGACGGTATCGACGCCACGCTGAGCTGGAAGACCGATCTCGGCCTGATTTCGCCGAACGATCGCATGTCCTTCCGTGTTGCCTACACCCACGTCTTCGCGAACGACTACACGCCGCTCGCGGGCGAGCCGGTCGATCCGGCTGCTGGTGAAATCGGCACGGCCAAGGATCGCTTCACCGCGAACCTCGCCTACCTCGCCGACGACATGAAGATGTCGTTCACGGGTACGTGGATCGGCCGTTCGTACGAAGACGACCAGTTCTGCGGCTCGTCGGGTCCGAAGTGCGCCGGTGTCCCGGCTCAGTTCTACCTCGACATGCAGACCTCGTTCTACGCGAGCGACGCTCTCGAAGTGTACTTCGGTGCCGACAACCTGCTCGACAACAAGGCTCCGCTGATCCCGACCGGCACGACGTTCAACGTCACCGGCGCGGATACGGCCGCCGATGTCTACGACATCTTCGGTCGCCGCTTCTACGCGGGCGTGCGGATGCGCTTCTGATCCGGCGTTTCACGCCAACAGGGGAAACGAGGGGGGTGCGGACTTCGGTCCGCGCCCCCTTTTCCTTTCGGGATTGGATGCCGGAGGGACACAGCCCCTGAAAAAGGCGAGCATGGGCACCTGCCCGCAAGCAATGCTCTGCAACAAGTTCCGCTCGACACGAACGAAATGCTTGAGCATTCAACCTGGCAACCTGGCAACCTGGAATGGCCAGATCCCAAGTGATTTATTTGATGCGGCGGACGGTTTCCATGCCGTTGATCCGGTCCGACTTGAGGCGATAGCCGCTGATCGCGCCTTCGCTGATCGAAACGGGCATCCCGGGCTTGAGGAACTGCTGCATCCGCCCGCCCGAGGTAATCACCCAGACCTGTCCGTTGGCCAGCGTCACGGTCTGGCGCGTGCCCGAGGACCCTAGCGAGGCAATCTCCGATTTGACCTCGGTATCGAAATCGAAGCGCTTGCGATATTTCTGCTGGCGCTCGGGCGGCAGGCCGAAATTCTCCGCCGCTTCCTTGCGCGCGACCTGCTCAAGTTCGGCATCGGACATGCGCGCGCGGCCTGTCGCCGCGTCATAGCAGGCGAGCCGGTCGGCGTCGGCGTCGATCGTGACGCAGGCCTTGTACTCGTCAGGCACCTGCGCCTCTGCAGCGCAAGGAATGGCGGCAAGCCCGGTTGCGGCTGCCGCCAGAAAAACGCGATGTGCTTTCATTGTTCTTGTCCTGCACTGGCCGCTCTCGCAGCTCGACCCATGGTGAAAGCGCAAGACTAGCGGGCGCGCCTGCTCCGTCAAGCGCGCCCGCGTTTGTCTCAGACGACCGAGATCGTCAGCTCGCCATCGCCCTCGTCGAACCGAACCGTCGAGCCGTCCGGGATTTCGCCCGCGAGCAGCTTTTCCGCCAGCGGGTCCTGCACATAACGCTGGACCGCGCGCTTCAGCGGACGCGCGCCATAGACCGGATCGTAGCCCACCCGCCCGAGCCAGCGTTTGGCGGCATCGGTCAGGTCGAGCACGATCTTGCGGTCCTTGAGGAGCTTTTGCACCCGCGCGACCTGAATCTCGACAATCGGCCCCATGTGTTCCTGGCCAAGCCGGTGGAACAGGATTGTCTCGTCGAGGCGGTTAAGGAACTCGGGCCGAAAGTGCGCACGAACCACGTCCATCACCTGGTTCTCGACCGTGGAGACATCCTGCCCTTCCTCAAGGTTGGCAAGGTACTGACTGCCAAGGTTCGAGGTCAGGATGATGAGGGTATTCGAAAAGTCGACCACCCTGCCCTGCCCGTCGGTCAACCGCCCGTCATCGAGCACCTGCAGCAGGACGTTGAACACGTCCGCGTGCGCCTTCTCAACCTCGTCGAACAGCACGACCTGATAGGGCCTGCGCCGCACCGCTTCGGTGAGCACGCCACCTTCCTCATAGCCGACATAGCCCGGAGGCGCGCCGATCAGGCGAGCGACCGCGTGCTTTTCCATGAACTCGGACATGTCGATGCGGACCATCGCGTTGTCGTCGTCGAACAGGAACGCGGCGAGCGCCTTGGTCAGCTCGGTCTTGCCGACGCCGGTGGGGCCGAGGAACAGGAACGAGCCAAGCGGGCGGTTCGGATCCTGCAAACCGGCGCGCGCACGGCGCACCGCCTTGGAGACCGCCTCGACCGCTGCGGCCTGCCCGATCACGCGCTTGCCGATCACCGCTTCCATGTTGAGCAGCTTCTCGCGCTCGCCTTCGAGCATCTTGTCGACCGGCACTCCGGTCCACTTGCTGACCACGGCGGCGATGTCGTCCTCGGTCACTTCCTCGCGCAGCAGCGCGTTTTCGCTTTCGCCCTGCGCTGCTTCCAGAGCCTTTTCGAGCTCGGGAATGCGCCCGTAGGAAAGCTCGCCCGCGCGCGCGAGGTCGCCCGAACGCTGCGCCTGTTCGAGCTCGATCCTGGCTGCATCAAGCTCTTCCTTGAGCTTGCCTTCAGACGCGATCTTGTCGCGCTCGTTCTGCCAGCGCGTGGTCAGTTCGGCCGACTGCTGTTCAAGGTTCGCCAGTTCCTCGCGCAGCGCGTTGAGCCGGTCCTTGCTGGCCTGATCGGTTTCCTTCGACAGCGCCGATTCCTCGATCTTCAGCTGGACGATGCGCCGATCCAGCCCCTCGATCTCTTCGGGCTTGGATTCGACCTCCATGCGGATGCGGCTGGCCGCCTCGTCCATCAGGTCGATGGCCTTGTCGGGCAGGAAACGGTCGGTGATGTAGCGATTCGAGAGCGTCGCCGCCGACACGATCGCGCCGTCGGTGATGCGCACGCCGTGGTGCAGCTCGTACTTCTCTTTCAGGCCGCGCAGGATCGAGATCGTGTCCTCCACGGTCGGCTCGGCCACGAAGACCGGCTGGAACCGACGCTGCAGCGCTGCGTCCTTCTCGACGTACTTCTGGTACTCATCGAGCGTCGTCGCGCCGATGCAGTGCAGTTCGCCGCGCGCTAGCGCAGGCTTGAGCAGGTTGCCCGCATCCATCGAGCCTTCGGACGCACCCGCGCCGATCAACGTGTGCATCTCGTCGATGAACAGGATGATTTCGCCGCCCGCGCCCTTGACCTCGTCGAGCACCGCCTTGAGCCGCTCCTCGAACTCGCCGCGATACTTTGCGCCCGCGATCAGCGCGCCCATGTCGAGCGACATCAGGCGGCGGTCCTTGAGGCTGTCGGGCACATCGCCGTTGGCGATGCGCAGCGCGAGGCCTTCGGCAATCGCGGTCTTGCCGGTGCCGGGCTCGCCGATCAGGACGGGGTTGTTCTTGGTGCGCCGGGCAAGGATCTGGATCGTGCGACGGATTTCCTCGTCGCGCCCGATGACGGGATCAAGCTTGCCCTCGCGCGCCGCCTCGGTGAGGTCGCGCGCGTACTTTTCCATCGCCTCGTAGTTCTCTTCCGCCGAAGCGGTATCGGCGGTGCGCCCGCCGCGCAGTTCGGTGATCGCGGCTTCCAAAGCCGAGGGATCGAGATTGGCAGCCTTCAGCGCCTTGCCCGCCTCGGTCGTCGAGGCCAGCGCCAGCGCGAGCAACAGCCGCTCGACGGTAACATAGGCATCGCCCGATTTGGTCGCGATCTGCTCGGCCTGGTCGAGCACGCGTACGGCATCGTTGTCGAGACCGGGCGACTGCTGCGCCCCGCCCCCCGAAACCGCGGGCACCTTCGCCAGCGCCTTGTCGACCTCTTCCTGCGCGTAAAGCGGATTGCCGCCCGCGCGCTGGATCAGTCCGGCGGCCATGCCCTCGTTGTCTTCGAGCAGCGCCTTGAGGATATGCTCCGCACCGATCCGCTGATGGTTCATGCGGATCGCAACGGTCTGCGCCGATTGCAGGAAACCCTTGGCGCGGTCGGTAAATTTCTCCAGATTCATGGGGTTACAGTCCTCCTATCCAAAGAAATATGGTGTTGCATTTTTGCAACACAAGGGGTTCGGTACGATTATTTTGCGATCATACTGGAGCGGGTTTTAGCATTTGGCACTGGACGCGGTTTCCCAAGGTGGCCGCAATGTCGGGAGCCAAGCAGCGAATACAAGTGCTTAGCGATCAGCGAGCGCCAAAAGGTAGGTGTTTGAATGTCCGCAATCAGAACCGCCTGAAATGCGTGCTTCCGTCTAGGATCGTCGTCGATTGCGGACATGATTGCGGACTCACATATGCCAACCCAGAGTTGGCAATTCGAGAGCGAGTGCGACCTGTTTCTTAAACGCACCAGAACTCAGCGCGTCGATGAGCGCATCATATTCTTTCTCGTCGGTGCAATCTGGCCGTCCAAAAAGGAGGACGCACGTTTCGCGAATGGTCGGTTCCAAGTTCGCAATGAGCTGTTCCCGGTGATCGCCGATAAGTGCTGGACTCAGGTCTCCCGGATCAAGAAGCTCTAGCGGAATTACCGCCAGTGCGGCCCTTATCCGGTACATAGTTGTAGGATCGCCATAGAGCCGTTGCCGGGAGGCAAGGACTTGAGCGGCAATCTCGCGGCTCGCGTGGGCATCTAGGATAGCTTGATATGCTTTCGGCAACGAGCCGCGCCTGCGCCACTGCGCGACAGTTGACCGCTCTAAGCCCAGTTCCTCAGCGAGCGCAGTGTCCGTCTCCACGCCGATGGCGGCTTTGAGTTTATCGACAAGGTCAGTCATGGATTGTTGACATGTCACCATTGGCAAGGATAGTGACATGTCACATGAAACTATCCGCGAGAATTGAGGCATGAGCGCCAGCACATTGATCAAGGGAAGTGATAGCTTGCTTTTGCAGGTAAGGGGAGACTTTACGCGCAATGGTACATCTCTTGCAGCATGGTGCCGTCAGCATGGAATTGACCATGCGCACGCACACCGAGTCTTGCGCGGAATGACGAACGGCGAGCGAGCCTGCCAGCTGCGGCACCGATTGGTCCACGAAAGCCAAGGGGCCTAAGAACTGTGACCAAGTGGCTCACAGCAGGCGAATTTGCGGCGGTGGCACAGGTTAGTGACCGGCATGCAAGAAGGCTGCTATCTAGCGCGTGCTGGAAGAGAATGGCTGGGACATAGGCTTTCCGTTCGAACGATAATAGGCCGAGGTGGCTTGTCGGGAACGGTTTATGAAGTTGCACTCGACAGCCTGCCAGACGCCCTTCAGAGGGCCTTCAATGCCCAGTCAAGCCGTTGCGCCGCTGCCTGCAATTGAGCCGGAAAGCTATTCGCCGCGCGTTGCCACTTCCGACGAAGCCAATCGCGCGCTTGCCCTCTATGACCAGATCGCGCCTGCCACTGGCGAGCTGACACCGACACAGCGCGGTGCTGCCATCCGGGAAATCGTTAAGCGCACCGGCATGGCACTTCGAACAGTGCAGCGGCATGTGAAGGCATACAATGCGCATGGGCTTGAAGGCCTGATGCGCAAGCGGCCTTCGACGGCTGGCGAAGCGCGATGCGCGGTATCGATTGCATTCGACCGGGCGTTCATCGCCGCAGGACATTCGCCCGCCTTGCTCCCTGATCTTGGCGATCACGTCGATCAGGTATTGAAGGGCCTCTGGAAATCCCGCGCTGCCGATGCTGGCGAAAACGACGTTCGCCAGCTCGCTGACTTCCTCTTGTGGGAGCGGTGCGCAGAAATCGGCGCGGCAATGCCAAAGCACGCCTGCAAGATTGGACGGCGGCGGGTCAGGCAGTGGCGGCATTACAGCATCGTCAACATGCGCAACAACGACGCCAAGGCGTTTCGCAACACATTGCCCGCGATCACGCGCGACTGGACTGGCCTTGATCCCATGCAGATCGTCGTGGCCGACGTGAAGCACCTCGACGTTATGGTGACGCGCGAGAACGGCGCGAAAGCCTATCCGAAACTGATTGGCTTCATGGACGGCGGCACAGGGCGCATTTTCTCCTACCTTGTGCTTTGTCCTGAGCGTCGGAGCATCACGCAAAAGCTCGTGATCGAAGCATTCATAGCGATGGCAAATGATCACGATTGGGGGCTGCCCCGACAGCTCTATCTCGACAACGGTTCGGAGTTCGGCGGGCTTGACAGGATCATCCCGGCACTCGCGCTGATCAATGGCGAAGACGGTCGCGAGATTGTCAGAGCGCAGCCCTATAACGCACAGGCCAAGCCGATCGAAGGCCTTTTTGCGCGACTGGACCGCTACTGCTTTTCTTCGTTGCCCGGTTACACAGGCGGGGATCGAACCAATAAGAAAACCCAGAATGACGGGCGCGAGCCGGATGCATGGACTGGGACTTGGGAGAGCTTTGTCGCAACCGTTGGCGGATTGATCGACTACTATCACCAACGCGAGATTGGCGGACAATGGCAAGGGCGATCGCCCAATCAGTTATTTGCCGAAAAGATCGGACGCGGCTGGCGTCCAATCCATGCCAAGCCGTTCGCCCTCGAAATTGCATTCTGCGAGCGCAAGACGGTCAAGCTTTCCAAGTTTGGATTGCGTCATGCGAAGGTGCGATATTGGCATCCCGAGTTTGCTGCGCTCCCCGGTCGATCCGAACTCGAGTTGCTCTTGCCTTGGCGCGAAGGCGAAGAGCCAATCGCCATGCTGCCCAATGGCAGGCCGGTAAAGCTCACCGAGGATTACCCCTATCCGGCAAACGATTTCTCAGGCGGTGCCGATACGGGGCGGCGCAAGCAATCATACAAGCGGGCCGTTGCACGGCCAGACGACGAACTTGAGGCGATCGATCCTACCGAGGTCAAGTTGCGCATGGCGCGCGATGCCAGCAAGCCAGCGATACCGGGAAGGCCTCGCTATCTGGATCAAGGTGCGAGCATTCACGAACTGGCACCGGCTGGCAGGCTGATCGAGAACAATCCGACACCCGAAATCGACGAAGCAGCGCGTCAGCGCGAGGCGGAAAAGCGCCGCACGGAACGGTTGATCCGGGCACAGAAAGCGAAGGGTCAGCAGGTGGATAATGCACTCTCAGAAAGGTGCCATTTGGCGCTTGCAGGAAGCCGGGACAATCAGCCAGTTGCGACTGCATTGCTGCCTGAGCGTGAAGCGATGCCCTACATCGAAACGAGCGTTCTTCGCCGCATGGTCGCGCGTATGCAAAAGACGCATGACCGTCGTCGCGCCTCGTTCTTCGTTGGCCCTCCTGGCATCGGCAAATCGACGGCAATTGAGGCATTTCGAGCCGCCAATCCGCAAAACGTTGCGGTTACGCAGATACTAAAGCGTGGTGTCACCGGACCGCGCAACATTGCAGCAGCTCTTGCTTGCTCTGCGTTCGTTCACCGATAACGGAACCCGATACGTGACGAATGCGACCAGCGAAGTGCAGCGTTACATCGCAATTGAAATCGAGAAGGCAGGCGGCGGTCTGTCACGCGATGCGGCCCCCAACCTTTTTCCCGTTGCTGACAATCGTTTTGACGAAGCCCAGCGGCTAACGAACGGCGCGATTGATGCGCTGCGCGATTACAACGAGCGCCATTACCTTTGCCGGGGGACGTTCCCGATCGGCATGATCTTCGTCGGCAACAATGAGCTTTCGCTGCAAGCATCGAACGGCGGGACAAGCATCCTCGACGAAGGCATGGCAGACCGCCTGCTTTATCGTGACCGGCTGACCTATGATGATGTTGAGCGCGCGGATGTTGAGCGCTTTGCCCGTTCGCTTGGCCTTAGCGACGAAGGTGCAATCGCCGCGATCGTTCAGTTCTTCTTTGCAAACGGTGGCCAGCAACGAAGCTTTAGGCGCGTTGCCGACCTGATCGACGAACTGCGCGACGAAGCGCTCGACAATCCCATTTCCATTGAAACTGTCCGCGCAGTCATCGGCGCGGTGTGACCTGATTTCCAGCAAGCAATAGGTGTAAGAATGAACAGACTTAGCCAAGAAGAATTGAAGGTGTCAATCGCATCGAGATGGCAACGTCTGCCCTGCGAGGCGTGCAGGATTTGTTGATCGATGCGAGCAGCGCATCGAACTCGTTGATCCACACAGACCCGGACAATCTAGCAGCGTTGCTCGGCATTCTGATCGACGAATTGCAGATCGGTTGGGAGTTGAAGAATGGAATAGCGACTGCTGCAAATCATGAGGAGCCGGTCCAATGAGTCACATGGCTTCTTCGGGGGCGATGCCCAACTTTGGCGGCATCATCGCAGACAAGTCGTAATGCGGAATATCACGCGGATTCAGGAGATCATTCGGACTCGACATGGACTTGGAGAATTCGGTTCACCTGCTCAACGTACTTATGGACCATTTTGACACTCCGCCTAGGGACGCGGCGCAAGGCCTCGAACTCGTAGGGCTTGGCTTTGCGATATGCTTGGCGCTTCACCGAAACCTAAAAGATGCACAAGTCAGGAACGAGCGACTTCATAACAAGCTTCAGGAGGCCAATCGTGAGCTGTTCGATTGAGCGCCCGAGAATGGCTCAGGATTGCAAAAACACTCTCGCCATAGGTCCCGTGCCGATTTTGCGTCCGACAGGGTTCTTAGACCTTCTTATTTTCCGTCTGGAGGCAGTCTCGCAGGCGACGCCGCATGCAAAGGGCCGAAATCGTGACCCGCAGGCGTAAATCGGCGGAACCTGTGGTTACTGCCGGGGACCACTCAGCAATCGAGCGATTGATCGCGACAAGTGCTAAAGCCAAGGCCTGCCTTCGCGACCATGAGCCAATCGATGAAAGGGAAATTGTCGAAGCGCTCAGGGCGAAAGGGCATTCCAGTGTCGCGCTTGATCGCCTCAGCAACAGCATAGACAAGCGCGAGGAACGCGCGTCTCAGCGATCGGAAATCGCCCGCCTGAACAAGCAAGGTTGGCCGGATCAGCGGATTGCCAAAAAACTTGGATTATCGCGGCCCTATATCTGCAATCTCCGCAAAGTGATGGGCATCGCACCCGTGCCGCCGTCCAAGCGCCGTCGATGAACGAACGCGCGATCCCCGGTAGCGATGCCTTGGCAGAGCTGTCCGAAGCGCTTGGCGAGGCAGACGCAATTGCACTCGCTACGCGCTTCGGCGGGACGCGCCTCTACGTCCCCAAATCGATTGGCGACAATCATCCTATATGTGCCGCACTTGGCCGCGCCACTGCCGACCGGCTAGCCGACTGGGCCGGTGGCGGATCGATCGACGTTCCCAAGCAGGCAGCGAAGCGACTTCGCGTCCAAAACCTGCGCTCTCGGGGGGCATTGACAATCGCACAGATTGCGTTGGAAACATCCTACTCTGAGCGCCACGTCTATCGCATCCTGCAAGAGCAGGCCGATGACCGGCAAGGCTCGCTCTTCGACTGAGCATCGCCGACCATAGAGCCTGTGCCTGACACACGTCAGGGCGCATTCGGTCGCGCTCACTCCCATACCAGTGCCATGCCGAGCGTTCCGCACAGGTTGTCCTCAGCACCTTTCGGACGGTTCGCACGGCAGGCTGGAACGCCTGTCCCCAGCCGGGTTGACGGTTCACGAGCACCGACAGCCCAGCGCCGCGCCAGCGCCTTGACACCTAGCAGCGGCGCGGCGCACCGGGGAGAGGGGCGAAGTCAGCCAATCAACTGAACGGAGAACACGAGCGTGACGACAATTCCCAAAGCCTGCGATCGATCAGCACCGGCTTCAACACGGCGTTCAACAAGGGCTTCCAGTCGCCGGACCCGATTTACAACGCCATCTGCATGATGACGAAATCGGCAGGCAAAGAAGAGGTCTACGCTTGGCTTGGTCAATTGCCGAGCATTCGGGAATGGATCGGCGCTCGCGTTATCTCGCAACTCGGTCGACGGCTTCAAGATCGAGAACCGCAAGTTCGAATCTACGGTCGAAGTGCAGCGCACAGATATCGAAGACGATCGCATTGGCGTGTATGGACCTCTCTTCGAAGATCTAGGTCGCCACACCGCTGAATTCCCCGACGAACTGTTTGCCGAGCTGGTCGCGTCCGGTTTTGCGTCCGA
The DNA here is from genome assembly GCA_041396945.1 of Sphingomonadaceae bacterium. Taxonomy (GTDB): domain Bacteria; phylum Pseudomonadota; class Alphaproteobacteria; order Sphingomonadales; family Sphingomonadaceae; genus Novosphingobium. Next base: position 96,504 of record JAWKXP010000009.1, on the reverse strand, counting down.
ATGCTACGACGGCCAGTTCTTCTTCGACACCGATCACCCGGTTAGCGAAGCGCCGGGGGGCGAAGTCGGCAGCGCGTCCAATTTTACCGATGGGGCTGGGCCAGCATGGTACTTGCTCGACCTTTCCCGCGCTATTCGCCCGTTCATCTATCAGGAGCGCATCCCGTTCACGCTTCAGCGGCGCGATCAGGACAGCGATGGCGAGATCTTTCTATCACGATACTTACCAGTATGGCGTGCGCGGCTGCCGGCAATGTCGGCTTCGGCCTCTGCAGCTCGCCTACGCGTCGAAGGCTGACTTGACGCCTGACAATTTCGAAACTGCCCGGCAGCGATGGCAAAGCTTCGGCGGCGATAACGGCAAGCTGCTTGGCATCAAGGCAACGCATTTGCTCGTACCTGTCGAACTCGAAGGCGATGGCCGACGCCTGCTGAAGAACCAGAACGACGCAGCCGGGGCAAGCAATCTGTGGATCGACAGCGCGGAGCTGATCGTTTCGCCCTGGCTGGCATAAGCGAGCACGGTAACGTCCGAGTTCCAACCCGTAACCTTTCGCTACCGCGAGCCTTTTTCACTGGCACCGTGCGAGCCGGTGATCGTACCGCCTCATGGACGATCGACGAAGTAACCTTCGACTGGGCACGCGACGAAAAGCCCTCAGCCGCCGCACTGGCTGGTATTCAAACGTCATAGCGAGCTTTGTGACGAAAACGGCGAAGACATTCCCGTCGAAGTACTGGCTTTGCTGGACCTCGACGGCGGGCTGAGCGCCGCATTCGATCGCGAGTTTCGCGCAGCGTGGATTGCGGTCGAAGCGAACGGATAGGTGCCGTAATGTCCAGCTCTTCGCAGAACCTGACCGCACAACTTTTTGACCTTCTTGGCGAAGAGAAGTTCGTTCGGCTCTGCGAAGAGCTGGGCGGCACAAGGCTTTATGTGCCGACCAATCTTCGCGATAGCCACGTCTCTGGTGCAGTTGCTTACCGCAAGGCGGCGGCTTCGACCTGAGCAGGGGCGTTCTCACCTGACTCCATCCGTATCCCGTTGGCGCGGCGATCGACGCGCCCATTACCGGCGCAAAGGTCTCACATGCGGAAAGATCGCGCGTCTTTTGGGGATAACCGAATCGGGCGTTAACAAGCTCTTCAATCGACTTTGAAGATCGTGGCGACTGAATTGCAGGCGGTCCAAGCGGTTCCTGATCTTGCGTTGCAGCCACCGAATTGTCAGGCGGTGAGGCCCTCGCCCGGTTTCCTGAAACCTCAAGGCGCTCCGATCGTGACGAACAAAGCGGGCTACTGAGAGAATATTACCGTGTCACGCCTGACTGGCAGTGGATACCAATCCAAGACAAATGGCTCAATACCGCATGAAATTTGCAAGTGCTTGCGACGCGCCCCCGCGCACACGTCCTGAACGTTCCCGGCTACTGGTTGGCGCCACGATGAGCGCGTCATCGCAAAAACTTAGCATCGCTAATCGTGCGCGCAAAGGTGCGATGCTCCTCACGCAAAGCGTCCGAAACGTTCTCGGTTATAGGCCGAGCGCCATGACGGCACATCGCGATGCTGCCCTGAGCTTACGGGCCAAACCGGCACGCGGACCCGAAGCTCGCCGCTCAATGGCATTGAGCGAGATCGCCGATCCCCCTCGTTTCAACGCCCCAGACGCCTTGGAAGCTCTCAGTCTCCCAATCCCGGTGCATATCGACAATCTCGCAGCAAAGCCCGGATGCCCACGTCTGAAATCGTTCCCGGTTATTGGCCGGGCGGCTCTACGCTTTGCGCTGTTTCACTATCGACGAAAGGGCACGATTGCACTCACGGGGTTCTGAGAGGCTATTTAGGAACTGCTCAGCGTTCCCCGAGAACAGGATTATGCCACCATACACCAAATCGAGATCAGATTCGTTAGAGAACTGGCAGAGTAAATTCAGGCCTTACGCGACTCGGCGGCGGCTTACGATCAGGCAAGCTTTGGGAAGCGAAACTTCACTGGCGACGACAAGCTGGCATATTGCTGCATCATAAAGGTCGAAACCGAGCACCTTATTCCAACTTGGATTGTACAAGTCGATGCAATTCATGAGCACGGTCAAGCCTGCCGAAATCGGTTCGCCACTACCCTTGGCAAAAATCGTGATTGAACCGTTAGGCGACAACTCAACCTATGCACCGTTTCTTGAGGCGGACAGCACGCACCGTGAATGGGTGAAGTTCTCAAAATGGTATAACGAGAGCGTTCCTTGAATTGGAAACGGTCGGCAGCTCTCGAAAGAACCTTGGCTTACTCGCTTCGCAATCAAATGTAAGGGTGGACACGATGAGAAAATTGACAATGAAGAGGTGCAATGGCTGACACGCGGCTTGCATAAGATTTCTGTCGAGAGCGGGCCAATGACAGTCGAGGAAGGTTCGCCCGCTGCCAAGCTGCTCGCAGAAGGTCGATTGCCGTTACCGCCTGTCTTCAAGGGTGGGCACATTCCAAACGGTCATTACGCGACAATGCGACAAATCGCATGGGAACTCGACAAATCACCGGCAAGTTGGCATTTGAAGGCCTTCGCACTATGCAAGGGCATGGCCCGGTGTAGACCTGATGGGTAAGGGCATTTGGCGCTCAGGCGTTGAAGTGATGTCGGCTCGAGTCCGGCCCCGGGCCACGTCTATTCGATCGAAGCAAGCGCCTCAGAAATGACCTGACCGGCGCTTTCCGGTGATTACCGTCAAATCCCGCCTTTGTTGGCACAATGCCAATTCCGTACGATTATTTTGCGATCATACGCCCCGCCCTTACGGAGCGCATTGATCGCCGACAAAGCCGCCCGATCCGACTTCCGATGCCGAGATGGTAAACGTGCGCGATTTTACCAGAGGAACCGACCAGCGCCCTGCCTTCCATCGCCTGCACGCGGCTGATCGCCCTTGGCGCGCAGGGTCTCAGCGCATAGGCTCCGCGCAGACAGAATCACGAACGTACGAAAGAGAGGCTCATGGCGAAATTCAGCGCGGATCAGGTCGCGGCGGTGCTGGCGATGAAGCAGGCGATCTATGAGTGGGGCGACGAGCTTGACCTGCACAACGGCGAGAGCATGACCCAGCGCGGCTGCCTCACCGACGATGTCGAATATTTCGTCGGCGGCGAATGGCGCAACGGCATCGGCGAGGTGCAGGAGTTCTACAACGGTCGCATCGCCGCGCAGCGCGAAGCTGGCGCGATCATGCGGATGCGCCACTTCATCACCAATTTGAAGATCGACTTCGTCAGCGAAACCCACGCCAAGGTCGATTTCCTGCTGCTGTTCTTCGCCAAGGCGGGCGAAATCCCCTTCAACGACTACTGCGATCCGCTCGCCAGCGCCGATGTCTGGATGGAATGCAAACAGGGCGCGGACGGCGAATGGCGCATCTCGAAGTTCAATTCGACGCAGGTTTTCATTCGCGGTTAAGCGGCAGTCCCGCAACGCCGCCACTCCTCGCCCGGACAGAAGACCGGAAAGGTCGCACGATGCACAGGTATTTCAAGTCGGCGCTGCTGGCGCTTCCGCTCTTCGCTCTTGCCGCCCCGGCATTGGCGGAATCGGTTCCGCAGGCGCGCCCCGCGCCGCTCGCCGAACTGGTCGAAAAGGTCGACATTCCTTACGAGGAATTCACGCTGCCCAACGGGCTGACGACGATCGTCCATACCGACCGCAAGGTGCCGATCGTCGGCGTCACGCTCTATTACCGCATCGGATCGAAGCACGAGCCGCGGGGGCGCACCGGCTTTGCGCACCTTTACGAGCACCTGTTTTTCGGTGGCTCGGCCAATGCCCCGAACTTCGACAAGCCGCTGGAAGCAGCCGGGTCGACCACCACCAACGGCTCGACCTGGTACGACCGCACCAACTATGTCGAAACCGTGCCCTCGGGCGCACTCGAACTGGCGCTGTTCCTCGAAAGCGATCGCATGGGCTACCTGCTGCCCGCGGTCACGCAGGAGAAGCTCGATAACCAGCGCGCCGTCGTCCAGAACGAGAAGCGGCAGGGTGACAACCAGCCTTATGCGCTGATGGACTATGCGCAGGCCGAGGGGCTTTTCCCGGTCGGCCACCCCTACCGCCATGCCACGATCGGCTCGATGGCGGACCTTGAGGCGGCAACACTGACCGACGTGCGCAAGTGGTTTGCCGACAATTACGGGCCGAACAACGCGGTGCTCGTGCTCGCCGGAGACATCGACGCGGCGACCGCGCGGCCGCTGGTCGAAAAGTGGTTCGGCGCAATCCCGCGCGGCCCCGAAGTGCCAACGGTCAAAGCCGAGCCGGTGACGCTTGCCGCGCCGCAGACGCGCGAAATTGCCGACCAGGTGCCGGTCACCCGCCTCACCCGCAACTGGTCCGGCCCCGGCCTCAACGCCGAGGATGCCGCCGCGCTCGACATCGGCATGCATGTGCTGGGCGGCCTCGCCAGCTCGCGGCTCGACAACGAGCTGGTGCGCGGCAGCCAGGTCGCGGTGCGCGTTTCCGCCTCGGCGCAGATGTTCGAACAGGTCAGCTTCGTCGAAATCTCGATGGACGTGAAGCCGGGCGTCGAGCGCGCCGTGGCCGAGGCGAAGCTTGACGAAGTGGTCAACGCCTACCTCGCAGAAGGACCGACCGAGGACGAGGTGCGCCGCGCTGTCACCAGCACCGTTTCCGCAGAGATCGGTGCGCTCGAGCTGGTTGGCGGGTTCTCCGGCAAGGGCGCGACGCTGGCCGAAGGCAAGCTATACTCGAACGACCCGCTGCATTTCCGCAAGAACCTCGAAAGGATGGCCGCGCTCACGCCTGCCGAGATCAGGGCGGCGATGAACAAATGGCTCTCACGCCCTGTCTTCACGCTGGTTACCGTGCCCGGAGAGCGCACCGAATCTGGCGAAACAATGGGCGGCTGGGGCGATGAGGCCGAACGTCCTGCCCCGACGCCCGATCCGCGCGCGCCCGTGGCTGCGGCAAAGGCCGCACCTGCGCGCGCCGCGCCGCCGCTGGGCGAAATCGGAAACATCGACTTTCCCGATGTCGAGCGTGCACAGCTTTCGAATGGCATCCCGGTCGCGCTGGTACGCCGCACCGCCGTGCCCAAGCTGGCGGTTTCGCTGATGCTCGATGCCGGGATTGCCGGCGACGCGCTCGATGCGCCTGCGACGCAGCACATGGTCGTGGCGATGCTCGACGAGGGCACCGCGACGATGAACGCCACGCAGATCGCCGAAGCGCAGGAGCGGCTCGGGGCCTCGATCGGCATGTCGGTGAACCTCGACACCAGCCAGGTGACGATGTCGGCGCTTTCGGCCAACCTGTACCCCTCGCTGCAACTGATGGCCGATCTCGTGCTCAACCCCGCCTTCGCGCCCGAGGAAGTGGAGCGCGTGCGCCAGCAGAAGCTCGCCTCGCTGGCGCAAACGCTGGCGAACCCGGCAGCGCGCGCCAATCGCGCGATTGGTCCGCTGATCTACAAGGGCCACCCTTATGCGCAGCCATCCGACGGGCTTGGCGATGAAGCCTCGCTCAAGGCAATCACGCCCGAGGCGCTGAAGGCCGCGCATACCGAGTGGTTCCGTCCCGATCTCGCGCGCATCACCGTCGTCGGTGACACGACGATGGCCAACCTCCTGCCGCAGCTGGAAGACGCGTTTGGCAGCTGGGGCAATCCGGCGCGTCCCAAGCCGGTCAAGGATCTGACCGCCGCAATTCCCGAACAGGCCGCGCGCATCGTCCTGATCGACCAGCCCGGCGCAGCCCAGTCGGTTATCTTCGCGGGCCGCGTGCTCCCGCTGAATGGGACCGACGCGGACCAGGAAGCCGTGGCGCTGGCCAACGACGTAGTTGGCGGCGGGTTCCTTTCGCGGCTGAACGACGACCTGCGCGAAACCAAGGGCTGGAGCTATGGCGTCTTTTCGGGCGTGCGCCGGCCGATGGGACCGCGCGCCTTCGTAGTGCAGGCACCGGTACAGGCGGACCGCACGGGCGACGCAATCGCCGCGATCCGCCAGATCCTGAGCGATTTTCCGGGCAAGACGCCGATGAACGAGGAAGAGCTGGAACGCGTGATCGAGGGCAATATCCGCGGCCTTGCGCATAACCTCGAAACCAATGGCCAGGTGCTCTATGCCGTGCTCGACAACGATGTGCTGGGCCGCCCGGACAATTATTATGAAACGCTGGCGGACCGCTACCGTGCGCTCGGCGCAAAGCGGATCGAGGAAGCCGCGGCGCAGTTCCTCAAGCCGGAAGGCCTGACCTGGGTGGTCGTGGGCGATCGCAAGTCGGTCGAGCCGCAGCTTGCCGACCTCGGCCTGCCGGTCGAGATTCTTGACGCAGAGGAGTGATGCACCCTTGACGCGCCCCGCAAAGACGCGTTGATCGGTTTCCATCAGGTCGCAAACAAGACTGATAACACAAGAGGAGAATGCCAATGTCCGTTGCCGGAACCTACGATTGCACCGTCAAATCGCCGATGGGAGACCAGAACGGCACGCTTACCGTCGTGCCCAATGACGATGGCACCGCGTTCACCGGCTCGATGTCGAGCGGCATGATGGGCTCGATGGATATCGACAACGGCACGATCGACGGCAACGCGATTAGCTGGAAGATGAGCATGACCTCGCCAATGCCGATGGACCTCGATTGTTCGGCAACGGTCGACGATGGCGGCGCGCTTTCGGGCGAGGTCAAGGCCGGTGCGTTCGGCTCGATGGCACTGACGGGACAGCGCCAGGGCTGATCCGTTTCGAGACAGGCCGGAATCTCATGGAAAGAGCGCTCCGGCCTGCTTGAACCGACTACGCATTTTCCCGTAGGGTCGCTTCCAGGGGGAATCACTGGATGCGCAGAGCATGTCTGCCAATGCTGTTGCTTTTGCCGGCCATTGCCGCCGCAACGGTTGCGCCTGCCAAACCCGTAAAGCCCACGCACCAGACTTTCGCTTTCCCCTGGCCGGGATCGACGCAGATCGCGCTGGTGGGCGAGGAAATGGTGCGCAAGGGCTCATACGTCGCCACGTCCGGCGCGGAGCTGGCGACGCCTGCCACGATTGGCTCGACCGTGCTTTCGGCTGGCTACTATCCCAAGACCGCCGAGGACACGCAGTATCACTATCACTCGTACCGCACGCGCGAGAACCGCATGGGATATGGCTTTATCACCATCGGCCGTGGCTCTCTGGGCGGAGTGGCGGAGGCTCCCACTGCGATCCGCATCTCGAAATCGTCGGGGGAAGCTTGCCTTATGCGCGATGGCGGGGGCAAGATCGCGTGCAGCCGCGGCCTGCCCTTCCGGCAGGTGCAGCGCGAGGAACTGACCGAAAAGGACTTGCAGCAAAAGCTGTTTTACGCCGGCCGCGAGGGCCGCTCGATAATCCTGCGCTATTGGGAAGATTCGGGCCACTTCGCGCGCAAACAGCGTATCCGCGAATACCGCTTCCCGGCTAACTTCCCGCGCGAGATCGAAGTCGAAGGCGCACGGCTGGTTGTGCTTGAGGCAAACCAGACCTCGATCCGCTATCGCCTGATCGAGAATTTCCCCGTCGAATGGACCCGCGAGCGCACCGCGAGGATTGGCGGTTAGGGAGCGACCGTTGCCGATCCTCCGTTCGTGTCGAGCGCAGTCGAGACACGTCGATCCAGGCCAGCGTCTCTCGACTTCGCTCGAGACGAACGGTTAGATTTCCGAACTGCTAAGCGCTACCCGAGCTTGCCCTTGAGCAGCTGGTTCACCACCGCCGGATTGGCCTTGCCCTGCATTGCCTTCATCGTCTGGCCGACGAAGAAGCCGAAGAGCTTGTCCTTGCCGCCGCGATATTCCTCGACCTTGTCGCCATTGGCGGCGAGGATTTCGTCGATGGCGGCCTCGATCGCGCCGGTGTCGCTGACCTGCTTGAGGCCTTCCGACTCGGCAATCTCGTCCGGCTCGCGGCCTTCCTTCAGGACGATCTCGAAGATTTCCTTCGCCTGACCGCCCGAAATCTCGCCTGCGTCCTGCATCTTGAGGATAGCGGCCTGCCGCGCGGCAGTGGCGTTGGCGATGTCCCCCTCGCCTTCCAGCGCGTTGATCACGCCCGGCGCGACAGAGAGCGACCAGTTGGCGACCTGCGTCGCGACATCCTTCTCGCTCTTGCCAAGGCCCGAGGCGGTTTCCGCCAGCAGCGTCTCGAAGCGCGCGAAGGTCTCGACCTCGGCGGTCAGTTCGGCGGCGTTATAGGCCGAGAGCCCCAGCTCGTTTTCATAGCGGTGCCGCTTGGCATCGGGCAGCTCAGGCAACGATTCGCGGCACTCCGACAGGAACGCATCGTCGAGTTCGATCGGCAGCAGGTCGGGATCGGGGAAGTAGCGATAATCGTGCGCGTCTTCCTTGCTGCGCATCGAGCGCGTCGTGCCGGTGCCGGGATCGAACAGCCGAGTTTCCTGCACCACCGTGCCGCCGCCCTCGATCAGGTCGACCTGCCGGTTCGCCTCATGCTCGATGGTCTGCATCACGAAGCGCACCGAATTGACGTTCTTCGTCTCCGTGCGCGTGCCGAAAGGCTCGCCCGGACGGCGCACCGAGACATTAACGTCGGCACGCATCGAGCCTTCTTCCATATTGCCGTCGCACGAGCCGACATAGCGCAGAATCGTGCGCAGCTTTCGCACATAAGCCCCTGCTTCTGCGGGAGAACGCATGTCCGGACGGCTGACGATTTCCATCAGCGCCACGCCCGAACGGTTGAGGTCGACATAAGACATCGTCGGGTGCTGGTCATGCATCAGCTTGCCCGCATCCTGCTCGACATGGATGCGTTCGATGCCGATGGTCTTGGTCGAACCTTCGGGGTCTTTCGGATCGAGCGAAACCTCGATACTGCCCTCGCCGACAATGGGATGATAGAGCTGGCTGATCTGGTAGCCCTGCGGCAGGTCGGCATAGAAATAGTTCTTGCGGTCGAACCGGCTCCAGGCGTTGATCTCGGCATTGATCGCCATGCCGGTGCGCACGGCCTGGCGGATGCACTCGCGGTTGGGCACCGGCAGCATCCCGGGCATCGCCGCATCGACGAGCGAGACCTGCGTATTTGGCTCCGCCCCGAAGGCAGTCGCCGCGCCGGAGAACAGCTTGGCGTTGGAGGTAACCTGCGCGTGGACCTCAAGGCCGATCACGACCTCCCATTCGCCCGTTGCGCCCTCGATGCGATATGTCGATTCACTCATGTCCCGGTCACCTGATTATCATCCTGCGCGATTGCCCTCGCGCGCCGTTCGTTATCCAGTTTTTTCGCAAGCCGGTTGCGCCTGCGCTGTTCGATTGCCGGGCCGGTCGTGGCCTTCGCCAGCATGCCGATTACCAGCAGGACGATAATCCCCGCCGATATCGCCAGCATCCCGGCACCGCGCCCCACTGTCCGTTCGACGACCGTCATCGCGATGAACGCACCGATCAGCACCGACAGCAGGAAGTATCCAAATGCCCGCAACCTCAGGATACGGCCAGCCACTACGATAACGATAATCGCGGCGAAGGCCGTCCCGAGGATGTCGGCTATCACCACCACCTCTCCGGCTTCGCGGTGAAGCCTGCCGCCTGTTCGAGTGCCAGTCCTGCGTTTAGCACGCCCTGTTCGTCGAACGCGGGGCCGATCAGTTGCAGGCCCAGCGGCAGCCCTTGCGAGTTCAGCCCCGCCGGGACCGACATCGCCGGGAGCCCCGCCAGCGAGGCAGGCACGGCGAAGACGTCGTTGAGGTACATCGAAAGCGGATCGCTCGTCTTCTCGCCCAGCGCGAAGGCGGCAGAGGGGCAGGTCGGCGCGAGGATCACGTCGCATTCGGTGAAGGCGTTCTTGAAATCGTGGCTGATCAGCGTGCGCACCTTCTGCGCCTGCGTGTAGTAGGCGTCGTAGAAGCCCGCCGAGAGCACATAGGTGCCGATCAGGATGCGGCGCTTGACCTCCGCGCCGAACCCGGCGGCGCGCGTCTCGGCGTACATGTCCTGCAACCCCGCGCCATCGGGCAATTCGCGCAGGCCGTAGCGCACACCGTCATAGCGCGCGAGGTTTGAGGACGCCTCGGCAGGCGCGATAATGTAGTAGGCGGGCAGCGCGTACTTCGTGTGCGGCAGCGAAATCTCGACGATTTCCGCGCCCGCGTCCTTGAGCCAGGCCTTGCCGTTCTCCCAGCTCTGCGCGATTTCGGCGTCGAGGCCTTCCATAAAATATTCGCGCGGGATGCCGACCTTCTTGCCCTTCATGTCTGGCGAAAGGCCTGCTTCCCATGCAGGAACGGGCATGTCGAGCGAGGTCGAATCCTTGGGATCGAAGCCCGCCATTGCCTCGAGCATGATCGCGCAATCGCGAACGTCGCGCGCCATCGGCCCGGCCTGATCGAGCTGGCAAAGGCCACCACGCCCAGCGCGAGCAGCGCCCGTAGGTCGGCTTGATACCGGTGATGCCGGTAAAGGCGGCAGGCTGGCGGATCGAGCCGCCGGTGTCGGTGCCCGTCGCCGCCGGGCAGAGCCGCGCAGAGACCGCAGCCGACGAGCCACCCGAGGAGCCACCGGGCGCGAGCGAGGCATTGCTGCCCTGCTGCCGCCAGGGGTTCACGACATTGCCGAAATACGACGTCTCGTTCGACGAGCCCATCGCGAACTGGTCGAGATTGAGCTTGCCCAGCATCCCCGCGCCCGCGTCCCAGAGGTTCTGCGAGACGGTCGATTCGTACTCGGGCCTGAACCCCTCGAGATGTGCGACGCAGCCGAAGTCTGCACCCCGCGCGTGGCGAAAAGGTCCTTCATGCCGATCGGCACGCCGCCCATTTTACCAAGGTCATCGCCCTTCGCGCGGCGCGCGTCGGTAGCCTTCGCCTCGATCGCGGAGTCAGGGGTGGCGACGATGAAGGCGTTCAAGCTCGCTGGCGGCGGCGACGTTGGCGTTAAACGCCTCGGCCACCTCGACGGCGGAAAAGTCGCCGGAGGCCACGCCATCGCGGATCGCGGCAACGCCAAGTTCGGTTAGATCGGTCACGAAAAACTACCGCTTGTGCTGAGCTTGTCGAAGCACCGCTCTTTCTTCGGGTGCTGCGCAAGAAGTGAAAGACAGCCCTTCGACAAGCTCAGGGCAAACGGGTAAGTGAGCGAACGCGTCACTCGATCACCTTGGGCACGCCGAAGAACCCGTGCTCGGCCGCCGGGGCATTGGCGAGCACATCGTCGCGCCGCCCGCCGCCGGTCTTGGGATCGGCGTCGATCACGTCATCGCGCAGGCGCTGGGTGTTGGGGATGACCGCCGTCATCGGCTCGATCCCGGTCACATCGACTTCGCCAAGCTGTTCAACCCATTCGAGTATGCCGTTGAGTTCCGGCACCATCGCTTCAAGTTCGCCATCGCCCAGTTTCAGGCGGGCAAGGCTGGCGATTTTCGCCACGGTTTCGGTATCGACCGACATAGTTCCTCGACTTGTAACTTGCGCAGGGATGCGCGTTTGCGTCAGTTTCCGGGCATCGGAACAGGAACGGCACCCGGCGGCGGTCCGCCGGGGCCACCCGGGCCGCCTTGGCCCTGCATCTGTTGCTGCATCTGCTGGATCATGCGCTGCTGCTGTTCGATTTCGGCGCGGCTGCGGAAATCGAGCAATTCGACTTCGAATGTCAGGTCGCTATTCGGCGGAATTTCACCTGCCTGTTCATTGCCATAGCCCAGCTCCGAGGGGATGCGGATCTTGTACTTGCCGCCGCGCTGCATCTGTTCGAGCGCCTTGGAGAAGCCGGGGATCACGCCTTCGAGCGGCATCGGCACCTGCTTGCCCTCGTCGAACACGGTGCCGTCGTCGAGAGAGCCCTTGTAATTGATCAGCGCGACATCGGCGCGCGTCGGGCTCGGCCCCTCGCCTGCTTCCAGTGTCTGTACATCGACGGAAGCGGGCATCGCCGCCCAGGCAATGCCACCCGCGACGAGCGCGATGGCGGCTACGCCAATCCAGAGCTTGGAGAGCGCGCCCTTGGCAATCGGCTGGAGCGGAACGCGGGTAATTTCGGTCATGAATTCATCCTGGTTTCGGATACGCAAAAGGGCGCGGAATCGATCCGCGCCCTCATGGCTTATCGCAGCGGTGCGTTCAAGCGCGATTGCGCCCGGCGCCCGCACGGCATGACTAGCTGCCGTCGCGTTCCATCCGCTTGCGCTCGAGCTTGCGGGCGCGGCGCACGGCAGCGGCCTTCTCGCGGGCGCGCTTTTCCGACGGCTTTTCGTAGTGACGACGCAGCTTCATTTCGCGATAGACACCTTCCCGCTGCAGCTTCTTCTTGAGCGCGCGAAGGGCCTGGTCAACATTGTTGTCGCGAACGATAATTTGCATATGCCGTCTAACCTCACAAAAAACAAAAAGGACCATCCCGCTGAAACGATGCGGGAGAGCCGGAATGAAAAACCGAAAAAACAGGGGTTTAGCCAAAGCGCGCCCTGCCTCTTGAGCGCCGGTTAGCAAATCCAACGGTTTGGCAAGGATTGCTGTGCTTGCCGACCAATTTCCGCCAAGACTGACGAGCGAGTGTTCTCCATATGGTATTCGAATAGCCAGTGGGTTCAAGCCTCCTTCAGGGAGGGTGGGTGGGGGACGATCCGCTCTGCACACTTCGGCCCCCACCCCGCGACTAAGCGTCGCTTCGCGCCGCCGTCTCGTTGCCCCTCCCTGAAGGAGAGGCTCATCTGAGTCCGATGCTAAGGTTTGGCATCGCTCAGCAGGCCAGTCTATGGGCCTTCGCAATGACGCATCCCTCTTTCCTTGCCGCATCTGCTTTACGTCGCCATTGGCGGCGGAACTGGTGCGTGGCTGCGGTTTCTGGTTGGGCGGGCCTATGTCGCCTGGCTGGGGCCGATCCCCGCGCCTCTGCTTTCCCATGGGGCACTCTGACCGTCAACGTGCTCGGCAGCCTCGCGATGGGGCTGCTGGTCGGCTGGCTGGCGCGCAGCTCGGGAGAGACGGCGCTGGCCGGAGAATCGACGCGGCTCTTGCTCGCGGTCGGCCTGCTTGGCGGCTTCACCACCTTTTCCGCCTTCAGCCTTGAGATCGTCAACATCGCCGAGCGCGGACAAGTGGGCATGGCCGCCTTCTATGCCGCCGTATCGGTGCTCGCGGGCGTGGTCGCGCTCATCGCCGGGCTGGCCATCGCGAGGACTGCATGAGCAAGGACGTTCGCCAGTTCACCGTCGACAGGGACGACGACGGCATCAGGCTTGACCGCTGGTTCAAGCGCAACCTGCCGCAGATCGGCTTTGCCACCGTCTCGCGCTGGGCGCGCACCGGGCAGATTCGCGTCGATGGCAAGCGCGCCAAGCCCGACGACCGGCTTGCCGCCGGACAGGTGCTGCGCGTGCCACCGGGGGCGAAAACACTGGAAAGGGCATCAAGCCGCGCCGCGAATTGACGCGAGGAAGAAATCGCCGAAGCGCGAGTCAATGGTGCTGACGCAGGATCGCGCCGCCATCGTGCTCAACAAGCTTCCGGGGCTGGCGACGCAGGGCGGCACCGGCACCAAACGCCACGTCGATGGCCTGCTCGATGCCTTCCGCGGCGATGACGAGCCGCGCCCCGCGCCTTGTCCACCGGCTCGACAAGGACACCTCCGGCGTCCTCCTGATCGCGCGCACGCCGGGCTCTGCGGCGTTCTTTTCCAAACGCTTCTCCGGGCGTTCGGCGAAGAAGATTTACTGGGCGCTGGTGGTCGGCGTGCCCGAGATTTCGGACGGCCTGATCGAGCTGCCGCTGGCGAAGCAACCGGGCACCGGCGGCGAGAAGATGCACGTTGACGAGGAAGGCGGACAGCTTGCCAAGACGCGTTATCGCGTGGTCGACCGCGCGGGCAATCGCGCCGCATGGGTCGAGCTGCACCCGCTGACCGGCCGCACCCACCAGCTGCGCGTGCACATGGCGGCGATCGGCCACCCCATCGTCGGCGATGGCAAATATGGCGGGCAGGAGGCGTTCCTCACCGGCTCGATCAGCCGCAAGATGCACCTCCACGCGCGCCAGCTGGTGATCGACCACCCCGAGGGTGACAAGCTCGATGTCACCGCGCCTCTCCCTGAGCATTTCGCTGCCTCGATGGAGCAGCTGGGCTTTGACGAGGCGGACGGCGAGCCGTTGAACGAGGCCCCTCCCCCGCCCACGCGCGAGGCGCAGAAGCGCAAGGCCAAGGCGCACGCCAAGCAGTACCGCAAGGAACGCCGGGGCGAGCGCCGCACGCGCACGACCAGCAAGCAGACCGCGAAGAAGGCAGGGCCGACGAAGGGTAAGGGCAGTCCGGGACCGAAGCGCAAGTGAGCGCCCCGATCGCCATCTTCGACTGCGACGGCACCCTGATCGACGGGCAAGCCTCGATTTGCGAGGCGATGGAGGCTGCCTTTGCCGCCTTCGACCTGCCTGCGCCCGAGCGTGGACAGGTGCGCCGCGCGGTTGGGCTGAACCTGCCGCAGGCGGTTCGCACGCTGCTGCCCGAAGAAGACGAGGCGTTTCACCATCGGGTCGCCGAGACCTACAAGCGCGAATTCCGCACCGCGCGCACCGAGGGCCGCATCGCGCAGCCGTTGGTGCCCGGGATTGTTGATTTGCTGGACCGGCTCGCGGGCGCTGGCTGGCAGCTTGCGGTGGCGACCGGCATGTCCGACCGGGGGCTGGCGCATTGCCTTGCCGAAAACGGGATCAGGGACCGTTTCGCCAGCCTGCAAACCGCCGACCGCCACCCGTCCAAGCCCGATCCTTCGATGATCGATCAGGTGCTGTTCGACTGCGCGGGCGATCCGGCGCTGGCGGTGATGATCGGCGACACGACCTATGACATCCAGATGGCCGGCAACGCTGGGGTGCGCGGCGTCGGAGTTGACTGGGGCTACCACGCGCCGCGCGAGCTGATCGCCTGCGGGGCGGAAATCGTGGCGCAAAGCCCGGCTCAGATCGGGGATCATTTGCTGGCATGACCGAAGACGACGACAAGGCGCGCGGGCGCTGGATGGTGCTGCAATTCCTGCGGCTTTCGGGCTTTGCGATCCTGATCCTCGGGCTTGCGGTGGGGCTTGGCAAGACGAGCCTGCCGGTTGAGCTGGGCTACCTGCTGGTCATTGTCGGGTTCTTCGATGCGTTCGTGATCCCGATCATCCTTGCCAAACGCTGGAAATCGCCGCCGCAATGAAGCGTTTCTATTCAGATGTTTCGGTCCGCGAGGCCGATCATGGCTGGCGCGTGTTTCTTGACGAACGCACGGTTAAGACGCCCGGTGGCAAGCCGCAGGTGCTGCCCAGCGAAGCCCTGGCCAAGGCAATGGCCGAGGAATGGGCGGCGCAGGGCGAGAAGATCGACACAAGCCAATTCGTGCTGCGCGATCTTGCCGACTATGCGCTCGATACCGTGGCGGCGGATCGCGACGCGGTGATCGCCGACCTGCTGCCTTATGCCGAGACCGACACGCTTTGCTATCGCGGCGAGGAAGGCGAGCCGCTGCATCTGCGGCAGGTCGAGCTTTGGGAGCCGCTGCTCGCCGCCGCCGAGGCGCGCTATGGCGTCGCCTTCGAGCGGGTTTCGGGGATCATCCACCGCCCGCAACCAGACGGCCTGCTCGCGCGATATCGCGAGGAACTGGAGACGCTGGACGATTTCGCGCTTGCCTCGCTAAGGATGCTCGCCAGCCTTGCCGCCTCGCTGACGATTGCTCTCGCCGCGCTTGAGCCCGACGCCGACCCGATCGCGCTGTGGAACGCAGCCAACCTTGAGGAAGACTGGCAGGCCGAGCTTTGGGGCAGCGATGCCGAGGCGGAGGAACGGCGCGATCTGCGCTATGGAGCGTTCGAGACCGCGATCCGCTTCGTCCGCCTCGCCCGCGCGGCGTGAAAATCGTTTTCAGCCGCAAGGGTTTCGACACGAGCTACGGCGGCGCGCCATCGCCGATTGTCGATGGCAGGCCGGTCTCGCTGCCGATCCCCGGATCGAATGGCGAGCACGAGCTTCGCCTCGCTTGGCCTTTCGCGCCATGTCCGCGATGCGACGCGCGGCAAGCTGACCGGACGGAGCAAATGCCATGACGATCCGATGTTCGGCGATGGGCATTGCTGGCTCGGTCAGGTCGGCGCGGCGCAGGGGCATTTGCTGAAGCAGGGCGTAGGCGCGCGCGATGTCTTCCTGTTTTTCGGCCTCTATGCCGAACCCGAGATGGGCGAGCGGCATCACCGGATTTTCGGGCATATGCAGGTCATCGCACATGGCGAGCCCGATGCGATCCGGCAGGCGGCAGGCTGGCGCGAGCCCCCTCGCGCGCATCCGCATTTCGAGGGCGACTGGGCGGCGAACAATTGCATCTGGTTCGGCCCCGGCGCGACGGCGCGGCTTGCATCGCCGAAGCTGCGACTGACAGTCGAAGGCGGGCCGCTGAATACATGGCGCGTGCCGGAGTGGCTTGGCGAGTTCGGTCTGTCGTATCATGCCAACCCGCAACGCTGGCTGGCCCGCGACCTGCTCGACAGCGCCAAGCGCGGGCAGGAGTTTGTTTGCGATATCGGCGATGCTGCGGAGCCGAGGCGCTGGCTTGAGGGTATTATGGCGGAGATTGAAGGCTAACCGAACCCCGATCGGCCAACACAAAGAACGATCGCCCCCTGTTCGTCGGCCCGCACTTGATGCGGGCCAAGGCTTTGCAGACGAAGCACTTTGCCAAAACAGCCTTGCCCCGTGTCCCCGGCCTGCGCCGGGGCAGGCAAGCACGGGGCGACGGATCATTGAGCTGGGCTGGAACTCAAGCCCCGCCAACCAGCCAGTCGGCAACCTCTTGAGCAATGTCATTCGCGGCGCTGTTAAGCGCAGGCGCGACTTGCGAGGATTCCGCCGCAATCCCTGGCACCCTTGCTTCGAAGCGGCGCGAGCGCACTGTGCCCGAACCGTCCGTGACCACTGCGTCATAGCGGACGATCACCGCCTGATCCTGCGCATCATAGCCCATGTCGAGCAGCCGTCCGGACACAATTGTCTTGCCGGTCACCTCGAAATCGCTGCCCTCGATCACGATCTGCCCGGTCTTCGCGCGCATCGTTTCGGCCAGCAACCGGCGAAACTGGCGCGCGGGCTTTTCCACCCAGACCGCGTCCTTGACATAGGCGATGCTCGACCCGTCGATCTGGACGGGCACGCGCAGCACATCGAGGCGGCGGTCGGTGTCCGGATCGAGCACGACCAGCGCCTCGCCCGCCTTGCCCGCGCCCATCTCGCCCGCGGGCGCGCGCTGCGCCGGGGTCAGGCTGATCAGCTGGTCTGGCGGTTCGCCACCGCCAAGGCTCACGCATCCGGCAAGCAGAGCGAACGGGGCCAGCGCGGCAAGGGTTTTCGTCTTCATCCTCATGGCTTGTAATCCGGCAGGTCGTTGCCTTGCAGCAGCGCACCGGCTCCCTGTTCGTCGATCTTTTCGGTGACGTTGCGCAGCGCCTTGCTGGTCGAGCGCAGGTCGCGGATCGCGGCCTCGGCGGCGGGCAGCGTCGTCGATGAAATCTGGTTCAGCGCGGGCTGCGCCGTGGCCAGCGTCTTGTCGAGCTCAGCCACCGCGCCCTCGGCGGATTTCAGCGTCGCGCGAAGCTGGTCTGCGAGTGCCGCGCCTTCCTGGCCCATCAACTGGTCCGCCTTGCCCGCCACGCCCTCGAACTGTGCCAGAGTCTGCGTTGCCTGATTCAATGTGCCCTGCAATTCGCGCATCGTCGCCTTCACCTCGGGCGTCGCCTCGGAAATGTCGCGTGTCATCTTGTCGGTATTGGCGAGTATGCCGCTGATCGACCCCCGGTTATCTTCCGACAACAGCAGGTTGAGGTTCTCGGTCAGCGTCGCCAGCCGTTCGAGCAGCAGCGGCGCGTTGGCGAGGATCGCGCCGAAGCCGCCCTGCTTGGTCGGGATCACGGGAACGCCTTCCGGCCCCGGCTCGGTGATCGGCGGCGCGCCCTTCTTGCCACCTTCGAGCTGGATGTCGGAAACGCCGGTAAAGCTGGCCTGGATGGTCGCAGTGGTGCCCACGACAATCGGCACAGTCTCATCGACAGAGATGCGCACGCGCACAAACCCCTGGTCCTTGTCCCAGAGCTCGATCGTCTCGACCTTGCCCACCGGTACGCCCGAATAGGCGACGCCCGAGCCGTTAGCCAAACCGTCGACCGACTGCTTGAAGAAGATGTCGTATTCGCGCGTCGAGCCTTCGTTGAGACGCGCGATCCAGATGATCGCCGCCGCCACCAGCGCCAACAGCCCCAGCGTGACAACCCCGACCCAGACGTAGTTTGCCCGTGTTTCCATCGCTTCGACTTATGCGTCCCCCTGCCCGCTCTTGTCCATGCCCTTGGTCCTTTCCTGTGTGGACTGCGCCGCGCGCCCGCGCGGGCCATTGAAATATTCCTGTATCCACGGATGGTCGGTGGCGAGCAGTTCGGGGATCGTCCCGACGGCAATCACCTGCTTGTCGGCGAGCACCGCAACGCGGTCGCAAATCTCGTAAAGCGTATCGAGATCGTGGGTGATGAGGAACACCGTCAGGCCAAGGGTTTCCTTGAGCTCCTTGGTCAGTGCGTCAAAGGCAGCGGCACCGATGGGATCGAGCCCGGCAGTCGGCTCGTCAAGGAACAGCAGTTCGGGATCGAGCGCCAATGCGCGTGCAAGCCCCGCGCGCTTTTTCATCCCGCCCGAAAGTTCGGAGGGATACTTGTCGATGGCGTTCTCGGGCAGGCCCGAAAGCTGCACCTTAAAACTGGCGATTTCCTCGCGCAGATCGTCGGACAGTTCGGGATAAAACTGCCGCAAGGGCACCTCGACATTCTCGCCCACGGTCATCGTCGAAAACAGCGCACCGCCCTGAAACAGCACGCCCCAGCGCGAACGCACACCGATTTCCTCGTCGGGCTCGGCCTCGGTGATCGAGCGACCGAGCACGTCGATATTGCCCTCGACCGGCATCTGCAGCCCGATGATCGAGCGCATCAGCACCGACTTGCCGGTGCCCGAGCCGCCGACAACCCCGATGATCTCGCCGCGCCGGACCTTGAGGTCGAGATTCTCGTGCACGACATGCGGGCCGAAGGCATTTTTGAGCCCCGTCACGACGATCGGGAATTCTTCTGACTGGCTCTCGCTCATCCCCAGCCCACCTCGGAAAAGAACACCGCGAAGAACGCGTCGAGCACGATCACCATGAAAATTGCGGTGACCACCGCCTGCGTGGTGCGCAGCCCGACTTCCTCGGCATTTCCGCGCACCTGCATGCCGTTATAGCAGCCAGCCACCGCGATAATCAGGCCGAAGACCGGCGCCTTGATAAGGCCAACCCACATGTCGTGATTGGGCACCACTTCGCGAATGCGCGAGAGGAAGGTGAAGAACGGGATGTCGATCTGGAACGCGGAAATGAATGCGCCGCCAATGATCGCCACGACCGCAGCATAAAAGCCCAGCAGCGGCATCATCAGCATCGCGGCCACGACGCGCGGCACCACCAGCGCTTCCATCGGCGAGACGCCGATCGTGCGCATCGCGTCGATTTCCTCGGTCAGCTTCATCGTGCCGATCTGTGCGGCAAAGGCCGAGCCGGAGCGGCCCGCAACCATGATCGCGGTCATCAGGATGCCGAGTTCGCGCAGGGAAATTCGCCCGGTCAGGTTAACCGTCAGCGCCTCCGCGCCGAAATCGGCAAGGTTGTCCGCACCCTGATTGGCGATGACGATGCCGACAAGGAAGCTCATCAGCCCGATGATCGCAAGCGAATCGGCCCCGATCAGCTGCATCTGGCGCACCAGCGCCTTGCCGCGAAAGCGACCGGGATGGCGGATCAGCGAACCCAGCGAGACGATCAGCGCGCCAAGAAAGCCGATCACATCGACCGTGCCGCGCAGGAACGCGAGGACACGCTTGCCGATTTCGCCCACCATCGCCCCGAGCGCGCCGGGCTCGTCGCCGGCCTCGTCCTGCGACTCCTTGATCTTGCTCACCGCGCGGATCAGGCGGCGCGCCCTGTCGCTCGCGCCGACAATCTCGGCACCGTTCTCTTCGGCAAAGCGATGCGCCACCCATGCGCCAGAGGTGTCGATGTCGGTGACGTCGGTCAGGTCGAGGCGCGAGAACGTATGCTCGATCTGCTCAAGCTGCTTGTCGAGATCACCGATAGACCAGACGCGCAAAGGCCCTTTCAGCGCGAGCGTCACCGCGCCGTCGGATTCGTCTTCGAAGAGTGTGTATTCGGCCCATTCGCGCATGCGGGGCGAGTCATGCGGGAATTTGCGGATTGCGGCAAGTGGCCGAGGGGGCGCGTCCCCGGCGCAGGCAGGCTATTGCGCCTTGCTGCAGGCGCTGGCATGGCCGCGCCCCATGACCGACACGACACTCGACAAGACCTTCGACCCCGCCGCGATCGAGGCGAAATGGTATGCCCACTGGGAAGCGAACGGCCTGTTCCGGCCCGAGCGCCCCGACGCCGCGCCCTTCACCATCGTCAACCCGCCGCCCAACGTGACCGGCAGCCTGCACATCGGCCACGCGCTCGACAACACGCTTCAGGACATCGTCATCCGTTACGAGCGGATGCGCGGCAAGGATGCGCTCTGGGTCGTGGGCACCGACCACGCGGGCATTGCCACGCAGATGGTGGTCGAACGCCAGATGGAGGCGAAGCAGGACAAGCGCACCAATTATTCGCGCGAGGCTTTCGTCGAGAAGGTCTGGGAATGGAAGGCCGAATCCGGCGGGCAGATCACCCGCCAGTTGCGCCGCCTCGGGTGTTCGATGGACTGGAGCCGCGAACAGTTCACGATGGACGACCATTTCACCAAGGCGGTGCTCAAGGTTTTCGTCGACCTCTATAACGATGGCCTGATCTACCGCGACAAGCGGCTGGTGAACTGGGACCCGAAGCTCAAAACCGCGATTTCGGACCTTGAGGTCGAGACGCAGGAGATCAAGGGCGGTTTCTGGTCGTTCAAGTATCCTTTGGCGGATGGCATGACGCTGCCCGATGGCGCGGACCATATCGTCGTCGCCACCACGCGCCCGGAAACGATGCTCGCGGACATGGCGGTCGCGGTGCATCCGGACGACGAGCGCTACAAGTCCGTGATCGGCAAGGACATCCTCCAGCCGATCACGGGCCGCCGGTTCAAAGTGGTGGGCGACGAACATGCCGATCCCGAGTTAGGCTCGGGCGCGGTCAAGATCACGCCGGGCCACGATTTCAACGACTTCGAAGTCGGCAAGCGCGCCGGGATCGCGCCGTCCGACATGCTCAACATGTTCGACGAGCAAGCTGCCGTGGTGCAGACCGCCGATGGCCTGATCCCTGCGCATTACCTCGGCAAGGACCGGTTCGAGGCGCGCGAGATGGTCGTTGCCGAGATGAAATCGCTAGGCATGCTGATCCCGCATGTCACGAAGAACAAGGACGGCGAGGACGTCTCCGCCGATTGCGAACCGCGCACGATCCAGACGCCGTTCGGCGATCGCGGCGGCGTAGTAATCGAGCCATGGCTGACCGATCAGTGGTACGTCAACGCGGCGGAACTGGCGAAGGAACCAATCGCGGCGGTGCGCGACGGGCGGATCGAGATCGTCCCGAAGAGCTGGGAAAAGACCTTCTTCAACTGGATGGAAAATATCCAGCCCTGGTGCGTTTCAAGGCAGCTCTGGTGGGGCCACCGCATCCCGGCCTGGTACGATCAGGACGGCAACGCCTACGTCGCGATCAGCGAGTCCGCCGCGCAGGAGCAGGCCGGTCCCGATGCAGAGCTGACGCAGGACGAGGACGTGCTCGACACATGGTTCTCCTCCGCGCTCTGGCCGTTCGCCACGCTCGGCTGGCCTGACCACGACGCGCCGCTCCTGAACAAGCACTACCCCAACGACCTGCTGATTTCCGGCTTTGACATCCTGTTCTTCTGGGATGCGCGCATGGCGATGCAGGGGATGAAGATGATGGGGCCCCTCCGGGAGGACCCTAAAGACAAAGTGCCGTGGAAGCGGCTTTATCTCCACGGCCTCGTCCGCGCGCCCGACGGGCAGAAGATGTCGAAATCGAAGGGCAACGTGGTCGATCCGCTTGGCCTTATCGACCAGTATGGCGCGGATGCGCTGCGCTTCTTCATGGCGGCGATGGAAAGCCAGGGCCGCGACATCAAGATGGATGAAAAGCGCGTCGAGGGTTATCGCAACTTCGCGACAAAGCTCTGGAATGCGGCGCGGTTCTGCCAGTCGAACGGCATCGGCGCGTCGGAGACCGTCGCCGCTCCGCAAGCGAAGCTGGCGGCGAACCAGTGGATCATCGGCGAGGTGGCGCAGACGGTCGAGGCGCTCGACAAGGCGATGGCCGACCTGCGCTTCGATGCGGCGGCGAACACCGTCTACCACTTCGTCTGGGACCGCTTCTGCGACTGGTATCTCGAACTGATCAAGCCGGTCCTCCAGGGCGAGGCCGACAGCCCGGCGGCGCAGGAAACCCGCGCGGTGGCCGGGTGGACGCTCGACCAGATCCTCGTGATGCTCCACCCGTTCATGCCGTTCATCACCGAGGAACTCTGGGGCACGCTGGGCGAGCGGACGAACTATCCGCTGATCACCGCGAAATGGCCCGAGCCGCAGGCAGCGGTGAGCAAGGAAGCGACCGATGCGATCGACTGGGTGATCGACCTCACCACCGCCGTGCGGAGCGCGAAGAACGAACTCGGCATCGGTCCGGGCGAGAAACTCGCAGCTTTCTGCGCCGCGCCATCGGATACGGCAAAGCGGGTGATGGAACGCAGCGCGGCGGCGGTCGAGCGGCTGGCGCGCCTCACGCCGGTCGAGTTCGCTGAAGCTCCGGCTGGCGCGGTAATGCAGATCGCGGCGGCTGGCGATGTCTTCGTCATCCCGCTCGAAGGCGTGATCGACATCGCGGCCGAAAAGACGCGGCTCGAAAAGGCCCTTGTCGCCTCGCAGAAGGAAGCGAAGTCGCTCGCCGGAAGGCTGGGCAATGCCAGTTTCGTCGAGAAGGCCAAGCCCGAAGCGGTCGAAAAGGCCCGCGCCGACATGGCTCACCACGAAGGCGAAGTCGCCCGACTCGAGGCGGCGCTGGCACGGCTGGGGTAGCAGGCGTGCCGCTGACGCTCGCCACGATCACGCCGGGCGAGGCGGAAATCTTCGCCGCCTTGCAGGGTGAAGGCGCGTCTGCCGGAAAGCCCTGCGCCTTCGTGCGGCTATCGCGCTGCAACCTTGCGTGCCAATGGTGCGACACGCCCTACACCTGGCATTTCGAGGGCGACAACCGGCCGCACCGCGATGGCGAACTCTTCGCGCGCGCTGCCAATCAGGTCACACTGGACGAGGCCGAGGTGGCAGACCGCATCGCCGCGCTCGCCCAGCCGCGCCTTGTCGTCACCGGCGGCGAGCCGCTGTTGCAGGCCCCTGCCCTCGCCCGGATGCTGGCGCTGCTGCCCGAAACCATCGTTGAGATCGAGACCAACGGCACCGTCGCCCCGCCGCCCGCGCTCGATAAACTGGTCGGCCAGTACAACGTCAGCCCCAAGCTGGCGCATTCGGGCAATCCGGCGGACCTTGCGCTGATCCCCGAGTGCCTCGCCGCATGGGCCGCGAACGAGCGCGCTTTCTTCAAGTTCGTCGTCACCGCGCCCGAAGACCTCGCCGAGGTCGATGCGCTGGTCGCAGCCCATGCCATCCCCCCGGCGCGCGTGTACCTGATGGGCGAAGGCCGCGACAGTGCCACGCTGCGCGCCCGCGCCGGCTGGATCGAGGCGGCCTGCATCGCGCAGGGGTATAATTTCACCGACCGCTTGCATATTCACCTGCACGGGGACAGCAGGGGAACGTGAGCGAAATCGAATCCCCCGTAGCCCTGCCCGAACCCGCGCCGCCGCCAGCCGCGCGGGCCGGAATGCTCGACCTCACGCAGGGCACCGTCGGCAAGACGCTGTTCCGCTTTTCGTTGCCCACGCTCGGCTCGAACGTGCTGCAATCGCTCAACGGATCGATCAGCGCCATCTATGTCGGCAAGTTCCTTGGCGAGAGCGCGTTTGCCGCCGCCGGCATCTCCAACATGGTGATCTTCCTGATCTTTTCGACCGTATTCGGCCTCGCCATGGCGGCGACGATCATGGTCGGGCAGGCGATGGGGCGCGGCGACGAGCTGGAGGTGCGGCGGACTATCGGCGCGACGGCCGGGGCATTCGCCATCGCCAGCGTCGTTCTCGGCTTTGTCGGCTGGTTTATCATCGAGCCGATGCTCTACCTGCTGGCGACACCAGAAGCCGCCTTTGCGCCCGCAGTGGCATTCCTCAAGGTGGTCTTCGCGACCTTGCCGGTGGTCTTCATCATGATCCTGCTGCAATCGGCACTGCGCGGAGTTGGCGATGCGGTGACGCCCTTGTGGAGCACGGTCATCAACGTCGGGCTTTCGCTGGTGCTCAACCCGGTGCTGATCCTGGGCTTTGGGCCGGTGCCCGCGCTCGGCCTGCCCGGCGCTGCGCTGGCGGGCGCGCTGGCGAACCTGATCTGCCTCGTCTTCATGGTCTGGCGAATCTACCGGCTGGACCTGCCGATCCGGCTCAATCGCGACGAACTCTACCTGCTGAAGCCCGACTGGGGCCATCTCAAGCCGATCCTGACCATCGGCGTGCCGATGAGCCTGTCGATGGTGGTGATGTCGCTGTCTTCGCTGGTGATGATCGGGCTGGTCAACCGCGAGGGCGTAGAAACGGTCGCCGCCTATAACGCAGCGACGCAGCTGTGGAACTATATCCAGATGCCCGCCTTCGCCGTGAGCAGCGCGGTCAGCGCGATGGCCGCGCAGAATATCGGCGCTGGCCGCTGGGACCGGATCGGCCAGCTGGCGCGCGTGGGAGCCGGTGCCAATGTGGCGATGACGACGGTGCTGATCGGCGTTCTCGTGGTCGCAGGCCCGCTACTGCTCGGCCTGTTCCTGCCGCTTGGCAGCCCGGCAATCGACATCGGCCAGCATATCAACCTGCTGATCGGCTGGACCTTCATCCCGATGGGCGTATCGATGGTGATGACCTCGATCGTGCGCGCCAATGGAGCGGTGATCGCGCCATTCGTGATCCTGTTCGTCTCTGTCATCGTCGTGCGCATGAGCGTGGGTTTCGGGTTTTACCCGATGTACCGCGCCGACGCGATCTGGTGGGCGTTTATCGCCAGCAGCACCAGCTCCGCGCTGCTTTCGGTGCTCTATTACCTCAAGGGCAACTGGCGCGCACCGAAGCGCTCGCTGCACGGGGCCGCGCCCGATCCCGCGATGTAAGTAACGCGGAAGAGAACTACCTCCCCTGCGCGCGCCAACGCTGGACGGTGCGCAGGACCATCTCCTCCTCGCCGCCGCTGTTGCTCCACAGCGCCGCAAAGGACGGGTCTTCGGAGGCCGGACGCTTGAATTCCTCAAGGTCGTCGAAGGTTGCGCGGATCGGGATGGAAACGCCCTCGCCGCAGATGATGCACTCGCGGTTGCGCAATGCGGGAATCGAATCGAGGAAGCCGCGCGAGCCTTCGGGCATCGCCGCCTTCACGAAGGCCTGGTCGCGGTCGTTGTTCAGGCGCATCGAGATGATCGTGCCGCACTGCGAGAGCACGCCTTCGGCAAGGTCCGAGGGCCGCTGGGTGATCAGGCCAAGCGAGATACCGTACTTACGGCCTTCCTTGGCGATGCGCGAGAGGATGCGCCCGACTGCGGAGCTGTCCGCATTCTTCTCGTTGGGAACGTAGCGGTGCGCTTCTTCGCAGACGAACAGGACAGGCCGCGTCTTTTCCTCGCGCGCCCAGATAGCAAAGTCGAAGACAAGGCGGCTGAGCACCGCGACAACGGTGGAGGTGATGTCGGAGGGAACCCCCGAAACGTCGATGATCGAGATCGGCTTGCCGCGCGCGGGCAGGCGGAAAATCTTGGATATGAATTCGGCCATCGTGTCGCCGACCAGCATGCCTGAGAACATGAACTGATAGCGCGGGTCGGACTTCATTTCCTCGATCTTGTTCTTGATGCGCATATAGGGCGCGGACGAGCGCCCCTTGTCGAGCTTGCCCATCTCGTTCGAGATGATCGTGGTCAGGTCGGAAAGCAGGTAGGGCACCGGCGCATCGACGGTGATCTTGCCCATCGTCTCGGCCAGCCGGTTCTTCATGCGCGCCTCGTAAAGGCACTTGGACAGGATTTCGGCGTCTTCCTCGCGCTCGTTGCCGGTGCTGGTGAGGAAGACTTCGCAATGTTCGGCAAAGTCCATCAGCCAGTAGGGCATCTGCAGGTTGGAAACGTCGAAGATCAGGCCATTGCTCTTGAACGCGGCGGAATATTCGCCGTGCGGGTCGACCATGATGATGTGCCCTTCGGGCGCATAGTCGCAGATGCGGTGAAGGATCAGCGAGGCGCTGGTCGATTTACCGGTACCGGTCGAGCCAAGCAGCGCGAAGTGCTTGCCGAGCAGCGCGTCGACATAGAGCGAAGCGCGAATGTCCTTGGTCGGGAAGACCTTGCCGATTTCGACAGAGGCGCGGCCATCGCTGGCGTAGATCTGGCGCAGGTCCTCGCTGGTGGCCGGATAGACCAGCGCGCCCGGGATCGGGTACATCGTGACACCGCGGCGGAACGAGTGGATGCGGCCGGTCAGGCGCTCTTCCTCGCCTTCACCAAGGAAGTCGATGTCGGCCAAGATACCGCCGGGCGTCTTGCTCGCCTGTCGCTGGTTGCGCACCGAAGCGAGCAGCCAGGCGTTGCCGACGCGGACCTTGATCTGGCTGCCGACCTGTCCGGCGAGCGAAATCGAGGGGTCGGAATGGGTGGAACATTCATTAAGACGCTGCAGGTCAAGCGCGATCTTCGAGCCGGAACCGCCAACTTCGAGCACCACGCCAATCGGATCGCGCGACGTATCGGCCGCCAGATTTTCGTGATCGACCGGCGCTTCACCAGCCGCTGCCGGTTCCGCATCCTCGAACGCTTTTGCCCGAATTTCGTCCATTACACCCTGCCTGAAAGTCCCGTTACTTGCAGGCGGGATAGTCAAAAGTGGTTAAGGAGGGGCTAAGGACAGTTATACGAGTGCGAACAGCCGCCCGGCGATCCAGCCCATCGCGATGGAGAAGGCAACTGCGGCAAGTCCATAGAAAATAGAGTAATCTTCGGCGAAGTCGGCCACCGCACGTTCGAAGCCAAGCTTGCGAACCTCGACATTGCTGGTGGCCGAGGCAACCACGCGCCCATCGGTTATTGCGAACGTTTCTGCCGTATAAGTGCCGATTGGGACCGATGACGGCAGGTAGATGCGCGCCTGGTAAAGCACCTGTTCGCTCACCGTGACCGCGTTCTCCTCCTGCCGGTAAAGGCCCGAGCGCTGGTTAAGATCGACCAGTCCGGCGGCAAAACGCGCCTGTTCCTCCGGATCGATTGCACCGATCGGCGAAAGCTGGAGCCAGTCGAGACCGAGTTCGTAGATCGCGGCAGTCTTTTCATCGACGATCTTGGCGATCGGCCTGGTCGAGGCGATGGCATAGTAGGTTGGCGCAGAGCGCAGCTCGGTGCTGTCGGCGTTGACCCAGATGCCGGCGACCTTCTGCTTTTCGCGCAGGACAATCGACTGGGTCGGCCCCTTGAGGATGACGGCGATATCGTACTCGCCCGCCGCGCGGGTGCCATCGGGGCTCAGGATCGCGCCGAACAGGAGCAGTTCGGTCCCGGTGAAGCCTTGCCGAAGCTGGATTTCGTGCTGCGAGATTTCAGGCACGAGGATCGGATCGCGCGCGCCGGTCAAAAGCACCAGCATGACAAGAGCCAGCAGCGCCCTCATAGCGGGGCCACCGTGTAGATTTCCGCAGGCCGCACACCGAGACCCCAGGCCATGCGCAGGGCAACGAGGATAACGATCGTAGCGAGCGAAAGGCGCAGTACCACGGGGCTTGCCTTCTGTGCGAACTGGCTGCCGAGCTGCGCACCGGTCACCGAACCGAAGAGCAGCAGGCCCGCAAGCAGGATGTCGACCGCCTTGGTCGTCATCGCGTGCATCATTGTGGTCGCCATCGTCACGAAGAGGATCTGGAACAGCGAAGTGCCGACCACGACATTCGCGCTCATGCCGAGAATATAAAGCATCGCCGGAACCAGCACGAAACCGCCGCCAATGCCCATCAGCATGGTCAGGATGCCGACAAGCACGCCAAGGATCAGCGGCGCCAGCGGCGAGATATAGAGGCCCGAGCGATAGAACCGCCAGCGCATCGGCAGGTTCGCCACGAGCGGGTGGTGGCGGCGTTTGCGCGCGGGGATTGCCTTGCCTTCGCGCTCGGCCGTGAGCGCCTGCAGGCTCTCGCGCGCCATCAGGAAGCCGATCGAACCGAGCATGACGACATAAAGAATGTTGATGACCGTATCGATCTGCCCCAGTTCCTGAAGCAGCCTGAACAGGATGCTGCCCATGGCCGTGCCGATTATGCCGCCCGCGACCATCACCGCGCCCATCTGGAAATCGACCCCGCCGCGCCTGAGATGCGCGAAGACGCCCGAAACCGACGCACCGGTCACCTGGCTTGCCGCCGAGGCGGCTGCGACCGTTGGCGGGACGCCGTAGAAGATCAGCAAGGGCGTCGTCAGGAATCCGCCACCAACCCCGAACATGCCCGACAGCACGCCAGTCAGCGCGCCGAGGCCGACGATCACGAGACCGTTGACCGCCAGGTTGGCAATGGGAAGGTAGACGTCCATCTCACGCCACCGCTACCCTACCGCAAGGCGCAATTAAAGCCGCGTATCAGAAACCTGCGGAAATGGTGAGCGCCGGTCCCGATTTGGGCCGGGCGTCGCCTGCGACCCGGAAGCGCCAATCGACGCCGACGCGCGCCGCTGCGGTATCGCCTACCGCGACGGATACCGTCGCCGTGGGGCCGACATCGAGCCGCGATGCACCCTTTTGCGCCCCGCCCCATGCGCCGCCTCCGGCGCGGACGGTCGCCGTGCCCAGCGTTACGGCCTTGCGGTCGATGCGCAGCTGGCCATCGACGAAGGCGGTCTTGAACCTGCCGCCGACATAGCCGGCCTGCGCGTAAAACTCGCCGCGCGTTTCGGCGGGCAGGTCGAACGGCTGCACTTCGGTGACGGCCATCGCCGCAGGGCGCGCGCGCGTCTTGCCCGCCTGATCGCTCGCGCGCAGCTCTGCCGCTGCACGGACCGGCACGCCGGGCAAGGGCCGCGCGGAAATGCCGACTGCTGCTTCGCGCTCTGTCGCGCCGCTCAGTGCCGTGGTCGCGCGCAGGTAGGCCGCGGGGCGATGCGGCGATCTGCGGCCCAGGCTATAGCGAACGACCGCGCCCGCCTGACTCGCGCCATAGGTCGCAGACGACGCCCCGCCAGCAAACCGGCGGTCGCCGCCCCGGCGCAGGAACAGCCAGGCATCCGCCGACCAGCGGCTCTCGCGAGCACGGGGCTCGCGCCCGCTGGCGTAGAACGGCGCGGAGGGCATGAACTGGGGCGCCTCACGCGTGTCTTGCGGCACCGGCATGTGCGAGAGCGCCGCCATCCACATGATCTGGTGTGCCGCCGCAGTCTGGACCGGGATCGGGCGCGGAACCGGGTCGCGCTCGGGAGCCGGAATGCGGTCCCATTTCCAGGGCTGCTGCGCTGGCAATGTGGCGCGCTGCGGGACGCCGGGCGCCTGAAGGATGGCGGGAGGCAGCGAACGAACGGAATTGCGATCGGCAGCGGCCGCTGGCGCGCCTCGTTGCGTAGCGGAAATCACCTTGCCCGCGCCTTCGCCGACGGGCGAGAGCATGCCCATCGGGCGCGGTGTCCCTGCGCCATAGACGCGCTCCTGCGTCGCGGCGGTCCTCGGTATCTCGACGGCGAGCGGCACCACCGATGCATCGTAAAGGACAATACGCGCCGCGACCCAGGTGCCAAGCAGCGCACCGAGCGCGATCAGCGGGCGACCGCGAGAGGAGCTAGCCCGCTTCATCGCGCGGTCACCGGGCGAAGGTCGACCGCCGGATGGCTTTCGTGCGCAGTCTTGTCCCAAAGCGGCTCAGCACCGCGAAGCGTCGCGATATAGGACATGAACGCGCGCCGACCGGCCATGATCGCGATGATATTGGCAACCGGTATCCGCAAAACGGCGAGAACGCCCTCGGCCAGTCCGTATTCGCTGGCGGTGAAGGCAAAGCGCCAAAGCGCGCGCCAGGCAAATGCCGCGAAGCTGATCACGAGCATCGAGCGCAACAGTTCCGACACGACATAGGTGTCCTGCCATCCGGCAAGCCGCGCGACGGCCAGAATGGCTTCGACCACCACCAGCGCGTAGGCGACGCCAAGCACCAGGGCGGTGAGCGGTCCGCGCCGGTCGCGTAGCGCCATCCAGAGGTCGACGGGCCCACCGGACCAGCCGAGCCTGTCCCAGCCCTGGAAGGCGATACCGTGTATCCAGCGCGTCTTCTGGCGCACCGCATCACGCAGCCGCGCCGGGAAGAACGAACGCGTGGCGACGAGTTCGCCGAATTCGTCGCGAACCCGCAGGAACCGGCCGTTCGAGCCGCTCTGCGAGAAAGTGAGGCCAAGTTCGTAATCCTCGGTCAGGCATTCCTCGGCAAAGGGTCCGACCGCTCCGTCGCGCGCGCGCTCGACCGCAAGTTCGCCCAGCTTGTTGCGCGCGAAACCGCAGCCCACGCCCGCTGCCGGGATCGCTGCGCCCAGCGCATCGCGCACCGCCATGGTCTTGCCATGGGCTTCGACGAACTCGTCCGAATAGTGACCGGAAATCCAGCGCGAGGCGGGCTGGGGTTCTGGCCGCACCGGCAGTTGCACGAAATCCGATTCTGCCAGCCCGGCGTCGATCAGCGAAAGCGCGGCCGGGTGAACCATGTCCTCGGCATCGTGGAAGATCACCGATTCGTACTGCATGTCGTACCGCTGCTCGTCGTCGGCCATCGCCGCGTAAAGGCGATTGAGGCAGTCGGCCTTGGTCGTCGGCCCGTCCTTGTCGACAATGACGAGCCGCACCCGCGTATCGCCTCCCGCACCCTTCATCGCGGATTCGATCGTGGCGGAATCGTTGCGGTAACAGCCGACATAGATCGAGAGGGAATCGTGCGGCCAGACCGTCAGCGTATGCTCAAGCATATGCCTGATAACCCTGGATTCCTGCCATGCCGGGACAAAAACTGCGGTACGCCGCGAAAGGGGCCGGACCTCCTTGTCGAAGGCAACAGTCGCGGCCTTCAGCTTACCTGTGGCGCGCAACCAGAGGTAGGCAAGATCGACGGCAAATTCGTCGATGGCACCCACGATGAACCAGAATGCCGCGAACAGCAGCATCTCGTGTTCCATCATCTGCAATCCGTCGAGCAGCTGCAGCAGTATCGAATCCGCCCCCGTTTGCACGGCTTGTTGTTGCCCCTTTCAGAAAGTCGCGGATGCGAGCGTATTGCCAACTCACTCCGCTTGCAACAGGGCACGATTTCGTCGAAAGCGGCAGCGATGAATGCGCTGAGACATTTTCCCAACAAGCTTGCGACCACGGTGACCCGGATGCTCGGGGGCGAGGCCGCCGGTGGCGTGATCCTGATCCTTGTCGCGATCGCCGCGATGATCGTCGCCAATTCGCCGCTGGCGCACTGGTACCATGACTTCTTCCACGGCACGCTGGCGTGGACGCCGGTGAAGAAGCTCGACAACCTGCACCTCTGGATCAACGACGCGTTGATGGCGATTTTCTTCTTCGTCGTCGGGCTGGAGATCAAACGCGAAATCCTCGATGGTCAGCTTTCCAGCCCGCGCAGGCGCAGGCTTCCGGTGCTGGCAGCCGCCGCCGGGATGATCGTTCCGGCCGTGATCTACCTCGCGGTTGCCGGAACCGCGAACCCCGAACAGCGTGGCTGGGCGATCCCGGCCGCGACCGACATTGCCTTTGCGATGGGCGTGATCGGCCTGCTCGGCAACCGGGTGCCACCTTCGCTGCGCCTGTTCCTGCTGACAGTCGCCATCGTCGACGATCTGGGCGCGGTGGCGATCATTGCGCTGTTCTATACCGCCTCGATCGAGTTTCCCTGGCTGCTCGCGGGGATGGTCCTGCTTGGACTGCTGATCGCGATCGGCAGGCGCGGCGTCAAATCGTACACGATCACGATCCTGCTCGCGATCGGGCTGTGGTATTGCGTTCTCAATTCGGGCGTCCATGCGACCATCGCAGGCGTGGCCGCGGCCTTCACGATCCCGCTCAAGGTCGGCGCGAAAGGCGATTCGATGCTGTTGCGCATGGAGCATGCGCTGGTGCCCTGGAACTCCTACCTGATCGTGCCGATCTTCGGTTTTGCCAACGCAGGCGTCGCACTGGCGGGCATTGGCATGGAAGGCCTGATCGACCCGATCCCTCTGGGCATCGCAGCGGGCCTGTTCCTCGGCAAGCAGCTGGGCATCTTCTCGGCGATCCTCGTGGCCGAGCGCATCGGCTTTGCCGCCCGGCCCGAAGGCGCAACGCTGGTTCACATCTGGGGAATGTCGATCCTCTGCGGCATCGGCTTCACGATGAGCCTGTTCATCGGCGCGCTGGCCTTCCCCGGCTATCCGCACCTCATCGAAGAGGCCAAGCTCGGCGTGCTGACCGGTTCGCTGCTCTCGTCGCTGCTCGGGTTCGCGGTGCTGCGCCTTGCCGGGCGCGCACCCGATTTCGCGCCGAAAGGGGCCTAGCGCCCTTCCCTCACCATTCGCCGGTGTTGGGCATCGAGGCCCAGGGTTCCTGCGCGGGAAGGCTCTCGCCCTTCTGCAGCAGTTCGATCGAAATCCCGTCGGGCGTGCGGATAAAGACCATGCGCCCATCGCGCGGCGGGCGGTTAATCGTCACGCCTGCGTCCATCAGCCGCTGGCAGGTCTCGTAAACATCATCGACCTCGTATGCGAGATGGCCGAAATTGCGCCCGCCGCCGTATTCTTCCGGGTCCCAGTTGTGCGTCAGTTCGACCTCGGCAATGCCCTCCTGCCCCGGCGCGGCAAGGAAGATCAGCGTGAAGCGCCCCTGCTCGCTCGAAAACCGCCGCACTTCCTCAACCCCGATCAGGTTAAAGAAGGCAATCGTAGCGTCCGGATCGGTCACGCGGATCATCGTATGCAGGTATTTGGTCACGTCAGGCAGCCCTCAATTCATCGACAGAAAAGCACGGTTCATCGCACATACAGCATTCTAGCAGCATGTATCTCCCTGCCAATGGGAGAACAGCCATGACCGATGAAGACGCACCCGCCCCGCCCGACGTTCCCGCCGCCCGCACCACGACGCAGCGATGGCTCGCCTCTGCCGGGATCATCGCCATCGGGCTGATCGCAGGCGGGTTCCTGCTCGGCGATGGCCTCACCCGCGCCCACCATGCCGACCGTGCCGTCACCGTGCGCGGTCTTGCCGAGCGGGACGTCACCGCCGACCTTGCGACCTGGACGATCTCATACTCGGCCACGGCCAGCGATCTCGCCTCTGCGCAGAACGGGATCGACCGCGACACCAGCGCGATCAAGGCCTTCTTCAACGACCTCGGCTTTCCCGCCGACGCATTACAGCCGACCGGCGTCAATGTATCGCAATACAACAACAATGGCCTGGACAGCTTCACGATCCGCCAGCGCCTGACGCTGCGCAGTCATGACATCAAGCGCGCGCAGGACGCGGTAAAGCGCCAGTTCGAGCTCGTCCGGCGCGGCGTCGCGCTCGAGGAAGGCTCAGGGATGTCTTACACCTTTACGAAGCTCAACGAGATCAAGCCCGAGATGGTCGCCGACGCGACGAAGGACGCGCGCTCAGCTGCCGAGCAGTTCGCCAAGGACAGCGGAACCTCGGTCGGCTCGATCAAGCGCGCGACGCAGGGCTACTTCTCGGTCGAGGCGCGTGACGGCGAGTCCGGCGGCTGGGGCGTTTCCGACACGCCCTACAAGAAGGTCCGCGTGGTCACGACCGTCGACTTTTACTTGCGCTGAAACGCAAAAAGGGCCTGCCGTCCGGAAACGGCAGGCCCTCTTTTTCGCGAAGGTCTCTGGCTTAGAAAGAGACCGAAAGCGTGGCGACAATTGCACTGTCGGTGAAGTTGTTGATCGACGGGCCTTCGCTGTCGACATACATCACGCCGACCGAAAGGTTTTCGCTGAGCGCGAAGTCCGCACCGAGCGACCAGTCGAAACCCGAATCATCGAGCGCACCGCCGAGCAGCGGCGGGGCGAGGACACCGTCGGTGTAGCCGAGGTG
The DNA here is from genome assembly GCA_041396945.1 of Sphingomonadaceae bacterium. GTDB lineage: Bacteria > Pseudomonadota > Alphaproteobacteria > Sphingomonadales > Sphingomonadaceae > Novosphingobium. Next base: position 62,262 of record JAWKXP010000009.1, on the reverse strand, counting down.
GGCCGAAAGGCTGATCGGCGTGTCGGGGATGCCGGCACCCAGATCGACATAGGCATAAATATTATCGTCGTTGCCGAGCGAATCCTGGCTGGGCGCATAGGCAACGCCAAACGTCGCTTCTGCCGGGCCGAGGCCGAAGCCGAGCGAGCCGTAGAACTCGACATAGTCGAGGTCGGCGCCGGTCAGGCCGTCGGGATAGGCATAATAGAGCACGCCGACATCGGCGGAAACGCCTTCGGCGAGGTCACCCGACCAGCCGCCGTAGATGTCGAGTTCGATCGCGCCGTAATCGCCGCTGGTCAGCGAAGAGCCCCAGGTGCCGATATAGATGCCGCTGGAGTGGCTGACGTCGATACCGCCCTGGATGGCGACGTTGCCGTTGGAAAGGCTGATACCGCGAAAGCGGTAGTCCGAGGTTACCGCGGCGTTGCCCGAAATGGTGATGTCGCTCTCTTCATCCTGTGCGAAGGCGGGAGCCGCGGCCAGCGTCGAACCGGCGAGAATGGTAGCGGCGACAAGGCCGCGCATGGACGTAAGCATATCTTTTCCCTCAATAGGTTTTGGCTTCGTCCCACCTGCTTGGTTGCCCCGCACCTCTTGTTTCGAACCGGGTGCGATGTTCAACCGGGATCGAAGCTGCCCCTTTTTGCTGCATTGCACAAGAAGAATCTGTCCTTCTGTCCACACTCGGGCGCAAACTGTGGATTTATTGCAACAATGCAAAATCCTGTTTCCCTTAAGAACAGGCACTTGTTGAACCGCTCCTAAGAACCTAATGTCGGTTGCAGCGCACCATGGTCGAGATCATCAACAGACTTTTCAGGGCCCGGCAGCCGGGACGCCTCCCAGCCGTCCCCGATGGCCAGCGCGTCTATGCGATCGGCGACATCCACGGGCGGCTCGACCTGTTCGGCGCGCTGGTGCAGGCGATCGAGCGTGACGACAAGGCGCGTGGCGCCGCCGACACCACGGTCATCCTGCTCGGCGACCTGATCGACCGCGGCCCGCATTCGGCCCGCGTCATCAATGCCGCCCGCTCATGGGGCGAAGGGCGCAAGGTCCGCTATATCTCCGGCAATCACGAGGAAATGTTCCTCCTCAGCTTCTATCGTCGTGACGTGCTGCGCAATTTCCTAAAGTGGGGCGGCAAGGAGACGATCCTGTCCTATGGCATCACGCCCGAGGCCTTCGACGAGGCCAACATGCACGAGCTTCAGGACATGTTGCTCGATGCCGTGCCGGCCGAGGACCGCAAGTTCATCAACGAATTCGAGCTGATGATCGAGATCGGCGATTACCTCTTTGTCCACGCGGGTATCCGGCCCGCCGTCCCGCTCGACGAGCAGAAGCAGCACGATTGCCGCTGGATCCGCGAATCGTTCACCGATTTCCTCGGCGACCACGGCCGCCTGGTGGTCCACGGCCACACGATCAGCGATGAACCCGATGTGCGCTCCAACCGCATCGGCATCGACACCGGCGCATTCCAGTCCGGCGTCCTGACCGCGCTCTGCCTTGAAGGCACCGAACGCTGGTTCATCCAGGCCAAGGAAGGCGGCCAGATCGAGACCTTCGCGCAGGCGGCGTAGTTCGAAGCGCAGACCTCGCGACCAAAAGGCGCCGCACACCCCCTCCCGGCCTCCCCCTCCAGGGGGAGGAGACAGCAGTTCGCCGAATCGCAGAATATCAAAATCTCATACCGGGGAGCCTGTAAGCCGGGTTCTGTCCTCGCCCGCGGTATGCCCGAAGGCACCTGCCGCACGAGTGGCAACCATTCCTCTGGGCCGGGCATTGCTGCGCGGCTCTAGCGACCAACCCGGGCGGTCAACGCGAAACACGCTTGCCGAAGCGCGCCGCCCCTATTCGGTCTTGCTCCGGGTGGGGTTTGCCATGCGGAGACTGTTGCCAGCCCCCCGGTGCGCTCTTACCGCACCCTTTCACCCTTGCCTGTGCCCTAGGGCCATCGGCGGTATGCTCTCTGTGGCACTTTCCCTCGGCTTCCCGGCCCCTTGCGAGGCCAGTCACCGGGCGGGCGTTACCCGCCACCCACGTTTCGTGGAGCCCGGACTTTCCTCGCTTGCCTTGCGGCACACGCGGTTGCCCGGCTCCCCGGTACGAGCGCCTATCTAGCGCCTCCGGTGTCACGTTCCAGCAAAAGTTCGAAAAGGATGCCGCCAAGCTGGCCGTCGATCTCGCCGTCGATCAGCTGGGGGCGAAAGCGCCGCTGGAATGCGCGCACCGCAGCACGCCCGTCGCTGATCTCGTAGCCATAGCGTTCGAGCGCGAGGTAGAACGCGCCGGGATTATCGTAAAACAGGTTCATCTTCGCATCGGGCGTCGGCAGCGCCAGCCCCAGCTGCGCCAGCCGGGGCCAGTCGAACAGCTCGCCCGGGTCTTCCTTGCGCGCGGGCGCGATATCCGAATGGCCGACGACATTGGCGCGCGGGATATCGTGCCGGTCGACGATGTCCGCGAGCAAGGGCAACAGCGCATTAATCTGGTCTTCCGGGAATGGCCGATAGCCCCACTCGTGCCCCGGATTGACCAGTTCGATCCCGACCGATGCCGAATTCACATCGGTAATCCCGCGCCAGTAGGACTTTCCCGCATGCCAGGCGCGCTTTTCTTCGGGCACGAGGCAGGTGACGGTGCCGTCCTCCTCGATCATGTAATGCGCCGACACTTCGGCTTCGGGGTCGCACATGCGCGCCAGAGCTTCCTCGGCGGTGGGCATGCCGGTGTAGTGCAACACCACCATCGAGACGGGCAGTTTGCGCTCGTTGCAGTTCGGCGATTGGACCGTGCGGTTGACCAGCCAGGGGGTCGCGCCGCCCGCCATCGTCACGCAGCGGGCAGGACCGCGCCGAGCACCAGCGCTTCCTCGGTCAAGGCATATTGGAGCTTGCCGCCGGTCGCGTCGGCCATTTCGCGCAGCATTACGGCGGGGGCATTGCGGCTCGTCATCCCGCCCTCATCCAGCGGGCATTGCAGGGCCTCGCCCACGTCTTCGTCGAAAGCGATCTTCTTGCCCTCGGCACGCACGACGATCTCGGTCGCGCCATTGGCATGCTCCGCCGCGATCTCAAGCGTCCCGCCGCGCACCAGCGAATCGTAGGCGAAGAGCGCGAAGTTGAGCAGCGTCTTGACCGCCGCCTTGGGCAGCGAATCGCCCGCCAGTCGCCAGTCGAGGGTAATCCGTTCGTTGTTGCTGACCAGCCCTTCGACCAGGCTGCGCGCTTCGCTCACATCGACCATGTCGCCGTATCCGCCCGCCGCGCCGAACGCGAGGCGATAGAATTTGAGCTTGTCGGTCGAAATCTTCGCCGACTGTTCGAGCAGCTCGAAACAGCGCTCGCGCATCTGCGGGTCCTGCTCTTCGGCGAGCAGCTCAAGCCCGTTCGACAGCGCTCCGACGGGGCTCAACATGTCATGGCAAAGCCGCGAGCACAGCAGGCTGGCAAGATCGACGGAATTATTCATTGTTCAGCCCCCACGCCTGAACCGATGGAACGGATGGACCACAGTCCTAGAGCAAAAAACCCGCCCCCGCACCCGGCAAGCTGTAAAGGCTTGGGAAAAGACTGGCGCGGCAGGGTCATACGCCGCCTTAGCCTGCGGTATACGCACAGGAAACCGGTTCGAACCCACCCTCCCCGTCGCGCCAGAATGTGACCTCGCCCTGCGCAATGATCGCCCATACGCGCCCGTCGCCGGAGCTATGCTCACAATCGGTGGCCGAGGGCACCGGATGCCCCGCCGGATGCGAGTGGTAATAGCCCAGCACCTCCAGCCCGCCCTCGCGCGCCGCCTTATGCGCGGCGAGCAGGTCGGCCGGGTCGATCTCGAAATGCCGCTCGCGATCCTGCGCCACATTGGTTGACGGCACGGCAAGGCTGATCGCTTCGCCGCGCCCCAGGAGCAGCCCACAGCATTCCTCCGGCGCGGCTTTTTCCGCTTCGGAGAGGAGTGTTGCCAAAACGCCACTTGTGACCGTCAATCCCATCGCCATCTTCTCTAGCAATGAGCGGGGACATTCGCATCATCGAAGGCACTCTCGAATCGGCCGGGCGGCTCGATAAGGCGCTGGCCGAGGCGAGCGGACTTTCGCGCGAGCGGGTCAAGGCGCTGATGGCGGAGGGGCGCGTGTCCATCGACGCCACGCCTGCCGCCCAGCCCTCTGCCAAGGCGCCCGCCGGAACGTCGTTCCGCATTGCCCTGCCCGAAGCCGCACCCGCCGAGGCCATCGCGCAGGACATTCCGCTCGACGTCGTGTTCGAGGACGCGCACCTTATCGTCATCGACAAGCCAGCCGGGATGGTCGTCCACCCGGCGGCGGGTAATCCCGACGGCACGCTGGTCAATGCCCTGCTGCACCACTGCAAGGGCCAGCTTTCGGGCATCGGCGGGGTCGCGCGGCCCGGCATCGTCCACCGCATCGACAAGGACACCTCAGGCCTGCTCGTCGTCGCCAAGTCCGACGCGGCGCACGAGGGCCTCGCCCGCCAGTTCGCCGACCATTCGATCGAGCGCGCCTATGCCGCGATCGTCGCAGGTGTGCCGATCCCGCCCGCCGGGACTGTAACCGGAGACATCGCCCGGTCGAACAAGGACCGCAAGAAGATGGCGATTGTCGAGAACGGACGCGGCAAGCATGCGGTCACGCACTATAAAATGCTCGAATCGTTCGGGAATGCTGCGCTGGTCGAATGCCGGCTCGAAACCGGGCGGACTCACCAGGTGCGCGTTCACATGTCGTCAATCGGTCATCCGCTATTGGGAGACCCATCATATGGACGCACCCCCGGCAAACTCAGGCCTCTGCTGGCACAAGAAAATTTTCGCCGCCAGGCCCTCCATGCGCGGGAACTCGGCTTCGTTCATCCCGTTACAGAAGAAATGGTGCATTTTTCCTCGGAGATACCCGCTGACATGCAGCGACTGATCGAAGGATTGCGTTAAAGAAATCGGCGATTTTCCTCGCAATTCCGGGCGAAATGTGGCATAAGGAGCATGTGGTCGAAAGCTCCGACGCCTCTTAAGGGTCGGTAAGGTCGGCCGACGAAGAAAGGACGAACTATAGTGAGCAACAAGCGGAACCTGCCGGTTGTGCCGGCGCTCGGCGGTGAGCAGAGCCTCAACCGCTATCTCTCTGAAATCAAGAAGTTTCCCGTGCTCTCGGCCGAGCAGGAATATATGCTGGCCAAGCGCTATGCGGAACACGAAGACCCCGAGGCAGCCGCGCAGCTGGTGACCAGCCACCTGCGACTCGTCGCGAAGATCGCGATGGGCTATCGCGGCTATGGCCTGCCCGTGAGCGACCTCATTTCCGAGGGCAACGTCGGGCTGATGCAGGGCGTCAAGAAGTTCGATGCCGAACGCGGCTTCCGCCTCGCGACCTACGCGATGTGGTGGATCAAGGCCTCGATCCAGGAATATATCCTGCGCTCCTGGAGCCTCGTAAAGATGGGCACCACCGCAGCGCAGAAGAAGCTGTTCTTCAACCTTCGCCGGATGAAGAAGGAACTCGACGCCTACGAGGACACCGATCTTCACCCCGACGACGTGACGACGATCGCGACAGAACTCGGCGTGAACGAGGTCGAGGTCGTCAACATGAACCGGCGGATGCTGATGGGCGGCGATTCGTCGCTCAATGTCAGCTTGCGCGAAGAAGACGACGGCGGTCAGTGGCTCGACATCCTCGAGGATGACGGCCCGCTGCAGGACGAACTCGTCGCCGAGGCCGAGGAAAAGGAAGTACGTCACGAACTGCTGGTCGAGGCGATGGACAGCCTCAACGAGCGCGAGCGCGACATCCTCACCGAACGCCGCCTGACCGAAGACCCCAAGACGCTCGAGGAACTGAGCCAGGTCTACAAGGTCAGCCGCGAGCGCGTGCGCCAGATCGAGGTGCGCGCCTTCGAAAAGCTGCAGAAGGCGATCAAAAGCATCGCTACCGACCGGCGGCTGATGCCTGCCTGACGGGCGCGTCGCGGCGGGTAATAAACCGTCGCGGTTTGTCGCAGATCATTGAGAACATGGCTCCTTTCCCTACTTCGGTGGGGAAAGGAGTTTTCTTATGGGACAAGGACAGGAACAGCGCGGTCGCTGCAGGCGTCGCCGTCGCGGTCGCATCGGGATGGTCGCCGCTGCCACTGTGTCCGCCGGCGCAATGGCCGCTTCAGCACAGGCCAGCGATTTCGACCGCAAGGCACTCGCCGACGCGCTCGACGACGAATACCGCGCCGAGGCGACTTACCAGGCGGTGATCGACCGGTTCGGCGAGGTCCGCCCCTTCATCAACATCATCCGCGCCGAGCAGCGCCATGCCGATATGGTAAAGCAACAGTACACGCGGCTTGGCATTGCCGCACCCGCCAATCCCTATCTCGGCAAGATCGCCGCACCGGCTTCCATGCTCGAAGCCTGCGAACAGGGCGTGACGGCGGAAATCGAGAATATCGCGCTCTATGACGAGCTTTTGCCGAAGATCGGCGATCCGCAGGTGCGCGCTACGCTGGAGCGCCTACAGGCCGCCTCGCGCGACCGTCACCTGCCCGCCTTCCAACGCTGCGTCGAGCGCGGCGGCACACCCGGACGCGGCCCCGGCGCCGGACGCGGGCGCGGTGGCGGCGGTGGAGACTGGTGGGACCAGTAAGGGGCGCAGGCTGAAGCCCGCCGCGCCTCACGCGTCGGCGAAGGAGAAGTTCTCGCGCATATAGGCCTCGCACTCGGCCAGGATCTCATCGCCGAGCGCGGTGACGTGGCCATCGCGCCGGACGGTTTCGGCGCAGCCCCAGAAGCCGTTGACGCTACTGGTAAGCTGGACTTCGATCAGCGCGCATTCCTCGTCGGAGAGGATCGCCTCGCGGTCATTGCGCACGAGCAGCCGGTCGAACGCGTAAGCCTCACGCGCGGAGACGAATGCGGCGTGGAAGATGCCGTCGAACGGGCGGTCTTCATCGCGGATATGCGAATAGGCGCGGCTGGCGGGATCATCGCTGACGAGCGGGTTTTGCCGCGCATAGGCGAACAGCAGGTTGTGCCCGGCCTCGTGGACGATCTTGCCGTAACAGGTCGGCCAGATGTTGAAATTGCGTGCGTTTAGCGTGAATGCCCCCCACAGCCCGAACGAGGTTATCCCGCCGAAGTCGGCGCCGTCCGGATGGGCAAGCACGATCTCGTTCACCAGCGCGCAGGTTTCACCGTAAAGCTCGGGGTCGGCTGCCTCAAGATGATCGAGCGCCTGCCCGATCGCTTCGCTTGTCCTGGCGAATTCCTCGGGCGTGGCGGCGGCAAGCTCGATCGCGCTCTCGCGCTCCATGTCCCACCAGCGCTGCATCCGCGCGATTTCGACGTCGCTGTAACAGTCTGCCGAAAGGTTGCTGATGACCGGGCGCGCGTCCATCGAATCGCCGAACAGGCCATCGGCGGCAAAGCGTTCGTCGAGATAGGCGCGCGCGGCCTCTTTGGCCGCGTCGGATACCGCCGATCCATCGGCCAGCTTGAGCGTCAGGTCGAAATAGGCGCCGTAGTCGAGCAGGTCGTTGGGGCGCTTGCGCGGCCCGTCAAGGTCGCCGGTCGGCCCGTCGCGGCCCAGCACCTTGCGGATGCTGGTGCGCAGCGAGCCGTCCATCGCCTCGCGGCATTCGCGCGCGCGTGCAATCGAGGGATCGAGGTATGCCATCTCGTCAGGCCTGATGCGGCGGGCCGCCTTGCCGGCAGCCCGAACCGCAGGGGATCAGCGCGCGCTCTTGCGAACAACCCGGCGCATGCCGTCGGCGCATTCCGCGGCAGTAGCCCAGCCGCCCTTGCCGGCCATCGTCAAAAGGTCTTCTGCCGACGGAGCCATGCTCATTTGCCCGCCCTTGCCTGCCATTGTGACGAGGCTTTCGGCAGAGGGCAGAATGTTATCTTCCATGCCCTTGCCGGCCTTGGCCATGATCTCGTTGCCCAGCGGCGCGAGCAGCGCGGACTTGCGCAGCACCCGGCGACCGATGGTCGCATCGTTGCCACCCTTGCCTGCCTTCGCGAGAACATCTGCCTGAAGCTTCTCGATGGGCTCCAGGCCCTTGCCGGCCTTGGCGAGAATGGCGGCATCGCAAGAAACAATCCGGCCATTGAAGCCCTTGCCAGCCTTGGCCATCAGCGCAGGGCCTTGCGGGGCCAGAAGCGCCGACTTGCGGATCACACGGCGACCGACCTGATTGTTGTCACCGCCCTTGCCACTGCCAGCCTTGGCGAGGATGGCAGTTTCGAGCCGATCGATCCCATCTTTGTAGCCCTTGCCTGCCTTGGCCATCAGTCCTGCGGAACTGTCCAGAATCTCCTGGCCAGCGCCCTTGCCCGCCTTGGCGAGAAGCATGACATCGATTGCACCGATGATTTTCACGTCCTGCCCCTTACCGGCTTTCGCCATCAGCGACGTGCCCCATGAGCAGCGCCATACCCGCGGCGACAATCCCCAGTTGCTACCTGCGTTCGCAGCCGGCCATGAGCGCGACATCGGCGTCGCGAGTCGGGAATGCTACCCTTGCCAGCCTTGGCGGGTCGCGGCAGCGCCGAATTACGAAGCACGCGGCGACCAATCCCCAAGTTGCTACCCTTGCGTTCGCCAGCCTTGGCCATGAGCGCGACCCCAGCATGCTGCAGGTCGGGAATGTCGCCCTTGCCTGCTTTCGCCAGAATGGCCGGGTCTGCCAGGCCAATCCCCGCGACCGGCCCCTTGCCAGCCTTGGCCATCAACGCAGGACCCTGCGGGGCCAGCAGCGCCGATTTGCGCAGGACGCGGCGACCGACATCCGAAGGCCCACCCTTGCCTTCGCCAGCCTTGGCCATGAGTGCAACATCGGCGTCGCGGAGATCGGGAATGTCGCCCTTGCCAGCCTTGGCGAGGATGGCGGGGTCTGCCGGGCTAAGCTTCTCCGCTGGTCCCTTGCCTGCCTTCGCCATTATCGAGGTGGCTTGCGGAGCCAGCATCGCGGAATTGCGGATCACGCGGCGACCGATAGTCGGATCATTGAGGCCCTTGCCGGCCTTGGCCATCGCGGCAGCGTCAACATCGCTCAGCGTAGCAGGCTCGATCGCGCCAGCACCGCCCTTGCCGGGCGAAGTGGGCGGGGACGGCGGGGGAGAAGGCGGCGGAGTGGGCACACCGGCTTTCGCCAGAAGCTTTACCGCATCGTTCGAACCGTATGGCTTGAGAAGTTCGCTCATAAGTCTTTCGCCCTCATATTCCCTGCGAGCAGATCGCCCGAAATTCGCGGCATTTGTAAAGGCGGCGCTTGACCTTGGCAAGGGCCGGGCACAAGAATCGACAAGTGACTGATGGAACTCTTTACGGCTACGATCATCGCCTGACGCAGCCTTGCGTCGTGGCGCGCGGAACAGTGCAGATCCCGCCACATATCGACCCCGATCAACAGCGGCGCTGGCTGAAGGACATCTTCGCCTGCCCCGACCATTATCTTGAGCGGTTCGATGCGGTGGAACACCGAGGTGACGCGCAGGAACAGCGGATTCGCCGCATTCTCGGGCTTGGCATTATCCTCAGCAATGCCCTGCTCAGGCAATCGGCGATCCCGCTTTACGATATCGGCAAGGTGCTCACCGTCACCCCTGCCCCGGATGGCCAGCCCGACAATCATGCCTTCGCGGTTGCCCTGCCCGCCTGCGACGGCGTGCCGCCCGCGATCATCCTCAACGGTTATGGCAGCACCTTGCGCCTGATGACCGACATGCTGACCGGAGAGCCCGATTACGAACGGATCATGCCGCTGCTCGAGCAGCTTTTCGAGAAAGGTATCAAGCCGATCGGCAGGAGGGTTTCGCTCTCTACCGATGGCGTTGCCAGTGCCTTCGCCATGTGGAAATGCGAGGTCCCCCAGCGCGAGCTGGGCAACGGGCTGAAGCGCGTTGGCTGGGGCGCGAAGGGTCGGCTGATGAAGGTTTCGGCGATCCAGGCCGATGCCGCAATTGCTTCGACTATGGTCAAGAACAAGGCGCATACCGCAGCATTCCTGCGCGGGCTTGGCCTGCCCGCAGCCGAACATGCGGTTGTCGACACGGCTGAAAAGGCGCTTGCGGCCGCGTCGAAGATCGGTTGGCCGCTGGTCGTTAAACCCGCGTCCGCCGAACGCAGCATGGGCGTGACCATCGACATCACCGACGAGGAAACGGTGAAGACCGCCTTCGCAGAGGCACAGAAATACTCGAAGCATGTGCTGATCGAGCGGCGTGTGAAGGGCTTTTGCTATCGCATCGCGGTCTGCGGCGAGCGCATCCTTTTTGCCCGCGCGCATATGCCCAAGGGGGTGAAGGCAGACGGCAAACATACCGTGACCGAGCTTGCCGAAATGGCGACGCAATCGCGCGAAAAGATGCCACCCTGGCTGATGAAAAAGCCCTTCGTGATCGACGATCTGGCGCGCAGCACGCTGGCCAGCGATGGGCTGACGCCCGAAAGCATCCCCGCCGAGGGGCAGTTCGTCCGCCTGCGCCCGATCCTGCGCGAAGACTGGGGCGCGGAGTTCGAGACGCTGACCGACCGCATTCATCCCGACAATGTCGCGGCGGCAGTGACCGCGTGCAAGGCGATGGGCCTGACGATGGGCGGGGTGGACCTTATCACGCCCGACATCACCGTTCCCTGGCACAAGAATGGCGCGATCATCAACGAAATCAATTACATGCCGCAGGTTTTGAAAGACATCGATGATGATGCGCGCGCGGCCGTTGCGCGCGTTGCGCTGCAGGGTGAAGGCGACGGTCGCATCCCGATCCACTTCGTTACCGGCGATGGCGACCGCGATGCCGCCGCACGCGATTTGCGCTCGCAGCTAGCCGGTGAAGGCGAGACCTGCCATCTCGTATCCACAGAAATCTGCGAGGATCCGGAGGGCAAAGCGCTGCCCTTGCGCGGCCTTGGGACGCTGTTCGAACGGGTGCTGGCGATGCTGGGGCGGCCCGATGTCGAAAGCCTGATCGTCGCCGCGCCCGCCGACACCTTTGTGCAGAGTGGCTGGCCGGTCGACCGGTTGGCGAAGGTGCATGTGCTCGCGGCGGATGATGGCGCGGCAGAGGCGACCTGGCAGGCCATCGACGCGCGCATCGCCACCGGCGGCTTCGCGCGGCTCTAGCCACGGCCCATGGCCTTCGACTATAGCCCGCGCCGCACATCGACCGCACCGGCTACCCGCATGTTTCGCTTTCTTACGCGCCTTGTTATCTGGTTTATCGCGATCAGCCTCGGGCTGACGCTGGTCTATCGCTTCGTCCCGCCGCCGGTGACGATCACGATGATCGCGGACAGCAACGGCTTCACCAAGGACTGGACGCCCCTGTCGCGGATCGACCGCAACATGGTCGCGGCAGTGATCGGCGGCGAGGACTCGAAATTCTGCACGCATTCGGGCTTTGACGCAGAGGCCATCGAAATCGCAATGGAGCGCAATGCCAAGGGCAAGAAACTGCGCGGCGGATCGACGATCAGCCAGCAGACCGCGAAGAACGTGTTCCTCTGGCAGGGCTCGGGCTGGGACCGCTGGCTGCGAAAGGGGCTGGAGGCCTGGTTTACCTTCCTGATCGAGACAGTTTGGGACAAGCGGCGGATCATGGAGGTTTACCTCAACGTCGCGGAGACCGGGATCGGCACCTATGGCGTCGAGGCGGGGGCGCAGCGCTACTACAACAAGGGCGCGGCGAACCTCTCGGCGAGCGAGGCCGCGCGTATGGCTGCCGCCCTGCCCAGCCCGAAGAAACGCGCGGTCAAGGCGCCCTCTGGCTTCACCCGCCGCTATGGCAACACCATCGCCGCACGCATCGGCGTGGTCCGCCGCGACGGGCTCGACGCCTGCGTTTACGAGTGATCGGGCAAGGCAAAGGATACGTTACCACATAGCTTGCCGTCCCCTCTCGCGCGTGCCAGTGGCGCGAAATGGGCGCAGGGCACAGTCACGGGCACGATCATTCTCACTACCACGGACCGCCGGACGGCCCGCGCGGGGGCGCGTTCCTCATTGCGGTGCTGCTCAATGTCGGGTTCACGGCGGCGGAGTTCGTCGCCGGGCTGATCAGCGGGTCGATGGCGCTGATCGCCGATGCGGGGCACAACCTGTCCGATGTGCTTTCGCTGCTGCTGGCATGGGGAGCTTCGGTGCTGGCGGCCCGACCGCCTTCGGAGCGCTATACCTATGGGCTGAAAAGCTCCTCGATCCTTGCCGCAATCACCAATGCGGCGCTGCTCTGGGTGGCGCTGGGAGCGATCCTTGTCGAGACGATCCGGCGCTTTTCGAACCCCGAACCGATCGAGGGGACGACGATGATCGTGGTCGCCGCGCTGGGGATCGTCGTTAACGCAGCCTCGGCAATGCTCTTCGCCAAGGGGCGCAAGGCGGACCTCAACGTGCGTGCGGCGTTCGTGCACCTGATGGCCGACGCGGCGGTTTCGGCGGGCGTCGTGATCGCTGGCCTGCTGATCCTCTGGACCGGCGCGCTGGTGATCGACCCCGTTACCTCGCTGGTGATTACTGCCGTGATCGCCTGGGGCAGCTGGGGCCTGATGCGCGAGGCGCTCAAGATGGGGATGCTGGGCGTGCCGGAGGGGATCGACATCGCCGAAGTGCGCGCGTTCCTTGCCGCGCAGCCGGGGGTTTCGGCGGTGCACGACCTCCACGTCTGGCCGATGAGCACCACCGAAACTGCACTGACCGCGCACCTCGTAATGCCCGACGGCGCGGGCGGCGATGCGTTCCTGCATGACTTGGCGCATGAACTTGAGCACCGCTTCGGGATCAATCACCCGACGGTGCAGATCGAGCATGGCGACGATGCGGGTTGTGCGCTTGAGGATGAGGCGGTGGTTTAGGTTTTCTCACGCGAAGCCGCGAAGAATCTGGTTCACACGAAGACACAAAGAACACCAAAAGGTCGCGCCCGCGCCGCAGGCGCAATCAACAAGATCGATACAGGTCGATAAATGAGTGCGGCTTCGCCGCAGGCACAGCAGCTTCGTGAACTTTGTGTCTTCGTGTGAAAAAATCCAGAGCCCTTCGCGCCTTGGCGCCTTTGCGTGAGCCCCTACGCGCTCACGAACTCGTGCCGCCCGCCGTAGAAATCGTCCGGATCAATGGCGAACCCCGACGAGACACAGCCCTCCTGCGTCAACCGCATCTTGAGCATCCCGCCCTCGAAATGCGCCCGCGCCTTCGCTTCGTCGGCGATCTTCCAGACCAGCGCGTAGATGCCGTTCTGCTCCTTGCTCAGGAACGCGCCGAGCGGCCCCGAGGCGGGATCGTCGGGCTGGATGAAGGCAACATCGGTGTCGCCCACGCGGATCACCACCCTCCGCCCCGCTTGCGGCAAGTCGGTGCGCGCGTCATCCTTCACCTCGCCGTCGACCAGCTCGGTGAAGAAGCGTAGTACCGCGTCCATATCACGGGTGACGCAGGCGATGTGGTCGAGCCCGGTGACGGTGCAGGCATGCCCTGCCCCCACGGCAGGGTTCCACTGGCCGCGATCATAGGGATCGTTGGGCATCGCCAGTTCGCAGACTTCGAGCAGCACGCCGCCGGTCGATTCGGGCCGGACGAAGAAGAACACGCCGTAATTGCTCGCGACTTTGCAGCCCGCATCCTCGAACGCCTGCGCGGCGGCTTTGCCATCGGGCACCTTCAGCTCGAACGAATGGTACGCCTGACCGATCTTCGCCGCCATCCGGGCGAAGGGCTTTTCAAGATCGTCGGGCGTGCGCGGTGCCATCGGCTCGACCATGTGATCGGTGACATAGAGCAGAGCCGCATCGCGGTCCTCGGCGGGAAAGTAGTTCTCGGCGAAGACCAGCCCGCCCAGCGCGTCCTGGTATTTGAGGCGGCAGCCATAGATGTCGGTGGTGGCGTGGATCGTGTGGATGATCCGGCTGACGGGGATGCGGGTGTCTGTCATCCGCATAGCGTGGCGCGAGCGACGCAGGCTAACAAGGCCCCGCAAGACAACATCGCAGCGGCGCGCCGAGACAAATCTCGCAATTTGTGAGTTAATTCTGCTTGTCCGCCCAGCGCAGCAAGAGCGCAATAACCAGCGCATGGGCACCGACAACGATTGCGCCCGTAACGATCATGCCGACAACGATGCCGCCGGGGCCGCGTGTCTGAGCACCAGCGAAGACCGGGATGAGAGATACAGCCGCGATTATCGCATAGAGCGCGGGCAGAAGCGCGAGGGTCACCCAGCGATTGCCGAAGCTGTCGGCCTCACCCTTCATGTTGAAATGGATGGGAACCTTGCCATCGGCCGGGAGCCTTCCGGCTGCGCGAACCGACATTGCAATCATGACAATCGTATAGAAAACAGCGACGATCAGGGATCCGATCGCCGCTGTCATGCGATCAGGCCGCCTTTTCTTCCTTGTCGCCCTTGAGCACGCGGACAGGTTCCTTGCGGCCCTCGACCACGTCGCCATCGACCACGACTTCGGCGATGTCCTGCTCGGTCGGCAGGTCGAACATCGTGTCGAGCAGGATCGCTTCGACGATCGAGCGCAGGCCGCGCGCACCGGTCTTGCGTTCGATGGCCTTCTTGGCGATCGCTTCGAGCGCGTCGTCGGTGAAGGTCAGTTCGACATCTTCGAGCTCGAACAGCTTGGCATACTGCTTGACCAGCGCGTTCTTCGGCTCCTGCAGGATCTGCACCAGCGCGCCGACGTCGAGGTCTTCGAGCGTGGCGATGACCGGCAGGCGGCCGACGAATTCCGGGATCAGGCCGAATTTCAGCAGGTCTTCCGGCTCCGCCTTTTGCAGCAGCTCGCCGATCTGGCGCTTGTCCGGGTCGGCGACATGCGCGCCGAAGCCGATCGAGCGCTTCTGCAGGCGGTCGGCGATGATCTTTTCCAGACCCGCGAATGCACCGCCGCAGATAAACAGGATGTTGGTCGTATCGACCTGCAGGAATTCCTGCTGCGGATGCTTGCGCCCGCCCTGCGGCGGGACGGAGGCAGTGGTGCCTTCCATCAGCTTGAGCAGCGCCTGCTGCACGCCTTCGCCCGAAACGTCGCGCGTGATCGAGGGGTTTTCCGCCTTGCGGCTGATCTTGTCGATCTCGTCGATATAGACGATGCCGTGCTGCGCCTTTTCGACGTTGTAGTCGGACGATTGCAGCAGCTTGAGGATGATATTCTCGACATCCTCACCGACATAGCCTGCTTCGGTCAGCGTCGTCGCATCGGCCATTGTGAACGGCACATCGAAGGTGCGCGCCAGCGTCTGTGCGAGCAGCGTCTTGCCCGAACCGGTCGGCCCGACGAGCAGGATGTTCGACTTGGCAAGCTCGACTTCGCCCGCCTTGCCGCCATGCTTCAACCGCTTGTAGTGGTTGTGCACCGCGACCGAGAGCACGCGCTTGGCGCGGTCCTGCCCGATCACATAGTCGTTCAGCGTTTCGCAGATTTCGAGCGGCGACGGCACGCCGCCGTCCTTCTTGCCCGCGATGCCCGCCTTCGTTTCCTCACGGATGATGTCATTGCACAGCTCGACGCATTCATCGCAGATGAAGACCGTCGGCCCGGCGATGAGCTTCCTCACCTCGTGCTGTGATTTCCCGCAGAAACTGCAGTAAAGCGTGCTTTTTGCGTCAGATCCGCTCAATTTCGTCGTTCTCTGTCTTGCGTGGCCGAAAGGCGATTCAGCGAATTTACCCCGCCTGCGCCAATTATCAATCCTGACTGTAGGCCAACAAGCTTGAGGAAGTTTGAATGGCCCGTTCCGGATCAGTCGTCGGCGGCGTCCTTACCCTTGCCCTTTTCGCCGGATTCTCCAGCTTTTTCAGCGTCCGGGCGCGATTCGAAGACCTTGTCGACAAGGCCGAATTCGCGTGCTTCCTCGGCTTCGAGGAAGGTGTCGCGATCCATCGCCTTCTCGATTTCTTCAAGGCTGCGGCCGGTGTACTTCACATAAAGGTCGTTCATCCGGGTGCGAATCCGCAGGATTTCGCGCGCCTGAATCTCGATATCCGAGGCCATGCCGCGCGCCCCGCCCGAAGGCTGGTGGACCATGATCCGCGCATTGGGCAGCGCGATGCGCATGCCCGGCTCACCGGCGGCAAGCAGGAACGAGCCCATCGAGGCGGCCTGACCGATGCAGACCGTGGAAACGCGCGGGCGGATGTACTGCATGGTATCGTGGATCGCCATGCCCGCCGTCACCACGCCGCCCGGCGAGTTGATGTACATCGAAATGTCCTTCGACGGGTTTTCCGATTCGAGGAACAGCAGCTGCGCGACGATCAGCGAAGCCATCGTGTCCTCGACCTGACCGGTCACGAAAACGATGCGCTCGCGCAGCAGGCGCGAGAAAATGTCGAAGCTGCGCTCACCCCGGCTCGTCTGCTCGACGACCATCGGCACAAGCGCGCCGGTTTCGGGATCGGTAGTGAATTTGCCCTGGGTGCTGTTGTGGCCGAACAGGTCGATCATGGGTTTCCTCATCTGATTTGGCCCGCCTATGTCGCGTGTGCCTGCGCGATGTTCAAGAGGGGACGGGAAAAACGGGGGGATTGATCTTCGTCGGGTGCAGTTGGCGGTTCGTCGAATCTGTGCGAGATCATCGCGCAATGCGAGCCAATGAAGGCGTAATGAGAGAAAAATATAAGCCAATGGGTCGCAGGCAGATCATCCTTTCCGCAGCGTTTTCGGGGGCTGCCGTCATGGCCGCACCGGGCGCTTCGGCGCGCGAGGCAACGGTGCAGGAGGCAACAGCCGAGACCGCCAGCCGCAAGGTCTATGAGCCCGCCTTCTTCGAACAGTTTGCGCCGCGCACCGCGCTGGACATGCTGGTGCAGGTGCCCGGCTTCGCGATCCGCGACAACGATCAGGGGCGCGGGCTCGGGCAGGCCGACGACAACGTGCTGGTCAACGGTGAGCGGCTGGCGATCAAGTCGGATTCGCTGACAAACCAGATCGGCCGCATTTCCGCAGACCGCGTCGTGCGGATCGAGATCGTCGATGGCGGCGCACTCGATATTCCGGGGTTGTCCGGGCAGGTCGCCAATATCGTGACGACTTCGGGCGAGCTGACCGGCTCGTTCGAATGGCGCTCGCGGGTGCGCGCGCACTACGCTTACCCGCAGTTCATGGCCGGCGAGGTGACGGTCAACGGCAGTTCGGGCAAGCTCGACTATACGATCACGCTGCGCAACGGCGACGGGCGCGGCGCGGCGGGCGGGATCGAGTATGTGACGGCGGGCGACGGCAGCCTGATCGAAACACGCGACGGCGTGCTGAAAATCCGCGAAGACTATCCCAGGCTCACGACATCGGTGAAATGGGACGGCCCCGGCGATTCGGTCGGCAATTTCAGCGCGATGTATCGTCAGGGCTACTACTACCAGCGCGAGTCGGAAGATCGCCTGCCTGTCGCTGGCGCGCCCTACGAGCGGCTTTTCACCAATCGCTGGCGCGGCAAGGATTACGAGATCAACGCCGATTACGAATTCGCGCTTGGTCCCGGTCGGCTCAAGGTCATTGCACTCGAACAGTATCAGCGCGGTCGCTCGCGCTCGACATCGTGGCTCGATTTAACCGATGGCAGCCCACGAAGCGGTGATCGCTTCACGCGTTGGACCGATGAAGGCGAGCGCATCCTGCGCGGCGAATACAGCTGGAAGATGCTGGGCGGCGACTGGCAATTCGCGGCGGAAGGCGCGTTCAACCGGCTCAAGCAGGTGTCCCGACTGGGCGAATTGCAGGATACCGGTGACTTCGCGCTCGATTACTTCCCCGAAGGTTCGGGCGGGGTCACCGAGGATCGCTACGAGGCGATCCTGACCTATGGCCGTCCGATCACCAGCAAACTCTCCTTCAAGCTCGGCGCGGGCGGCGAGTATTCGAAGCTTTCGCAAACCGGAGCGAACGGCCTCGTGCGCGAGTTCTGGCGGCCCAAGGGCTCGCTGACGCTGGCATGGGCAGCGAGCAAGCGGCTCGACATCTCGGCCAAGCTGGAGCGCGAAGTCGGGCAGCTGAGCTTTGGCGATTTCCTCGGTCGCGTGTTCCTCGACGATGGCAATGCCAATGCCGCCAACGCGCGGCTGGTCCCGCCGCAATCGTGGGAGGCCGAGATCGAGGCCAAGCTCGACCTCGCAAAATGGGGTTCGACCAGCCTGCGCTTCTATGCCGACCGGGTGCGCGACTATATCGACCTGATCCCGAACGCCGATTTCACCGGGGAATTTCGCGGCAACATCCCGCGCTCAAGCGAGCATGGCGTGCAGTGGACCGGCACGTTCAATCTCGACCCGCTGGGCTTCAAGGGCGCGAAAATCGAATCCGACATCCGCGTCGAGACGACCGCGATCCGCGATCCGGTGACGGGCCGCAAACGCTCGCGCAGCTGGAACGACAACGAGGATATTGAAGTCTTCCTGCGCCACGACGTGCCCGGCACCGACTGGGCCTGGAGCCTTGGTTACGAGCGCTATCGGCAGGCTCCCTACAACCGCCTGCGCGAGGTCGGCTCGGAGAACGAGGGGCCGTATATCTACGGCTTCGTCGAGCACAAAGACGTGCTCGGCACCACGGTGCGGCTCTCGGTGTTCAACCTCAACAACGGTCGGCGCAAGCTGAACCGCACCATCTACGACGGCCCGCGCGACCGCGCAGAGGTGCTGCGCGTCGAAGAGGCCGACCAGCTCGTTGGCCCGATCTTCACCCTGACGGTGAAGGGGAATTTTTGAGCGCGTTGCAGTATTGACACCCGAGTCCAATGCCCACCCCCTGCCCCTCCCGCAAGCGGGAGGGGAGACAGGTTGCGCTCCGCCTTTCCCCTCCCGCATGCGGGAGGGGTAGCGAGACTAGCGGTTAAACCGCGTAGTCGCAGTGGGGTGGGAATCCGAGGCGTCGTAACTGCCGACGCCCCAGCCTCAGTCTTTCTTGGCAGCAGCCTTTTTCGCCGGAGCCTTCTTGGCTGCGGGCTTCTTGGCAGAGGCCTTCTTGGCTGCCGGCTTGGCCTCGGCGTCATCGGCCTTGGCGGCGGGCTTCTTGGCCGGAGCTTTCTTGGCAGGCGCTTTCTTCGCTGCGGGCTTGGCTTCGGCGTCCGCGTCCTTCGCAGCCGCCTTTTTCGCGGGAGCCTTCTTCGCCGGGGCCTTCTTCTTCGCGGCGGGCTTGGCCTTGACCTCGTCGGTCTCGGCCTCGATCGCTTCCTGCAGTTCTTCCTTGGTGACTTCGCGTGTCGTCACTTCGGCCTTTTCGATCAGGAAATCGACGACCTTGTCTTCATAGAGCGGCGCGCGCAGCTGGGCGGCGGCCATCGGGTCGGACTGGACGTATTCGATAAACCGGTCGCGGTCTTCGGGGCGGTACTGGCTCGCCGCCTGCTGGATCAGCATCGACATTTCCTGCTGGCTCACCTGAACGTCGTTCGCCTGACCGATTTCGGAAAGCAGCAGGCCAAGGCGCACGCGGCGCTCGGCGATCGAACGGTAATCGTCCTTCTCGGCCTCGATTTCCTTGAGCGCGGCTTCGGGGTCTTCCTCGCGAGCGGCTTCCTGCTGGAGCTGCGCCCAGATCTGCTGGAATTCGGCGTCGACCATCGTCGGCGGCACGGCGAAATCGTGACCGGCGGCGAGCTGGTCAAGCAGCGCGCGCTTCATCTGCGTGCGGGTGAGACCGGCGGTTTCCTGCTCAAGCTGGCCTTTCAGCAGGTCGCGCAGCTGATCGATACCTTCAAGGCCGAGGTTCTTGGCGAAATCGTCGTCAACCTTGGTTTCGGCCGGCACCTTGATCGTCTTGGCCGAGATGTCGAAGGTGGCTTCCTTGCCCTTGAGGTTTTCGGCCGGATAATCCTCGGGGAAGGTCACGGTGATGACCTTTTCGTCGCCCGCCTTCATGCCGACGAGCTGTTCTTCGAAACCGGGGATGAGGCGACCCGCGCCGATCTCGATGGCCTGGTCTTCGGCAGAACCGCCGTCGAACGCAACGCCATCGACCTTGCCGACGAAATCGCAGACGACCTGGTCGCCCTCGGCGGCCTTCTTCGTCTTGGCACCATCCTTGAAGCTCTTCTGCTGGCTGGCGAAGTTCTGGATCGCTTCCTCGACTTCCTTGTCGGTGACGGGCACGACCAGCTTTTCAAGCTTGAGACCGTCGAGCGAGGGCGCTTCGATCACCGGAAGCACTTCGAGGCTTACCGAAACCTCGGCGTCCTTGCCTTCCTCGTAACCTTCGCCGAGTTCGATCTGCGGCTGCATCGCCGGACGCAGCTCGTTGTCCTTGACCAGCTGGTCCATCGCGTCGCGGATCGTCGAATTCAGCGCGTCCTGATGGAGCGCATCGCCATGCATCTTCTTGATGAGGTTGGCGGGAACCTTGCCGGGGCGGAAGCCGGGCATTTTCACCTGCGGTGCGAGGCGTTTCACTTCGCCCTCGATGCGCTCGGAAATCTGCGTGGCGGGGATGGTCACCTGATAGGCGCGCTTCAATCCCTCATTGTTCGTTTCAACGATCTGCATTGTTATATAGAACCTTCCCTGGAACCCGGTTTTATGCGCACGTGTCTCGGCGCGAGGGCGGTGTCTGGTGCGGGCGAAGGGACTCGAACCCCCACATCTTACGATACTGGTACCTAAAACCAGCGCGTCTACCAGTTCCGCCACGCCCGCGGACACAGCCTGAAATTCAAGGAACGAGCCATTATCGGCACAAGTCGCAAAGGGCAAGCACCGCGGCTTGCCTTGCGCGCAATCGCTCCCCACGTTGTTTGCAACCGCCAGACGAGGAGCAGAGCGAATGGCCACCCAACCAGAGCCCGGACCAGACCGGATCGACCCGCAATCTCCCCCGGAAACCCCCGGAATCCCGGACGATCCGGCCCCTCCGGCCAGCCCGCCGGAAACCCCCGGTATTCCGCCCGATTTCGACCAGCCGGGGACCTCTCCGGACGAGATCCCCTAACGCAGAAAAATTTCCGCTACTGTGGCAATCCAGCCACGCTGCGGGGATTCGGCCCCGGAGCGTACCGCAGCGACCGGATTCGGGCATTCCAGGCAAAGTGCCTGCACGCCGCGCATCGCCATGACGTTTTGCAGGTCATGGGCCGCGCGGCGAAGCATCGCCTCCTGCCGCAGGGCGGCAAGGCCAGCGAGATCGTACCCGGCGGACGCCTGCGCTTCCTCGCGCTGGAATCCGCGCAACAGGCTGCCCAGCGCATCGGGCTGGCCGCCGATATCCTCGACATGCCAGTCGCCTTCCTCCAGCCCGGCCTGTTCGGCGGCATAGGCAATCGCGTCGTCGAAATCGCCGAACCGGTCGACGAGCTTCAGCTGGCGCGCATCGCCGCCCGCCCATGGCCTGCCCTCGGCCCATGATTCGGCAGTATTCTTCTCAAGTTTCCGGGACTTGCTGACGATCGTTACGAACTCATCGTAGTTGCTTTCGATGGAAAGCTGCATCATCCGGTCAAGTTCGGGCGAAAAGCCGGTGAGGATGTCGGGCTGGCCAGACAGCGGCGTGGTTTTGACCCCTGCCCCGGTCACCCCGAAATCGGCAAGCGCGTGTTCGAAGGTCGGGATCACCGAGAAGACGCCAATCGAGCCGGTTATCGTGCCCGGTTCGGCAAAGATCGCCTGCGCCGGCGTCGCCACCCAGTAGCCGCCGCTGGCCCCAAGGTTCGCCATGGAAGCGACGACGGGGATGTCCTTTTCGGCCTTGAACCGCTCGATGGCGACCCGGATATGCTCCGAGGCCATCAGCGAGCCGCCGGGCGAATCGATGCGCACGACCAGCGCGGCGAGATCGCGGTCGTCAGCCTTGTTGAGCAGGTCGACGATGCGCGCTCCCCCGGCCGTGCCCGGACCGGCATCGCCGTCGATGATCGTCCCGGCAATCGTGACCACGCCGATGGCCTTGCCCGATTTCGTTTCGGGATGCGCGCCGAGCAATGTGCGCATGTCGGTATGGGCAAAAGTGCCAGCCGACTTTTCGAACGGCGATTCCCCGACGATTTCCGCAACCCGCTCGCCGAACTGCGTCGGGGTGCCGAGCCGGTCAATCAGCCCGGCGTTCTTGCCCGCCAGTGCCGTATCGCCGCCGGTCGTTTCGACCCAGCCGACCGGATCGCCGGTGACAAGGTCAAGGTCTGCCTTGGGCCGCGCTTTCCTGTAGTCCGTCTGCCATGCTTCCCAGAGCGCGCCGTAAACCGCCTCATAAGCCTCACGCGAGGCCGGTGACGGCTCGTTGAGGATATAGGGTTCGACCGCGCTCTTGAATGTGCCGACGCGGTAAACCCGCGCCTCGACCTTCAGGTTGTCGAGCAGGCGTCCGTAATAGAGCGAGTTTCCGCCCGGCCCGGCAATGAACGCACCGCCGTTGGGGTCGGTCCAGACTTCGCTTGCGTGCCCGGCAAGCAGCACGCCGTCGTCGAGCATCGCAAGGCCATAGGCGAGCACAGGTTTGTCCGCCGCACGCACTGCGTCGATGGCGTCGCCGATTTCGGCAAGGTGGACATGCCCGCCGCCAAGAAACCCGCTGAGATCGAGCACCACCGCCTTGATACGCTTGTCATCCGCCGCCAGCCGCAATGCGCGCACGACGTCACGCGCACGGTATTCGCCGACCGGCGCTTCCTGACTGATCAGCAGCGAAAGCGGATCGGGCACCGAGGGCTCTTCCACGATCACCCCGTCAAGGTCGATCAGCAGCGCCCCTTCGCGCACGATCCCCGGCCCAGGCCTTGCCGACAGCACCGCATAAAGCGCCACGAAGAACAGCAGCATGAACAGCAGCACGAGCCCGTCCTTCAGGGCGACCAGCAGCTTCCAGACCTTGCGCGCGAATGCCATCGAAATTCCTTTTGAACCGGGCCGCTCCCATAGCAGCCGTGGGCAGCGCCGCAAATTGCCTTGAGGAACGGGCGGCGCTGGCCTAAGGGGCTGTCTTCAATGACATCGACTGGCTTCTCCTATCCTCCCGGCTCCGCGGCGTTCCCGCATCCCGGGCTGGTTGGCATCGGCGGGCTCGAACCGCACGAGATCGCATTCCTCCTTGACGAGGCGGAGCAATGGGTCCGGCTTAACCGCAATCCGCAAAAGCATGTCGACCTGCTTTCGGGCCTGACGATCATCAACGCCTTCTTCGAAAATTCGACGCGCACGCTGCTGAGCTTCGAGATCGCGGGCAAGCGGCTGGGCGCGGACGTGGTCAATATGCATGCCGCGCAGTCGAGCGTGAAGAAGGGCGAGACGCTGATCGACACGGCGATGACGCTCAACGCGATGCACGCCGACGCCATCGTCATCCGCCACGGCAGCTCCGGCGCGGTGCAGCTGATCGCGGACAAGGTCGACTGCCCGGTGCTCAATGCCGGTGACGGACAGCACGAACACCCGACGCAGGCGCTGCTCGATGCGCTGACGATCCGCCATGCCAAGGGCGCGATCAACGGGCTGACGGTGACGATCTGCGGCGACATCCTGCACAGCCGTGTCGCGCGCTCCAACATCCTGTGCCTCGCCTCGCTCGGCGCGCGGGTGCGCGTCTGCGCGCCGCCCGCGCTCATGCCGACCGGGATCGAGGCGATGCATGCCGAGCCATTCACCGATTTCGACAAGGCGCTGGACGGCGCGGACGTGGTGATGATGTTGCGGCTCCAGCTTGAGCGCATGGAGGGCCAGTTCATCCCCTCCCCGCGCGAATATCACCACCTCTACGGGCTGACGCTGGAGCGGCTGGCGCGCGCCAAGGACGATGCGCTGGTCATGCATCCCGGGCCGATGAACCGGGGCATCGAAATCGACAGCGACGTTGCCGACCTTGTCGGGCGCTCGCAGATCACCCGGCAGGTCGAGATGGGCGTTGCCATCCGCATGGCCTGCCTCGACGTGCTGACGCGCCGCGCGCGCGGGGTGGAGGGCTGGGCATGAGCATTGCTGCGCCCCTGACGATCACCGGCGGCCTGCTCGTGCGCCCCGGCGAGCCCCCTGCCCCCGGCGCGATACGCTGCGAGAACGGGCTGATCGCCGCGCTGGGCGATGTCGAACCGCAGGGCGGGGACCGGGTGGTCGATGCAAAGGGCAAGCTGGTTACGCCCGGCCTCGTCGACCTCGGCGTTTTCGCCATCGACAAGCCTGCGTTCCATTTCGGCGGGATCACCCGCGCCGCGCTCCTGCCCGATCAGGATCCGCCGCTCGATTACCCGGCGCGGGTGCGCTTTGCCGCGCAGTCGGGCAAACCCGATTTCTGGGTCCATCCGCTCGCCGCTGCCTCGAAGGGCATGGGCGGCAAGGAACTCGCCGAATTCGCGATGATGCGCGATGCGGGCGCGAAGGCAGTCGCCACCGGGCGGCGCTGGATCGCAGATTCGGGCACAATGCTGCGTGTGCTGCAGTACGCCGCGATGCTCGACATGGTGGTCGTGACGCATTGCGAGGACGATGCGCTGGTGGGCAAGGCCGTTGCCACGCGCGGCGAAATGGCTACCCGGCTCGGTCTGCCGTCGGCACCTTCGGAGGCGGAATCGCTGGCAATTGCGCGCGACATTGCGCTCGCCGAGCTGGCAGGTGCGCGGCTGCATCTGCGGCAGGTGACAACGGCGGCGGGGCTAGACCTCGTGCGCGCAGCCAAGGCGCGCGGCGTGCAGGTGACGGCTGGCGTCACCCCGGCGCATTTCATGCTCTCGGACACCGCGCTCGCCGATTTCCGGACCTTTATGCATCTTTCGCCGCCGCTGCGCTGCGAGGATGACCGCAAGGCGGTGATCGCCGCGATTGCCGACGGCACGATCGACGTCATCGCCTCGGGCCACGATCCGCGCGGGCCGGAAGACAAGCGCCTGCCATTCGCCGATTCGGCTCCGGGCATGGCGGGTGCGGAGACGCTACTGCC
Source organism: Sphingomonadaceae bacterium (assembly GCA_041396945.1). Lineage (GTDB taxonomy): Bacteria > Pseudomonadota > Alphaproteobacteria > Sphingomonadales > Sphingomonadaceae > Novosphingobium. The sequence goes on along the minus strand of JAWKXP010000009.1, from coordinate 37,400 downwards.
GCTGACGATGAACCTCGTGCGCGAAGGCAAGATCGACATGACCCGCGCCTTCGACCTCACCGCGCGCAACCCCGCCGCGATCCTCGGTGTCGATGCCGGACGGCTGGAGGTCGGCGCGGAAGCGGACATCGCGATTATCGACGCCGACCGCCCATGGATCGTCGATTCCTCGGAGATGGCAGCTGCGGCGGGCAACACGCCCTTCGACCGACAAGGCGTGCAAGGCCGCGCCCTCGCGCTGTTCAAGGGCGGTGCGGAGATTGAATTGTGATGCACCACTCCTCTCCCCTTGCGGGAGAGGATACGCAGGCTTGGCGACGCAAGGAGCCTAGCCGGAGTTGGAGAGGGGATTGCACGCCCACCCCCTCTCCAGGCTTCGCTAGCCGACAAGTCGGCAAGCTTCGCCATCCTCTCCCGCAAGGGGAGAGGAATTTGTCATTCTCTGGCCTGGTCTAGTTCGGGCTGCGACCAGCGGACCGCACTGCGACCGCGCGCCCGCAGGTGCCCCGAAGCGTAGCAAAGGGAGCAGCACCGAGGACGCTCGCGCGGATGCGCGAGCATGAAACAAAAAAGAAGGCCCCGTCCCGAAGGACGAGGCCCAGTCTCGCAAGAAAGTGGTTAGGTGCCGATCAGCGGCGCGCGTAGCGCTGGCTGGGCTTGCTGCTCGAGGGCAGCGCGCCGGGCAGCGGCTTGTCGACCGAATAGGCGATGCAGCCACGGCCCTTTCCCTTGATGCTTGAGCAGAGGCCAAGTGCTGCCGACTTGTCGAACCCGGCAGCTGCGACGCGCCAGTAATTCTTGCCGCGCACCTCGGCCTGGGTGATCGTCTTGTCGAAATTGGCGAGCGAGGGATTGCGCTTGAGGAAGATTTTCCATGCGCGCTCCGCATTCTCCGGCGAGGAGAACGAGCCAAGCTGCACCATGTGGGTGCAATCCTTGTCGTCGGCACGCGTGAAGGTTGCCGGGGTCAGCGAAGCGACCTGCACGTCCTGCTGCTTTGCCGTTGCCTTCACGGAAGCAGTGCGCGGCGCGGCAGCCTTGCTGGCCGGAACCGACTGCACGACCGGGTTGGAAACGAAGCGCTGCGCCGGTGCGGGTGCCGGGGCAGGCTCGGCAAAGGCCTGGTCGAAGTTCGACGGCGCCGAAGTGTCGGCCGAACCGGCGACGGTGACGTTGTAAACTTCCGGCTTCGCGGCTTCGGCAACGTAGAAATCGGTGCTACCGTCGCTGGCGGGAAGTTCCTGACTATAGGCGGTGTAGGCCGGAGGCGCGACCGGCGTTGCCACCGGTTCGGCCACCGCAGCGACCTGCGTATCGGGCGTCTGAACCAGCGCCAGTTCGGCGGGCTGGCCAACATCGCTGCGCAGCGGAACACCGAGCAGCGCCGAAACACGCTTGCGATAATCTTCGGGACGCGCCTGCATCGCCCAGTCGCTGATGCGGGCATCGAGCGCGTCGGGCGAGACATCCTGCGAAGCCATCAGCCGCGCTTCGCGCCAGCGCCCGTCGAGCGCATAGGCATAAGCAAGGTTCTGGCGCAGTTTGGCGGAATTGTCGCCGCCGCGCAGCTCGTCCGAAAGGATCGAGACGCCGCGACCGGTCTCACCGGCGAGCGAGAGCGCAAGGCCAAGGTCGCTGGCGGGGATCGAATCGCGCCACTGGTCGAGCATGGCCACAGCCTTGCGGTCCTGGCCTGCGCCAACATAGGCGAGCGAAAGGCTGAGCGCGGTCGCGGGCGACTGATCGCCAAGCGCCTGAGCGTCCTCGAAAGTGGATGCAGCCGATTCGAAGCGGCCGACCCGCAGATATGCGCTGGCGAGGCCAAGGCGGGCGGCAACCGACTGGGGTGCCTTGGCGACGGCCTTCTCGGCCTTGGCCACTGCCTTGCGGTCCTTCTTCGGCACCTGCACCGTCGATTCGGCAGAGGAACCGGCCATCGCGGCAGGTCCGTAACCGGCATAGCCGACCACCAGCGCGGCGGCGGCGGCGGTGCAGAATGCGGCGCGAGCCGTCCGGCGATTCGTTCGATACTGCGTCATGGGACTGATCCCCCCTCTTGCAAAACTGGTTAGCGGCCCTTGCGCACGCGGGTGGCGAGCGCAGCGACTTCGGGCATGGATTCAAGGTACTGATCGAGCGCGTCGGTCACGATCTGCTGGGCGCTTTCACTGGTAACGGTGCTCGCCAGCTTGAGTTTGAGATGGCGCTCGGCATCGAGGCGCAGCGTGAAAGCGGCGCGGCGACCCTGCTTGAGCGCGGAGCTGCGCGGCGCGGCAGGCTGGCGAACCGACTGTTCGAGCGATTCGCGCTGCTGGACCACGGCGGGCTTGCCGCCTCCGGACATTTCGCGACCACCGATCGAGACGACCTCGGCACCCGAAGCATCGGCAGGATCGACATCCTCGCCCATGTCGTTCCAGCCAAGGTCGTCGTGCATTTCGCGCGCGGTCGCCTCGTGGAACTGCTGCATCGGCTGCAACTGCGGACGCATCGCGGGCTTGGCCCCACCCTTGCGGGCAAGGAGCGTTGGCGAAAGCGATGCGAAGGCGCCGGCGTCGGTCATAAGGTGTTGCCTCTTTTAGGAACCTGCGACCCTGCGGCCGAACCCGCCAACCGGACGGTTGGCCCCCGGGGTGACCTGCTGGTGATTTGCCGGCGCGGAAAAGACCGTGCGGCGGAAATTCTTTTCGAGGCGGTCGGCGATGTAGTTCCACAGCGCGGTAACCTCGCCTGCCGAGCGACCCTCGGGATCGACCTCCATCACCGTGCGACCGTCGATCATCGAGGCGGCAAAGTCGGTGCGGTGGTGCAGCGTGATCGGCGCGACAGTGCCGTGCTGCGAAAGTGCAACAGCAGCTTCGCCGGTAATCTTGGCCTTGGGCGTTGCGCCATTGACCACGAAGATCAGTGGCTTGCCCGCGCGCTCGCAAAGATCGACCGTCGCACCCACGGCGCGCAGGTCATGCGGGCTCGGGCGTGTCGGAACGACAATCAGCTCGGCTACCGAGATGACCGACTGGATCGCCATCGTGATCGCCGGCGGCGTATCGATGACGGCAAGCTTGAATCCCTGCTGGCGCAGGACCGCAAGGTCGTTTGCCAGCCGTGCGACGGTGGTCTGCGCAAACGCGGGCAGGTCAGCCTCGCGCTCGTTCCACCAGTCGGCCAGCGAACCTTGCGGGTCGATGTCGATCAGGACGACCGGACCGGCCCCTGCCCGCTGTGCCTGGACGGCGAGATGGCCCGACAACGTGGTCTTGCCCGATCCGCCCTTTTGCGATGCCATTGCTAGTACGCGCAAAGCCTCAGCCCCCTAAAACAGTCCGTGAAAATCTCACTCGTTCGCGTCAGGAGATCGCAGATCGTTCCTAATTTTGCGTTAATGGACCGGCTGGCGCGCGATTTTTCGGGCGGTGGGGTGCTGTATAAATCCTTTGCTAAGGACCTGTTCACTATGTCAGTTAGATACGGCACGCGCGGGCAAGCGCCGCTGCCGGCCCGCTGCCTTGTGCGGGGCCGCTGCGATACTTAACCGTGCACGAGACGGGAGAATTCTCCGGTGGGAGCAAAAATTTCCAAGGGTTTTATAGGCTTGCCGCTGGCTTTGGCCGCTGCGGGACTCGGTTCATCGCCTGCGCTGGCGGACGTCAAAGCGGGCGTCGATGCCTGGGAGCGCGGCGATTACAAGACCGCGATCCGCGAATGGCGCGCCGATGCTGCAAAGGGCGATCCCGATGCGCAATTCAACCTCGCGCAGGCTTACAAGCTTGGCCGGGGCGTCGAGCGCGATCTGGCGATGGCAGAGAAACTCTACAGCCAGGCCGCCGCGCGCGGGCATCTGCAAGCCGCCGACAATTACGGGCTGCTGCTGTTCCAGCGCGGCGAACGCGCGAAGGCGATGCCCTTCATCCACGCCGCTTCCGATCGCGGCGATCCGCGCGCGCAATACGTGCTCGGGCTTGCGTATTTCAACGGCGACAACGTCCAGAAAGACTGGCTGCGCGCCTACGCGCTGGTCAGCCTTGCGCAACAGTCCGGCCTGCCGCAGGCCGCCGGGGCCCTCTCGCAGATGGACCAGCACATTCCGCTCGAGGATCGCCAGAAGTCGGTAAACCTCGCCGCCGAGATTGCTTCGAAGGCAGAGGCGACGCGCGCGCGTCAGGTTGCCGCCGCCGACCTTGGCGTGACCGGACCGGGCGTCGAGCCGCGCCCGCGCACCGGCTCGCTCAAACCGTTTACCCCGCCTTCGGGCAATGCGGGCGACACGCCGCAGACGGCCGGGGCCGACTACACCCAAACCCCGCATCCGCGTGTGCCGCCGCTGGCCTCGATCATGCAGGGCGCACCGAAACCGGCTCCGAAGCCCGCACCGGCGCCCAGGCCTGCCTATACTGCGCCCGCGCCCAAACCGGCACCCGCGCCCGCTCCGGTACGGATCACCGCAGGCGACTGGCGCGTGCAGCTTGGTGCTTTCGGCGTCGCAGGCAATGCCGACAAGCTCTGGGCGCGCGTCAAGGGCCGCCCCGAACTGGCCGGACATGGCAAGCTGCTCGTGCCCGCAGGCCGCGTCCAAAGGCTGCTCGCGGGCGGTTTCGCCAGCCGCGAGGACGCGCAGGCCGCGTGCAACCGCCTCAAGGCAGGCGGTTTCGACTGCATCGTCGTCAGCAAGTGACCGCTTGAACCCGGTGGCAACCGGACGGATCGATTCGCTCGACCTGATCCGGGGCGTCGCCGTGCTCGGCATCCTCGCGATCAATATCGCCGGGTTCGCGCAGCCATCGACCCATGTCATCGCGCCCGCGTGGCCCGGCCCGGCCAGCCATGCCGATGCGCTCTCGTTTGCGGCGAAATTCGTTCTTTTCGAAGGCAAGATGCGCGCGCTCTTCAGCCTGCTGTTCGGCGCGAGCCTGGCACTTTTCGTGCGCCAGCGCGACGACGCCGGGCGCTTCGGCGACCTGCTACAGGCGCGGCGGCTCGGCTGGCTGGCGGTGATCGGTCTGCTGCATTTCTACCTCTTGTGGTGGGGCGACATCCTCTTCATCTACGCCTGCGCCGGGATCATCGCGCTGTTCATGCGCGAGATGGAAACGCGCCCGATGCTGGTCACTGCAGGCGCAATCTTCGCCATCTGGCACATCGGCGGCGCGGTGATGGACTTGCCGCTGGTCACGATGGAAGAACAGGTCCGGCTTGGCACCGCCAGCGCCTCGCAGGCCGAAAGCTACGCCGCTTACGAGCGCGCGGTGGCGCAGAATATCGGGAGCCAGACCCTGCTGGCCGAGGGCGGATTCTGGCAAATGGCGGCCTACCGGATCGGCAGCGAGACGCTGCGTCCGCTGGAGACGGCTTTCACCTCGATGGGCGAAACCCTGCCACTGATGCTGCTCGGCATGGTGCTCCAGCGCTCCGGGTTCTTTGCGGGTAGCTGGCCGCGCGGACGGGTGATCGCCTCCGGGCTCGGAGCGCTGGCGCTGGGCACTACGCTGACAGCCCTGCTGCTCGGCTGGGCCTGGCCGCGCGGGTTCCCGATTGCCGCGATGCAATCGATCCTCAGCGACTGGACCGCGCCCGCGCACCTGCTCATGGCCTTCGGCTATGCCGCGCTGCTGGTGCTCGCCACCGAGGCAATCGCGCGCACCCTCCCCGGCAAGGCGCTGGTCGCCGCCGGGCGCACCGCATTCAGCAACTACATCGGCACCTCGCTCGTCATGCAGGCGGTTTTCATGGCCTGGGGCCTCGGCCTGTTCGGGCGGTATGGCGACGCGGCGCTCTGGCCCTTCGTTGTCGCCGCATGGGCCGCGATGCTGCTCTGGAGCCCGCTCTGGCTCAAACGCTACCGGCGCGGCCCGCTCGAATGGGCATGGCGCTCGCTGGTCGAGAAGCAGATCCTGCCCAACCGCCGATAATTGCTATTGCGATCCATTCGCATTTCTCTATATTGGCCGTAGCGACCCTTCGGGAGAGAGCATGTACGTCTGCATCTGCAATGCGATCAAGGAAAGCTGCCTTCGCGAAGCCGCGGTCAAATGCCACGGCAGCGCCGAAGAGGTTTACCTCTCGCTGGGCCGCGTCCCGCAGTGCCGCCAGTGCCTTGACGAAGCCGAAGGCGTGCTGATGGACGCGCGCGCAGCGGCGAATGTTCCCGCAATCCTCGCCAACTGACCTTGCATTCCCCGGGCCGGAAGGCCCATAGTGGCCGCTCCCCCGGATCAGGAGTCTTAGCCATGAAGGGCGACCCGCAAGTCATTGATTTTCTCAACAAGGCGCTGCTCAACGAGCTGACTGCCATCAACCAGTACTGGCTGCATTACCGCATGCTGGACAACTGGGGGATCGCCAAACTCGCCGAATACGAGCGCCACGAATCGATCGACGAGATGAAGCACGCCGACGTGCTGGCCGAGCGTATCCTGTTCCTCAATGGCCTCCCCAATTTCCAGGCACTGGGCAAGCTGCGCATCGGCGAATCGGTGGAGGAAATCCTCAAGGCCGATCTCGAGCTCGAATACGACGCACTGCCCCTGCTCAAGGACGCGATCGCCCATTGCGAAGCCGCGCAGGACTATGTCAGCCGCGAAATCTTCGAACGCATTCTCGAAAGCGAGGAAGAACACGTCGACTTCCTCGAACAGCAGTTCGACATGATCGAACGCATGGGCCTGCAGAACTACATCCAGCTACAAAGCAAGCCCGCTGGCGAGGGGGAATAGGGGGGCACGGCTAAACCATGCGGACTATCTCCAAGCCGGGCCAGTGCAGCAATTTAATGGCCATTTGTCTCAGCAGCGGACTTTCCGGAAACGAGGACATTGCGGGCATTTTCTCCAAGACTATGCTGATCAAATGAGGGAGGGAAAGCCCATGAAAGCTCGCCTGCCATTTTTCGGCTCTCATGCTCTTCCGGACTCTGTTGTTCGTCGCCAGCGCTGGCGGACGTAGCAGGTCGCTACGGACAACCGACGAGAATACTGTCTTCCAAATGGAAATGACACTGGAGACTAACGATGCGGGCGATGTTCGCTTCCGATGAACGGAACAAGCAGCTATTACCTGTTGCACAATGATGAGCTTTACTCAGTCCAAAGGGCAGTGATGGATATACCGTCGCCCGGGTTGCGGACCTTCTCGTGGTCCAACAGGAGGCAATGGATCGCCTGGGATGGAAGCAACCCGTACTTCCCGGCGATTTGGCCCAGATAAACTTGAGTTCGCAGCGATGGGCGAGGAAACCGTGAGAGGACGCCGAGGGACCGCCTACGGTATGATTTCGAAGTCAGAACAGACCATCCAGCTCGCCACATCATTTGTCATTGGAACCGATCGCAAGCTCGCACCGCTTGGTCGCGCGATGGCCTACATGAATGAGTCTTCGATCAAGGGGATGGGATCGATAGGTACGATGCTTAGCTCGATAGGCGCCGAGATGATGGAGTTGCTACAAAGCGGGGCGCCTGCGTTTAACTTCACCAGGAACTGACAGACGTATCGTTCGATCCGATCCCGAATTCGCGGTTCGAGCTTCCCGCAGAACCGCTCGCCATCGATGAACTGCGCAAGTCGCTCGATAACACCATCGAACCACCTCCGACATTGCCGCCACACGGGAAGTAGCTTGCGGAGTTTCGGAGAGATTTGGCGACAGTCCCGCCCTCAACGTCCGCTCCCACCCAATTCCAGCCTGTCAGCCAACGGCCCGGTTGTGGACGTCAAGCTGCATAACATAGCTTGCGTCGCCCCGTGCCTGACACAGGGCTTGGCTAATTTTGGTCCGGGTGCGGCCCGGCAGGATGCCACTGCTTCCACAGCTCGAACCGCCGGGATTGTCTGCCTCGATCGGCGCGTATTTCCATCCGCGCCACATATAGCCAGATACCCGCGACAAAAGCCAAGCCCCGTGTCAAGCACGGGGCGACAGTTGGATGGTTGGAAGGCAGGTCGACTCCGCCCCCGGACCTAGCGCAAGAAACCCCGATCCAGCTCCCTCAGCGACTGCACGCCAAGCATCGCCATCCCCGTGTCGATCTCGTTGCGCAGGATTTCCAGCGCCAGTGCCGCGCCCTCGGCGCCTGCTGCCGCCGCGCCATAGAGTGTCGCGCGGCAAGTCATCACCGCGTGCGCACCGATGGCCATGGCCTTGAGCACGTCCGCGCCGCGTCGCACGCCGCCGTCCCAGATCACCGTCATGTCCTTGCCCACCGCGTCGACCACCGGGGCGAGCATCTCGATCGAGGCCGGGGCGGAATCGAACACGCGGCCACCGTGGTTGGAGACGCAGACCCCGTCCGCACCGTGATCGCGCGCGGCCTTCGCGTCCTCGGCATGAAGCACGCCCTTTACCACCCAGCTTCCTTGGCCTTTTTCAGGTCCTCGACATCCTGCCATGTCACCGATGCCGGGTGGTGACGCGCCCGACGATACCGGTGATCTTGCCCTTGGCCTCTTCGGGATAGTTGGCGAACTGCGGCACCCCGCCGGTCAGCATGGCGGGCCATCGTCCCCATGAGCCAGCGCGGATGGCGCGCAAAGTCCCACGCGGGCGTGCGTTGGGCCGGATCGGATTGGCCATGCCGTTGCGCTTGTTGTGCTCGCGCAGCGGCACCAGATCGGCAGGTCCACAGTCAGCACCAGCGTCTCGAAACCCTGCTCCGCCGCACGGTCGATCAGGTCGAGCGACTGCGCGCGGTTTTCCCAGAGGTAAAGCTGGCACCAGCGCCCCTCGGGCACGATCTGCGCGATTTCGGCAAGGAGCGTGGTCGAACTGGTCGCCTGAGAGAATGCGATCCCCGCCCCGCCGCCGCCGAAGCCACCGCGCGCTCGCCGCGATAGCATCAGGTCGGCAATCCCGGTCGGCGCAATGATCAGCGGCATCGGCTGCCTGCGCCCGAACAGCGTGATCGACTGGTCGCGGCTCGCCACATCGCGCGCCACGCGCGGCACCAGTTTGAGGCGCTGCAATGCGGCGATATTCTCGCGTCAGCAGGTCGTCCTCGGTCCCGCGCTCGACGAACTCGTAGATCGCACGCGGCAGCCTCGCCCGCGCGATCTCGCGCAGGTCGGCATTTGAACTGCCGCGTTTGGCAATATCGCTCAAAGCGGTGACGGCCCCAGATTTTCGCGGAACGTCGTGCCCGCGTATTCGGTGCGATAGATACCGCGCTTTTGCAGGATCGGCACGACCTCGTCCACGAAATCGTCGACCGAGGACTGCATCACCGTCGGCGTGACATTGAAACCGTAACAGCCGGTCTCGCGCCAGGTTGCTCCATCTGGTCGGCGACTTGTTCGGGGCTGCCGACGATCTGCGGCTGCCCACGGCGAGGCCAGCGGATCGCCACTTCGCGCATGGTCAGCGGCTTGTCGCCGACGATATTGCTGAACGCCTTGAGCAGGCCCTGCGAGCCGGAGGTGTTCATCTCCTCAAGCGGCTGGTCGATGTCGAAGGTGCTGAAATCCATGCCCATCGTGCCTGAAACGCGGGCGAGGCAGCCATCGATGGGCAACTTTTCGACCAGCTCGTTGAGCTTGGCCTTCGCTTCTTCCTCGGTGCCGCCGACGATCGGCTGAATGCCGAACGAGACGCCCGGCGCTGGCTTTCCGGCCGCCGCGGCAGTCGCGCGGAATTCGTCCATATATTTGACCATGCCGGCAAGGTTGGGCTGGATCGAGAACACGACTTCGGCATGGGTCAGCGCGAATTGCTGCCCGCGCCCCGAGCTGCCCGCCTGGAACAGCACCGGCCTGCCTTGCGGCGAAGGCGGCACCGGGCCGACCGTTTCGCAGGAGAAATACTCGCCGTTGTGCTCGACAAATTCGACCTTCGCGGGATCGGCATAGATGCCCGCGTCGCGGTCGGCGAGGATCGCGCCCTCGCCGATCGAGTTCCACAGCTTGTAGCAGACTTCCATATATTCGTCGGCACGGTCATCCCAGCGCTGGTCGTGTTCGTATTTCGGCGAACCAAGCGCACGGTGTTCGCCGCGCAGGTGGCCCGTCACGATATTCCACCCCACGCGCCCGCCGGAGAGGTAATCGATCGTGCCCAGCTGCCGCACAATGGTCCAGGGATGATAGCAGCCGGTCGACATCGTCGTCGCCAGCCCCAGATGGTCGTCGCCGCCGCCAGCGCCGGAGAGCAGCACCACCGGATCGAGGCTCGGCAGCAAACGCCATGTTTGACCGCATCCTCGTGGCTGTCGCGATAGCGGTCGGAACACGCCGGGGGTGTCGGCAAAGAAGATGCCGTCGAACATCCCGCGTTCGAGCGTCCGGGCGAGGTTCTGCCACAGCTCCAGCGAATGCAGCGCCTCCAGCCGGTTGTCGCCCGGCTGCGCCCAGCACACGGTGTGGTTGATCGGCGAATTGATCAGGAAGCTGACGAGGTGGATCTGTTCCCCGGTCCAGTCGGCCATCGGCTTATGCCCTCTCTCACGTCTCTGTTTGGCCGAGGGCATAGGTCAGCCGCGCGCGCCGGGCAAGCGCGGATTTGAACAGGTGTTCAGCGGCCAGGAGTAGGCGGTCTGGGATCGACAGGCCCTTGGCTTCCCGCACCCGACGCCCGAGCAACGGATGCGCGGGATGATGGGAATGGGCGAGCCGGAGATGAAGGTGCCGCCGTTTGCGGAGATGCGGTCGCCTAGGCCGCAAAGGCATGATGATCACGATGCCAGGCAAGAATTTCGGATGCGGGCGATCCGAATCGCGCTGCGGCAGGATCCCAGCTTTCGGTCGAATTGATGATGGACTGCACACCGTCGGCATCGTTGACCTTATGAGGTGGATCATGATTTCAAGATTGTCTCTGAAGCCGATCAGACCGCGATCAAACATCCAGTGGGCTGTGCCGGAGAGCGCCAGCCCATTTCTGACGCTGTCAGGGCCACCATGTTCGACCGGTAGGATATGCGCTGCTTCAGCTTCAGCCTACCTCCGCCATTCACCAATCGCCGACCAGTGACCGCACAACGCCCATCATACGCGTGCAGCACTGCCCGGCGAAAGGCACGGTCACGAAAAGGACGGTTGATAAGCGTCTGGTGATCGGTCGTTCAATCTCGAAAGGCATTTGCGCATTGTCACGCACCCGATCCGAGGTTTCGAGATCACCGACGCGCGGCAGCATGTCATCTTCTGGGAGACCCAACGCAATGATACGCGCGAAATCCGACCCCGAAAGCGGGCGCACGGCTGCTTGCGCGTTGGCCAGAGTCACGCTCGACAGGCTTGCCGTCAACTTTATGCGGCACCGTTGGTTCAAACGGCAGATAACTGCCCGGCTCGATCAGCGCGCGGAACCGATCTGAAATGTCAGGGTCGGGAATGATCCTCTCGACCTTAGCAGTCGCGAAAAAGCCTTTGGACTGCGGCAGCTTCACTGGCTCGCGGTAAACGATCCAGTCACCGACCATCTGCTTGGCGCGGCTGAGATAGATTTTCGGAAGCCCCGGTAATGCACTTCGGAATGTCGTCATAGATCGACCCATCCTTGTGCATGAAAACGCCAAAAGGTCATCATGCCCTACGCATCTCTGATCGAACCAGATTGGTTGGCGATCATATGGTGCCCATTCCGCCAATTAACCAACGAATTGTGTACTCAGAAAGAATTTCAGGGGCGTCGATTGTCCAACTAAACGTAATCCCTTTTTCGTATGAAGCTTTGCCTAGGCGGCTTAAATGCTTTCGCTCCAAGTTTCGCTTCAAACTCAAGATCAACAAATTCGAGCGGATCTTCAAGCCTAACCCACAAAACAAGCACACCACATGGCTTCGGCTGCTCTATAAAAAAATAATCTCTAGGGAATTCAATACTATCCCTAAGATTAGCAATGAGCAATCTATCAACCACTTCTCCTTTTTTTAGAGTCTGATTCAAAATTATCGCGTATGATATCATAGCCTTGCGATGCGTCGTGTGAATAGCTGGATTGAGGCGATGAAGAGCCATGCGGTTGCGGTTGCGATGGTCTGTTCGAAGTCCTTGGCAGGCGGTTTTTCTGCCCAGCCATGCGAAGGTGCGCTCGACGACCCAGCGACGGGGCAGGACTTCGAAGCCCTGGCGGTATCGGACCGCTTGATGATTTCCACGGTCCACTTGCCGAGGCGGCGCAGCGCCTGTCGGGCTTGTTTCCGGCATAGCCGCCATCGGCAGACATGCCGCAGCCATAGGAAGCGCCGGATGATCTCGGCCAGCACCAGCGGCGCGCCGTCACGGTCCTGGATATCGGCGGCGTGGATCACGGCATGAACCAGATTGCCATCGGTGTCGGTGAGGATGTGGCGCTTGCGACCCTTGGTGATCTTCTTGCCCGCGTCGTAGCCGCTCGGTCCGCCGGATTCCGTGGTCTTGACCGACTGGCTGTCGATCACTCCGGCGGCTGGCGATGCCTCACGACCAACAGCTTCTCGCCCAATGAGAAGAAGTGCGTGATTGAGCGAGAGCCAAGGCCATTGTCACGCCACAGGTAAAACCAGCGCCGCACCGTCGAGACCGGCGGGAAGCAAGGCGGCAGCATCCGCCACGGAAGACCGCCGCGCAGCAGATGAAGGATCGCTTCGACTATGCGCCGCAGCGGCCATTTGCGCGGTCGCCCGACATGCGAGGGGCGACGGAAAGAACGGTTCAAGCACCGCCCATTCAGGATCGGTCAAATCGCTTGGCAAAGCCAGTTCCGAACGGGCATACTGAACCCGAGTGGTGTCGGTCCACATCGTTGATCTCCTACGGTCTGTAGCAAAACCGCAGAATCAACGACTTCAGTGACCGTCAAGGGTAACTCGCTGATACCACTCAACTTAATTTCGGATCAGGCTCTTAATGCTGGAGAAAATTTAGTGCGATACCAGTACTACCTACTTCTCTCGCGCCTGTAAGGCTCCACCTCAACACCGTCTATCTCAACCCTCTCGACAGTTCCATCAGAATAGACGTCCCCTTCAATAAATTCGACCGAGTCCTTGACGACTGTTTGTTTCGAACGCGCCTCCATCCGACTGCGGACACCGTCATAAAATATCTCAATACCAGTCTCTCTACGTTCAACGTAAAAATCAGCGTCTATAAATTCTTCTGAATATAAATATCTCTCGCGGTAAATTGCAATCACTGCCTCTCTGGTTGGAGACATCGTATTTCTTGACAATATTTGCAACATGCTTCTTAACAGTCTCATTTGAAATACCAAGCAAATCAGCAATTTCGGACCTGATTAGCCCCTTCAGCATCAACTCAGACACCTCTTTCTCGCGGGCTGTTAATTCTACAGGTCCGGACAATTTCGCCTCGACTGGTTCACGGGACCGGGGTCCCCGTTCGGGGACCTGCAATCTCACAGATCGCCGGTATCCTGACAAGGTAAAGGTCACCCCAGGAGCGTAGAAATGTCCGACAATGAAAAAGTTGATGTCGCGCCGAAGCAAAACAAGGACATGCCGAACGGTTTGCGACTGGAAGCCTTCGGTTTCAGTCTCGAGGGATGGGGAAGCATTGGCATTGGAGCCGTGCTCGCCGTTGTTGCATGCCTGATTGTGCTTGCCGCTTTCGGCCTGCTCGCCTCTTAGATGTTCGCGATAAACGCGCTCGCCTTCCGTAACGCCTTGGAATCCTTCCAGCGGCGCTCGGCTTTCGGCCTGAACCGCTCCTGGGCTGAGCGGCCTGGTGCGCTACTCCCCCCATCCGCAATGCCGCGATGAACGCATCTTGAGGGATATTCACGTTCCTCCCCAGTTCGCGTGGTGAATATTTCAGCGACTTCAGAATGAGCGAGTCTTAGCTCCTACTCCTCCCCCATCCTTAGCGCCGCGATAAACGCCTCCTGCGGAATGCTCACGTTCCCATACTCGCGCATCTTCGCCTTGCCCTTTTTCTGCTTTTCCAGCAGCTTCTTCTTGCGCGTGATGTCGCCGCCGTAGCACTTCGCGGTCACGTCCTTGCGCAGGGCGGAGATGGTTTCGCGGGCGATGACCTTGCCGCCGATGGCGGCCTGGATCGGGATCTTGAACATGTGGCGCGGGATCAGGTCTTTGAGGCGCTCGCATAGCTGGCGGCCGCGCGGTTCGGCGGCGGAGCGGTTGACGATCATTGAGAGCGCGTCGACCGGCTCGTTGTTGACGAGGATGTTCATCTTGACGAGGTCGCCCTCGCGCAGGCCGATCTGTTCGTAATCGAAGCTGGCATAGCCGCGGCTGATCGATTTGAGGCGGTCGTAGAAATCGAAGACCACTTCGTTCAGCGGCAGCTCGTAGACCACCTGCGCGCGGCCGCCGACGTAGGTCAGCTCCTTTTGCACGCCGCGCCGGTCCTGGCAGAGCTTGAGGATCGCGCCGAGATAATCGTCGGGGGTGTAGATCGTCGCCTTGATCCACGGCTCGTCCATCGTCGCGATCTGCGTCACCTCGGGCATGTCGGCGGGGTTGTGCAGCTCGCGCGTGGAGCCGTCAGTCATCGTCAGGCGATAGACCACCGAGGGCGCGGTGGTGATGAGGTCGAGGTCGTATTCGCGGCTGAGGCGTTCCTGGATGATCTCGAGGTGCAGCAGGCCGAGGAAGCCGCAGCGAAAGCCCTGCCCCAGCGCGGCGGAGGTCTCCATCTCGAAGTGGAACGAGGCGTCGTTGAGGCGCAGCTTGCCGATGCTCTCGCGCAGCTTTTCGAAGTCCGCCGCGTCGACCGGGAAGAGGCCGCAAAACACCACCGGCTGCACGTCCTTGTACCCGGCGAGCGGCGCGCTGGCGCCGGCCTTTACCGTGGTGATCGTGTCACCGACCTTGGCCTGTTCGACCTCCTTGATCTGCGCGGTGATGAAGCCGATTTCGCCGGGGCCGAGCTCGTCGAGCTGTTCGATCTTGGGGCGCATGCAGCCGACGCGGTCGACGAGGTGCTGGGTGCCGCCCTGCATGAACTTGACCTGCAGGCCCTTCTTGATGACGCCGTCGAGCACGCGCACGAGGATGACGACGCCGAGGTACGGGTCGTACCACGAATCGACCAGCAGCGCTTTCAGCGGCGCGTCGCGGTCGCCCTGCGGCGGGGGGATGCGCGCGACGACGGCTTCGAGCACTTCCTCGATGCCGATGCCCGATTTGGCGCTGGTGAGCACCGCGTCGTGCGCCTCGATGCCGATAATGTCCTCGATCTCGGTCTTGACCTTGTCGGGATCGGCGGCGGGCAGGTCGATCTTGTTGATGACGGGGACGATCTCGTGGTCGTGCTCGATCGACTGGTAAACGTTGGCGAGGGTTTGTGCCTCGACGCCCTGCGCGGCATCGACAACGAGCAGCGCGCCTTCGCAGGCGGCGAGCGAGCGGGAGACCTCGTAGGCGAAGTCGACGTGGCCGGGGGTGTCCATGAGGTTGAGCTCATAGGTCTCGCCGTCGGAGGCGGTGTAGTCGAGGCGGACGGTCTGGGCCTTGATGGTGATGCCGCGCTCGCGCTCGATGTCCATGTTATCAAGGACTTGCTCGGACATCTCGCGCTCGGACAGGCCGCCGGTGGACTGGATAAGCCGGTCGGCGAGCGTGCTCTTCCCGTGGTCGATATGTGCTATGATCGAAAAATTGCGAATGTGCGAAAGGTCAGCCATCCGCCGCCCTTATACGCGCGCGCGTCGCCTGTCAGCACTGCTCTTTGCATTGCCCCGCGCGGGGCAGGCTAGCCCCGGTAGTGTCCGCCCGCTGGCTGGAGTTCCTGCGGCAGGTCAAGCGCGGCGATCTGCTGCGCGGAGAGGCGGCCGGCGGTGGCCAATGCACCGCGCTCGTCCTCGACCAGTGGTTCGGCGAATTCGAGGCCGACGCGGTCCTCCTCGATGCGCCGCGCGGTGGCCATGGCAATCTGGCCGCCGCCAAGATCGACGATGAACTGCACTCCTGCACGCACGCCCGAAAGCCCTTCGACCAGGCAACCGCTGCGCGAGATATTGCGCATCCGCACCTCGTAGCGACAGGCTTCGTCGATCAGCGAAATGGTGCGCAGCATGCGAATGCGTTCTGCGCGGAAATGCTGCGGCCCGCGCGGTTCGAGGTGCCATGCGCCGCTCGCAAGCGCAGCTTGTGCGTCCTCGGCACAAATACGGTCGGCAATGATCGGTCCCTGGCAGGTGTCGATGCCGAGCGCGCGCAACTCTTCGAGTTCGTCGAGCGAGCCGATGCCGACCGCCTGAACTTCGAGCCCGAGGTCATCGACGATTGCCACGACCGATCTGACGATCGCGCGGTTCGCCGAATCGGGCAGCGAAATACCCTGCACGAAGGTCTCGTCGAGGCGAACGTTGGCGAACGGTCCGTCGCGCAACAGGCGCAGCGAGGCGCTGGCAATGCCGAACCGCTCGACTGCCAGCCGCACACCCAGCGCCTTGAGCGCATCGAACCGGCGCGCGTCAAAGCCGGCGTTCGTCCAGAACACGGTGCTCGGCAGGGCAAGTTCGAGCCGCCCTGCAGGCAGGCCCGATTTGCCCAGCGACTGCGCGACTGTCGAGAGGAACCCCAGGGAATCGAGTTCGTCTGCAGTCAGTGCCAGCACCAGCCGCACATCGTCCGGCCAGCGCGCTGCATCGGCACAGGCGCGGCGCATGGCCCATTCGCCAAGCGGCACCATGAGTCTCGATTTCTGGGCAATCGGCAGGAAGACATCTGGTTCGATCTCGTCCAGTTCGCTGTGCCGCCACCTGATCCGTGCCTCGAGCGAAACGACGCGGTTGTCCGCATCGACAATCGGTTCGTAGGCAAGGTAGATTTCATTCCTGGCAAGCGCGTCGCGCAGGTCTTCCTCGATCCGCTGGCGCTCCTGCGCCTCGGCACGCAGCTGGTGCGAATAGTGACGGTGCACGCCGCGCCCAGCCCCCTTGGCAGCATAGAGCGCAAGGTCGGCGCTGCGGATCAGGTCTTCGCGATCGTCGCCATCGGAAGGGGCGATGGCAATGCCGATCGATGCGCCAATGGTACAGCGCCCCTCATCGAGCGAGAACGGCTGCGAGAGGATAGCGATGACCTTGTCGGCGAGATGCGATAGCTCGTCGCGAGGAGGATTGTCGGGAAAGACCGCCTGAAATTCGTCGCCGCCGAGACGACCGATCAGGACATTGCCGACCAGCACCCGGCGCAAGCGCTCACTGACCTGTTCGAGCAACTCGTCACCCGCCTGGTGGCCCAGCGTATCGTTGACCTGCTTGAAGCGGTCGAGATCGATCATCATCACCGCACAGGTGCGTTTCGATCCGCGAAAGGCCGCCAGCATCAGGTCAAGCTGGCGCTCGATATGGGAGCGGTTGAACAGGCCGGTGAGTGGATCGAACGAAACAATCCGCGACTGGTCCACCGATTCCATGTGTGCGGCAGTGACATCGTGGCCGTGCCCGCGAAACCCGATGAACGCGCCCTCGTCGTCGAACGTCGGCCGCCCCGTTATCGACCACCAGCTCTGGCTGGGGCTGTCGATTGACCTGACGGTGACGTCGGAGAACTTCTTGTGGCTGCCGAACAGCAGCGCAACCGTGCGCTCGCGGCCATGGCCCTCGCCGCGCTCGCAGGCGAACAGCGTCTGGAACGAGGTGCCGGTCAGCGTAGCCGCATCGCTGCCCAGCTGTTCGGCGATGCCGTCCGAGATGTAGGTCAGCTTGCCGCGCGCGTCGGTCGCCCAGAACCAGCCTTCGCCCGAATCCTCGTAATCGCGCACCAGCTGCACTGCGAGGTCGCGCGCATCGGTTTCCGGCGGCGGCTCCACGGGATTGGCGGCGGACCGCGTCGTATGGCGTCTGGGAAGTGCCACCAGCGCCCTATCCGGCTTTTCTCAGCAAGGTCTGGTCGGCTGGCTGCGTTATTGCGCCGCGCGGGCGGGTAAATTTGACCGAACCGGCATCGTCGAGCTCCAGCTCCTCGGCGAATTCCACGCCCATTCTGTCTTCCTTCGACCAGCGCGCGGTGACGTTGATTGCGAAATCCTTCGACAGATGCAGCTTGAACTGGGTGCCGGCCGGCACGTTCCACAGCCCTTCGACCATCGCACCATTGGCCGAGATATTGCGGATCGTTCCCTGATACCGGTTCGCGCCATGCTCAACGAGCACCTTGCGCAGCATCGTCTGGCGCGGCGCGCGCGCCGAACGCGGACCCCGCGCGATGGCCTCCAGGCCTGCTTCGAGCCGGGCATTGGCGGCAGCCGGTGCAAGTGGCTTTTCGTAGATGTAGCCCTGGATGTGGCTGCAGCCGAGCGAGCGGATCAGGTCCAGCTCGTCGAGCGTCTCGACGCCCTCGGCGATCGTCTCCATGCCCAGCGATTCGGCAAGGCTGACGATCGAGGCGATGATGGCGCCGTTGCGCGTACCCGACATCGTCGCGCCGCGCACGAACGACTGGTCGATCTTGATCTTGTCGAACGGCGCTTTCTTCAAATAGCCGAGCGAGGAATAGCCTGTGCCGAAATCGTCGAGCGCAAGCCGCACGCCGATGCCCTTGAGCGAGGCAAACATCTGCTCGGTCTGCGTATCGTCGTTGAGGAAGACCGACTCGGTGATTTCGAGCTCGAGCCGCTTCGGGTCGATCCCGGCATTGGCGATGGCGTTGGTGACGATGCTCGGCAGCGCCGGATTTGCGAATTGCAGCGGCGAAACGTTGACCGCTATGCGAACCGATTCCGGCCACTTGGCAAGCTGGTCGCAGGCGGTGCGCAGCGCCCATTCGCCGAGCGGGGCGATCAGGCCGGTATCCTCGGCAATCGGGATGAACTTTGCGGGCGAAAGCGAGCCCTTTACCGGGTGCTTCCAGCGCACCAGCGCCTCGAAGCCCGAAATCTTCTCGCTCATCGTGGCGACCTGCGGCTGGTAATGCAGCTCCAGTTCGCCATTGGTGATCGCATCGCGCAGATCCTGCTCTAGCTGGCGGCGCTCCTCCGCCTCGCTGTGCAGGTCGTTCGCGTAGAAGTGATAGCGCCCGCGCCCGCCATCCTTGGCGGCATAGAGCGCAAGGTCGGCGTTGCGGATCAGTTCTTCCGAGGTGCTGCCATGATCGGGGCAGACCGAGATGCCGACCGATGCGCCAATGATGACGCGATTGCCTTCGATCGAATAGGGCTGCGAGAGGCTCTCGATAATCCGCGTGGCGAGGTGCGCGAGCGGATAGGGCTTGTGACGCCCGGGGAGGATGACCTGGAATTCGTCGCCGCCGAGGCGGCCGACCGAACCGGACTCGCCGACGGCCGTACGCAGACGGTCGGCAACCTGTCGCAATAGTGCGTCGCCAGCGGGGTGGCCCATCGTATCGTTGACCTGCTTGAACCGGTCGAGATCGAGCAGGAAGACCGCGCAGGCGCGCCGCTCTTCCTGCGGCGAGCTGAGGATCTTCTCCAGCCACTCCGACATCTGGAAGCGGTTGGCCAGCTTGGTCAGCGAATCGTAACGCGCCAGCTCGGTAACGTGGCGCTGCGAACGGCGCGCCTCGGTGAGGTCGCTGCCCCAGCCGCGAAAGCCGAGGAAATTGTTGAACTTGTCGAGCACCGGACGCCCGGAAACCGACCACCAGCGCTCTTCCTGTTCGCGCGTTGCCGCCTGCACCGCGAGGTCCTGGAACGAGGAGCGCGTGGAAAGGTGGAAGTTGAGCGTGCGCTCGCTTTCCTTTTCCTGTGCATCGAGCCGAAACATCTCGAGGAACGCGGTGCCGACGAGCTCTTCGGCCGGTTTGCCCAGCAACCGCGCGATATGCGCCGAAACGTAGCTGACGTTACCGCGCCGGTCGGTTTCCCAGAACCAGCCCTGCCCCGATTTCTCGTAATCGCTGAGCATTTCCTCGGCGCGTTCCTGCACGCGAGCGATGCGAGATGCGCGCGCGCGCCGGGCCTTGGTCTGCTGCAGGTGGATCTTGGTAAGCCAGAACCCGGCACCAAGGCCGAAGACGGTGACGGCGAGGGTGAAGACCAGGTTGGCCTGCGCGCCCAATGCCAGCCAGGCAGCAAGCAGCGAGGTCAGCATCGTCGGCAAGCGACCTTGCGAGGTGATCGTGGTCAGCGACGAAACGGCAACCAGTGCTCCGATCAGGTGGTGCGGCTCGAATGGTGCTCTCGCCGAGGACCAGAGCACCAGACCCAGCGCGAAGAGTGCAGTCGGCAGCGCGGTTGCGCCAATCATCAGCGCAAAACTCTTGAAGGACGAATCCTCAAGCCCGCGTTCGTGCTTTCGGATCCACGGAGCACCGGCAATCACGCCGAGCGAAGCAATGAACAGGGCAAGACTGGCGATCGGCGGGATGCTGCCGGTTACGCCCAGCGCAGTCGCGATGATGACGGCAAACCCGCCTGCAGTGTGGAACCAGTGCTCGCTGATCAGCGTGCGGACCGGGACGCCGTCCTTGCCAAGGCTGGTTTCGCTTCCGGGAGCAACCGGCGCGCCTTTGTCGCGTCGACCCTTGCGCCGCCCATTTCCGTCGGATTCACGTCGCTCGCGCGCACGCGTCTCCCCGTCGCCTGCATGCGCGCGAGGCCGGGCTTTCTCGCCCACGGTGGTCCGACCTTTCGAAGCCATGGGCCGCACATGCACCAGAGCCGCTTGAAAAACCGTTAAGGATTAGCCGCCGGAATCCCGTGAAGTGCCCGATTTTCCTGATAATCACAGGTTAGCGACGTTTTCCTCTTGCCCTCGCCCCTCGGCCCATGCTTGCCTGTAAGGATAACGTTTCGATGCACAGCGGGAGATGAATGCGTGCGGCATATCGCGATCGTGGGCTCTGGCCCTGCAGGCTATTACACGGCGGAAGCGGCGCAAAAGAAGTGGGGCGAGGATGTCGAGGTCGACATTTTCGATTGCCTGCCAGTCCCTTACGGCCTGATTCGCACCGGCGTTGCCCCCGATCACCAGTCGATCAAGGCGGTATCGCGGCGCTATGAAAACACCGCGCTTTCGGACAATGTGCGGTTCGTGGGCAACGTGATGATCGGACGCGATGTCTCTATCCCCGAATTGCGCGACCTGTTCGACGCGGTGGTGCTGGCGACGGGTGCGCCGAACGACCGCAAACTGGGCCTCGAAGGCGAGGATCTGGGCAACGTTTACGGCAGCGCCGCTTTCGTCGGCTGGTACAACGGGCACCCGCAGTTCGCCGAACTCGATCCCGACCTTTCCGGTTCGACCGCCGTGGTGATCGGCAACGGCAATGTCGCGCTCGATGTCGCGCGGATCATGGCCAAAACGCCGGACGAGTTCGAAGGCAGCGATATCGTGACGCATGCCCTCGACCTGTTACGCGAATCGAATGTCGAGCGAATCGTGATCCTCGGTCGGCGCGGGCCGCACCAGATCGCGATGACGCCCAAGGAACTCGGCGAGCTGGCGCATCTCGAACGCGCCTGCCCGCGTGTCGATGCTGCCGACCTGCCCGACGAAGGCGACGATGCGATACTCGAACCGGGCCAGCGCAAGTCGGTCAACCACCTGCGCTCGTTCGCCGCGATCCCCGAATCGCACCGCGCCGACAAATGCGTGGAAATCGACTTCGACTTCTTCGCCTCGCCCAAGCGGATCATCGGCGACGGCAAGGTCGAAGCGATCGAAGTGGAGCGCACCGAACTGAAGGATGGCCGCGCGGTCGGCACCGGGGAGACCTATACGATCCCCGCCGGTCTCGTCGTCGCCTGCATCGGCTACCAGACATCGCCGATCCCCGATGTGCCGTTCGAAGAATCGGCTGGCCGCTTCGCCAACGATGAAGGGCGCATCCTGCCCGGCCTCTATTGCGTCGGCTGGGCGCGGCGCGGTCCATCGGGCACGATTGGCACCAACAAACCCGATGGCTTTGCAGTCATTGACCAGATCTCCGAAGACATGCCCTCGGCCAGTGGCAAGAAGGGCCGCGCAGGCTTTAACGGTCTGGCCGAAGCGCGCGGGCTCGACCTCGTCACCTTCCGCGACTGGAAGAAGATCGAGGAAGCCGAAGAAGCCGCCGCCCGCGCCGGCGCACCGCGCGAAAAATTCGTGATTGTCGAGCAGATGATCGCAGCATCGCGCAAGGCGGAGGCGCAGTAACCCCGATATCTCAGGTACGTCGCCCCGTGCTTGACAAGGGGCAATGCTTTTTTTGCGCGGTGTAGCACCAAAATAGCCTTGGCCCGCATCAAGTGCGGGCCGACGTGGAACTGGAAAGTCGAGCCAGGTTTTGGATCAGCTTGATGTTGGGGTCATTTCCAACCTGTCCAGGTCGGGAAGCGGGCTCGATTCGGCGATTCGCGCATAGGCCCTGCGCGTAACAGTAAGTTTCACCTCACCCTGCGCACCAAGTTGCAACGCCACATAGCGAAGGAATAGCAGCTTCGTCTTGCGCGGTGAGATCGCCATCCACGGAACAAAAAAAGGACTCTGAAACGGTCCAAAATCTTCCAGAGCCTGACCCTTAAGCCGGTCGGGCAGACTTCAAAGGTCAGACAGCCACTGTAAGAGACGCTCCCCCAGGGTTTGCTGGATGTCCCGTTCCTAGTTGCCCGGATTGCCAAACAATCCGCTGTATTGGTTGTTCGATGCGATCAGGAAACGTCGTTTCGAGTCTCGACCAACCTGACGCCTTTGCAAGGATTACGGTGATAAGAACCCAGAAGCCGACGAAGACTAAGGGGAACAACAGAATGACGAACCCCGGAAGGTCCGCTTCTGCCCCCTCGGCCATGGTCACACCCGCATCGGCATCAGCACATAGAGCGCCGGGCTCGAATCGTCCTTGCGGATCAGCGTCGGCGCGCCCGCATCGGCGAGGTGCAGCTCGACATTGTCGCCTTCGATCTGGCTGAGGATGTCCTTGAGATAATTGGCATTAAAGCCAATCTCCAGGCCTTCCGCCTTGTAATCGGCGGGCAGCTCTTCCGCCGCGTTGCCGTTGTCGGGCGAAGTCACCGAAAGCGTCATCTTGTCGGTATCGAGCGCCATTTTGACCGCACGGGTCTTCTCGGTAGCGATCGTCGCCACACGATCGACGCCTTCGAAGAACGAGCGCGGGTCGACCTTGAGGATCTTGTCGTTCCCGGTCGGGATAACACGCGTGTAATCGGGGAAGGTGCCGTCGATCAGCTTGCTGGTCAGCACCACGCCGTTCTCGCCGCCCAGCGTAAAGCGGATCTTCGAGGCGGACAGGTCGATCTCGACATTGGTGTCGAGCGATTCCTCAAGCAACTTGCGCAGTTCGGCGACGCATTTGCGCGGCACGATCACGTCGGGCATGCCCTCCGCGCCATCGGGCTTGGCGAGCGTATAGCGTGCAAGACGGTGACCGTCGGTCGCGGCGGCCTTCAGTTCGTCATCGGTCACGTGAAAAAAGATACCGTTGAGGTAATAGCGCGTTTCCTCGGTCGAGATAGCAAAGCGCGTGCGGTCGATGAGCTGCGCCAGCGTCGCTGCGGGCATCTCGAAGCTGGTCGGCAGTTCGCCCTCGACGATGACGGGGAAATCGTCGCGCGGCAGCGTCGGCAGCGTAAACCGGCTGCGCCCGGCCTTGACCACCATCTTGTTGTCGGCGGCATCGAGGCTGACCTGGCTACCCTCGGGCAGCTTGCGGGCGATATCGAACAAGAGATGCGCAGAAACCGTGATCGCGGCGGGCGTATCGACCGAGACTGCGCTGAGCGTTTCCACGACCTGCAAATCGAGGTCGGTCGCCATGATCTTGACCGTATTGTCACTCGAAGCCTCGATCAGGACATTCGACAGGATCGGGATCGTGTTGCGCCGCTCAACCACGGACTGCACATGCGAGAGGCAGCGCAGCAGCGTGGCACGTTCGATTGTTGCCTTCATTTCGTCTCGTATCCCCCTTCGCGGACACGCAGATTCGCCTGCAAACCGCTGTGGATCATTCTCATTAACGCCGCCATGGAGCGCGGCAACCCGATTCGGGACGAATCTGGCCGGTTCTGGGGATAAATCAGGCTTTGAGGCCGGTCAGGACATCATCGCCATGCCGCCGTTGACGTGGATCGTCTGCCCGGTGACGTAACCCGCCTCACGGCTGGCGAGATAGACGGCTGCCGCGCCGATATCCTCGCCCTCGCCCATGCGGCCCATCGGGATGCGCGCGTTGAGGGCATCCTTCTGGTCGTCGGGCAGCACGTCGGTCATCGCGGTGCGGATGAAGCCGGGCGCGATGCAGTTGACGGTGATCCCGCGCGAGGCAAGCTCCTGCCCGAGGCTCTTGGACATCGCCGTCAGGCCGCCCTTGGCGGCGGCATAGTTCATCTGGCCCGGATTGCCCGTCGCGCCCACCACCGAAGTGATCGTGATGATCCGCCCGAAGCGGGCCTTCATCATCGGGCGGGCACAGGCGCGCATCAGCCGGAACGCGGCTTCGAGGTTGATGCGGATCACCGCGTCCCATTCCTCGTCCTTCATCCGCATGGCGAGGTTGTCGCGCGTTATCCCGGCGTTGTTGATAAGGATGTCGATCCCGCCCAGCGTATCGACCGCTGCGGGCACAAGCTTTTCGACATCGTCCGGGTTCGACAGGTCGCAGGCGATGGCAACGTGGTCGACCTCCTGCAAATGCTGCGGCGTGTGCTCGTCTAGCTCGTCGCGAAAGACGCGCAGCTTCTCGGCATTGGAACCCGAAACCGCCAGCCGTGCCCCCTGACTCGCCAACGCGCGCGCTATGGCCGAACCGATCCCGCCAGAGGCACCGGTAACAAGGGCATTCATGCCGGAAAGGTCGAACATCAGTTTCCTCCGTTACTATTTCTCACGCGGAGACGCGGAGACGCGGAGGTCGCCTGCGGCTGCCGGTAATCGTTGACGATCCGTCGGATCCCTTCCTTCATCGTCGCATTCGAAAAGTTCAAAAGCAGCCCTACGGGCTGGTGCGCCAAGCGCAAGTAGGTGAGCAGCTGTTTGGCATGTGCGCGGGAGAGCTGCTCGACCGATTTGACCTCGACGATGAGCATGGATTCGATCATCAGATCGATCCTGAATGCGGCGGGATAGGTCTTGCCGCCATATTCCACGTCGATCGGCACCTGCCGATCGACCTTCAATCCACGACCTTCCAGTTCTCCCGCAAGCACGAGCTCGTAAACCGATTCCAGCAAGCCGGGACCAAGCCCCTTGTGAATCCCGATAGCGGCATCCACGACCTCCGCCGAAATGTCATCGATCTCCAAATCGCTTCTCCGCGCCTCCGCGTCTCCGCGTGAACCAAACTGACGCAACGTCAGAATTGTGCGAGCAGCGCCTCGATATCTTCCATCGTCACCACGCTGGTCGTTTCCACATCGCCAGCCGAGCGCTTGATCATCGGGGCGACGACCTTGCCGCCGAGTTCGACGAAATGCGTCACGCCTGCCTCGCCCATCGCGATCGCCGATTCGCGCCAGCGCACGCGGCCTGTCACCTGTTCGACCAGCAGGCGCTGTTCCTCCGCCGGATCGGAGACGGCAGCGGCGGTGACGTTGGCGAAGACCGGCACGGTGAACGCGCGCGGCGGGGTCTGGGCCAGCGCCTGCGCCATCGCATCGGCGGCGGGCTGCATCAGCGGGCAGTGGAACGGCGCGGAGACGGGCAGCGCGACGCCGCGCTTGATACCGTGATCCTTTACCATCCCAATGGCGCGCTCGATCGCGCCTGCATGGCCCGAAAGCACAACCTGCGTCGGATCGTTGTCGTTGGCGACGGTGCAGACCTCGCCTTCGGCAGCGGCATCGGCGAGCGCCTGCGCCTTTTCGATGTCGGCACCGAGCAGCGCCGCCATTGCCCCCTCGCCCACCGGCACGGCGGCCTGCATCGCCTGCCCGCGCAGCTTCAGGAGGCGCGCGGTGTCGGCCAGGCTGAACGCACCGGCGGCACAGAGCGCGGTATATTCGCCGAGGCTGTGGCCCGCGACATAATCGGCCTTGTCGGCGAGCGCGATGCCGCCTTCCTTTTCGAGCACGCGCAGCACGGCGATGGCGTTGGCCATGATTGCGGGCTGTGCGTTTTCGGTGAGCATCAGGGCGTCTTCGGGGCCTTCGCGCATGATCTGCGAGAGCTTCTGCCCCAGCGCATCATCGACTTCCTCGAAGACCTCACGCGCTGCCGCACTGGCTTCGGCAAGCTCTGCGCCCATGCCGATTTTCTGGCTGCCCTGTCCGGGAAATACAAAAGCGCGCATCCTGAATCCTCCTGCCCGCGAAAACGCCCGCCCTATTCACCCTTGGGTGGCGGGGCAAGGCCTAGCCCAGACTGATATCGACAGTGACGCCCTTGGCAAAATCGCCCGCCTTGCCGCGAACGAAGTCGTAAAACCCGGTGAGCGCTTCGGCGGGTTCATAAAGTTCCAGCATGTGGCCGTATGTGGCGACAGTGTCGATGAACATGTAGCGAAAGCCGTCCATCATCGCCGCGTCGAGCGCGGTCTCGTACCCTTCGGCAACGAAGCGCGCCTGCGCCTCGTCGAGCGAATCGACGAAGAGCGCGACATGGTGCAGCCCCTCGCGGCCCGAGCCTTCGGGGTAGAGATCGTGAAAGGCCGAAGGGCCGGGATTGTTCTGGTGGACGAACTCGATCATCACATCGCCCCACTGGCCATAGGCGCTGGTGTGGTCGAGTTCGCGCGGCGTCCCGCGATGGATGGATTTTGCGAGCGGGATGTTGTCCGCGACGAAATAGGGGCCGGAGCCGAACAGGGCGTGATGCCGCCGTGCCGCCACCCGTGCATCGGGCACGAAATAGGCAACCTGGCGGATCGGGAGGTCGGGGTTGGTCATTGCGCGCTCCTATCGCCCGGCCGTGCCGAAGGGCACGATCTTGTTTTCCGCGTCGTGCCCGATGTCGGCGCGCCCGAGGTACGGGATCGCGTGACGTTCGCACCAGTAGCGCACGATCTCTTCCGCTTCTGCGCCAAACGGGCGGTCATTTTCGGGAACGTCGCTGACGCGGCCCAGCATGAGGCCAGCAATCCCGCCCAGATGCGCGGTGGCGTGGAACAGCAGGCGATCAACCGCGTAGAGGTGCTCGCTCACCTCCTCGATCATCACGACATGACCCGCGAGACCGGGCATCAGCGAGGTGCCGCAGAGCATCGCCAACGTCATCAGGTTGAGCGCGACCACCGGCTTGCCGTCGAGCGAAGGCTCCAGCCCGTCGCGCGCGCCATTGAGGTACGCCAGCGAGCGCCGCACCGCCGCCTCGCCGCCTTCGCGCCGGACGTCCACCGGCATCGGCCCGTGGACCGGTGTACCGATGCGGTTGCGATACAGCCCCGCCAGCAAGTACCCCGCATCCGAATAGCCGAGCCAGGTCTTGTCCTGCGCAACATGATCGAGCCGCGCGATAGCCTCGTCCGCGATGCGGCACGCGCCATAGCCGCCGCGCGCGAACCAGATTGCATCGAACGCCTGATCGTTGGCGCATTCGAGCAACGCCGCCAGACGCACCTCGTCGCACCCCGCGAAATGGCCTTCGACCGCATAGCACTGGTCATGGAAATGCAGCGTGCAACCGGGAAACTCCGCCTCGGCCAGCGCACGCACCTTCGCGGCATCCTCGGGCGTGATCGGGGTCGACGGAGCGCAGATGGCGATAGCAGGCATGGACAACAGATAACCGGCTTCTTGTCTTGTGGCGAGCCTGCGCATAGGCCAGCGCGATGACCACCCCCAATCCCCTCACTTCCCACCCCTGGTTCTTTTGCGGCATCGGCGGCTCGGGCATGCTGCCGCTTGCAACGATCCTCAAAGGCCTTGGCGCGGATGTCTCCGGGTCGGACCGGAGCCGCGATCAGGGCCGCAGCCCGGAGAAATTCGCCTGGCTCGAACGCGAGGGGTTCACGCTTTACCCGCAGGATGGCTCGGGCATCACCTCCGGCGAACAGACATTGATCGCCTCCGCCGCCGTTGAAGACACCGTGCCCGAAATGGTGCGCGCCAAGGAACTTGGCTGCGCGCGGATGACGCGGGCCGAATTGCTCGCGGCGCTGTTCAATGCCGCGCCCGCTTCGGTCGCGATTGCCGGAACCAGCGGCAAATCGACCGTCACCGGCATGACCGGCTGGATCCTCCACAGTGCAGGCCGCGATCCGACGATCATGAACGGCGCGGTGATGAAGAACTTCGTGTCCGACGACGCGCCCTTCGCCTCAGCGCGCGTGGGCAATGGACAGCTTTTCGTTTCCGAAGTGGACGAAAGCGACGGCTCGATCGCGCTTTACACGCCTTCGGTCGGCGTGCTCCTCAACGTCAGCCTCGACCACAAGTCGATGGACGAGCTGCGCGCGCTCTTCGGCAATTTCCTCGCCGCGAGTGAGGTCTGCGCGATCAACGCCGACAATGCCGAGGCGCTGGCGCTGCTGCCAAACGCGCGCAATGCGCTGACCTTCGGGGTTGAGCAGGAAAAGGCGCAGATTGGCGTGGTGCCCGGCTCGATTGCCTCCGGCCCGACGCGGCAGGCAGCGCTGGTGATCGACCGGCACGAGGGGACCGAGCATCCGCTGACGCTCAACATGCCGGGTCGGCACAACCTCTCGAACGCGCTGGCGGCGATTGCGGCCTCGGTTGCGGCTGGCGTGCCAGTGGGCGATGCCGTAGAGGCACTCTCCGAGTTCAAGGGTCTTGCGCGCCGCTTCGACGTGATCGGCACCTCGCCCTCGGGCGTGACGGTGATCGACGACTTCGGCCACAACCCCGAAAAATGCGCCGCCACCCTGCGCACGCTCAAGGCGCACGAAGGCCGCGTCATCGCCTTCTTCCAGCCGCACGGCTATGGCCCGCTGCGCCAGATGGGCCACGAACTTGCCGAAGTTTTCGCTTCATTGCTCGGCCCGGAAGACCTGACGATCCTCTGCGATCCGGTCTATTTCGGCGGCACCGTGGACCGCAGCGAAGGCAGCGAGCGAATCGTGGCGATGATCGGGGACGCCGGCGGGCAGGCCCTGCACATTCCCTCGCGCGAGGATTCTGGAAAGCACATTGCCGAGATTGCCCGGCCCGGAGACCGCGTGGTCGTGATGGGCGCGCGCGACGATACGCTGACCACGTTTGCACAAGAATTGCTTGGGCAGATCGCCTGATTCCCCAAGACCCGTTCGTGTCGAGCGAAGTCGAGACACGTCGCACTGGCGTGTCTCGACTTCGCTCGACACGAACGGAGAACTAAATTCAAAAATGAGCGCTCTCATGCTCCCCTCCCGCTTGCGGGAGGGTCGAAGGGTGGGCAACCCGCTGCCCTCAATGCCCCGCGCCGACCTTCAACACCTTGTGCAACACAAACACGATCACCGCGCCGACGACCAGCGCGAATAGCGCCGAGATCGCCGCGTAGGTCACCCAGCCGAGCAGGCCCGAGGCCTTGTTCCAGAGCTGCGCCGCCGCATGCTCCACACCGTGCGCAAAATCGGGGATCGCGTGCAGGCCCAGCTCATGCAGGCCGTGCAGGATGATCCCGCCGCCGACCCAGAGCATCGCCACGGTGCCGACAATCGAAAGCGTCTTGAGCAGCCAGGGCATCGCTTTCAGCAGGAACCGCCCCACCGCCTGCGCCGCCTGCGAGGGCTTTTCCGCAAGGTGCAGGCCGACATCGTCCATCTTCACAATCAGCGCGACCGCGCCGTAGACCACCACCGTTATCACGATGCCGACCAGCGCCAGCACGCCTGCGCGCACGAGCAGGGTCTCCGCCGCGACCTCGTTCAGCGTGATCGCCATGATCTCCGCCGAGAGGATCAGGTCGGTGCGGATCGCACCCGCCGCGCGGTCTTTCTCGAACTGCGCAGGGTCTTCGATCTCGTCTTCCAGCGTCTTGCCGTGATGCGCGCCGCCGAGCTTTTCGATCACCTTTTCCGCGCCCTCGTAAGAGAGGAACAGCCCGCCCAGCATCAGGATGAAGATGATCGCGGCAGGCAGGAACTCGCTGAGCAAGAGCGCGCCGGGCAGCAGGATCAGCAGCTTGTTCCTGAAGCTGCCCTTGGTGATCTTCCAGATGATCGGCAGCTCGCGCGCGGGCGAAAGGCCGGTGACATAGGACGGGGTCACTGCCGCATCGTCGATCACCACGCCCGCCGCCTTCGAGCCCGCCTTGCCCGCCGCGACGCCGACATCGTCGATAGAGGCCGCCGCGACACGCGCGATCACCGAGATGTCGTCGAGAAGGGCAACAAGGCCGGATGGCATGGCAATTCCTTGAAATAAGGCCGATCAGGAGCCTAACCGTTAGGCAAGCCACTCGTTCCGGGCAAATGCGCGAGCCCGGTTATCCCGAGGCAGCCTATCACTCGCCATCGGGCAGGTAATCGAGCGGCAGGCCGATATGCTCGCGCCAGACCATCTCGCGGTGGGCGATCAGCAGCGGATCAAGCGCGTCGCGCACGTCGCTTGTCCATCGTCGTGAACATCGCCTGCATGTAATCGGCCAGCGGGCAATCGGCCTCGACCAGAGAGGCGACGAGCAGCGAGAAGCAGGCCCAGTGGGTTGTCGCCAGACCGAAGTCCTGTCGCCAACGAGGTGTTACGCCGCCGCCTGCGTTTGGTGGCCGGTAGAGCGCGTGTAGGATCCTGCACCACGCTGAGCATCGGCGAAGGCCTGCATCGCTTCGTCGCGCAGGCCATAGCCCTCGCCGATAGCCTTGCCGAGCCCGCCATCGTCCGCCGAAGCGAGTTGGGCGGCGCCCGGCCGCGAGCATTCCCAGCCGCCGCGACCAGCCGAAGCCGCCCTCCCGCAAATCTCGGACGAAAAGCCCGCCGCCAGCGCGCGGTCGACAGGATCGTCTGGCCAGAGCGAGGGGGCCGGAACCCAGCCGCTCGGCCAGATTGGCAATCTCCAGCCAGCCATCGACCGGCGGCTCGTTGTTCCAGACCGCGACCGGCGCATTGCGCCTGCCCGTCCACGCGACAAGCTCCTCGTTAGGCTGCATCGCGTCCTGCCGCACCGGCACAAACGCGACCCCGCGCAGATCGAACAGCGCACGCGCGGAAATGCTCCACGGCCCCGGTGATTGCGCCGTCAGCGCAAGGCGCAGGCCGCCCATGCCCCTCGCTTCGGCTACGGAATGGTATTTCATCCTTCAGGCTCTCCCCTTTTTCAGCCATGATGCGCTATCGCGCCCGCTTCGCCTAGCCCTTGCAATCCCGCAGCAAACCTGTATGTGCGCGCCTTCCCTGCCGTGGCGGGAAACGAAGAAAGCCGGAGGGGCCTCGCGATCGCGCGGGATCAGCCAGCGATCGGCATGGAAATGAAAGGACTAGTCGTGCCGCAATACGAGCACGTGTTCCTGGCGCGCCAGGACTCAGCCAGAGCCAGGTTGACGCTCTGGCCGCTACCGCCACCGAGATCGTCGAAGCCAACGAAGGCAAGGTCACCAAGACCGAGACCTGGGGCCTCAAGAACCTCGCCTACAAGATTCAGCGCAACCGCAAGGCGCACTTCGTGAT
This sequence comes from Sphingomonadaceae bacterium, assembly GCA_041396945.1. Taxonomy (GTDB): domain Bacteria; phylum Pseudomonadota; class Alphaproteobacteria; order Sphingomonadales; family Sphingomonadaceae; genus Novosphingobium. The sequence continues at coordinate 6,061 of JAWKXP010000009.1, read as the reverse complement.
GCTCAACATCGAAGCATCCGGTGCCGCAATCGCCGAGCTCGAGCGCCAGACCCGCATGAACGAAGACGTGATCCGCTACATGTCGATCCGCGTCGAAGAGCACGAGGAAGGCCCCTCGGTCATGATGCGCAAGAACGATCGCGATCGTAAGCGCCGTGGAGGAGACAGCTAATGGCCCGCGCGTTTTTCCGTCGCCGCAAGTCCTGCCCGTTTTCGGCCAAGGACGCCCCGAAGATCGATTACAAGGACGTGCGCCTGCTGCAGGGCTTCATGTCCGAGCGTGGCAAGATCGTGCCGAGCCGCATCACCGCCGTTTCGGCCAAGAAGCAGCGCGAACTCGCCAAGGCGATCAAGCGCGCGCGCCACATCGGCCTGCTGCCGTACATCGTGAAGTAAGGAGGACAGAACAATGGATATCATCCTCCTCGAACGTGTCGAGAAGCTGGGTTCGATCGGCGATGTCGTAACCGTCAAGGACGGCTACGCCCGCAACTATCTCCTGCCCAACAAGAAGGCCCTGCGCGCCAACGAAGCCAACAAGAAGGTCTTCGAAGCGAACCGCGAACGCCTTGAGCAGGAAAATGCCGACCGTCGCGGCGACGCACAGAAGCAGGCCGAAAAGATCGACGGTGCCGAGATCGTGCTGATCCGCGCTTCGTCGAATTCGGGCCAGCTTTACGGCTCGGTCAACGTGCGCGACATCGTCGCGGGCCTGACCGAACAGGGCCACGATGTCGACAAGAAGCAGGTCATCATGGGCAGCCCGATCAAGTCGATCGGCATGTTCGACGTGACCGTTTCGCTGCACCCGGAAGTCCAGGTCACGGTCAAGGCCAACGTCGCGCGCTCGCCCGACGAAGCCGACCAGCAGGCCCAGGGCGTCGATGTCATCGCGGCGATGTTCGAAGAAGAAGCGGCTGAGACCGCCGGCTTCATCGAAGAGATCGACCCGAACCTCGAACCCGGCGAAATCGCCCGCGAAATTGCCGACGAGGAAGCTCCGGCCCAGGAAGCACCCGCTGCCGACGCCGCCGAAGGCGAAGCCGCTGCGGAAGAAGGCGACGAAAACGCCTGATTTGCTTTCGGCAATCGAAACACGGAAAAGGGGTCGCCGAGGCGGCCCCTTTTTCGTTTGGGCGCGCCAGGTGTTCAGTAGGCCTCTATAGCGAACGCCCCGGCCATATAGCCCTCGCAATCGGCGAGTATTTTGTCTCCGAACTCGGTCAGGGACACATCATCGCTGCGCAGGGTCGCAATGCAATCGGCGAAGGCGAGCACCGATATCTCGAGCAGGTCTTCGAGGATCTCCGGATCGTCGCGCTCAAGGCAGGGCTCGCGCTCGCCCGGCGCTGGAGCAGCAGGTCGAACGAAAGCGCCTCGCGCCGACACGAAGCCGCGTGGAAGATACATACGGCCACATGTCAAATACTTCGCGCAGGGGCGAAGCGCGGCGCTCTGCGGGATCGGCGGCGATAAGCGGCCCGTCGCGGGCAATGGCGAAGAGCAAATTGTGCGCTGTCTCGTGGACGATCTGGCGATAGACCTGCAGCCACTCGCGCTGGGTCTCGGCGTTGATCGTCAGCGCGCCCCAGAGCGCGAAGGATGACGCACCGCTGTAATTAATGCGGTTGTTGACGCCATCGGGCCTGGTCAGCACGATGTCGCGAACCAGCAGTTCGACTTCTCCGTGAAGCTCCGAAGAAGCCATCGCAAGGTATTGCATTGCTTCGGAAATAGCTGCGCCGACGGTGGCGAATTCCTCATCGCTGGGATCGGTCATCGCCATGCGGTTGGCGGGCTCGTGATCCCACCAGCGCGCCATCTGCGCCAGTTCCTCCGGCGCATAGGCTGCAGGCACAAACCGGGTGATACGCGGCATTGCCGGACGCGCTTCGAGATTGGCGGCGACAGGCAAGCGCCGCGCAAGGCGACGAAGCGCAAACGCCCGCTCACTCTCAGGCAATACCGCACCCTCTGGCAGCGGGATGGCGAGGTCGAAATAGGCGGCGTAATCGAGGAAGTCTGTCGGTCCGGATATGTCCTGGTCAATCGCATCGGCAGCCGCAACGCCGTGCTCATCGAGCAGTTCCGGAACCGAATCCCAGAGAGCCCGGTCCATTGCCTCGCGGCAGGTCCGGGCGTGATCGCGTGAAGGTTCGAACCAGTTCATGGCGCCGTGCGGTCAGGCCGCCCGGCGTTGCGTAAGGCGCTCAAGCCTTGAGACGCACGACCCGCACGCGCTTGCCGTCACGAATCGCGGGCATGCCAACCTTGGCGGCGATCTCCGCGCCGGGCATGCGCTCGGCGAGCCGCTGCGGCGTGATGCCCTTTTGCGGGCCGCCCTTACCGGCCTTGGCGAAGTTTGCCGCGTTGGTGTCCGAACCATAGGGCTTAAGGCGATTGGTCATTGCGACTCACTCCTTCGTTGCAGTCGCAGCAAGCTATGCAAGCGCAGGCGGCTTGGCAACGCGCAGATCGGCATGTCGTCGCAGTGCAGCGCTATTCGGGCGATTCGCCCTCGCCCGGTGCTGGCAGCACATAATCGGGCCAGTCGCCCTGCCCCAGCGCCCGCGAATCATCGATTGTCGCCACCCGCCGCATATGGCGAGGCTCGTTGAAATCATAACGTCGCGCGCGGTGCAGGACCGAGCGGTTGTCGTACATGATGACATCGCCCGTGACCCAGTCATGCGAATAGACGCGCTCGCGCTGGGTGGCATGCTCGACCAGATCGGCGGCGAGTGTGCGGCCTTCGGGGACGGTCATCCCGGAAATCTCGATCACCCGCGTATCGACCCAGAGCACCTTGCGCCCCGATCCTGGATGCCTGCGCACCATCGGCCAGCGCACCGGCGGATGCGTGCGCAGCCACTTCGCGGCATCCCCCAGACCCAGACAGTGCCGGTTGTGGTGCGAATAGAACGTCGCCTCGCGCCCCTCGACCAGTGCCTGCAAGCGTGGATCGAGCGCATCCCATGCCGCGCGCATATCCGCGAACTGGGTCTGTCCGCCCCAGCTGACCGCGACCTGCGAGGATAGTACCGAGTAGCGAAACGGGCGATCCTCATAGACGGCGTCAGAGTGCCATTGCCAGGTGCCGACCGCGATGTTGGCCATTGCGTAGCCGGGGCCGACCGGCTCGCCATCCTTGCCGATATTGGAAATCTCGCTCAGCGCAGGATGGCGCATACGGGCATTCTGCTCCTTGAGGAGCTTCATCTGTACACCGCAGTAAAGCTCGCCGAATTGCTCGGTGAAGGCGACCTGCTGCTCCTGTTCGAGATGCTGGCCGGGGAAGACCAGTACGCCATGGTCCCAGATTGCCGCTTCGAGCGCCTGCACGCTCTCCGCCGCCAACGGCTCACGCAGGTCGATCCCGGTAACGCGCGCGGCGAAACCGGGACCAACCTGCTCGATCTGGAAGGGAGCGTCGGTCATCTTACCGGACTATCGCGCCGGGCGGCGGGAGCAAAGCGCCAATGCGCCTTGCCCCGCCCCTAGCTTACCAGCCGACGGTTTTGCCCGCGTTCTGCTCGTCGAGCCAGTCGGAGAGCGGCGCGAAATAGCGCAGCAGCGCGCCGCCATCCATTTCGCGGGTGCCGGTGAAGGCCTCAAGCGCGTCGGGCCAGGGGCGCGAGGCGCCCATTTCCATCATCGCGTTGAATTTCTCGCCGACTTCCTTGTTGCCGTAGAAGCTGCAGCGATGCAGCGGGCCTTCCCATCCGGCCTGCTTGCACGCAGCTTCGTAGAACTGGAACTGCAGAATGAACGATAGGAAGTAGCGCGTGTAAGGCACGTTCGCGCCGATGTGATACTTCGCGCCCGGATCGAAGTTTTCGCTGCTGCGCTCAACCGGCGGGGTGATGCCCTGATACTCGCGCTTCAGCCGCACCCACTCCGAGGTGTATTCGTCAGGCGTGATCGAGCCATCGAAGACACCCCAGCGCCAGCGGTCGATCAGCAGGCCGAACGGCAGGAACGCCACCTTGTCGAGCGCCTGATTGAGCAGCAGGCCGATGTCCTTGTCGGCGCTCGGCACCTGCTTTTCTTCGAGCAGGTCGATCTGCACGAGATATTCGGGCGTGATCGAAAGCCCGATCATGTCGCCGATCGCCTCGTGAAAACCGTCGTGTGCGCCCGTGAGGTAGAGGTAATCCTTCTCGTTATAGGCGCGCTGGTAATAGTTGTGGCCCAGCTCGTGGTGCCAGGTCTGGAAGTCGTCGGCGTTGACCTTGGTGCACATCTTGACGCGCAGGTCATCGACGTTGTCGAGGTTCCAGGCCGAGGCATGGCAGACCACCTCGCGGTCGGCGGGCTTCACGAAAAGCGAGCGTTCCCAGAAGGTTTCGGGCAAAGGCTCGAATCCGAGCGAGGAGAAGAAGCCCTCGCCGGTCTTGGCGATCTTGTGCGCGTCGTAGTCGTTCGAGACGAGCAGTTCGGTCAGGTCATAGCCGATATCGCCCGCGCCCTCGGGTGCGACGATGTCGTAGATGTTAGCCCACTGCTGCGCCCACATGTTGCCGAGCAGGTCGGCACGGATCGGGCCGGAATCGGCCTGCACCTCGTCGCCATACTCCTCGTTGAGCTTGCCGCGCACATAGAGGTGCAGCTTTTCGTAAAGCGGCTTGACCTGCTGCCAGAGGCGCTCGGTTTCGGCGGCGAATTCCTCGGGCGTCATGTCGTAATTAGAACGCCACTGCGCGCCGGTATCGGCAAAGCCCAGATCGCGCGAACCTTCGTTCATCAGTTCGACGAGCTTGGCGTAATCGTCCTTCATCGGCGTGCCGACGTTGTCGTGCCAGCTGGCCCACATTTCCTTGAGCTGGTCCGGATCGCGCACGGTGCCCATCTTGGCTTCGATGTCCGAGCCGCTCAGCGTTTCGCCGTTCAGCGTGCCAGTACCCTTGCCATAGATACCTTCGAGCTTGGCCTTGAGATCGGACACCTCGGCCGCCGCGCCCTCGCGCATCGGCGCGGGGGTGACGATGCCGGTGCGCAGGACGTTGAGCTTGCGCCAGGTGTCGTAATCGAGCCCTTCGACCCGGTTGAACTTGGCCGCACCTGCCGCGGAATCGACCAGCGTCTGCGTATATTCGGCAGCGGCATCGGCGTAGATGCGCTCCGAATCGTAGGTGATGAAATTGGCGTATATCCACTCGGCGCGGGCCGATTCGATGCTCTGCTTCATCAATTTCGCCTCGACGTCCTTGACGTATTCGGCGGCTGCTTCGGGGGTGAGTTCGGCCTTGTCAGTCTTTTTGTGGTTATCGGCCAGTACAGGCGTTGCGGTAAGGGCGACGGCCAGCGCGGCAGTCGAAATCAGCTTTTTCATAGGTTTGCGACCTTTTGTTGCTCTTGCGGCTTCAAACGCCGCTATCATGGCATGCATGAATAGGCGCTGAGCCGTGCCGGTCAAGCGGCGAGGAATGCGGCAATCGCCTCCCCGAAGGCAGCCTCGGTCACCGAGGACATATGCGTTCCCGGCACTTCGACATAGGAGCCATCGGGCAGCGCCTCAGCCAGCGCCGGGGCAGAGCCATTGTCTTTATCGTCCGCGCCACAGACGCAGACTGTCGGCATGGTCACGCCGGTCAGCACATCGGGCGGGGTGTCATCGACCGAGAGCAGCAGCAGCCGCGCGGCGACGCGGTCCACCTTCATCGTCTTCATGAAGGACTTGGCGAAATAGGCCGGATCGCCGTGCCTGATCTCGTCGTAACGGTCGATGGCATCGACGAAGAATGCGCTGCGCCGTTCCCAGCCGGCAAGCCCTTCGAGCCCCATGCCGCCGAGCACCAGCCTACGCGGCGAAAGTCCAGCCAGCACCGAACGCACCGCCGTGCGCGCGCCGAGCGAAAATCCGCCGAGGTCGTAATCCTCCATCCCCAGCGCCTCGACCAGCGCGAGGGCATCCTTCACCAGCACATCTTCGGGATAGGCCGCCGGATCGTGCGGCGCATCGCTCTGCCCATGCGCGCGCAGGTCGGGCATGATGACTTCGAACCCGGCATCGACCAGCTTTTGCGCGTGGCCGAAGCGGATCCAGTTCATGTCCGCGCTG
>JAWKXP010000008.1:0-109124 GCA_041396945.1 Sphingomonadaceae bacterium | reverse complement strand
TGATCCCGTGGCCGTCGATGAAGGCATTGAGCTCGCTCGCCATGGCTTTCGAGCCGACGAAGATGCCCCGGATCGACGCGCCCTTGAACATCAGCGCACCGGGGTTCGGGCTGCCTTGCTCTGTCAGCACACCGATCAGCGCGATCTCGCCGTTGAAGCCCACCGCTGCCATGCTCTGGTCCAGCGTGCCGATGCCGCCAACCTCGACAACGTGGTCGATACCGCCGGTCAGCCTGGCCGCTTCTTCGCCCCAGTTCGGCGTGGTGCGGTAATTGATGACATGATCCGCGCCGAGCGCCGTGACACGCTCCAGCTTTTCATCGGAACTCGACGTGGCGACTACGGTGGCTCCGGCGGCTTTGGCGATCTGAAGCGCCAGCAGCGAGACGCCGCCGGTTCCCAGCACGAGCACGCTATCGCCAGCCTTCACCGGGCGCGGCCCTGCCATCAGCGCGTTCCATGCAGTCACGCCCGCGCAAGGCAGGCAGGCGGCTTCTTCGAACGAGAGACTTGCGGCCAGCGGGATCACGGCATGCGCGGGCAGGACCACTTCGTCCTGCAGCATGCCGGGCGCCCCGGCGCCGCCCAGAGCGGCACCGACGCCGGGATTGGGCGGACCGTTGAGCCAGTCGGGAAAGAAGATACCGGCAACCCTGTCGCCGATTGCGAAGCCCTCGACACCTTCGCCAAGCGCGACGATCTCGCCCGCGCCATCGGACAAGGGCACGGTATCCGTCGCCACCGGCCCGCCGATGTAAAAGCCCATCGGGATCGCCTGGTCGCGAAAATTGATCGAGCAGGCGCGCACCCGCACCTTCACTTCGCCCGGCCCCGGCTCTGCCACCGGCGCATCGGTCATGCGTAGGCCCTCGAGCGAGGTCGATCCGGCCGCAATCAGCCATTGCCGCATCGGCATTTCCTCTCCGCCAGTCGTTTTGTTCTGACGCCGACAAGAAAGCCCTTTATGGTTGCATGAGCAAGCGAAAATTGTATGTGTAACCTACAAAATTTTTGGAGCCGCCTGCGCGCATGCAAGGCGATTACCGAAAGGGAGAAACGATGAACGACATGGCCACCATCAGCTTCGACCAGCGCGCCTATTCGCCCGCCGCGCAAAAGGCGCTGGATCGCAAGCCGCAGCTTTACATCAACGGCGCATGGGTCGATTCGAGCCACGATGCGACCATCGATGTCGAAGACCCGTCGAGCCGCAAGGTCGTCTCGAAGATCGTCGATGCCTCTGACAAGGATGTGGACCGGGCGGTCATGGCCGCGCGCGCCGCATTCGAAGACGGGCGCTGGTCCGCGCTGCCGCCGATCGCGCGCGAGAAGATCATGCACAAGCTCGCCGATCTGATCGACGATCACGCCGACGAACTCGCCGAGCTCGAAGCGATCGACAACGGCAAGCCAAAGGGCATGGCAGGCGCGATCGACGTGCCCGGCGCGGCAAGCCAGATCCGCTTCATGGCGGGCTGGGCATCGAAGGTGAACGGAGAGGTCATCGCCCCCTACACGATGCCCGAAGGCATGGTCTTCGGTTACACGATGAAGCAGCCCGTGGGCGTTTGCGCGCAGATCGTGCCATGGAACTTCCCGCTGCTGATGGCCTGCCTCAAGATCGCCCCTGCCCTCGCCGCTGGCTGCACACTCGTGCTCAAGCCTGCCGAGCAAACCTCGATCACCGCGCTGCGCCTTGCCGACCTTGTCGCGCAGGCGGGCTTCCCCGACGGCGTAGTCAACATCATCACCGGCAACGGCCACACCGCGGGCGACCGCATGGTCAAGCATCCCGAAGTCGACAAGGTCGCCTTCACCGGCTCGACCGAGATCGGCAAGCTCATCAACCGGAATGCAACCGACAGCCTCAAGCGCGTAACGCTCGAACTGGGCGGCAAGAGCCCGGTCGTGGTCATGCCCGATGTCGATGTCGCCACCGCGGCGCCGGGCGCGGCAGGCGCGATCTTCTTCAATTCGGGACAGGTCTGCATCGCCGGTTCGCGGCTCTATGCGCACAAGTCGATCTTCGATCAGGTGATCGAGGGCGTTGCCGAAGCGTCCGCCTTCTGGGCCCCGCGCCCCTCGCTCGATCCCGAAGCGCATACCGGCCCGCTCGTCTCGCAGGAACAGTTCGAGCGCGTGATGGGCTATATCGAAGCGGGCAAGCGCGATGGCGCGTCGGTCGCGGTCGGCGGCGATACGCCTTCGGACAACGGCTATTACGTCAACCCGACCGTCCTTGTGGATGTGAACCCGCAGATGTCGGTGGTGCGCGAGGAAATCTTCGGCCCCGTCGTCGTCGCCCAGCGCTTCGAAGAACTCGACGAGGTCGCAAAGGCCGCCAACGATACCTGCTACGGCCTCGGCGCGGGCGTCTGGACCAAGGACGTGGCAACGATGCACAAGCTCGCTTCCAAGATCAAGGCAGGCACCGTCTGGGGCAATTGCCACGCGCTGATCGATACCGCGCTGCCGTTCGGCGGCTTCAAGGAATCGGGGCTTGGCCGCGAACAGGGCAGGCAGGGCATCGAATCCTACCTCGAAACCAAGACCGTCATCCTGCAGATGTGATGGCCGGCGCGGTGCCCTACGTCCGTAATGCCTGGTACGTCGCGGCATGGTCTTGCGATGTCGGGACGGCGACGCCCTTCGCCGTCTCGATCCTCGATGAGCCGCTGGTCATCTGGCGCAACGAGAGCGGCGGATTTTCCGCGCTAGAGGATCGCTGCGTCCATCGCCTCGCCCCGCTATCGAGTGGACGCTGCGAGGGTGCGAACTTGCGCTGCATGTATCACGGCTTGCTTTATGCGACCGATGGGCGCGTGATCGAAATTCCGGGGCAGGAGATGGTGCCGGACAAGACGGCGGTGCGCGCCTATCCGGTCGTGGACCGGCATGACTGGGTCTGGGTCTGGATGGGCGATCCTGCCCTCGCCGACGAGGCGTTGATCCCGCCCGCTGTCGGCACATCCGAACCGGACTGGATCCTTGGCTACGGTCAGCTTGACTATGCGGCCAGTGCGAACCTCATCTGCGACAACCTGCTCGATTTCAGCCATCTGACCTACGTTCACGCGCAGAGTTTCGGTGCCGGGCCGGAGTTTGCCGAGAACCTGCCGCAGATCACCGTGCTTGAGCGCGGAGTGCGCTTCAGCCGCTGGTTCCGAAACGAGGCAGGCAGCCCGCGCAACCCGGGTGACGAGCCGGTCGAGGTCTATCAGACTTACGACTTTCTCATTCCCGGCATCCTGCTGATGTGGTCGGGCAATTTCGCGGTCGGCACCGCGGCACGGCTGGGCGACGATCCGCCAGCGATGACCGATGCGATTGGCGAACTCAATTTCACCAGTCAGGCGGTTACGCCGACCGCCGATGTCACCGCCCGCTACTACTTCTCGTGGGGCCCGCATTGCGATCATGGCGACGAGGCAAAACGCGATGCGATGATGGCGATCGCAGGCATGGCCTTTGCCGAAGACAAGACGATGATCGAAGCGCAACAGCGCGTGATAGAGCGCACACCCGATCCTCGCATCATGCCCACCGCGCATGACCGCGGCATCACCCTTTACAACCGGCTGGTCGCAAGGCTCGCCCGCGAGGAAACGAACAAAATGGAAAATACCGCGTGATCGACCTTTCAAAGATCAAGGCGATCGACGTTCACGTCCACGCCGAAGTTTCTTGCCACGATCCCGAAGACCCGGTCATGGGCAAGTTCTTCGATGCCGCCTCGGCCTATTTCAAGGCGCCGCGCGAGCGTCCGAAGATGCCGGAGATCGCCGAGATCTATCGCGAACAGCAAATCGCCTTCTGCCTGTTCACGGTTGATTGCGAAAGCGCCATCGGTGCCAAGCGCGTCTCGAATTACGAGATCGCCGAATTCGCCGCGAAGAACGACGACATCTGCATCCCCTTCGCCTCGATCGATCCGCGCAAGGGCAAACTGGGAGCGCTGGAGGCGCGCGACCTGGTCGAAAATCACGGGGTCAAGGGTTTCAAGTTCCACCACATCATGCAGGACATCGATCCGGCGGAGCGCTGCGGCTACCCGATCTACGAGGTCATCAACGAGTACAAGCTGCCCGCGATATTCCACACCGGCCATTCGGGCATGGGCACCGGCATGCGCGGTGGCGGCGGCGTGCGCCTCAAGTGGGGCCAGCCGATGCTGGTCGACGATGTTGCGGTCGACTTTCCCGACATGAAAATCATCCTCGCGCACCCCTCGTGGCCGTGGGTGGACGAAAGCCTCTCGATGGCCTTGCACAAGGACAACGTCTTTATCGACCTGTCCGGCTGGAGCCCGAAGTATTTCCAGCCGCAGATCATCCAGTACGCCAACACGCAGCTCAGGAAGAAGATGATGTTCGGCTCCGACTTCCCGCTGATCCACCCGCAGAAGTGGCTCGACGCCGCGCGCGATGCGGGTTTCAAGGAAGAGGTGCTGCCCGGCATCATGAAGGACAACGCGGCACGGCTGCTGGGGCTGTCGTGATCGATTTCACCGGACGCCACGCAGTCATAACGGGTGCCTCGTCGGGCATCGGGCGCGCGGCGGCGGAGACCATCGTCCGGCTTGGCGGCAAGGTCACGCTGATCGCGCGGCGGGCGGATTTACTGGTAGAAATCTGCGCAGGGATGGGCGATGGCGCGAAATTCGCAGCTGCCGATGTGGGTGACAAGGCCGCGCTGCTCGCCGCGCTCGACTCCGCAATCGCGCAGAACGGTCCGGTCGATGCGTTGTTCCTCAATGCCGGGATCGGCGGCGGCTTTCATGCGATCCCCGACTATTCGGACGAACAGCTCGACACCGTGATGCGCGTCAACGTCCACGCGCCATTCTGGGCGATCCGCCACCTCGCGCCCGCGATGCTCGAACGCGGCAAAGGCTCGATCCTGCTGACCGGCAGCCTTGCCAGCGAGCGCGGCATGGCGAACAACGTCGGCTATGTCGCCTCGAAACACGCGCTGCTCGGCATCGCCCGCGCTGCTGCGCTCGAATTCGCCGGGCAAGGCGTGCGGGTAAACTGCCTGATCCCCGGCTTCATCGACACGCCGATGATGGCCGATGTACCCGAAGCCGCGCGCGAACACCTCGCGGGCCGCATCCCGCAAGGCCGCCTCGGCGCTTCGGATGAGATGGCGCAGACCGCCGCGTTCCTGCTCAGCGACGCGGCCTCGCATATCACCGGACAGGCGCTTTCGGTCGATGGCGGCGTGCTCGGCACCTTGCAGGTCTGAAAGGACGGACGATGGCCCTCAAATACTATCACGCCGAACCGTTGGCGAATTCGCTGAAGTCGATGATCCCGCTCAGGGAAAAGGGTCTCGCTTACGAGAGCATCTATGTCGATCTGCACAAGTTCGAGCAGCATTCGGACTGGTTCGTCGCGATCAATCCCGAGGGGCAGGTGCCGGTGCTAGACGACGACGGCACGATCATCACGCATACCACCGTCATCAATGAATACCTCGAAGACCGCTTCCCCGACGACAATCCGGCGGACGGACCGCTGCGCCCGCGCGATCCGGTGGGCGCGGCGCGCATGCGCTACTGGAACAAGTTCGTCGACGAGCATGTGATGAACCACGTCTCGATGCACGGCTGGCACCGCATGATCCGCGTCATCACGCAGGGTATCGAGGACGGCACCTTCGACGAGCTGATGGAGCGCATCCCGCTGCCCGATCAGCGAAAGAAATGGATGACCGCGCGCTCGGGCTTTTCGGAGGCCGACCTCGCCAATGCGACGAGCAAGATCGAATATGCATTGGACAAGGTCGAGGCACAGCTGGGCAAGACCGCCTGGCTGGCCGGCGATGCCTACACGCTGGCCGACGTCAATTTCTATTCGCACTGCGGCGCAATGGTCGAGCGCATGTTCCCCGAGCTTGACGTGGCGACGCGCTGCCCGCGCCTGATCGACTGGCGCGAACGCGTTACCGCCCGCCCTGCCGTGGCCGAAGCGCTCAAGAGCGAGGACCGCACCGCGCCGGGGCTGCGCACCTGGTCAGGGCATGTGAGGTAGGGCGATGGCAACGTTCGTTCTCATACACGGCTCGTGGCACGGCGGCTGGTGCTTCGACGAGATCGCGCCGATGCTCGAAGCCGAAGGGCACACGGTCATTGCTCCCGACCTGCCCGGCATGGGCGGGACCGAGGACGAGCTTGGCGCGGTTACGCTGCATGGCTGGGCCGACTTTGCCGCCGAACTGTGCCGCAATGCCACCGAAAAGCCCGTCATCCTCGCGGGCCATTCGCGCGGTGGGCTGGTGGTGAGTCAGGCAGCCGAGACCGCGCCCGACGCCATCGACGCGCTGGTCTATATTTGTGCGATGATGCTGCCCGATGGATTATCCCGCGCGGAGTTCAAGAAGCTGGAAGAGAACAATCCGGCCTTCGACGGGTTGATTTCACCAACTTCCTCCGGGCACGGCACGATCATCACCGGCGACAACCCGCAAGCGGTCTTTGCGCAGCTTTCCCCGCCCGAACTGGTCGCGCCCGCGATGCAGCGCCTTGTCGCTGAACCGCACGGCCCGCGCTCGCAGCGACTGCGCCTGACGCCCGAACGCTGGGGCAGCCTGCCGCGCACCTATGTCGAATGCACCGAAGATCGCACGATCCCGATTTCGAGCCAGCGGCGGATGCAGGAGATGTCTCCCGGCGCACAGGTGGTGACGCTCGATGCAGACCACTCGCCGTTCCTTTCGCGCCCGCGTGAACTAGCGGATGCCTTGCTGGCGGCCATTCCGGGTTAGCGCCCTCTTTCCGTTCGTGTCGAGCGAAGTCGATGACACGTCCGCGCCAACGTGTCTCGACTTCGCTCGACACGAACGGCAGATTGAGCAGATTGGAAGAGGATAGTGAGCATGCGCGAAGTCAGGCTTAGCCCCGCAGGCGCTTTCGACAATTCCGCACGCGACTACGAACATATCCGCGTCCTGCCGATTGCCTCGTCGATGGGCGCGGAGATTGCAGGCGTGCAGTTTGCGGACCTGAGCGAAGCCGCCTTTGCCGAAGTGCAGGATGCGCTCTGGCGGCACAAGATGGTCTTTGCGCGTGGCCAGTCGATGGATCACGCGCAGCACGAAGCCTTCGCCGGGCGCTTCGGCCCCTATGGAGAGGATGCCTATACGCAGGGCGTCCCCGGCCATCGCAATGTCCAGCCGCTCATCAAGGAAGCCGACCACGCCAGCAAAGCGCTGTTCGGCTCGGGCTGGCACACCGATTCCCCGTTCCTCGCCAAACCGCCTTCGGTGACGGTCCTGCGCTCGGTAGAGGTTCCGCCCTATGGCGGCGATACGATTTGGGCCGATTGCGCGCTCGCTTACCGCATGCTCAGCCCGGCGATGCAGGCGATGCTGCGTCCCTTGAAGGTGCGCATGTCGGCGCGCAACAACGCTTTCACGCAGGAGCGCGTTTCGGGAAAGGCGCTGGCCTTCTCCAGCGACGAGGCGCGCGAGGCGGCCTTTACCGGCAACGCCCATCCGCTCGTGCGCAAACATCCGGAAACCGGCGAACTCTCGCTCTATGTCGATGAAGTCTATGCCGTGGGTATCGACGGCATGAGCGAAGAAGAGAGCTGGCCGCTGATCGATCACCTGTGCCAACACATCACCCAGCACGCCTTCACCTGTCGCCTGCGATGGGAGCCGGGCATGGTCGCGATGTGGGATAACCGCGCCGCGCTGCACCTTGCCGCGAACGATTACGACGGATTCCGCCGCGAGATGTACCGCGTGACGATGGAAGGCGAAGTGCCGGAGTGATGGTTACGGCCCTCTCCCCTTCAGGGGAGAGGATGGCATAGCTTGTGAGCGCAGCGAGCTAGCGAAGCCTGGAGAGGGGTTTCCGGTCGTTCGGCGTGTCAGCCCCCTCTCCAACTCCGGCTAACCAGCAAGCTGGCAAGCCTTCGTATCCTCTCCCCGAACGGGGAGAGGAGATCTGAGCCCTACCCCCGGAACACCACCGTCCTGTCATGGTTGAGCAGCACCCGGTCCGCCAAGTGCAGGCGCACTGCTTCGGCGAGCACGCGGCGCTCGATATCGCGGCCCTTCCGGACGAGATCGTTCGGGCGGTCGGCGTGGCTGATCGCTTCGACGTCCTGATGAATGATCGGGCCTTCGTCGAGGTCTGCGGTCACATAGTGAGCCGTCGCACCGATCATCTTCACCCCGCGCGCGTGCGCCTGATGATAGGGCTTCGCGCCCTTGAAGCCGGGCAGGAACGAGTGGTGGATGTTGATGCAGCGCCCGGTGAGGAAGCGCGCCATGTCATCCGACAGGATCTGCATATAGCGCGCCAGCACAACCAGCTCCGCGCCGGAATCGGTCACCACCTGCTTCACCTGCGCTTCCTGCTGCGGCTTGGTGTCCTTGGTGATCGGGAAATGGTAATAGGGAATATCGCCGAGCAAGGTAATGTTCAGCACCTCTGCCGGGTGATTGCCGATCACCGCGACGACATCCATCGGCAGTTCGCCGATGCGCGTGCGATAGAGCAGGTCGCCAAGGCAGTGGTCGAACTTCGAGACCATCAGCACGACCTTGCGCAGCCCGTCCTTGCCGCGCAGCTTCCAGGTCATGTCGTACTCGCTCGCAATCGGTTCGAAATCCGACTGCAGCGCCGCAAGGTCCGTCTCGCCCGGATCGAACTCCACGCGCAGGAAGAACGAGCCGCCATCCTGATCGTTGAACTGCTGCGCTTCGAGGATGTTGCACCCTCGCTCGAACAGATAGCTCGTCACGCGCGCAGTGATGCCCGGCTTGTCGACACAGGACAGCGTCAGGATCTGGACTTCGGCCATTGGCAATTCTCCCACTTGTCGGCGTATGCTCGCCGTTACCGCCTTTTCCGTTTGCAGCGATAGCAATATATTGTAAGCGTTGCATACAAAATTCAAGCTCGAATGGAGAGGAAGAATGGCTTCAAATCTCGAACAGGTTCTCGCTGGTACCGACAACATCGTCAGCATGCTGCGCAACTCGCAGCTCGGCGCCTATGTCTATCCGGTGGTTGCGCCCGAGTTTTCCAACTGGCGCTCCGAGCAGTGGGCCTGGCAGCATTCGGCCGTTCTGTTCGACCAGTCGCACCACATGGTGAACCTCTACATTCGCGGGAAAGACGCGCACAAGCTGCTGTCCGACACGATGATCAACAGCTCGAAAGGCTGGAAGGTCAACAAGGCGAAGCAGTACGTCCCGACCACGCCTTATGGCCATGTCATCGGCGACGGCATCATCTTCTGGGAAGAAGAAGAATCGTTCACCTACGTCGGCCGCGCGCCCGCCTCCAACTGGCTGCGCTATCATGGCGAGACCGGCGGTTACGACTGCGAGATCGAGCTTGACGACCGCTCGCCGATGCGCCCGATGGGCAAGCCCGTCACCCGCAAGGAATGGCGCTTCCAGATTCAGGGCCCGCAGGCATGGAACGTGATCGAAAAACTGCACGGCGGCCCGCTCGAACAGCTCAAGTTCTTCAACATGTCGACGATGAACATCGCCGGGCGCGAAGTGCGCACGCTGCGCCACGGCATGTCGGGCGCGCCGGGCCTCGAAATCTGGGGCCCCTATGAAGAGCAGGAAGAAATCCGTGCCGCAATCCTTGAGGCCGGCAAGGAATTCGGACTGATCCCCTGCGGCAGCCGCGCCTATCCGTCGAACACGCTCGAATCGGGCTGGATCCCCTCACCGCTCCCGGCGATCTACACCGGCGACAAGCTCAAGGGCTTCCGCGAATGGCTCGGTGCCGACAGCTACGAAGCGACTGGCTCAATCGGCGGCTCTTACGTTTCCGACAATATCGAGGACTATTACCTCAACCCGTGGGAGCTGGGTTACGGCAACTTCGTGAAATTCGACCATGACTTCCACGGGCGCGAAGCGCTCGAAGGTCTCGACCCGGCCAAGCAGCGCAAGAAGGTCACGCTCGCCTGGCACCCGGAAGACATGGCCAAGATCATGGCCAGCCTGTTCGATCCCGACGGCGACCAGTACAAGTTCTTCGACGTGCCGCTCGCCAACTATGCCAGCTCGAACTACGATGCTGTGACCGATGCCGATGGCAAGCACCTCGGCTTCTCGATGTTCACCGGTTACTCGTACAACGAGAAGCAGGCGCTCTCGCTGGCGACGGTTGATGCCGACGTTCCGGAAGGCAGCGAGGTGCGCGTGCTCTGGGGCGAAGAGAACGGCGGCACCGGCAAGACCACGGTCGAGCCGCACAAGCAGCTTTCGGTACGCGCGATTGTCTCGCCGGTGCCTTACAGCCGCGTCGCGCGCGAGACCTATCAGGAGGGCTGGCGCTCGAAGGGTCTTTGAGGGGGAACGCCAATGTCCACCTCAGCTTCGAGCATCCACCCCAACTGGGACTTGCCGCCCGACGGCATCCTTGACGGCTACTCGATCGAGATAACCGCCAAGGATGTCGAGAGCCTGCGCGAGGCGGCACCGCAAATGCCGCCCGCCACACCGGTTGCGGTGACCTTTCTGCCCGGCGAGGAACAGGACGCGCGCATCGCCGCTGCCGTTGCCGTGCGTGAGCTTGGGTTCGAACCCATGCCGCACTTTTCGGCACGGCGTATCCTCAGCCAGGCAGAGTTCGAGGATTATCTTTCGGCGGTCGTCGATCAGGCAGGCGTGACGCGCTGCTTCGTCGTCGCGGGCGATCCGCCCGAGCCGCAGGGTCCGTTCTTCGATACCTCTGCGCTCATCGCCACCGGCACCTTCGAGAAGACCGGTATCAAGGCAATCGGCGTCGGCGGCCATCCCGAAGGCCACCCGAACATGACCGACCCGCAGGCCTGGGACATCCTGCAAACCAAGATCATCGACATCGAGCAACGCGGCATGGCCCCGCTGGTTGTCACGCAATTCGGCTTCGATCCCGATGCCTTCCTCGAATGGCTGCGCAAGGCGCGCAATCGCGGCATCGATACCCCTATCCGTATCGGCGTGCCCGGCCCGGCAGGGATCAAGAAACTGCTGCGCTTCGCCGCGCGTTGCGGCGTCGGTGCCTCGGCTTCGGTCATGCGCAAGTACGGCGTATCGCTGACCAACCTGATCGGCACCGCGGGCCCTGACCGGCTGGTCGACGAATTCGCCGCCAAGCTCGGCAACGAGCATGGCCGCGTGCGCCTGCACTTCTACCCCTTCGGCGGGGTGAAGAACACAGTCGACTGGATTGTGAACTACAACGCCAAATACGGCGAGTGATCCGCCGATGGCGAACTACGTTCTCGTCCACGGCGCTTGGGGCGGCGGCTGGGCGTACGACCGGCTCGCCGAGGAGCTTGAGACGGCAGGCCATCGGGTGCTCGTCGCCGAACTGACCGGGCTTGGCAAACTGCGCCATGCGCTGCATCCGGGGATTACGCTCACCGACCACATCGACGACGTCTGCCAACAGATCGAAGCAGCCGGTTTCGAGCGCTTCGTGCTCGCCGGGCATTCCTATGGCGGGATGGTCATCACCGGCGTCGCCACCTGGCTGGGCGCGCGGATCGACGCGATAGCCTATATCGACGCCTTCCTGCCGGGGGACGGGCAATCGCTCTGGGTCGTGACCGGCGATTTTGAGCACCGCCACTATATCGACAGCCAGAAGTTCACCCCCGGCCTCGTTGCCCCGATCATGGGTGAAGAGAACGAGCGCATCAGCAAGCATCCGTTGCTGACGCTGACCGAAGCGGTGCGCTATACCGGCGAGGAAGCGAAAATCCCCCGCCGCGCCTATGTCTTCGCGAAAAGCTGGGAGCCGACCCCGTTCCGCCGTTTCGCCAAGCAGGTGAAAGACGATCCGGCCTGGCAATACCACGAGGCCGATTGCGGCCATGACGTGATGGCGGGGCAGCCCGAGCAGTTGCTCGAAATCATGGTGGGGCTGGCGCGATAATTGCGAAATCGCTTATTGCATCGTCACCCGTGACAGCCACGAATTGATCTCATCGTCAACCGGTTCTGAATTTCCATACAGCAAATGGCCAACCTCAGGCACTTTGCGATATTCGTAAGGCTTGCCTTCGCGCCGCAAGGTGTCAAGCTTATGGGTAGTCGTGCCAACAGGAACAATCCAGTCCTGTTCGCCCAGCACCCATAGACCGGGAACTGTCAGTTCTCGGAGGTCAGGCAACGGATCGAACGAGGGGCAGAGAAGCTTCGGCGAAGTCTTCTGCGCTTCGACGAAAGCCTGATCGGGCGTCATCCCGTCGCGAATATTCGACCGCCCGGACCAAGCAGTGCGAACGCGCTCGCGACTTTCATTTCCTTGTCGCCCTCTATCACCCCAAGGCGGTAGCGTTCATGCTTGATAATTGCGTGGGTCGTATCAGTTGGGCCGACGAGCAGAAGCATGAAGGCTGTGTCCGGATCCCTTGCGGCTGCCCGCGGCACGATCCAACCGCCCTGGCTCTGACCGATAAGCCCGACGGCATCGGCGCGCACCTCGCGGCGATTGCGCAAGACGCCCATCGCCGCGACCGCATCACGGGCGAGCAGATCGAGATTATCCGGACAATAGTTGCGTTCCCACTCGTATTGACCCCCTGAATCGCCGACTCCGCGCTTGTCATAAGACAGCACGACATAACCCCTGCGCGCCAGCGAGCTGCCCATTGGCATATTTGCCGAACGGGGCATATTCCCCGAACCGTGGACAAAGACGATTCCGGGATGCGGGCCTTTCGACTCTGGAAGATACAAGGTCCCGACCAAGGTTGCGCCCTCGCTGTCAAAGCGAACGATCTCCTCGCGGAAGCCTTGCCCGGCTGACCAGAATTGCCAGGCAGCGACGACAGACCCCAGCATTGCAGCAATGCCCAGTATGCTGGCGTGCCGCTTCTTCGCTGGTGAGCCGCGCCAAAGCAACGCTGCGGCAATGGCCGTCAGTAGTACTCCTGCCTGCAGGATAAGTGCGGCGGGATTTCCGAGAATTTCCGGTAGGGGTGGAAACAGGTAGTTCCATATAGCAAGCGCTATCAAGGCCGGCCCCAGCCAGCGACGAGAAACTTGATAATGGACCAGATCACGCCCGCAAACTTGCGCATCGCGGCGTCCCTCCCCGGCCACCTGTCGCGGTCTTGCCCGCGCGGACGAATCTGCACCTAATCCCCGAAGAAGTTCAACTCCAGCAACACTTCGTTGGGGTCCATCGTGAAATCTGCCTGAGGCCAATCGCCTCGACGAGGTTCACCTCGTAGGCCATGCCGCGACCGTCGAGCCGCGCGACCATCTCGTCATAGCCCGAGCAATTGAGCGCGACATGATGCACTGCTCCGGTCGGGCCGGACTTTGTTTCGCGATCATAGAAGCGCGGGCAATCCTGCGAGTTGATGTGCAGGATCGGGCGGTCCTCAAGGTCGTACATCCACTGGCAGTTCTGCGGCGTCAGCGGCGGCGGGCCGTCGCGGCGGTCGAGACCGAGCAGTTCCTCATAGAACGTCGCAGTCGCGTCGAGATCGTCGGTGATAATATTGACGTGATCGAGTGCGTTGACCTTCATGGACTCTCTCCTCAAACTGTCTTCCGTGCTGCTGCTCTTGCCGCTTCGTACCCGGCGCGGCGCATGGCTTCGATCTTGATCCGCTCGTCATAGCCGGGATCCTGCGGATAGTCGCGATAGTCGCCGATCACTTCTTCGAAATAGGCTTCCAGCTCTTCCTTGTGGTCGGGCATCGGGAAGATATAGGCCTGATTCTCGCGCATACCCTGAAGGATGCGCGCGGCGATAACGTCGGGCTCCATGCCGACCTCGTGCATGCCGGCGAGCCGCTCGACGCCTTCGGTATTGACCGGCTTTGCGCCATCCATCAGTTCCTTCGGGCGGATGTCGTCGCTGGCGTAGATGTAGCTTTTCACCAGCCCCGGGCAGACACAGGAAACGCCGATCCCCTTGTCGGCAAGCGAGCAGCGCAGGCTTTCGGTCAGCCCGCGCACCGCAAACTTGGTGGTGTTGTAGATGCCCGGCGATCCCGAAGCGAGCCAGCCCGCCATCGAGGCAGTATTGACGATATAGCCGCCCTTGCCATGCGCGATCATGCGCGGCGCGAAGGTCATGCAGCCGTTGATCGGGCCGTGCAGGTTCACACCCATCAGCCAGTCCCAGTCCGAATAGGAGCTGTCCTCGATGGTCTGGAACAGGTTCACGCCCGCATTGTTGAACAGCAGCGTTACGGGTCCGAACTTCGCCTCGACCTCATCGGCGGCCTGCGCCATGCCCTCGCGCGAGGAAACGTCGACCTTGACGCCCATCACCTCGCGGTTGTCGAGGGTCGCCAGCGCGCGCTCGATATGATCCTCGCGAATGTCGGCCATCGCGACCCTGCACCCTTCGTTGAGAAGCGCGCGGACCAGTCCGATGCCAACGCCATTGGCGCCGCCGGTAACGAATGCGGTACGTCCTGCGAAATCGATCATAAATCCTCCATAACCCCCTCTCCTTCAGGGGAGGGGCAGTGAGACTTGGTGGCGCGAAGCGGCGCCTAGTCGCAACGGGGTGGGGCAGTCGCCGTGCGCTTCAACACCACCCCCAACCCCCTCCTCTGAAGAGGGGGGGGCTAGTTGTTCTAACCCTTCAATTCCTTCTGCCGCGCGATCTCATCCGCCCAGATCGGCGAGTTGAACAGCATTGCGAAGGTGCTCTTGTAGTCCTCGTTCTGCGGGCGCTTGACCGGCACCGAAGAAATCATCGCATTGGCCCGGTCGGTAACGCCGGGCAGGAATTCGCTGTGCGTCAGGATATAGAGCTCGTCATTGAGAATGCCCTCCAGCACGCGCTCGCCGACCTCTTCCTTGGTCATGTAGAGGTGGAAGAACTGGCCGCCGTCCTGCCGACCCTTGTCCGCCTCGGCATAGCCGGTTTCGGCAAGGTCGTCGGGCCGTGTTTCTCCTGCCGCCGCAATGTTCGATTGCACCGCGCCGGGACAGAAGGCCGAACAGATCACGCCGCGCGATTCGAGTTCGGGGCGCATCGTTTCCATCATTGTCAGCACCGCGGCCTTGGCGGTCGAATAGATCGTCGTCCCGCCCACCGGCACCATACCCGACATCGAGGAGGTGTTGACGATATGCCCGCCCTCGCCATGCGACAGGATGCGCGGCAGCATGACCGTGACGCCATTGATGACGCCGCCAAGATTGACACCCATCACCCAGTCCCAGTCGGCAAAGGTCGCAAGCTCGGTCGGGCCAACAACCGCAACGCCTGCGTTGTTCACCAGCAGGTGGATCTTGCCGAACTTCGCCTCCACAGCATCGGCAGCGGCGGCATAGGCGGCGCGGTCGGTAACATCGAGCTGCACCGCCATGACCCGCTCACCGCCATCGAGTTCAGCCGACCCGGCGTCGAGATGGTCCTGGCGAATATCGGCAATGACGACATTCATCCCCGCGCCCAGCAGCGCCTTGGCGATTCCAAGGCCGATACCGCTCGCCCCGCCCGTCACGAATGCCGTTTTGCCCGGCAGATCCTGCATTTTCCTCTCCTATTGCGCATCCAGATGGTGCACCTTGCCGATGGACTATTCACCAGACGCAATTTGTATGCAAGACTAACAAAATTGACCGGAACGAATCCGGCTATCGCAGGAGGGGATATGGCAGGTCCGGTCACACCGGGAGTTGGGGTCGAGGAACAGGCGCCCTCCGCAGTCGAGAAAGTCTGGCCTTCGATGCCCGCGCGCTACTGGGCGCTCTTCGTGATCGTGCTGGCGACGTTCATGTCGTTCCTCGATCAGGTCGTGTTCGGCATGCTGGCCGAAAGCATCAAGAAGGACTTCAGCCTTACCGATACACAGCTTGGCTTCCTCGCAGGCCCGGCAACGATCATCTGCTATTTCTTCGTCGGCATCCCGCTCGCCCGCCTTGCCGATATTTACCCGCGCAAATATGTGCTGGCGGGCAGCTCGGCAGTTGTCGGCGTCCTGATCGCACTGTCCGGCATTGCCCAGACGTTCATGCAGTTCATCGGCACCCGTGTCTTCCTTGCGGCAGGCGGTTCGGCACATGCGCCCGCCTCTTACTCGCTGCTCGCCGACGCCTTTCCGCCCGAAAAGCTCACGCGCGCCTTTGCGCTGCTACAGTTCGGGTTTATCGGCGGCACGACGCTCGGCCCCGTCATCGGCGGACGGCTGGTCACGGCATCGACCGCCTGGCCGGACACGCCTTTCCTCGGGCTCTCGATCTACAACTGGCAATGGGTACTGCTTTACCTCGCGCTGCCCTCGATCATTGCCGGGCTGCTGTTCCTGCTCATTCGCGAACCGCAGCGACTGGCGCCGCGAGAAGACGGGCCGCATGTCCCGAAAGACGCGTCGCTCGGGCGCAAGATCATCACCTTCATGGGCTTCGACGCTGCCCGCGCGATCCATGCCGGGCGCGGCGTTTATTACCCGATGTTCGGCGCACTGGCGCTCAGCTCGGTCGAATCGTTCGGCATCCTGTTCTGGCGCGTGCCCTATCTGATGCGCGAGTTCGGCTGGACCGCGCAGCAGATCGGCGACCTGATCGGCCCGGTCGCGCTGGCTGCCTCGATCGCGGGGATGATCGTCGGCGGCTGGGGCGTCGAGTGGCTGGCGAAGCGTTACAAGGACGCCAACGTACGCGCGGCCACGCTTGCGTTTACCGGGACGACAGTGATGATTATTCTGGCGCTGTCGATCCCCGATCCGTTCTGGTCGACGCTGGTCTTCGGCCTTTCGCCGTTCTTCGCCATCGCCGGAGCAGTGCCGCAGAACGCCGCGATTCAGCGCGTCGCGCCCAACGACATGCGCGGGCAGGTGACGGCGTTCTACCTCTTCATGTTCACCTTCTTCGGCGCGTTCGGCTCGTGGTTCATCGGGTTCGTGTCCGACTATGTGACCAAGGATCTCGGCAACGCGATCCTGTTTACCGCCTGCACCATCCTGCCGCTCGCGGTCTTCCTGATGTACCGCGCGATCCGGCCTTACCGTGAGGAAGTGATCCGGCTCGAAGCGATGGGCCGCTGATCCAGTTCAAGGACACAAGAATGACCGACTACCCATCCCTGCACATGCTGATCGACGGCGAGAAAGTCTCGGGCGGCGGGCGGCGCACGCATACTGTGGTCAATCCGGCCACGGGTGAACCGCTGGGCGAATTGCCGCTGGCGAACCCCGAAGATCTCGACCGTGCGCTCGATGCGGCAAGGCGCGGGTTCGAGATCTGGCGCAAGACCCCGGCGCAGCAGCGCGCTGCGGTGTTGCAGGGCGCGGCGAAGCTGATGCTCGAACGGCAGGAAGAAATCGCGCGCATCGCGACGATGGAACAGGGCAAGCCGCTCGCCGAAACGCGCATCGAAGTGCTGATGAACGTGGGCCTGTTCAATTTCTACGCAGGCGAAACGCAGCGCGTCTAGCGGTACCAGCTGGTGCGACCCGAAGGGATGCGCTCTTCGGTCGTTTATAGAGCCGGTCGGCCGGTTGCCGCCTTCTCGCCGTGGAACTTCCCCATCGGAAATCCGGGCCGCAAGCTGGGCGCGCCGGTCGCGGCGGGCTGTTCGGTCATCATGAAGACGGCGGAGGAAACGCCTGCCTCGGGCTCGCCATCCTGCAATGCCTGCTCGATGCAGGGCTGCCGCCCGAGGCGGGGCGGGCGGTGTTCGGCGTGCCCGACGAAGTTTCGCGTCATCTGCTAGCCAGCGACACGATCCGCAAGCTGAGCTTCACCGGCTCCACCGTGGTCGGCAAGCATCTGATGAAGCTTGCCGCCGACAACATGCTGCGCACCACGATGGAACTGGGCGGACATGGTCCGGTGCTGGTCTTCGACGATGTCGATGTCGACAAGGTGCTCGATACGATGGTGCCGGGCAAATACCGCAACGCCGGACAGGTCTGCGTCAGCCCGACGCGCTTCATCGTGCAGGAGGATGTCTTCGAGCGCTTCCGCGACGGCTTTGCAGAGCGCGCGAAGGCGATCAAGGTCGGCAACGGGCTGGAGGAAGGCACGCAGATGGGGCCGATGGCCAACCCGCGCCGCCCCGAAGCGATGGACCGCCTGATCGGCAATGCGAAGGAACGTGGCGGCAAGCTTCTGTGCGGCGGCGAGCGGATCGGCAATCAGGGCTATTTTTACGCCCCCTCGGTCCTCTCCGAAGTCCCGCTCGACGCCCAGATCATGAACGAGGAACCCTTCGGTCCGGTCGCGATCATCAATCCTTTCGGCAAGGAAGAGGACATGATCGCCGAGGCCAACCGCCTGCCCTACGGCCTCGCCGCTTACAGCTGGACCACCGACGCCGCCCGCCAGAAGCGGCTCGCGCGCGAGATCGAAACCGGCATGTTCTGCGTCAACACGACGATGCTCGGCGGCCCCGACACCCCCTTCGGCGGCGTCAAATGGTCGGGCCACGGACATGAGGACGGCCCGGAAGGGCTGATGGCCTGCATGGTCCTGAAGACGGTGCACGAGGGCTAGGCTGCCATGACCCACGAACTCAAAACCGGCGGCGATCGCGGCTATTTGCGGATTGCGACCGAGGAAGCCTTTGCCACGCGCGAGCAGATCGACGTGTTCCTGCGAATGGTCGACGATGGCACCGCCGACAAGGGCCTTGTCTCGCTTTGGGGCTTCTACGCCACCAGCCCGTCGCAGCGCGCAACGCAGATCATGGACCGCCTGCTCGACCTTGGCGAAATGCGCCTTGCCCACATGGACGAGACCGGAATCGATAAGGCAATCCTTGCGCTAACCAGCCCAGGAGTGCAGCCGATCCTCGACACCGAGGAAGCCAAGGGCATCGCCAGCCGCGCCAACGATTACCTCGCCGAACGCTGCGCCGCGCATCCCGACCGCTTTATCGGCATGGCCGCCGTCGCCCCGCAGGACCCGGAATGGTCGGCGGCCGAAATCCGGCGCGGCGCAAGCGAACTTGGCTTCAAAGGCGTCCAGGTCAACAGCCACACGCAGGGTCATTATCTCGACGAGCCGCAGTTCGACCCGATCTTCCGCGCCCTCGCCGACACTGGCCAGCCGCTCTACATCCACCCGGCGACGCTGCCAGACGAGATGATGGGCGGGATGGTCGATGCCGGGCTCGATGGCGCGATATTCGGCTTTGCGGTGGAGACCAGCTACCACCTGCTGCGCCTCGTCACCTCGGGGCTGTTCGACCGTTATCCCGACCTTCAGATCATGGCCGGGCACGGCTGCGAGGCGCTGCCGTTCTGGCTCTACCGCACCAATTACATGCATCAGGCAGGCGTCCGCTCGCAGCGCTACGAGCGGATCAAGCCATTGAAGCACGACCTGTTCCACTACATGCGCAACAATTTCCTCGGCACCTGTTCGGGCCTGCCGTTCGAACCGGCGGTCAAGCTGATGATCGAGGTCATGGGCGAGGACCGGGTGATGTATGCGATGGATTACCCCTACGAATACGTCGCCGACGAGGTGCGGATGATGGACAACCTCGCCATCCCCGAAGCGCAGAAGAAAAAGTTCTTCCAGACCAACGCCGAGCGCTGGTTCAACCTGTGAGCGGGGCGGCCCTTCCCGACCGGCCGATGAAAGGTGCAGGCTATGCGCTGGCGCTGGTCTCGCTGACGCAGGCGCTGAGCCTGCTTGACCGGCAGATCCTCGCGATCCTTGCGCCCGCGATCAAGGCCGACCTTGCGATTGGCGATGCCGAGATGGGGCTGCTCTACGGCACCGTCTTTGCGCTGTTCTACGCGCTGTTCTCGCTGCCGCTCGGGCGCGTGGCGGATGGCTGGATCAGGACGAGGCTGCTGGCGCTTTGCATAGTCACCTGGTCGGCGGCGACGGCAATGGCAGGTGCGGCATCGAGCTTTGCGATGCTGGCTGTGTCGCGCCTTGGCGTTGGTATTGGCGAGGCAGCATCGCAGCCGGCGGGGACATCTCTGGTCTATGACTACTGGCCAAAGCAGCGCCGCGGTTTCGTCATGTCGGTACTGGCATCGGCGATCGCGCTGGGGCTTGGCGGATCGCTGATCCTCGGCGGGCTGGCAGCGGACTGGTGGGAGAATGCCTATCCCGCCGGCGCCGCGCCGCTCGGGCTGGCGGGATGGCAGTTCGCGTTTCTTGTTGCCGCCCTGCCCGGCTTTGCGCTTGCCCCGCTGCTCTGGTTCCTGAAGGAGCCGCCGCGCGGGACAATGGACGGGATCGAAACACCCGAAGACCCCCACCCCTTCCGCGCAGGCGGTCAGGTGCTCACCTCGATCCTGCCGCTCACCGCCTGGGCAAGCTTCAAAAGGCTCGGCGCACCATCGCGGACATGGCGAAACAACGTCGTCTGGTTGGCCGCGATTTCCGTCACGATGCTCGGCCTGTGGCATGTGACCAGCAGCTTCTCGCCGCGCCCGCCGCTGCGGCTTGGCAAGCTCGCGATAGACCCGCACGCACTGCAATGGTCGGTGATCGGCTTCGGGCTCTATGTCCTGATCAACGTGATCCAGAACATGCGGCTAACCGATGCGCAGGCGTTCCGCGTCATCTCGCGCTCGCCGACGCTGATCATGTGCATGGCGATCGGCACGCTGCAATCGGTGATCAATTACGGGATGATGGCATTCAACCCGACCTTCCTGATCCAGACTTATGATCTCTCGCTGAAAGAGGCGGCGTTGCAGTTCGGATTTATCTCGGCGGCGCTCGGCATCATCGGACCGCTGATATGGGGACCGCTTTCGGACAAGCTGCATGTGAAGTTTCCGTCATCGGGCCGCGCGTGGGTGGCGCTCTTCGCTATGGCGGTCTCGCCGCTGCTTTCGTTCTGGGTCTATTTCGCGCCGACAGCGGGCGATTTCTACCTGCGCTTCGTGCTCTACAGTGTCGTGCTGACCGGCTGGCTGCCGCCACTTTACGCGATTCTCTACGAGCAGGTCTTGCCGAGAATGCGGGCGATTACAGGTTCGGTTTACCTGCTGGCGATGACGATACTGGGCCTCGGCATCGGGCCGTACCTTGTCGGGATGATCTCCGACGCGACCGGCAATTTGCGCAATGCGATGCTGAGCGTGAACATCGCCGCAATCCCAATCGCGGTGATGCTGCTGGTGATCGCGGGCCGCTCGCAGCGGGATGAAGCTGCGCTGCTAGACCGTGCGGGAGCCAGCGAATGACCACCGTGCGCGATGCCGCCTTTGCCGTGTTCCGCCATTTCGGTGTCGATGCCTTGTTCGGCAATCCCGGCTCGACCGAACTGCCGATGCTGCGCGCGCTGCCCGATGGGATGCCTTATGTTCTGGGGCTTAATGAAGCGGTCGTGATCGCGATGGCCGATGGCTATGCGCAGGCGAGCCGCCGCCCGGCGCTGGTCAATCTGCACAGCTCGGCGGGGACCGGCAACGCGCTGGGTAACCTGTTCACCAGTTACCGCAACGGCACCCCGCTGGTCGTGACGGCGGGGCAACAGGCGCGCTCGATCCTGCCGTTCGACCCGTTTCTGGGAGCCGAACGCGCGACCGAATTTCCGCAGCCCTTCGTCAAATGGGCCTGCGAACCAGCGCGCGCCGAAGACGTGCCTGCCGCCCTCGCCCGCGCGTTCCACATCGCGATGACGCCGCCGATGGGTCCGGTCTTCGTCTCGGTCCCGGTCGATGACTGGGACCGTGAGTGCGATATGCCGCAGCTCCCCGAACTGACGCTGGCGATGCCACCTGCGCCAGAGGGGATCGCACGCATAGCGGCAATGCTGCAAGCGGCGCAGCGGCCTGCATTGGTGCTGGGCACGGGCGTTGCGCGCTGCGGGGGGTGGCGCGAAGCCATCGCACTCGCCGAAAGGATCAGCGCGGATGTCTGGACCGCGCCGATGGCTGCGCGCGAGTGCTTCCCGGAAGACCACCCGCGTTTCGTCGGGTTCCTCCCGGCATTCCGCGAACAGATCGTCGACTTGCTTGCACCCTACGATGCGATCCTGGTCGCCGGAGCGCCCGCCTTCACCTACCACGCCGAGGGGTTCGGCCCGCACTGGCCGGAGGGAGCGAGCCTCGCGCTGTTGAGCGAAGACCCGCGCCATCTTTCCGCCCTGCCCGGCGGGATTGGCGTGCTCGGCGATGTTGCGCAGGGCATGGCGGCGCTGACCGCGTCGCTGCCCGAGACCGGAGAGCGCGCCCCCTGCCCGCGCGCCGCACGGCCCGAGCCAGAGATGAGCGCGGCCCATGTCCTCGCGCGCATCGCCGCGCTACGCCCGGCGCACTCGGTGCTCGTCGAAGAAGCCCCGACCGCGCGCGGACCGATGCACGATCACCTGCCGGTCCTGCGGGAGCGCGGGTTCTTCACCACCGCTTCGGGTGGCCTCGGTTACGGCCTGCCCGCCGCCATCGGCGTTGCCCGCGCAATGCCGGAGGCAAAGGTGCTCTGCCTGCTCGGCGACGGCTCCTCGCTCTACACTATCCAGGGTCTCTGGAGCGCCGCCGAGCAACGCGCCAATGTCAGCTTCCTGATCCTCGACAACGGCGGCTATGCGGCGCTTGAATCTTTCGCGAGCACCTTCGGGATGAACGCGGCGCCAGGAACGAAGATCGACGGCATCGACTTTGCCGCACTGGCCGAGAGCATGGGCGTTGCCGGGCGCAGGGTGGATACCCTCGACGAACTCGATGCAGCACTCGAATGGTCATTCGCGAGCGCAGGGCCGACGCTGGTTCAGATCAAGGTCGATTGACCGCTATTCGGCAAGGCCGAGAATAAAACTCAATGCCAGTTCGATTTCATCGAGGACATCGTCGGACACCTTACCGAATGCCGGACCACATTTCGATCGCAAGACTGCGGTCAGCTTGTCGGTCATTGCATCCGACTGCTTCTTGAGGCCATTGTGCTCGTCCGGCTCGATCCTCACCCTGAAAGGAACGGGAGGAGCAAGGCTTCCGGTCAACGGACAGACGAGAACGGATTGCGTGCCTGATACATCATTGGCCTGCACTACGACTGCCGGTCTCGGTTTCCCGTAGTCGCCGGAATTGGCAACCGTCACGAGATCGCCGCGCTTCAATCGGGCAAATCCCTGAGCATATCGGCAGTCGCAGCTTCGACGAATTCCATTGCCTTGCGCTCGTCGCTGGCGTCGCGCTCGTATTCGTAGAATGCCGCCAGCTGCGCCTTGACTTGCGGGCTTGCGGAATCCGGAACCCACATGCGCAATTCCTTGAGCCCCGCCGCCTTTTTACGGGCGCGGTATCGCTGAAACTTGCTCAGCTTGCGCGGGCTTTCGTCGTTCATGGCAAGAAGGTAGCGCGCTACCTGATTGAGTTCAAGTCACCCGCCAGACCCAGAGCTTGATCGAACTGGCGTAGCGCGCGCCGGAGCAGACGAAGATCGACTTGTTCATCCAGTCGTACGCGCCAACCGGCGCGATGAACTGGGGCACGGTGCGGAAATAGTATTCGGTGGGATCGACATCCTCCCCCGCCCTGAGCCTTTCCATCACCTCGTCCGGGCCATGGCGCAGGCCGGTGTTGCGGATCTGGATCAGGGTGCCGTCGTCGCATTCGATGGCATAGATCGCATCGGCCACGGTCACCCCGTCGAGCCGGGTCAGTTGCCAGTCGGCGGCGTTGCCCATAAGTTTGCCGCTGATCTTCGGCCCCTTGACGTAGCCGCCTTCGAGGATCGGGATGATCCGCCGCGCACCATCGACGGTCTTGCCGATCTCGCGCGGGGGCAGCAGGTTGCCGCCAGCCTCGTAAACGAATTCGAGGCCGGGGCGCAGCACGCCCTCTTCGCCTTCGCCAATCAGCATCGGTCCGCTGTCGTGTCTGGTCACGTCATCCATTGCACTTGTCCTTCCCAATGCGGGGGAGGCAGCAAGCGCAATGCCCGTGCCTGCCAGTCCCGCGTTTACCTGTCGGCGCGTGATCGCCGATGTCACGCCGCCAGCCCGATCTGGTCGGCATTGGCCCAGTTGCCGTGCAGTCCGAAACGCAGGCGGATCGGGATATGGACGATCGCGACCGGGCCTTTCTCGATCTCCAGTGCGTCGAAGATCAGCAGGTCAGAATTGCGCTCTTCGAGCCGATTGCAGACCTGCACGATCCAGCCGTCGCCCTCGGGCGCGTCGGCACTGCGCGGGATGAAGCACGGCTCTTGGAGCGTACTCGTCGGCCCGGCCCACCAGTGCTGTTCCGCGCCCGTTTCCAGGTCCTTGAGGAACAGGCAGTTCATCGGCGCGCCGCCCGCGCTGCCGCCAACCGCCTCGATCGGGCGCTTCAAATCGACTTCCAGCCCCCATGTCCAGCGCGTTTTCTGCCCCGTGAAGCGGTCGTCGATGCGCGGGAATTCGGAGAAGGTATCGGTCAGGCGCTCGATCCTCTCGAACTCGTCGCCGTTGCTCGCCATGTCGACCACCCAGTCGGTGATATGCGTCACCGATTCCTCGGGCTTGAACGGCGCGCCGTGAACGTCGGGGAAGAACGGAAAGAAGTTGTTTTTCGATTCCGGGATCAGGAAATGGATCTTGCTCCCTTCCTGCCAGGCATTGACGACGTGGCTGGCAAAACAGTTGTCGCGCCTGAACCAGCGGATGTCCTCGTCCGCCACGCCGTCCTTGCGCGGGATCACGCCGAGGTAGACCGGCATCGTGGTGTCGAAGCCGAAATGCGGCAAGCCCTTTTCCAGCCGCTCCCACGATCCGATCGAGGGCACGATGTGGACCAGCAGGTAATCCTCGGTGATCCCGAAGTCGTGCATCATGCAGTAGTAGGGCACCTTGAACCATGCCTCGCGCACCAGTTCGCCATCGGGTGCGATCTCCATGTAGGATACGTCGTCGGTGCACAGGCCCGATGCGGCATAGCCGATTGCGACCATATTGCCGGTCTTCGGGTCGATCTTGGGATGGGCGGTAAAGGTCTGGCTCTTCATCCGGCCCTGCCAGGTCTCGAAGGCCTCGCTCTCCATCGTTGCCGGGTCCATCAGCAGCGCCGGGCTGTCTTCCTTCATCGCCCATAGCTTGCCGGCATATATCCACGCATTGGTATTGGCGGTGGAACGATATCGGCCCTTGACCGATTCATCATCGGTCAACGGGTTGCGATAAGCCCCGAACAGCGCCTTGCCCGCTTCGTTTTCGAGCTTCCACTTGTCGGTCTTTGCCCAGCGCTGGCGGAAATCGCACTGGCCGTCGTGGATGTGGAACCGCGTAATCATGCCGTCGCCGTTGAAGGCGATATCGTCGCCAAGCCGGGGCGGGAACTGCGGATCGGGTTGCACGCGAAAGAACGCGCCGTTCAGCTCTGCGGGAATTGTACCCTCGTGCGAAAGGTTGGCGATGTCGGCCTCGATCCGCGAAGGCGTATTGAAGCCGGTATAGCTGGGGGTCTGCGGAAACTCGGCCATGGCATATCTCTCGACATTGTTTGTATGCAGCACTAACAATCACGCGGGGAGACCGGGATGGCAAGACCTAAAGAGACCCTCGTGCCCACGACACCGCATGTCGAGGGCGACGAGGACATTGGCGAAATCCGCAATATCGTCGGGTTTCATATCCGCCTCGCGCATGGCGCGACCTATCGGCATTTCACCGAGACATTTACCGACCTCGATCTGACGCAGAAGCAGGTTTCGGTGCTCTGGCTGGTCGATGACCATCCGGACATTTCGCAGACCGATCTTGCCAAGCTGATGCGCATGGATCGCGCAACGACAATGGCAATCGTCAACCGGCTGGAAGCGCGCGGCTACCTCAAGCGCGGCAAGTCGAAGAACGACGGGCGCAAGCAGACGCTGAACCTGACGAACCCGGGCAGAAAGGCGCTGGTCAAGGCAAAGGCGGCCATCCGCGAGCATGAGGACTGGCTCAAATCACGCTTCTCCGACGCTGAGGTCGAGACACTGATCGGCCTGCTTACGCGAATACACAGCCGCGAATTGAGCGAGACCTAGGATCGACCGGACAACGGAGCGATAACTTCGGCCGGAAACCAACGGGGACAGGATAACAGGCATGGCAACGCAGGATCCCAAGCAGATACTCGACGACAATCCGATGAACTGGCGGCAATATGTCGTTGTCGCGATCATGGTGGCGCTCAACGCGCTCGACGGGTTCGACGTGCTGTCGAGCGCCTTTGCCGCGCCGGGCATTTCCGCCGAATGGGGCGTGCCGCGCGATGCGCTCGGCATCGTCCTTTCCGCCGAACTGGTCGGCATGGGCTTCGGCTCGATCCTGCTGGGCGGTCTTGCCGACAAGTACGGGCGCAAGCCAACGATGCTCGTCTGCCTCGTTGTCATGGCCGTTGGCATGTATATGGCGCATGCCGCATCCGGGGTGAACGAACTGACTGTCTGGCGCTTCATCACCGGGCTCGGCATTGGCGGGATGCTGACCTCGACCAACGCGGTCACGGCGGAATCGACCAGCAAGGCGGGGCGCAGCCTGTCGATGGCGATCTATGTCATCGGCTATCCGCTGGGCGGAGTCATCGGCGGCTTCGCAGCACAGACATGGCTGCTCGAAGCTTATGACTGGCGCGCGGTCTTCCTGTTCGGCGCGGTGGTGACGGCGGCGATGATCCCGCTGGTGCTGATCTTCGTGCCCGAAACGACCGCGTTCTATGTGGCAACGCGGCCCGAAGGTGCCGTCGGCAAGATCAACCGCACGCTCTCGGCATTCGGCAAGCCGCAAATCGACGGACTTCCCGCCCATGTGGCAGACGCGCCAAAACCGAAGGTGACCGACATCCTGTCGAACCCGCGCCTTCGCCCGGTGACGCTGATGCTGGCGTTCGGCTACATGTTCCACACGATCACATTCTATTACATCCTCAAATGGGCGGTGAAGATCGTGGCGGATTATCCACCCGGCTATGCCCAGCCCGAAGCTGCCTCGGTGCTCACCTATGCCAATATCGGCGGGGCCATCGGCGGGCTGCTGTTCGGCTTCCTGATGAAGCGCTGGAGCATCAAGCTGCCGACTGTCGCCATGCTGCTGCTCGGTGCGGTTGCGGTGGCGGCATTCGGTGCAGGCTACGATACGCTCTGGGGCTGGCGCGCGGCGGCGATCATGGCGATGTTCTTCACCAACGGCGCAATCGTCGGCTACTACGCCGCCTTCGCACAGGGCTTTCCGGCCTACGCGCGCGCAACCGGCACGGGCTTCGTGCTCGGCGTCGGGCGCGCGGGTGCAGCAGGATCGCCGATCATCGCCGGGTTCCTGTTCAAGACCTTCGGCGACGATCAGCTCTTGCTGGTTTCGGCCCTGATGTCGCTGGGCTCGCTTGCGGCGCTCGTGCTCTTCGCACTGCTGCCGATGCGCGATGCCGATGCGGAAATGACCGAAGCGATATCGGGTGAACCGATCGACTGATAGCCGGTGACACGGCGCGATCATTTTTGTATGCAATACATACTAATTTCACCGGAGAAGAGAAGTGCCCGAAAGCGATCCAGCCGACAACCAGCCGCCGGGCTACGTCCCGCCGAAGGTCTGGACCTGGGAAAAGCCAAGCGGCGGTGCGTTCGCCAACGTCAACCGCCCGGTCTCCGGCGCGACGCACGACAAGGCGCTGCCCGTCGGCAAGCATCCCTTGCAGCTCTATTCGATGGGCACGCCCAACGGCGTGAAGGTCACGATCATGCTCGAGGAGCTGCTTGAGCTTGGCCACGAAGGCGCGGAGTACGACGCGTGGATGATCTCGATCGGCGATGGCGACCAGTTTTCGTCCGGCTTTGTCGAGATCAATCCCAATTCGAAAATTCCGGCACTGGCAGATCATACCTTCGATCCGCCGCTGCACCTGTTCGAATCGGGTTCGATCCTGTTCCACCTTGCCGAGAAGTTCGGCGCGTTCCTGCCCTGCGAGACGCGCGCGCGGGCCGAGACAATGAACTGGCTGATGTGGCAGATGGCCTCCGCGCCCTATGTCGGCGGCGGCTTCGGCCACTTCTACACCTACGCACCGTTCCGCATCGAATATGCCATCGACCGGTTCACGATGGAAACCAAGCGGCAGATGCATGTGCTCGACACGGCGCTGGCCGACCGGAAATTCATCGCCGGGGACGAGCCGAGCATCGCCGATTTCGCGATCTATCCCTGGTACGGCAACATGATGCGTACCGCCTATAACTCACAGGAGTTTCTCTCGGTCCACGAGTACAAGAACCTCGACCGCTATGTGACGATGATGAGCGAGCGCCCGGCGGTGCAACGCGGCACGATGGTCAACCGCACCTTCGGCGGTCCCGAAAGCCAGCTGCGCGAGCGGCACGATGCGAAAGACTTCGAAGTCAATCGGGAGGACATGGTGCAGGCGCGCGGTGGTAAGCGGGTTTAAGCCACTTCCAATCCAGCAAAGTCCGTTCGTGTCGAGCGAAGTCGAGACACGTTGGCGCGCGCGTGTCTCGACTTCGCTCGACACGAGCGGGTGTGGTTAGATCAAGCCCGATTACTCGCCCTAACCCGCCCCGAACACCGCATCGAAAGCCTTCTCAAGCCGCGCGAGGCTGGCGGGCACGTCCTTGAGCTTGTCGAGCCCGAACAGGCCGATGCGGAACGATTTGTAGTCCGGTCCTTCGTCCACCATCAGCGGCACGCCGGCCGCAACCTGCAGCCCCAGCGCGGCGAATTTCTTGCCGGTCTGGATGTCGGGATCGTCGGTATAGCTGACGACAACGCCGGGCGCGCAGAAGCCATCCGCCGCGACCGATTTCACGCCGCGATTGGCAAGCATCGCGCGCACCTCGGTGCCCTGATGCCACTGTGCATCGCGCAGCGTTTCGTAGCCCGCCGCCTTGGTCTCCATCATCGCTGAGTGGAACTTGCGCAGCGCGTCGGTCGGCATCGTCGCGTGGTACGCGTGGCCGCCACCGAGGTAGGCTTCCATGATCGCATTCCATTTGCCAAGATCGGCGGCGAAGCTGCTCGACTGCGTGTGCTTCGCCGCTTCGAGCGCGTTGGCGTTGAGCATCACCAGCCCGGCACAGGGCGATGCCGACCAGCCCTTTTGCGGCGCGGAGATCAGCACGTCGACATTCGCCTCGCGCATATCGACCCAGATGCAGCCCGAGGCGATGCAGTCGAGCACGAACAGCCCGCCATGCTCGTGCACCGCCTCGCCAATCGCACGGAGATAATCGTCTGGCAGGATGATGCCCGATGCCGTCTCGACATGCGGGCGAAAACCACGTCGGGTTTTTCCGCACGGATCGCGGCGACCACGTCGGCAATCGGCGGCGGCGCGAAAGGAGCCTGCGGCCCCTCGCCCTGCCGCTGCGCCTTGAGCACGGTCTCGCTCGCCGGGATGCCGCCCATTTCGAAGATCTGGCTCCAGCGGTACGAGAAGAAGCCGTTGCGGATGACCATGACCTTCTTGCCATGCGCAAACTGGCGCGCGACCGCTTCCATCCCGTAAGTGCCGCCGCCGGGCACCACGACCGCGCGGTCCGCACCATAGACTTCGCAAAGTTCGGAATGGATCTCGCGCATCACCGCCTGGAACGACTGGCTCATGTGGTTGAGCGAGCGGTCGGTGAAGACCACCGAATATTCGAGCAGGCCGTCGGGATCGACGTCGGTGCGCAGTGCAGTCATGGTATTCTCCGAATTCAGTTTCGCGCGCGGCAATGGCGGTTTCAGGTGAGGTCGGCAAGCCCGATCCGCATGCCTTCCGCCGCCGCGCGGTTGGCTTCGCGGCGCAGGCGCTCGATCTCGGCGCGGCCCTCGGGGATTGGCTCGTCGGGCAGCGCGGCGAACATCTCCTTGCAGATGTCTTCGAAATCCTCGCGGTGATCGGGGTGCGTGAGGATCAGTCCGCGATTCTCGCTCATCCCGCGCAACGTCTTTTCGCCGACTTCCAGTGGGTCCATGCCGAAATCGAAGCCTTTGCCGAAGGTTTCCAGTTCCTCGCGGTCGGGCGGCGCGAAGCCCGAGTCGGCAAATCCCTCGGGGCGTTTCAAGGCCGAATCCCAGGCGTTGGTTTTCGTCAGGCCAGGGCACATCAACGAGACGCCGATATCGTAGGGCGCAAGGTTATAGCGCAGGCATTCGGTCAGCCCGCGCAGCGCGAACTTGCTGGCGGTGTAGATGCCCGCCTGAGGCCCGGCGCAGAATGCCGCCATCGAGGCGACATTGACGACATGCCCGCCCTCGCCATGCGCTTTCATTCCCGGCAGCATCGCCACCAGCGCGTTGACCGGCCCGCCGAAATTGACGCCCATGATCCAGTCGTAATCGTCGTGGCTGGCCTCATCGGTCGGCCCGAAGACCGATACCCCGGCGTTGTTGACCAGCACATGGACCTTGCCCACGTCCCCGGCGAGCTTCGCCCAGTCCTCGCGGTCGGTCACGTCCAGCTTGACGAAGCGCGGCTCGGCCCTGCCCTGTTCGGCAAACCAGCGCGCGGCCTCTTCGCGGTGCGCTTCGTTGCGATAGGTCAGGATCAGCTCCATCCCCGCATTGCTGAACGCGCGCGCGATGCCAAAGCCAATCCCCGATACGCCGCCCGTGATGAGCGCAGTCTTGCCTGTCCAGTCCATTGATCTTTCCTCTCGCCAGTCGTTGCCCCATTTGTTAGCAATACATACAAATTACACAACGGGAGTGCCTGAATGATGGATATCGAGACTCGCCTTGCCTCGCTCGAACACCGTGTCGAGGAAATCGAGGACATGAACGCCATCCGACGCCTGCAGATGGCCTATGGCTATTACATCGATTACAATCGCCCCGAAGAGGTCGCCGGGCTGTTCGCCGAGGATGGCGCGGTCGTGTTCCTTTCGGGCGAGTATCGCGGCCACGAAGGCGTGATGCGGCTTTACGGGACGTGGTTCCAGAACCTCTTTACCGGCGGCAGGCGCGGCCCGGTCCATGGCCTGCTGCTCGACCATTTCCAGCTTCAGGATGTCATTACCGTCGCACCCGACCGCAAGACCGCCAAGGGCCGCTTCCGGGGCCTGCTCGCGGGTGGCTGGCACGACGAGGTGCTCAAGGACAAGCCGGACGGAATGCCGCAGCAGTTCTGGGAAGCGGGCCTCTATGAGAACGACTATGTCCGCGAGGACGGCGTCTGGAAGATCAAGCGGCTCAACTACATGATGCAGTGGCAGGGCGATTACGAAACCGGCTGGGCACACATCCCCGCCCATCTCCAGCCCGCAACGCAGACCTTCCCCGAAAACCCGATCGGCCCGGACGTGATCCTGCCCGAGGAGGAATGGCGCAAGACCTGGCCACACCGTCAGGAAGTGGCGATGAGCTTCGCCCACCCGGTGCTCGGCGCGGCCTTCGTGAAGGAGAACTTCACCAAGATGCAGAAGAAGTGGCCGTAAATATTGATCCTCCCCGAGCTTGCTCATGGTGGAGGGGCCAGGTTTGAAACATTGAATTTTGTCATTCCCGCGAACGCGGGAATCCATGGACAGACATCCGACTATGGATCCCCGCGTTCGCGGGGATGACAAGCAGCAGAGCAAAGGAGCGTCCCATGCCCCTCCTTCCCGACGGCAGCGAAAAGGGCCTGCGCGGTTATGCCGAGGAGCGCGGCGTGCGCGCCCGCATCGGGCTGGCCCCGCCCGCCCGCGAGATCGACCGCGATGCACCCTACAAGCGCATCGCCACCGAGGAGGCCTGGACCTTCCCCGCGCTGGTCAAGGCGCAGACCGACTATCTGGCTTCGGGCGAGGTGCATGACGATTCGCTCGCCATGGCGGGCATGTTCGCCGGGATGCCGGGCGTGCAGAACATGCTGCAAGACCTTGGCGAACAGCGCCTTGCGCATATGGACGAGTACGGGATCGACCGGCAACTGCTGTTGCTGACCAGCCCCGGCGTGCAGGTCGTGCGGCCCGGCGACGGGACAGCGCTTGCCCGCGAAGCCAACGACATTGCCGCCGACGCCTGTGCCCGCCACCCGGATCGCTTCTCTGCCCTTGCTGCGTTCGATCCGCGTGACGTGCCGGGATCGGTGAAGGAGATCGAGCGCGCGATGGGCGACCTGAAGCTCAATGGCGCGGTGCTCAATTCGCACTTTCAGGGCCATTATCTCGACGAAGCCGCCTACTGGCCGATCCTCGAATGCCTCGAAGCCAACGACGCCGCGCTCTATATCCACCCCACTGCGCCCTTCAACGGCGCGCATTATC
This sequence comes from Sphingomonadaceae bacterium, assembly GCA_041396945.1. Classification (GTDB taxonomy): domain Bacteria; phylum Pseudomonadota; class Alphaproteobacteria; order Sphingomonadales; family Sphingomonadaceae; genus Novosphingobium. The sequence continues at coordinate 77,057 of JAWKXP010000008.1, read as the reverse complement.
GTGACCGGGGTTTCTTCGGCGCGCTGGGCGGGTTCCCGCACGATGTCTGGCTGCATACGATGGGCCTGATCTTCTCGGGCGCGTTCGACCGTTTCCCCAAGCTGCGTCTTGTGATCGGACACCTTGGCGAATGCCTGCCGCTGCACCTCTATCGCTTCGACTGGATGCAATCGAATGCCGACGGCGTGCCGGGCCTGCGCGGCGGGCAGGCGGCGGTGACGCTGGAGCATCCGGTCAGCCATTACTTCCACAACAATATCTGGATCACGACATCTGGCGTCGGCTGGGATCCGGCGGTCAAGTTCTGCATGGAGGTTATGGGGCCGGAGCGCGTGCTTTATGCGATGGATTATCCTTACCAGCAAAGCTCGGACGAAGTTGCTGCCTATGACGCGATGGACATTCCGGCAGAGCACAAGAAGATGCTGATGCAGACCAACGCCGAAGAGGTATTCCGCCTCCCGCGTTGATTGTTCGCCGATTCCCAAGCGTCACGAACGGCATTGGGTTGCGGGCGGCCTCCAGCGGACCTCCCGGACTAACGCTTGATCTTCATGTCCTCGTGGCGGCTCGATATCCAGTCCGCCATGGCATCGATCAGTTCGTCCGCGATGGCCGCGAACTGTTGCTGCCTGCGCGGGCCAAGTCCGCCGACAAGCGCGTCGGCAACCGCCGAGAGATTGCCCTGCATCTTCGTGTATGCCTCATGTCCCGCCTCGGTCAGTACCATCGGGCGGCGTCGGCGGTTCTCCGGGTCGGGAGCGTATTCGATCCAGCCGCGTTCGCGCAACGAGGCCAGCGCGCGGCTCACGTTCATCGGCGGCATACCCATGATCCCGACAAGGTCGTGCCCGGCCAATGCCCCCTCGCCCGCCAGCGCCATCACCACGCGCAGCTCAGTGGTGCCGACACCCGCCGGATCGGAGACGCCCTCCTTCATCGGCGTGTTGATGAAGCTGCCAAGCTTGAGCAGGCGAATCAGCAAGCCCAGCCGCACCTCGGCTTCATCGCTGCCCGGTTCCGGTTTCGCCCCATTTGCCATGCCGCGAACCTATCATGTTCGCCGCAGTGCAGCGCAAGCCCCTAACCCACAAGAAAAAGGCCCCCGGGCCGAAACCCGGAGGCCGTTTTCCGCCGCTCGGGCAGGTGAGATCAGAAGTTCTTCTTGACCCGCACCGCAAAAGTCCGCGGCATGCCGGGAACGCCCGTCACGACACCGAGTGAGGTGCTCACATCGGCCACCGAGAGGAAGTAGTACTTGTCGAAGATATTCTTGACCTCAAACGTTACCTTCCAGTCGTCGTCCGACGATGCATAGGAGAGCTGGCCGTTTGCCAGGAAGCGTCCCGACATGCGCGACCAGAAGGTGTTTTCCGACGAGGTGTACATCTTGCTCTGGTACGACCCGTCGAAACGGAGGCTGAACGTGCCGATGTCCACTTCGTGATCGTACTGCGCACCGAACGACCAGGTCGTTTCCGGCGTGTAGGGCGTGATCGCATTCTCCGGAATTGCCGTTCCGGCCAGCAGGCCGCCAGCCGCGGGACTGGTATATTCGAAATCCAGTACAGCAAGGCTGCCGTCCAGCGTAAAGCCGTCGATCGGACGAACCGACGCTTCAAGCTCGAAGCCCTTCACGTCTGCCGAACCGATATTCGCCGGGCGCAGGCAGGGCGTCGGCAGCGAGGATTCGGGGCAGACCAGCTTGCCAAGCGTAATGTCGGCATACTTGTTCAGGAACGCCGCCGCATTGAGGCGGACGCGGCGGTCGAGCAGGTCGGCCTTGAAACCGACCTCGTAGGTCTTGAGCGTTTCGGGGTTGAACGGCAGCGCCTGATCCGAGACGAACGGGCGCGGATTCACACCGCCGCCCTTGAACCCGGTCGAGAACGACGCATAGGCGAGGAACTCGGGCGAGAAGCGGTAGTCGGCGGCGAGGCGATAGTCCCAACGATCGCCCTTGAACGTGCCGGTGACGTCGAAAATCCCTGCGAGCAGGCAGTTCGGCTCGGAGAAGACGCCGTTGGCGACAAAGCAGTTGAACCCGTTGGGCAAGGTGCCGTCGGGGTTGGACCGGAAGTAGGTATAGTCCTTCTTGTCCTTCGTGTAGCGCACGCCGCCCGTCAGACTGAGGCCCTCGACCGGGCGCACCGTCGCCGTGGCAAAGACCGCCTTGGTGTTGCTCGGCGTCGTGTCCGGACCGTGGATGAAGTCGATCACCGGCGAGACATAGTTGAGGTCGACGCGCGCGGTATAGGTGCCCTTCTGCTTGAGGTAGAAGGCACCGACCGTGCCTTCGAGCATCCCGTCGGCCGCATCGAAATTGAGGCGGACTTCCTGGCTCCAGGCGTAGTGGTCGAGCTCGTTGTCAAGCTGCGCGACAGGGATCGGGGTTGCGTCCTGATCCTGCCCGAACTTCGAATTATAGGAACGATACGAGCCGATATAATAGAGGTTCAGGCTGTCGCTGAGGTCATAGGACAGCGTGCCATGGACGCCCCAGCCCGTAAACTTGGTGATGGGAAGCGCATTGTAGGGCTTGAACGGGGCCTGCACCGTCGGGGCAGCCGAATCGAGGAAATTCGAATAGCTGACATAGCGCGGGTCGCGGCCGCCAAGGTCTCCGCCGGTATCGCAGCTGTAGGGACCGGCAGGAACAAAGGCGCAGCTCATGTTGACCGGAGTGCCGTCCTTGCCCACCAGCCAGGGGTTGACGCCCGCTCCCGTGAATGACGAGGAATCTGCGACCGAGGTCGGATCGAACACGGTGCCTGCCGGGGCGACAGCACCGGCAGCGATGAGCACAGCCGGGATCGGGTCCGAATTCTCGCGCGTGTAGTCACCCGAAATATTGATTTCGAGCGAGCTGGTCGGCGTGAAGCGCAGGGCGCCGCGAATGGCGGTGATGTCTTGCCCGCCCATCTTCAGGTAATCGGGATTGCCCCGGCCCCGCGCGTTGTTCGCGGGCACGTTCGAGTTCGGATGAGTCACGCCGTAATCGAGCGCCGTCACATATCCGTCGCTGCTGCGGGTCATGCCCGAAACGCGTGCGGCCAGGTTTTCCGATATGGCGAAATCGGCCATGCCCTTGACCGAAAGCGCATTGTACGAGCCGTAACCGATTTCGAGCGAACCGGAATTGTCACCCCTCGGCTTGGCGCTGAACAGCTTGATTGCGCCGCCGATCGAGTTCTTGCCCGCCAGCGTGCCCTGCGGACCGCGCAGGATTTCGATGCGGTCAAGGTCGATCAGTTCGAGCAGCGAGCTTGACAGCGTCGGGATATAGACATCGTCGATATAGACGCCGACGCCCGGATCGAGCGCGTAGTTGAAGTCGGTCTGGCCGACACCGCGGATAAAGGCGATGAGGCCCGAACCGCCGTTTTGCGGCTGCGGTCGCAGGGTCACGTTCGGAGCCTGCGCGGCGACCTGGGTAATATCGCTCTGGCCGCGCGCTTCGAGCATCGCGGCATTGACCGCGGTAATCGCAAGCGGCGTATCCTGCAGGTTCTGCTCGCGGAACTGCGCGGTAACGACGATTTCGCGGGAGTCGCCCTCGTCCTGAGCCTCCTGTGCAATGGCCGGCGAAGACGAAACAGCAAGCGCCAGCAGGCTGGCCCCCGCAATGCGTGACTTGAATGTACCCTTCATAACCTACTCCTCCTCTTTTATATCTGGCTCGTGCGCAGCAGCACGTGCATAAAAATCAGCCCAGCCGTTCTCCCGCGATATCCGCGCCTTGGCGCAGGTTGCGCAGCTTCTTCCACGTCACTTCGGGGTCGATCTTGCCGTAGCCGGCGAAGGTGCCGAAGCCGCAGTCGGTCGAGGCAATCACGCGGTCCGCGCCGACGATCCCGGCAAAGCGTTCGATGCGCTGGGCGATCAGTTCGGGATGCTCGACATAGTTCGAGCAGGTATCGATCATGCCGGGCGCGAGCACCTTGTGATCGGGCAGTTTGGCATCGGCCCAGACCTTCCACTCGTGCTCGTGGCGCGGGTTGGCAGCTTCGAACAGGACGATGCCGGGGCGCGCAGCGATGACGATGTCGATCACCTTTTCGAGCGGGATGTCGTGATCGTGCGGGCCTTCATAGTTGCCCCAGCAGACGTGCATCCGCAGCTTTTCGGGCGGGATGTTGGCGGTGGCCGCATTGAGCGCCTCGACATTGGCGGCGGCGACCTTGAGGAACTCTTCTTCCGACAAGTCCTGATAGCCGGTGTGGCGGCTCATCGCGAGATCGGGGCAATCGAGTTGCAGGTAAAAGCCCGCCTCGACGATCGTCTCGTATTCCTCGCGCATCGCATCGGCGAGGTCGGCAAGGTATGCCTCGTGGCTTGGGTAATGCTTGTTGACCTGAAACGCGGTGATGAGGCCAGGCGAAGCTGCGTTCATGAAGGCCTTGCTGTCAGGCTTCGGACTCTTGGCCAGTGCTGCCTTGAACCTGTTGATGTCTTCCCACATCGGCTCGCGGTTCACCAGTTCGACCTTGCCCACGCACGACGCGCGCACGAAATCCTGCGACCCCATGATCGCCGAAAGCTTTTTCGACAGGTTGGGATGTTCGGCAAGGTCGGCGGCAGGCTTGCGATCGATGTGCCCGCCAAAGCCCGAAAGCCTCTCGATCATGTAGGTCGAATAGCCGATCTTGCCGATTTCGCCGTCCGAGACGATATCGACTCCGCATTCGATCTGCTTGGCAACGGCATAGTCGGTCGCTGCCGAGACCTTCTCGTCGAATTCCTTGGCGTCGTATGGCTCGCCCGCATCGCGCGCGCGCAGCAGCGGAGTCAGTTCTTCACCGCGCGGCATGCTGCCGACATGGGTCACTTCGATATGCGGCATTGTCCCCTCCCGGAAATTTGCCCTCTTGCTTTTTGTAAGTGTTACAAACAAAATCGGACTCAAGATCAAGGCAAATGTTCAAAATGTCCCACAGGGAAGAGGATCACCGATGACCCAAACGCTCGAATCCGTGCTCGCAAATGCGGGCGACCTCGTCACGCTCCTGCGCAACCAGCAGGTCGGACCCAACGTCTATCCGGGCGTTCCGGCGGAATTTTCCAACTGGCGTGATGAGCAGCGGGCGTGGATGGAAACCTGCGTCCTGTTCAACCAGAGCTACCATATGGCCGAGCTGATGGTCGAAGGCCCCGGCGCGGCGGAATTGCTTCACGGTCTCGGCATCAACAGCTTCAAAGGCTTCAAGGTCGACAAGGCCAAGCAGTTCGTGCCCGTCACGCATTACGGCCACGTCATCGGAGACGTGATCCTGTTCTACCTCGCTGAAAACACCTTCAACCTGGTTGGCCGCGCACCGACGCTGAACTGGGTGATGTTCCACGCAGAGGGGCGTAGCGATGTCACCGTCACCTATGACGAGCGCACCGCCGCTCGCCCCGGTCCCGAGAATCGCCGCCACTATCGCTATCAGGTGCAGGGCCCGAACTCGAACAAGGTGATCGAGGCGGCGACCGGCAAGGACGCGCCCGAGCTCAAGTTCTTCAACATGTGCTGGATGGAAATCGGCGGAAAGAAGGTCCACGCGCTGCGCCACGGCATGGCCGGGCAGCCGGGCTACGAGCTTATGGGTCCGTGGGACGAACGCGAGGCAGTGCATTCCGCGCTGGTCGAGGCCGGTTCGAAACATGGCATGAAGTTGGTCGGCGGGCGTACCTATTCGTCGAACACGCTCGAATCGGGCTGGATCCCGTCCCCGCTTCCGGGCGTCTATACCGGCGAACTGCTCAAGCCTTACCGCGAGTGGCTTTCGGCCAACGACTACGAAGCCAAGGCTTCGGTCGGCGGCTCTTATGTGCCCGATTCGGTCGAAGGCTATTACCTGACGCCCTGGGACCTGGGTTACGGTCCCTTCGTCAAGTTCGACCACGACTTCATCGGTCGCGAGGCGCTCGAAAAGATCGCCGACGGTCCGCACCGCCAGAAGATGACGATCGCGCTCGACGACGCTTCGGTTTCCGAAGTGATCTACGGCCAGTTCGGCAAGGGTGAGCTGCGGCCCAAGTACATGGAATTCCCCTCGGCGGTCTATTCGATGCATCCGTTCGACCGCGTCGAGAAGGACGGCAAGCTCGTCGGCTTGTCGACCTGGATTGGCTACACCGCGAACGAGGGCAAGATGCTGACGCTGGCTATGGTCGATCCCGAAGTTGCCGAGCCGGGCACCGAGATCGACTTCATCTGGGGCGAGCCGGATGGCGGCACCAGCAAGCCGACGGTCGAAAAGCACAAGCAGGTGACGATCAAGGGCGTCGTAGCACCGGTGCCCTACTCCGAAGTGGCGCGCACCAGCTACGCACCGTCCTGGCGCAACAAATAAGATCGGGACAACGGAGAGGACTATAACATGAGCGACATTGCAGCACTGACCGCCCGCGTGGAGAAGCTCGAACACGAGCTCGCCATTCAGCAGGACATCCACCAGATCCGCCGCATCCAGTACACCTACGGCTATTTCATCGACAAGTCGCAGTACAACGAGGTCGTCGACCTGTTCTCCGACGATGGCGAGGTCTGGTTCATGGGCGCGAAGTGGCTCGGCAAGGCGGGCGTGAAGCGGCTTTATGTCGAATACTTCCAGTCGCGCTTTACGCAGGGCCACAACGGCCCAATCTATGGCTGGCTGCTCGATCATCCGCAGCTGCAGATGGTGATCGACGTCGCCGACGACCGCTCGACCGCAACGGTGCGCGGGCGCTCGATGATGCAGGCCGGCCGGCACGAGACAGCAGGCGAAGACCAGCGCGCATGGTGGGAAGGCGGCCTCTACGACAACCGTTATGTCCGCGAGGACGGCGTTTGGAAGATCCAGCGCCTCGGCTATTTCCCGTTCTGGCACGGCACCTTCGAGGACGGCTGGGCCAAGACCCCGATCGACTTCATGCCCTCGTACACCGAGGACAAGTGCTACCCGAACGATCCGTTCGGTCCCGACGAGATCGTCGATCCGCCGCTGCGCCTCTGGCCCGCGACCGACATCCTGCCCTTCCCCTATGACCATCCGGTCACGGGCAAGCCGATCAAGATCGACAACAGCCGCGCGCGCGAGGGGTTCAAGGACTGATGGCCGATCTCGATTCCCTGCTCGCCGAGCGCGAAATCGAGCGGATGATCGTCGACTACGCCGCGAACAACGACGCGGGCAACTGGGATGCGGTCGCCGCGACCTATGCCGAGGACGGGCGCATGAGCCGCCCGACCGCGCCGGACGATTTCATCGAGGGGCGCGAGGCGATCCTTGCCGCATTCAAGGCAAGGCCGCCGCGCGCCTCGCGGCATATCGTCGCCAATATTCGCGTCGATCTCGATGGCGACAGTGCGACGGCGACTAGCCAGATCCTGCTTTTCACCGCCGCCGATCAGGCCCCCAAGGTCGGCACCTATGCCGACAAGCTGGTGCGCACCGGCGAAGGCTGGCGCTTTACCGAAAGGCGTGGCAGCCTCGATTTCTGAATACCGGAGGACACGATGAGCGAACCTGTCATCGACGCGGTCGAGACAACCATCGACTACCTGATCCCGACCAGCCTCATCAATCGCCGCTGGTGGGCACCGGGCAAGGAATACAACACCGGCAAGTACGAGCCGTACCCGGTGAAGATTCGCAACGCGCGGGCCGCCGGGCCGTTCACGCTCGACGAGCATGGCTTCGAGCTGACCCGCCACGAAAGCAAGGTCACCGACTGGGAGGCCAATTACGGCCCCGATGGCGACTATGCCGCCGAAGTCACCGAAGTCGTCACCCGCATGACCGGCGCGGACCTCGTCATCAACATGGGCGGCATGGTGCGCACCTCGGGCCTGACCAGCGATACGCGCCAGCCTCCCGCGGCCGAAGCCCATGTCGATTTCACCACGCAATCGGCCAATCGCATCGCCGAGATGCTCTATCGCAAAGAGCGCCCCGAAGGCGCGGGATACGACCGCTTCATCTCGTTCTCGCTCTGGCGCGTTCTCACCCCGCCGCCGCAGGACATGCCGCTGGCATTCTGCGAAGCCGGATCGGTCCGCGACGACGAAGGCACCCGCAACGTCAAGATCGACGTCGACGAGATTCCCACCGGAGAGGCGCTCTTCGCGCCGGTCGAGGGCGAGGAAGAGATGGCCGCTGCCACGATCTTCCACCATTCGCCCGATCACCGCTGGTGGTATTTCCCGGACATGGAGCTCGACGAGGCCGTGCTCATCAAGTTCCACGATTCGGATCACTCGATCGCCTGGCGCTGCCCGCACACAGCTTTCCGCGACACGACGCGCCCGGATGCCAAGGAGCGCCGCTCGATGGAATTTCGCGGGATCGCGTACTTTACGAAGGACTGACCTTATAGCCCTCTCCCCTTCAGGGGAGAGGGTTGGGAGAGGGGCTTGCCAGGTCGAAGGCCTCGGACCACCCCTCTCAACTTCGGCTAGCCGGTAAACCGGCAAGCCTGCGTATCTCTCCCCTGAAGGGGAGAGAGCATTGGGAGATGACATGACCGCCCTGCCCGCAACCAGCGACGACCGCGCTTTCTGGGAGCTCTGGCTCTCGCCCTATCACATGCCCTGCATCACCTGCGCCGACGAGGTCGGTACCTTCGCGTCGATTTCCGGAGAGGCGAAGGATACCGATACGATCGCCGCCGAACTCGAAGTCGATGCCCGCGCGCTGGGCATCCATCTCGGGTTGCTGGCCGCGCTCGGCATGGTCGAGCGGCGCGAGGGCAAATGGCGCGCCTCGGCGCTGGCGCGGACATGGATGCATCCCGATGGCGAGGGATACTACGGCCCGCTCGTCCAGGGCTTCCAGCGCACGAGTCCCTTGCATGAGCAGATGGTCGCGTCGCTCAGGCCCGATTTCGATGCAGCAGGGATCGTCTCCAATGTCGAGGAATGGGAGCGCGGCGAACTCCCGCTGGATCGCGCAGTTGCCATCGCCGCATTCATGAACTCGCACTCGGTCGCGCCGTCGAAAGCGGTTTCGCGACTGCCGCTTTTTGCCGATCACAAGTCGCTGCTCGATGTTGGCGGGGGCTCGGGTGTCTTCGCCATCGAACTGGCGCGGACATGGCCGGAACTGAGCACCACGATCCTCGAAATCGACACCATGTGCGATGCGGCACAGGCCTATATCGACAAGGCGCAAATGGGCGCGCGTGTCTCAACAGTCGCCGTCGACATGTTCCGGCAGGACTGGCCCACCGGGCACGACGCGCATTTCTTTTCCAACATAGTCCATGACTGGTCGGACAAGACCTGCCACCTGCTCGCCGAAAAGAGCTTTGCCGCGCTGGAGCCGGGAGGGCGGATCATGCTGCACGAGGCGTTGATGGACGATGACGGCACCGGTCCGCTGATCGCAGCCGCATTTTCGATGCTGATGCTGCTCGGTACGCGCGGCAAGCAGTACACACTGGCCGAACTGCGCAGCTTCCTTGAAGGCGCGGGCTTCGTCGATGTCGAGGCGCAGACCACCGGCGGCGCGGCCTATTCGCTCGTCACCGCGAGGAAACCCGCATGATCTTCGACACACTATCGACAATGGACAGGCCGCACCTCGAGTTCGCATTCGAGTGTCGGCTGATGTTCACCCGCGTCTTTGCGATTCCCGGCGTCCACAACGGCGGCTTCCGCTCGGCGGTGTTGGTCGACGAAGGACGCTTCGAAGGGCCGTCGCTCAAGGGGCAGGCCGTGCCCAATTCGGGCGGCGACTATGCGCATTTCCGCGACGACGACACCGCCGTGTTCGACGCGCGCTACCTGCTCGAAGTCGATGACGGCACGATCATCTACATGCAGAACAAGGGCTTCCTCTGGGGCCGTTCGCCCGACGCAATGGCCCGTTTGCGGGCATGGGCATTCGAAGGCGGCGCGCCGGTCGATCACAGCGATTATTACCTGCGCGCGCAGCCCACGTTCGAGACGCCCAAGGGCAAGCACGACTGGATGACGCGCCATGTCTTCATCGGCGTTGGCGAGCGCAAGCCCGATGGCAACTTCGTCCGCTACTACGCTGTAACATAAAGGGAAAGGAACCCCATGTCTGGACACGACTTCTCCGAATGGGCTGGCGACACCGGCAACCGCTGGCGCGAGCACATCGACCGCTTCGAAGGCATGCTGACCGAGATCGGCGATGCGATCGTCGCGCATGCCGGATTCGCACCGGGAGAGAGGGTGGCCGATGTCGGCTGTGGCTGCGGACCAACGACCTTTGCCATTGCTCAGACGGTGGGAAGCGAAGGCCACGTCGCCGGGCTTGATGTCGCCCCGCAGCTTATCGCGCTGGCCGAGGATCGCGCACGGGATTCGGGTCTGTCCAATGTTGGTTTCGAGGTGCTCAACTGCGAGACGGGCACCCCGGCTGGCGCTCCGTTCGACCGGCTGTTCTCGCGCTTTGGCGTGATGTTCTTCGGCGACAGCACCGCCGCCTTTGCCAATATGCGCTCGTGGCTGAAATCGGGCGGACGAATGGACATCGCCGCATGGGGTGCGCCATCGGAAAATCCGTGGTTCGGCGGCGTCGGCGGAGTGATGGCGAGCCATTTCGACATGCCCCCGCCCGAGCCCGACGCGCCCGGTCCGTTCCGCTTCGGCGATGCTGAGGCGACGACCGCCATGCTCGAAGCCGCCGGTTTCAGTGACGTCACAGTGACCGAGCACCGCGCCGACCAGCCGTTCGGCGGCCCCGGCTCGACGCCCGCCGAAGCGGTCGATTTCGTGCTGCGCGCGCTGGGCATGCAGGACTTGCTCAACGAGGCCTCGCCCGAAAAGCAGGCGGCGGTCAAGGCCGATCTCGAAGCCATGTTCGCCGCGCATCACTCCGACGCCGGGATCATGATGCCCGGCTGCTCGCTGTTCTATTCGGCGCGCGCCTGATCCGGAGCGGCGCAGACGAAGTTTGCCGCCTTGTGCGCGTCGCCACCCTTGTAGCGGGCATAGGCCGGGAACGGGCATAGCGGTCGCGTGGCGGGTTTCGGCGCGCTGCGCTCTGCGGTGATCGCTTCGGGGGCCTTGCCCTGTTCGACCCATTCGACCAGCGGGCCGAGCATGTCGAAGCTGTCGAACGCATCGCCGCCCCGGCAATGCATCATGCCGGGCACCATGTAGAACCGGCTCGCCTCGCCCCAGCGCGCGCCGTTGGTCTTGCCAGCGCGCTCGTACCAGTCCCATGTCGCCCAGGGCGAAAAGAAAAAATCCGAGACGCCGTGGAAGAAAATCATCTTGCCGCCGCGATCGAGATAGGTGTTGAGGTTGGTCCAGTAATTGGTGTCGGTCAGCCGCCCGGCGGCATCGGCGCGCAGGGCATTGATGCGCGCATCGAGGTCGATTTCGCTGGCCTTGAGCGGCGGCCCGAACGGCCCCGGCGCACCGGTCGGCAAGTAGCCGCCCTCCATCGCCATCACCCCGGTATCCCATGCAACCGGCGCATAGAGCGCATAACCGGCGGAATCGAACGGCCCGGCAAATCCCTTTTCCAGTGCCCCGACCAGCGCGGGAGAGAGGCAACCTTCGCGCCCCTCGCCTTCGCATTGCAGCTTGCGCGGCTGGAAATCGCAGGCACCTACATTCTCGATCATCCCGTCCTTGAGGCCATCAAGCCCGTCGCACTGAGCGAGCAGGCCGGTCAGCAGCGTCTGTCGCACCTGCGGCGTCAGCAGCCCCGTCACATCGGGCATCCCGTCTTCGCCCCTCGGCGCGACCTGATTGAGCAGGACTTTGGTGTAATCGCCCGCCAGATTGGAATCGCCCGCGCGCATCGCGGGTGCGCCGACGATGATCCCGTCGAACAGTTCGGGGTAGCGCTGCGAGGCGAGCATCCCCTCGCGCCCGCCGGTCGAGCAGCCGGTCATGTACGAATGGTGGGGCGCGCTGCCGTAATAGCTTTGCGTCACCTGCTTGCCGAGCAAGGCGACGATGCGCACCGAGGCTTCGGCAAAGTCGAGCGCGGCGCGCTGGTCGGACATGAAGGTCATATCCCAGACCGTGCCCTTGTGCCCAGAGTCATGCGAGAGGACCGCGAACCCGCGTGCCAGCGCCGGGCGCGTGCCCGAAGCAACGGGCCCGACCGGAGCATGCACCGTCCCGTTCAGTCCGCCCCCGCCCTGCAACAGGAACCGCCCGTTCCAGTCATCGGGCAAGGCAATGGCGAAGCGGATGCCGTATTCGATCCCGCCCGCGCCCTTTCGCCGGTTGACGATCCCTTCGAGGCGGCAATGCGGGGTCGCGACCGGCCCGGCCTCACTGGCACGCTCGGCAGAGACAATCTCCACGCCCTTGCCGAAATCGTGCTGCGTCATCGCGGCGCAGGTTTGTTCCCTATCCTTTGCGGGCGGTGCTGCGCCAATCAGAAGCGCAGAACCTGTCAGAAGCAGCGCGCGCATTGCGATTCCCGGCATGAAAACTCCCTAAGCCACCCTCACCACCGATTGCTCGGGCGGCAGCATTGCGCATTCGGTCTGGACGATCTTGCCATCGCGGATCGTATAGAAGATGAACTGGCGCAATTCGAAAACATCGCCTGCCGCCATCGGATGGAACTGTTCGCAGCCATGCTCGGCCAGCACTTCGGCGGTGAGGTCGCGGAACGCTTCCAGCCGGATCGTCGCATCGACGGCGGTAAGCGTGTCGCTCGACGCGAAATTGCGGACGATCGCGGTCTCTTTCACATAGGAATGGAGGAACGAGTAGAACGCCTTCAATTCCTCCCGATTGCGGATTGCGACTCCGAAGAAATCGATGTTCATCGGTTCGGCATAGAAATCGGCGACGCCGTCATAGTCTTTCGCGTTGAAGGCTTCGCAATAGCGGTCGTAATCGGCGCGGTTCATTGCGGGATCGCTCCTTTCAGCATCGCAACGTTATCCCCGATCATCTGCCGCACCGAGCGCGCCGGGCGACCGGTCAGCTTCTCGACATCGCCGGTGCAAACCTCAAGGAACCCCTCGCGAATGGCTTGCCTGAAGGTCACCATGTCATCGCTGTTCCACGGGATGCCGCCGACGTACTGATCGTCGACCGGGCGGCGCGGGATGCCCATGGCATCGAACATCGCGTATTGCGCCTCGTCATCGACCGCGACGTATTCGAGCGGGTGGCCGGTCACTTCGGCCATGATTGCGGTAACCTCGGCAAAGGTCTGTAGTTCCGGGCCGGTGATGTCATAGACCTGCCCCTCGTGCCCTTCGCCCGTCAGCACCGCGACCGCGCAGGCAACGCAATCCTCGCGCCAGACCATCGCCTCGCGCCCCTCGCCCGCGTTGCTGATCCATTTCCCGGTCTGCATCACGCCCGGCCCGGCCATCACGATCATCGCATCGGCATAATGCGCATCGCGCAGCATCGTCCAGGCCATGCCCGAGGCCCGGATCAGGCGTTCCGTCTCGATATGGTCGTGGCGCACTTCGGCGGGGTTCGCCGGATCGTCGATGCCGATGAAGCTGGTGTAGGCGATGTGGCGCACGCCCTCGGCTGCCGCCGCGTCGATCGCCGCCTTGTGCTGCAAAACGCGCGCGCCGACGCGGGTGCCCGAGATCAGCAGCATCCGCTCGGCCCCGCGCAGGGCAGGCCCCAACGTTTCGGGCTTGTCGAAGTCGCCATAGCGCACCTCGCAGCCTTGCGCGGTGCGGTCGGCCAGCTTGTCGGGCGTGCGAGTGATGAGGATCAGGTCCGCCGCGCGCCCTTGTGCGATCAGCCGGTCAGTCGCCGAACGCCCGTACTGGCCCGATGCCCCGGTGATCACTATGCGGGTCATGCCGCTGCTGCCGCGTCGAGCTTTTCGCGGCTGACCCACCACGAGTGGATCTGCACGCGCTGGCGGCGCGGGATCTTCACCTTCGCCACGGGGCCGGCGGCGACGTTACCGGCATCGAATATCCAGCAGCCGTGCTCGAAATCGTCCGGCCCGGTCTGGTGATCGACCACGGTCAGCAGATAGCCTTCGTGCCCCGGATCGTTCGAGGGCACATGCACCGGCTCGTTGAAGGCATAGCCCGGCCCCGGCGAATAGGCCTGCGGCGGGCCGCCCGTCATATCGAGCCGCATCAGCAGGTTGAACATCACGCCGACCGGACCGCCCGGCACCGGCGGGCCCTGCATCTGCGGGTCCATCGTCAGCATCCACGCGTGGTCGTAGGGCCGCCCCTGATTGACGGCGGGGATCACCGGAAAGTCGCCCGGCGGGCCGATCACCGTCTCGACAATCTCGCCGCCATCGGCGCGCGGATCGACTGTCCAGCGCGCCAGCCTGCCGTTCAGTTCCATCATCGACATCTCGATTCCCGAGGCCTCGCGGATGAAGGGGAAGGCGTTGCTGTCCGACAGGCACTGGTCGAAATGCAGCATGCCGTCAGCATCTTCCCATGCATTCATCATGTGGAAGCAATGGACGCCCTTGGGCCCCTTGAACCATTTCACGTCATCAGCGCCGCCATAACGCGGCATTACGCCCAGCCAGGAGTGCCAGTCCTGCTCGTGATACCAGTGATCGCCGCCCGCCTCCATGCGCTCGACCGACGACGTGGTCGGATAGATCGGGAACAGCGCGTAGTTTTCGCTGATCGTGAAGTCGTGCATCATCGAGCAGTATGGCGCGTCGAACAGCACTTCGCTTTTAAGCGAGCCGTCGGGATTGACGATGAAGTACGACAGCTTCTTCGAGGCCAGCCCGTCCGCCTCGTAGCCATAGGCGAACAGCTCGCCGGTATGGGCATCGACACGGACATGCGCGGTCATCGTTTCGGACTGCAGCTTGCCGTCGAAATCGTGGCTGCCGATCGTTTCCAGCGTGAACGGATCGACGCGGTAGGGTCGCCCGTCTTCCTTCGCCATCAGCAGACGCCCGGCGTGCCAGATCGGCGTGGTGTTGGCGACGGTGCGGTCGACGCCCCGCACTTCCGGCTTGTCGGTGAAGGGATTGCGGTACTTGCCGAACAGCGTTTCGCCTGCCGCCACCTCGGCAACGTGGCGCGCGGTATCGACGTACTTGTTCTGGATCGAAACCTTGCCGTTTTCGAAGCGGATTGCGGAAACCATGCCATCGCCCGAAAGCGCGGCGGCGCTGTCTTCCATGAACGGCGGGAAGGCCGGATCGGGCACCGCGCGGAAGAACGTACCATCGACCTCGGGCGGGATCGTGCCGCTCACCTCAAGGTCGTCGATCCGGTACTCTGCGCCCTGCGGCGTGTTCAGCCCCATATAGTCGGGGATCTGAGGAAAGCTCGCCATCATCCATCTCCTGATCTTAACATTTGTTATAATCTGACGCGCTTTGGACGGGTTGGCAAGCCTCTCGTCAGTCGTACCAGTACGCCACCGCTCGCATTTCGATGCTGGCGCGCGGCGGGCTGCCTTCGGGCGCGAGCGGATTGTCGAAGGCGACGTGCGGCACCGGATGCGGATTATCCGAATCGCCGGTGCGGAAGATGATTGCCTCGTCGCGGGTCATCTCGGGGAACCACGCCCAGCGATGCGCGGAATCGTGCGCGACCAGCCAGGAGTCGAAGCCCCACTCCGGCCCCTCTTCGGGATCGAAGATCGCATCGGCCACCATAAGGCTGTCCACAGGCACCGAGCGCGCATCGCAGAGCGCCAGCGGCACATCCTGCGGCGCACCCGAGAACGTGCGCCAGACGTTGTAATGTGCATAGCGGCGCATCGACCGGCCTTCGGGCAGGCTGCGCAGAGCGAACCCGCGATTGGTCTCCGCGGTCGAATCGACATGGGCAAAGCGCGCGGGCATCGAATTGTCGAGCGATCCGGCGCGGCCCGATGCCTCGCTGAACCGCAGGATGCCCGGCGAGGTAACGAAGACCTCGTCCGCGCCGGTCTGTTCGAGCAGGAGCGCGACGATCTCCGCCGGATGCCGCGCAGCCACCTCCCCGGCGTCGGTAAAATCGGCAACCGCGCTGACATGCGGCACCAGCACGAAGCCCTCCTCCGCCAGCGAAGGCGATGACGCGCGGGCATCGCCAATCGCCATTGGGTGCCCGTCGATCACCACCGTGTCGCGGCTGTGATCGTTGGCATAGTAGCGCTGGCGAAAACCGGTCCGCGCCGCATAATTGATGACGGCGTTAACGGACCGGTCTTCGGCCACCGGGCTTAGCCTTCCGCGTTGGGAGCGAAGGCGCAGATCTTGTTACCATCGGGATCGCGCAGATACGCACCGTATTGGGCACCGGGCGAATTCGGCCGAATGCCGGGCTCACCCTCGCAGCTGCCGCCATTGGCAAGGCCTGCTGCGTGGAACGCATCGACTGCCGCATAGTCGGCGGCCTTGAAGCCGAGCGTGTGGCCGTTCGACACCGTATGCGCCTCGCCATTGGCGGGCGATGCGACGATCAGGCTGCCGTTCTCGCTCGGGTAGGCGGTGCCATGCGGCAGCTCGACGCCGTTGTGGCCAAGCGCACCGAGCACGGCGTTGTAGAAAGAGCGCGAACGCTCGACATCGTTGGTGCCCAGAAAGCTGTGCGTGAACATGGCAGGTATCCTCTCGTGTTTCGACTATTCGTATGCCTTGCTTACAAACCTGCGAGGCCCTGCGTCAACGATTCAAACGTGGTCTAGAGGAGATCGGCAAACCCTTCGAGATTGCTCGCCCCCGGCATTGCCCGCTGCGCGGCGTGGCGCATGCGTTCTTCGAGGCCCGCGAGGAAATATCGCCCCGCCGCCGCCAGATGCCGGTCAACCGGATCGCTGCCTTCCAGCGGCGCCAGCCGCGCCGCAATCCAGCCCTGCGCGGCAAGCGTTGCCAGCCGCAGGAACGGTGTCGCCGCCGCCTCAAGCTCGCGCCTGCTGACATCGGGATCTGAGAGCGCCGCAACCGCGCGCTCAAGGTTGTCGAGCCCGCCCGCCAGTTCCGGCGTATCAGCCGCTTCCTCACGCGCGCGCGCCATGAACGCCTTGTAGGAAACGCCGTCGTTCCTGAGCAGGCGGCGGAACAGCAGGTCTTGTGCCTGCATGCCCGTGGTGCCCTCGAAAATCGTCAGCACGCGCGCATCGCGCAGGCATTGCTCGACCGGCCATTCCTGCGTGTAGCCCGCGCCGCCCAGCACCTGGATCGCATCGCTCGACAGATCGAAAGCCGCATCGCCGCCCTCGGTCTTGATGATCGAGAGCAGCCAGTCGGCCAGCGCCGCCGCCTCGTCGCGATCCGCCTGATCGGGCGCGGAACGGGAAAGGTCGGCAAGGTTGGCGACGGTGAAATTCAGCCCGCGCAGCGTCTCGATCCGCGCTGCCATGCCCAGCAGCATCGACTGGATGTCGGCATGCTCGGCAATCGGCACCGGCTGCTCGCCCTTGCCGCCCTGCCGCCGCTCCTCGGCATAACCGCGCGCGCAGCCATAGGCCGCCGCAGCGATCCCTGCGCCCTGCACACCGGTTGCCAGCCGCATGTTGAAAATCATCGTGAAGAGCTGTTGCAGCCCGCGCCCCTCGACGCCGAGCATATAGCCCTTCGCGCCCTCGAAACCCATCACGCAGGTCGGCGAGAGGTGCAGCCCGAGCTTTTCCTCAAGGCGGCGGACCACAATCGGATTGCGATCTTCCGGCCCGGAAATCCAGCTCGGCACGAGGAACAGGCTGATCCCGACACCGGTCCTCGCCAGCACGAAATGGCCGATGCGTTCGGTCAGCTGCTGGTCGCCGAACGAGATCCAGCATTTCTCGCCGGTGATGCGCCAGTCGCCAATGCCGTCGGGCTCTGCACGGGTGCGCAGGCGCGCGACATCGGACCCGGCATCGGGTTCGGATATGCAGATCGTCGCTCCCCATTCGCCCGTGGTGAGCTTCGTGACCCACTCGCCCTTGGTTTCCTCGTCGCCGAATGCCTGCAACAGGCGCGAGCCGGATTTCTGCGGCACCGGCATCATTCCGAAGGCCGGGCAGGCCTGATCGAAGAGTTCCTGCACCGCGACCGAGAGCGCATTGGGCAGGCCCATGCCGCCCATCTCGACCGGCGCATCGAGCGCGGCCCAGCCATCCTCGACAAAGGCCGCCCAAGCCGCCTCATGCTCGGGCACGGTGTGCACTCGCCCGTCTCTGAGTTCACAACCCTTGCGATCGCCTGCGACGTTCAGGGGGACAAGGTATGTATCGGCATAGGTGGCAGCAGACGAGAGCACCTGCGCGATGGTTTCCTCTCCGGCTTCGGCAAAGGTGCCGCCCAATGCAGCGACCTCGTCGGCACCCGGAGCGATGGCAAGGTGGCGGGCGATGATGTCGGTTCCGTGCATGGCCGCGCTTCCTAGGATGCGATTGCAGGGATGGGAAGCATGCTCAACCGTGCACGGCGCGCGCGGCGGCTTCGAGTTCGGCAAGGAAGTCGGACTGCACTCGCGTCGGTCGCCAGGAACCGCGCGTGGTCACTCCGATGGTCCGCCCCTGCCCCGGCGAGAGGCTGGCGATGCGTTCGAGCCAACCCGCCTCGATCTCCACCGCAACCTGATCTGGCGAGAGCACGGTGAGCAGGTCGGTATCGATCAGCAGCTGGCGGATTATCATCACCGAGCCGGATTCGACCGGGACATCGGGCGGCGGCAAGCCCGCATCGGCGAAGAAGCGCTCAAGGCTGTCGCGCAGCGGTGCGCCGGGTGCGGCGACCGTCCAGGGATAGGCGGAGAGTTGTTCCGGGCCGGGATCGGTTCCGGCAAGCGGATGGCCCCTGCGCGCGAAGACGGCGGGCATGTCGTCGAACAGCGATTGCTGCTGCAGGTCCGCCTCGATCAGAGGATCGCGCAGGGCTCCGATCATCAGGTCCAGCGCCCCGTTGCGCAGCGGGTCGACCAGCTCGCTGCGCGACCCCTCGGCAATGGAGAGCCGCACCTTGGGATAGCGGCGGCAAAACCCGGTCACGGCGGCAGGCAGCACCCGGGCGCGCGACAGCGGCATCGCACCGACTGCGATCCGCCGCGTTTCATGCCCCATCAGCGCGTCGATTTCGGACAGGCCCGTCTCAAGCTCCACCCGCGCCAGCCGGAACGCGCGCGCGATCTGATGCCCGGCTTCGGTCAGCACCACCGCCTTGCCGCGACGCTCGACCAGCGTGCGCCGCATCGAAAGCGCCAGGTCGTTGACCGCGCGGTGGATCGAGGGAAGCGCCAGCCCCGTGAGCTGGCTCGCCCCGGCATAGCTACCGGTATCGGCCAGCGCGAGCAGCGCCCGCAGCCGCGCCATCGTCACATGCGGGCTGGCGATATGCGCGAGCGCGGCCTCGATTCGCGGCACCAGCAATTCGGCGGCCTCGGTCGGTGACATGCCGTCATGGCGGCGTTCGAAGAGCGGCAGGCCGATCTGATCTTCGAGCCGGGATAACGCCTGCGTTATGGCAGGCTGGCTCAGGTTCACCGCCTCGGCAGCAGCGTTGATCGTCCCGAGTTCGGCAACTTTGGCGACCGCCTTGAGGTGGCGCAGGTTCAGCGTCCAGATTTCCATCGTGGCAATATTAGCCAAATCCTATGGCGACGCCAGACATTCTCTTTCCCCTGTGCGGGAGGGGCTGGCATGGCAGGCGGGACAATCCAGCTAGAGGACTTCGCCAGACGATGACCAGATCGGTTCCCTGCATGTGGATGCGCGGCGGCACGTCGAAAGGCGGCTATTTCCTCGCCGAAGACCTGCCCGCCGACACGGCGGAGCGCGACGCGTTCCTGCTCGGCGTGATGGGCAGCCCCGATCCGCGCCAGATCGACGGCATGGGCGGTGCGGACCCGCTGACCAGTAAGGTCGGCGTGGTAAAGAAATCGCAGCGCGAGGGGATCGACGTCGATTACCTGTTCCTGCAGGTCTTCGTCGATCAGGCGCTTGTCTCCGACCAGCAGAACTGCGGCAATATCCTCGCCGGAATCGGCCCCTTCGCCATCGAGCGCGGCCTTGTCGCTGCCCAAGACGGCGAGACGCGCGTGGCGATCTACATGGAGAACACCGGGCAGGTCGCGGTGGCGACCGTCAGCACGCCGGACGGCACAGTCTGTTACCAAGGCGATGCCGCCATCGACGGCGTGCCCGGCACCCACGCCCCCGTCCCGCTCGAATTTCGCGACACCGCCGGTTCGTCCTGCGGCGCGCTGCTGCCCACCGGAAATGTCGTCGATGAGGTCGAGGGCGTTGCCGTCACGCTGATCGACAACGGCATGCCCTGCGTCGTCTTCAAGGCCGAGGATTTCGGGATCACCGGATACGAGGACCGCGACAGCCTCGACGCGAACACCGACCTGAAAGCGCGGATCGAGGCGATCCGGCTGGCCGTCGGCGAACGGATGAACCTTGGCGATGTCACCGAAAAGTCCGTCCCCAAGATGATGCTCGTCGCCCCGCCGCGCGAAGGCGGCGCGGTGACGGTGCGCAGCTTCATCCCGCACCGCGCGCATGCCACGGTCGGCGTGCTGGCGGCGGTGACGGTGGCGACCGCCTGCCTGCTGGAAGGATCGCCCGCAGCACAGGTCGCCGCGATTCCCGATGGCAAGCGCAAGACGCTCTCGGTCGAGCACCCCACCGGCGAGATGTCCTGCGTGCTCGAAGTGAACGATGCGGGCGAGGTCGTCTCCTCCGCACTCCTGCGCACCGCGCGCAAACTTATGGATGGCGTGGTTTTCGCCTGAAGCCCTCTCCCCTTCAGGGGAGAGGGTTGGGAGAGGGGCTTACCGGCAAAACGCCCTCAACTCCGGCCAGGCGCATACGCGCCAAGCCTCCGTATCTCTCCCCTGAAGGGGAGAGAGCAACAAGGGATATTCGCATGACCGACCGCATCACCTCCTGGCACGCATCGCCCTCCAAGCCCGCCTACACACCCCCGCCGGGCGCAGTGGACGCGCATTGCCATGTCTTCGGGCCGATGGCGCAGTTCCCCTTCAGTGCGAAGGCCAAGTACCTTCCCGAGGATGCCGGGCCAGACAAGCTCTTCGCGCTGCGCGATCACTTGGGCTTTTCGCGCAATGTCATCGTCCAGGCCTCGTGCCACGGGACGGACAACGCCGCGACGCTCGATGCCATCGCCAAATCCGAAGGCAAGGCGCGCGGAGTAGCGGTGGTCGATCCGGCGATCGACGAGGCCGGCCTTGCCGCGCTGCACGAAGGCGGCATTCGCGGCATCCGCTTCAATTTCCTCAAGCGCCTCGTCGACGATGCGCCCAAGGACAAGTTTCTCGAAGTCGCCCGGCGCCTGCCCGCAGGCTGGCATGTCGTGATCTATTTCGAGGCCGACATCCTCGAGGAGCTGCGCCCGTTCATGGACGCGATACCCGTCCCGCTGGTGATCGACCACATGGGCCGCCCCGATGTCACCCAAGGCCCCGACGGACCGGACATGAAAGCATTCCGCGCGCTGCTCGACAGCCGGGCCGGACATTCACTTCAAGCCGACCTGCCCCGACCGGCTCGACGCAATCAAGGATGGCGGACAGGGCGATCCGTGGGACGCCTTTGCCACCGCCGTCGCGCCGCTGGTCGCCGACTATTCCGACCGCTGCATCTGGGGCACCGACTGGCCGCACCCGAACATGCAGGACGAAATCCCCGACGACGGCCACCTCGTTGACATGATCCCGCGAGTCGCACCGACGGCAGAACTTCAGCGGAAACTGCTCATCGATAACCCGATGCGGCTCTACTGGCCCGAGGAACTGGTTTAGTCCGCGCACGCAACAAGCCAATCCCCGTTCGTGTCGAGCGGCATGGCACAAATCCGCAACACAACAGTAAAAGGCCACCTCCACGAATGGAGATGGCCTTTTAGTGGCGCGCCCGGAGCGATTCGAACGCCCGACCCCCAGATTCGTAGTCTGGTGCTCTATCCAGCTGAGCTACGGGCGCGCGGGAAGTGGCCACATAGAAAGCCCTTTCCGGTTTGGCAAGCGATTAGCTTGGATCATTTTCAATCCGCGCCAGCAAAGCGCGCGCGAGCGGATAATCGGCAGGCGGCATGTCGAGCGCGGCAATCTCGCGCACCGGGACCCAGCCGATTTCCTCGCCATCGAGACAGGCGGGGTCACCACGCCATTTGCGGGCAGTGTAAAGCAGGATGACAACCCGCTCGAAGGGCGATCCGGTGGGCATCGGCGCGCTGGAAAAAGAGCAGGCTTCGAGATCGCCAGCCTCAAGGCAAACCGAAAGCTCTTCCTCGATCTCTCGCAAAGCCGCGGATTCCGGCGATTCTCCGGCATCGATCTTGCCACCGGGGAATTCCCAGAGCCCGCCATGCTGCGCGGATGCACGCCTGCGCTGCATCAGCACCCGGCCCTCGCCATCGACCAGCGCCACGGCAACGACGTTCAGGATTGTCGGTCCAGTTTCCACTTCGTACCCCGATTTTTACGCGATCTTAACCGGAACCGCGCCATCTCCCCAACCTATCGGCTTGGAGTGGGGCGACTTTTTACATGATAACACGGTTCAAAAGCCTGCTGCGCGACAATCGCGGGACCTCCGCGATCGAATACGGCTTTCTCGCCGCAATGATCGTGATCGGCCTGATTTCGGCTGTCCGCGGCGTCGGTGACGAAACCGAGGGATTGTGGGCAACCGTCAAGAGCAAGTCGGAAGAAGCGGTGAAGCCGTAAGCGACTGTCGGAATCGATGACACCTTTAAACGTTTATCAAGACTTCGCGCTTAATCGCTAAATCACCCGGGGGGCAGTTCGTCGTTCGGTTCGAGAATCAAGACTGCATACAGGAGACAAGTTATGCGTTTCATGAACAAGCTTCGTCGCAACGAAAAGGGCGCAACGGCCATCGAATACGGCCTGATCGCTGCTCTCATCGCGGTTGCCGCCATTTCGGCCATGCAGGGCCTCGGCAAGCAGCTGAAGACGACCTTCAACACCACGTCTTCGACGATGGCCAAGGGCTAAGCCCTCCATCTCGTCAGACACAAGGATCGGGGCGGCAGGGCAACCTGCCGCCCCTTTTCTTTGTTTTCGTGAGATTCGGTTCCAGCCCAACTCCCCCTCCCAACCACCCGATATCGTAACCGGTAGTGGATCGGGTGGTTGGGCGGGGGAGTCGGGCCGGCGCCGCCTCACTTAATAAGTAACGATCTTCACCGTATCGCCAGCCCGCAGCGTCGCATTGGCGCTCAGGCCGTTGAGCACCAGGAACCGCTCAAGCTGCGCATCGTCGAAGGCCATGCGTTGCGCCAGCGACTGAACCGATTCGCCCGCGCGCACTGTCACCACATCGAGCTTGCGCGCCTTGACCTGCGCTGCCTCGGTCGTGGAAATCCGCCGCATCGAATTGAACATCGGGCTGAACACCGCGTTCTGTCCGGCGGGCGCGATCGTCACGAAGTGGAACGCGCTGTCCTTGGAAAACTCGTAGGCGAAGACGATCACGTCGACTTCCTGCTGCCCGTTATTGACCCGCGCGATGCCGTAGGCCGCCGGAATATTGTTGATGTTGGTGCGCTTGATTTCCTGCGGCGTGACCTTGGTCTGCTGGTCGGAAAGCGCGGTGAAGACCGCGTTGACATAGGCATCGAGGCTGCCGTTGTACGGCCCGGTGCTGAACTGCGCCTTGCCCGACTGCCCCTGGATCGAAACCGCGCGCGTGCCGTTGACCATGTAAAAGCCGTTGGGCGCCTGGAACTGCAGGCGAAGCTCGGGATGGATGAAGTCACGCCCGTCGATCACGCCCTGCTTGGGATCGTCGCCATAGGTCAGCCCGTCGATGCTCTGCAGGAATGACGCGCGATTGGTCACGCCGGTAGCATTGGCACCGGCGCGGGTCAGCGCAGCGCGCACGCGCGAGGCGGGGTCGGGGTGGGTCGAGGCCCATTCGGGAACGCGATTGTTCGTGCCGCGCAGCTGCGCCTCAAGCGCATTCTGGCGCGCGAGGCTTTCGAGCACGGTCGACATCGCACGCGGATCGTACCCGGCGCGGTTAAGGTAAGCGATGCCGAGGTTGTCCGCCTCGATCTCCTGCGAACGCGAATATTGCAGCGTCAGCAGCTGCGAGCCTTGCGAGAAGACCTGCTGGCCCAGACGCCCCAGCCCGCTGTCGCCGAGCAGCACGCCCGAAAGGATCGTGCCGAGCACGCCGATCACCGAATTGCGTGTCGCGGTTTTCTGCCGCTTGTTCGAATGGCGCGCGGCGACATGGCCGACCTCGTGCCCCAGCACGCCCGCCAGCTCCGCCTCGTTATTCATCAGCGCGGTCAACTGGCGCGTCACATAGATATAGCCGCCGGGAATGGCGAAGGCGTTGTTGACCGAGGAATTGAGCAGCGTGACGGTGAAATCGCCGGTCGCGTTGCTCAGGCCCGACTGCACCGCGATATTCTTGCCGATTTTCTCGACATAGGCGGCCTGCGGACCGGTGACCGAACCGCCGAATTCTGCAAGCAGCTGCGGATGCGCCTCTGCGCCCTGCGCCTTGTCCTGCTGGCTGATCGTGTCGGCAGTCGTCGGCAGACCCGCCGTCGCTTCTCCCGACGACCCGCCGCCCGCCGTGGTGCAGCCCTGCGTCGCCAGCGCCAGCGCGGCAACAGTAGTAAGCGCGGCGGCTTTGCGGCGGAATTTGGTCAGCGACTTCATGGGCCTCTCCTGCAGGCAATGGCTATTCGAAAGTGAAACCTATCAAACCCCGCGAAGGTTTCCACACGAATCGATTCGCTCAACGTGTAAAACCTTCTCCAAGCGGATGGCGCGCGTTGACCAGCGCGACGAGCCGGGCGGAATCGACGTGCGTGTAGATCTGCGTCGTCGCGATGTCGGCATGGCCGAGCAGTGTTTGCACAACGCGCAGGTCTGCCCCGCCTTCGAGCAGATGCGTGGCAAAGGCATGGCGCAGAACATGCGGGCTGACCCGCTCCGGATTGATATCCGCGCGCGCCGCGAGTTCGCGCAGGAGCTGGAACAGGCGCACCCGTGTGAGGTGCCCCGCCTTGCCGCGCGAGGGAAAAACGAAACGCGATCCGGCTTCGCGCAGGCCCATCCATCGCGAGAGTGCCTTCTGCGCGCAGGCCCCGACCGGCACCATGCGCTCCTGCCCGCCCTTGCCCGTTACCGTCAGGAACGGCGCATCGCGCGGCACCGCCGAAACCGGGAGCGAGACCAGCTCGCTGGCGCGAAGGCCCGATCCGTAAAGCAGTTCGAGCAAGGTCAGCGTGCGCACGGCAGCAGGCTTGTCGTTGCGCGCCTCCTCCTCGGCCTGTTTCAGGAACCGCTCAACCTCGTCGCGCGAGAGAATGCGCGGCAGCGGGCGGCGGGTGGCGGGGCGTGGCAAGGCGGACGAGGGATCGTCTTCGCGCAGCCCCTCGTCGACAAGGAACCCGTAATACTGACGCAAAGCCGAGCAGCGGCGTGCAAGGCTCGATGCGGCCAGATCGCGCCAGGCGTGGCCAAGCGAAGACAGCGCCTGCTTGTCGGCGGTTTCAAGATTGCCCAGCGCTTCTTCCGCCGCCGCAAGGTCGCGGGAATATGCAGCCAGCGTATTGGCCGCAGCCCCGCGTTCCGCCGCGAGCATCTGGAGGAAGGTTTCGACCGAGCCGGCTATCGCCCTGCCCTCACCCCCGCGCGACGGCTTCGGCGGCGATCATCCGCGCTTCCGCCTCAAGCCCGACCCGGCGCAGCGCGGAGACGATGTGGTAGAGGTTGCGCGGCGTCATCTTGTCCCAGGTGCCGCCCTGCATGCCGAGCGTCGCCAGCAGCGCAACGAGCGCCTCGTTATCCACCCGCGCCGCCGAATCGAGCAGCCGCGTCCAGTTCGACTCGCGCGCGAGGTCGATTTCCAGCCGTCCTTCGAAATCGCTGCGGTCCTCGGCGGAAATACGGCCCAGCCCGGCGAGTCCGGCGAGCAGATAGGCCGATTTGCGCAACTCGACCGACTCGTCGTCATCGAAGAACGTATCGACCGCGCCTGCATCGGCTGCACCATCGCCCGGCGCGCCCACGGCGAGCAAGGCCCAGCCAAGGCTGCCTTCCTCCACCACGCCAGCCCACTGCGCCGCATCGCGGTCCAGCCCGGCGGCGAGCATCGATGCGACCAGATCGCCGGTAGCGTCGCCGACTTCGCCGAATACCGGCAGGCGCGCCGCAGCATAAGCGGTCAGCACCTGTCGCGAATAGCGCGCCAGCGGGTTTTCGGCACCAGTCCAGAGCGACTGCATCGCCGCAACGCGCTTGGCCGGATCCTTGAGCACATAAGCCTTGCGCAGTTCTTCCGCGCGGCTGTTCCAGTCGGCTGCAACCTCGGGATCGGCGTAGATCTGGCCGTAAAGGTCGACCATTGCCCGGCTCGACAGCACGCCGGTGCCGCCCGCGACATCCGCGGCGCGCGCCCGGCTGGCGAGGCCAAGCATCGGTGCCTGTGCCGCCAGCTCGGCGTAGCGACCGCCCGCGACGCCCTGAGTCAGCTTGATCGGCGGCTCGATCCCGACCGCCAGCGCCATGCCATAGCGCCAGGGGTTCATGTTCTTGACCTCATCCCACTCGATCGTCACCGCGCGGCGCGCCTTGCCTGCGGCACCGGCGTATTTCTGCGCCAGCAGCAGGTCGATCTTGGGCATCGTTTCGTTGCGGATATCGCGGTCCATCGCGCGCAGGGCCTGCCGGTCCTCACCCCTGAACGCCTGGCAGATGTCCTTCGCGGTTTCCCACTGCGCGTCTTCGCGCTCCGACTTCTGTGTGCGCAGGACCGGGCACATGCCGGTAAAATCCGAGGTCGCGACATAGGCATCGAAGGCCGCGTTGGTCAGGTCGTTGGTGTAAAATCCGGTATCGAGATCCTGCACCATCGCCCGCGCCGCCTCTGCCTCGCCCATGCGCAGCAGCAATGCAGCGCGCAGAGCAAGGAAATCGCCGGGCTTCATGTCGGCGGGCGCATCGAGCCGCGAGGCCAGCGCGCGGCGCAGCAGGATATGCCCCCAGCGCGAGACCAGCCTGCCGCGATTACCCGCAAGCGTCGCGCGCACCAGTGAGGCGCGCTGTGTTGCGAGCGATCCGGGCGCGAACCCGCCCTCGCCGCGCCCGATCACCCCGACTTCGCTGGCCGAGCGCCGCTTTGCTTTCGGAATATCGAAGCTGGGCGTGAGGCCGAGCGCCGTCTGCAATTCATCGGGCGTCATGCGCTCAAGCTCTTCGAGCGTCGGCAGCCTCGCCGCGACCTCGCCATCGCCACTGCCGGCACTTGAAGACCCGCTGCCCGACGATGAACCCGGCGACGATGCCCCACCACCGCTCGACGAAGGCACCGCCTGGACCACCGGATTCGACACCGACGGTGCCGCCGATCCGCTGCTCGGACGGGAAGGCGCGGCTGGAGCAGAGGTCGCCTTGGGAGCAGGCGCTGGCGGCGGCGCAGGCGCGGGTGCAGGCTGGTCGAACCCGGGCGGCAGGATCGATTCGGGCGCGTCCTGCGCCAATGCGAAGGCCGAGGTCAGCGCAAGCGCCGAGCCGAACAGGAGGTGGGACAGTTTCACTCAGGTCGTCTCCGGAACGGGAATAGGCTGGGAAATATCGCGCAAGGGCTCGCGGCCCCCGTCGATCCAGGCATAGGCGAGGACCGCGATAACCAGGACCAGCAGAACCGCCAGAACATGCTTCCAATTCATCGCGAGCGTCACCGCCTGTCCCTTTGCCGATGCTTGCATGGGCGGTTAGCCCATTTATAGGCTTGGCTGCAATGGAGCAGAAACAATCCCATCCCTCACGGGCCGATATCGACGCGCTGGCCGCACGGCTCGACCGTCCGATTGTGCTCGTCGGCATGATGGGCGTGGGCAAATCCTCGGTCGGCAAGCGGCTCTCGGCGCTGCTCGGCTTTCATTTCGTCGATGCCGATGACGAGATCGAGGAATCGGCGCAGATGACGATCCCCGAAATCTTCGACACCTACGGCGAAGGCTATTTCCGCGATGGCGAGCGGCGGGTGATCGCGCGCCTGATCGAGGAAGCTCGCGGCAAGCAGGTGATCGCCACGGGAGGCGGCGCGTTCTGCAACGAAGAGACGCGCGCGCTGATCCTCGACAAGGCCATCGCCATCTGGCTCGATGCCGATATCGACACCTTGGTCGAGCGGACCAGCCGCAAGGACAATCGCCCGCTGCTCAAGCAAGGCAATCCGCGCGAAATCCTCACCCGGCTGCGCGATGAGCGCAAAGGGGCCTATTCGCAGGCCCCCATCCACATCCTCAGCGGCAAGGGGCCGCATATGGAAACGATCGACGCGATCATCGAAAGGCTCGGCAAATGGCAGTGATTCCCGTCGATATTGCCGGCGCGCCCTACGAAGTGCGCATCGGCTCGGGCCTGCTTGCCGAACTGGTGCCCAATTGCCGGGGCCTGCTGCGCAAGCGCGACGTGCCGATCGTCACCGATGCCCATGTCCACAAGGCATGGGGCGAGACCATCGAGGCATCGCTCCGCGACAACGGGCACGAGCCGCACTGGCGCATCCTGCCGCCGGGAGAGCAGACCAAGTGCTGGGACGAATTGTCGCGCACCGTCGAATGGCTGCTTTCGCTCGGCGTAGAGCGCGGCGATCATGTGCTGGCGCTGGGCGGCGGGGTGATCGGCGATCTCACGGGGTTTGCCGCCTCGATCCTGAAACGCGGCTGCAAGTTTATCCAGCTGCCGACCAGCCTGCTGGCACAGGTCGATTCCTCGGTCGGCGGCAAGACTGCAATCAACACGGCGGCGGGCAAGAACCTTGTCGGCGCGTTTCACCAGCCCGCGCTGGTGCTGGCCGACCTTGCCGCGCTCGACACCCTGCCCGAGCGCGAACTTCAGGCCGGCTATGCCGAGGTTGTGAAGTATGGCCTCATCAACGACGCCGACTTCTTCCGCTGGTGCGAGGCGAACGGTGCGGCGATGCTGGGCGGCGACGGGTCCTTGCGCGAATATGCCGTCGCGCATTCGGTCGCGGCGAAAGCGAAGATCGTCGCCGAGGATGAGCGCGAGACCACCGGCACACGCGCGCTTCTGAACCTTGGCCATACCTTCGGCCATGCGTTGGAAGCACAGACCGGTTATTCGGACCGCCTGCTCCACGGCGAAGCGGTCGCCATCGGCATGGTGCTCGCAGCGCAGTATTCCGCCCGGCGCGGGCTGATGAGCGCCGAATCCACCGAGCGCATTGCCGAGCACTTCGACGCCGCCGGGATGCGCGCGCAGGTGGCGCAGCTGGGCCTGAACTGCGACGGCCAAACGCTGGTCGGGCACATGCTCCACGACAAGAAGATGGACGCGGGCACCCTGCCCTTCCTGCTGATGAAGGGCATCGGCCAGACCTACCTCGACCGCGAAGTCGACCTTGGCGATGTCGCCGCCTTCCTCGACGGGGAACTGGCATGACCACGGCCGAAGCCACGCCCGAGCTCGATCTCGATCGGTCGGACAAATCGTTTCTCGGCCACCCCAAGGGCCTCGGCTATCTCGCCTTCACCGAAGCTTGGGAGCGCTTCTCGTTCTACGGGATGCAGGCGCTGCTTGTGCTTTACATGGTCAAGCACCTGCTGCTGCCCGGACAGGTGGAGGAAGTGGCGGGCATCGAGCAATTGCGCGCGGTCTATGGCGGGATCGACGGGCAAGCCTTCGCCTCGGCCATTTTCGGAACCTACGCCGCCTCGGTCTACCTGACGCCGATCCTTGGCGGCTGGCTCGCCGACCGGGTGCTGGGCAAACGGCGCACGGTCTTGCTTGGCGCGGTGACGATGGCGCTCGGGCACTTCCTGATGGCGTTCAACGTCACCTTCCTGCTCGCGCTGCTCTGCCTGATTCTCGGTTCGGGCATGTTCAAGGGCAACATCGCCAGCCAGGTCGGCAGCCTCTACAAGCCCGACGACCTGCGCCGCGCCGATGCATTCCAGATCTTCTACCTCGGCATCAACGCAGGGGTGATCGCCTCGCCGCTGATCGTCGGCACGCTGGGCGAGAAAGTCGGCTGGCACTGGGGCTTTGGCGCGGCGGGCATCGGCATGCTGATCGGACTGGTGATCTATGTCGCCGGCCAGAAATACCTGCCCAAAGAGCATTTCGACGTCGCCGAAAAGACCGCCGAACCGCGCGAGCCGATGACCAGCCGCGACTGGGCGGCAACCATCGCGCTGCTGCTGCTGATCCCGGTGCTTGCCATCGCCATCGTGCCCAACAACCAGATTTTCAACGCCTACCTCGTCTGGGGCGACCGCGACTTCGCGCTGCAATGGGGCGATACGGTGCTGCCGACGACATGGCTGGTAACATTGGACGCCATCGTTTCGGTCAGCTTCCTTGCGCTCGTCGCCGCGTTCTACCGCTGGTGGAAAACCAAGTGGACCGAGCCGGACGAGCTGACCAAGATCATCATCGGCTCCGTCTTTTCCATCGGCGGCATGGGCTGCCTCTACATGGCGGCAGCGACGATGCCCGAAGGCGGCAAGATCGGGCTGTTCTGGCCGGTGATGTTCCACATCGTCAATTCGATCGGCTTTGCCCACATGCTGCCCGTCAGCCTCGCGCTCTTCGCGCGGCTCGCGCCCAAGCAGATCAACGCCACGGTGATCGGGCTCTATTACCTCGCCTTCTTCGCGGGCAATTCGATGGTTGGCTGGATCGGCGGCTGGTTCGAGACGATGCCGGTCACGCAGTTCTGGCTCATCCATATGGGCTTTGCCGCAGCGGCAGGCGCGGTCTTCGTGCTGTTCAAGCTGCTGCTGGCGCCACGCCTGATGCATCCGGGCGAGGCCGAGGATGTGGCTTTGGCCTGAACCTTACCCGAAAATCGCCACCGACTGCATCGAGGCCATCATCGGATTACCTGCAGCGTTCCAGGTCATCAGTGGCTCGCTCGAAAAACCGGCGCGCGCATAGTCTGAAGCCGAACGCAGCAGCCACCAGCCATCTTCAGTCGCGGGCGCGGGATCGAGGAGGTTGCAATGCCAGTGCATCGTGCTCGCCGGTGCGCGCAGGTCGATCAGCGGCATCACCCCGGGCGGCAGCGTATCGGCGATCAGCATCAGCTCGGTCATCGCATCGAGCCCTGCGCGCTCCTTCAGCCGCACCCACCAGCATAGCTCGGCCCGCTTCTCCTCCGCGCGCGGCAAGGCAAAGCGAACCTCCATCTGTTCGCGCAGGAACACCGGGCCGCGCGGATTTTCGAAAACTTTCGCCTCGCCAACCGGGATCAGGCCTTCGGGCACGGGATACCCGGTATGATCCATCGCCGAATCCTGCTGCCGCTGGAAGGCAAAGCTCGCGGTGATCGCGGTGCCCTTTTCGGTGCTGAGTTCGGCGGCCATCCAGGTTACGTTCTTGCCGCGCCGCACCTCATGCGCGGTGACAGTCACCTCGCCAAAGACCGGCGCGATCATCGCGATCTGCGCCGAACGCAGCGGCGGCAGCTCCGCCCCGCCTGCCCGGATCGCCGCATCGAGTACCAGCGCCGAAGACAGCCCGCCATAGGCCGTGCGCCCCTGCAACCATGTCTCGGGAATAGCTGCGCGGTAGCCGCCTTCGCAAGGCTCCGCCGCCGCCATGATCGCCGCCCAGCTCATGCTCAGAACAACCGCGAGCCATTGGGCACCGGCGTATCGGGCTGGAACAGCACAACCTGCCCCTCCTCGTCCGCAAAGCCCAGCGTCAGGACTTCGGAGAGCGCCTTACCGATCTGGCGCGGCGGGAAATTGACCACCGCCGCGACCTGCCGGCCGAAAAGCTGATCGGGCGAATAGCGCGCCGCAATCTGCGCGCAGGACTTCTTCTCGCCGATCCCGGCACCGAAATCGATCCGCAGCTTGAGGCTCGGCTTGCGCGCCTCGGGATAAGGCTCGGCCGCGACCACGGTGCCGACACGAATGTCAACCCGCAGGAAATCGTCAAAACCGATCTCCTCACCCGCAGGCGCGGCAGGATCGTGATCGAGGTGCACTATTCGCTCCCAGCAGCAAGTGTGGTGACATCGGGATAGACATGCAGCACATGCTCACTCAAGCGATGCCGCCGGGCAATTCCCAATGCATACTCCGCAGCCATATACGCTGCATGCCAGGCTGCCTCTGTCGTCTCACCCGGCATGTCCGCATCGCCCACGAAATTGACCATGACGAGCTTGGCATCGACATCGTTCTCACGAAGCCATGCGAGATGCGCCAACCGATTGGTGTATTGATAAAATTTGCGGTGCCAGCTCGCGGCGGCGTTATCGGGCAACCCATCCTTGCCGCTGTCCTGTTGAGGGAAGCACTTATCCTCTCAAGTGACATCTCACTAGCTTGCGTCGCAGGCGTGAGAAATTCGCCGATATGGGCTTTCGCCTCGATTATCAGCCGATGCCCCGTGTCCGAGACAGCCAGCGCGTCCCATTGAGGCCCACCACGCGGCCAGAAGCCATCGAGAAAACCGGACAGGTCCGGCAGCCCCAGTCTTTCGAGGAATGAAGCATCGCGATATTCAGCGTATTCGTCATCCTTTAGGGGTCCGCAAAGGCGGCAGCTCCGCCCCGCCTGCGCGCTGTGCCGCTTCGAGCACCAGCGCCGAGGACAACCCGCCATAGGCCGTGCGCCCCTGCAGCCACCCATCCGGAATGGCGCAGCGAAACCCGCCCTCGACCGGCGCGGCGCGCTCGATGATGGCGGACCGGCTCACTCCAGTTCGAGGATCACCGCGTCGACCATCAGGCTGTCGCCTTCCGCCGCATTGACCTTGGCGATGGTGCCCGCCTTTTCGGCGCGCAGGATGTTTTCCATCTTCATCGCTTCGACCGTCGCCAACGGCTGTCCGCTCTCGACCTTGTCGCCCTCGCCGACATGCAGCGTGACCAGCAGGCCGGGCATCGGACAGATCAGGAACTTCGACAGGTCGGGCGGGATCTTTTCGATCATGTGCTCGGCGAGATGCGCGATGCGCGCCGGGAGCATCCGGGCGGTGTGGACCGCGCCGCGCGTCGTCAGCAGGAAATTGTTGCGCTGACGGCCCAGCTTTACCGAAAGCCCCTCGCCGTCGATCTCGGCATGGACGATCTTGTCGCCCGGCGCATATTCCATCGCGATATCGACCGGCTTGCCATCGACGGTCAGCCCGTCGGCGGTCAGCGTCACGGTGTAGTCGGTCTTGTCGATGGTCACCGCCCATTCGGCGGGCGGATCGAGCGGACTGGCCAGCTGCCCGTCGACGCGGCGGGCGCGGTCGGCCATGGCGGTGGCGATGAACCCGGCAATCGCGGCAAGCTGCACCTTGAGTTCGTCGGACGCAGGCGCGCCCTGGAAGCCTTCGGGATATTCCTCGGCGATGAATCCGGTGGTCAGTTCGCCCGAGCGGAAGCGCGGGTGCTGCATGATCGCCGAAACGAAGTCGATGTTGTGGCCCAGCCCCTCGATCTCGAACGCATCGAGCGCCGCGATCTGCAGGTCGGCGGCCTCGTCGCGAGTCTCGCCCCAGGTGATCAGCTTGGCGATCATCGGATCGTAGAACATCGAGACTTCGCCGCCTTCGTACACGCCGTCATCGACGCGCACGCCGTCGACACCGCGCCGCCCGTTTTCCGCGCCGTCGTCGGTCCAGCCTGCGACCGGCGGCTGGTAGCGCGTGAGGCGGCCCGTCGAGGGCAGGAAGCCGCGATAGGGGTCTTCGGCATAGACGCGGTTCTCTATGGCCCAGCCGTCGATCTTCACATCGTCCTGCGTGATTTCGAGCTTTTCGCCCGCCGCGACGCGGATCATCTGTTCGACGAGGTCAACGCCGGTGATCGCTTCGGTGACGGGGTGCTCCACCTGCAGGCGGGTGTTCATTTCGAGGAAGTAGAAGCTCTCCCCGGTCTTGTCCGCGCCCGAGACGATCAGTTCCACCGTGCCCGCCGAGTGGTAATCCACCGCGCGCGCCAGAGCGACGCATTGCTCGCCCATCGCCTTGCGCATTTCGGGGGTGACGAAGGGCGACGGTGCCTCTTCGACAACCTTCTGGTGGCGGCGCTGGATCGAGCATTCGCGCTCGTTGAGGTAGATGATGTTGCCGTGCTTGTCGCCGAGGATCTGGATTTCGATGTGGCGCGGGTCTTCGATGAACTTCTCGATGAAGACGCGGTCATCGCCGAAGGAATTGAGGCCTTCGCGCTTGGTCGCCTCGAAGCCCTCTTCGACATCCTTGTCGTTCCAGGCGAGGCGCATACCCTTGCCGCCGCCGCCGGCCGAAGCCTTCATCATCACCGGATAGCCGATATCCTGCGAGACCTTGAGCGCTTCTGCGGTGGTGTCGATAGCATCGGGCGAACCGGGCACCGTGTTCACGCCCGCCTGCTTGGCAAGCTTTTTCGATTCGATCTTGTCGCCCATCGCCGCGATCGCGCCGACCGGCGGGCCGATAAAGGCGATGCCTTCCTTCTCAAGCGCTTCGGCGAACGAGGTCCGCTCGGACAGGAAGCCATAGCCCGGATGCACCGCTTCCGCCCCGGTCTGCTTGCAGGCAGCGATGATCTTGTCCGCGATCAGGTAGGATTCAGCGGCAGGCGGCGGGCCGATATGCACCGCCTCGTCCGCCATCTGCACGAACGGCGCACGCGCGTCGGCATCGGAATAGACGGCGACCGTCTGGATACCCATGCGCCGGGCAGTCTTGATAACGCGGCAGGCAATCTCGCCACGGTTGGCAATGAGGATTTTCTTGAACACGTCAGTCCTTCAGTCGAGAGATGTCGGTAGGAATTCTTATCAGGCAGCTCTGGGCGCTGGCGCGCCGCGCAGCAAGCCCTCGGTGCTGAGATCTTCGTCAATATCGGGCCAGTGGATACCGAACCCGGCAGCGCAGGTTTCCCAGTTGGCGCGCTGCGTCTCGGTGGCACCCGAAAGGCGCGGATACCAGGCCAGCGGCACCGAAATCGTCCGCCCGTCCATCAGGTCCACGATCAGGCGGTGCTCGTCGAAACGCACGTCGAGCACGCGTTCGTCGGTCACCTTAGCCGAAATATTCATGCCACGCCTCCAGCAGCCGCTCGCGATGTTCGTCGACCATGGCGACAATACCGCCAATCTCGTGCGCGCGAAACCCGCGCGACCTAGCCGCTGCGACCGGATCGAGCCAGACTTTGATGGTCGCCGCGTCACGGTCGATGTGGATATGCGGCGGCTCGTTCGGTTCATGGCTGAAAAAGTAGAACCGGAAAGGGCCAATGCGCATGACGGTCGGCACATCACCCCTCCGCCTCGATCAGCGTCTTGAGCTGGCGGGTGCGGTCTTCGGTCAGCGAGGTCATGCAAGTCGCGTGCATGAACGGTTCCATCGAGCCGCCACGGAAGAGGTAGCCCTCGCCCCGGCAATGCGCGTCACGGTACTTGAGCCAGGCGCGCTGGGCTTCGAGCAGCGAACTGAAGTGGCCGGGGCGATCATCGCGCGGTTCGTCCCATTCGGCATCGCGGCGCTTCATTTCGGCGGAGGTGACTTTCCACTGCGCGTTCATCGCATCGTCGGCGCGGTGGTATTCCTGCGCGGCGCAGAAATTCATCTGCTGCTGCGGCAGTTCGCCTTCGCATTCGTCGGCAGCAGGCGTGGCCATCGCGAGGATCAGCGTCAGGATCATGCAGCCTTCCTTTCGCGAAGCCGCCTGGCGGCATAACCCGAGAGCGCCTCGGCATAGACCGGTGCATGGCGGCGATTGTGCTCGCCCTCGCCAAAACCTTCGAGCGAGGTCGCGATGCGGGCGATGTTTTCGTCAGACAGGTCGGCGAGCGGCGCGCGGTAGACGCCGATGGTGAAGGCAATCGCGCCGGTTTCGGGCAAGCGGCACAGCGTCTCGCGCTCGCAGCGGGCGTAAAGCGTTTCGCCTGCGTTTTCGGCGGTGACATGGGCGAACCGTTCCTCGGGATCGTCGGTCGGCATGTAGCGATAGCTGGCCGAGGGCAGCACGAAGGCGTTGGTGCGCCCAAAGAGTGCGCCGGTCTCAAGCCCTTCCATGAACGCATCGACCGCGTCGGAAAGCTGCTCGGCATACCCGTCGATGGGTTCGTGGACCTTGAGCAATGGCTCGCCGATTTTTTCGGACAAACGCCAGTCGGTCGGGAAGGCCACCGCGCCTCCGGTAAAGCGGTAAGGCTCGCCCTCGCCCGGCTGCGTCAGGATGCAAAGGTCTTCCCAGACCGCGCGCGCGGCCTGCTCCAGCCCGCCCGCAACGCCGATCAAAGCAGCGAGTTCGCGCGCAGGCGCTTCGGCTTCGGGCAGGACGATGACGGAATCGGGATGCGCATCGAATGCCTCGGCCCGTGCGGCAAGGTCCGGCTGCGGCTCAAGCCACTCGCTCTGCGCCAAACGCACCAGTCCCATGCGGTGCCGCCCGGACACGCGCGCCTTGGGAAGCAGGTCGTTGACGGAAAAGCCGAGGGTCATGATCCTCCCCCTTCGGGGGAGGTGGCAGTCGCGAAGCGACTGACGGAGGGGGAGGATCGAGGCGCAAGGCCCCCTCCACCGCCTTGGGCGGTCCCCCTCCCCCTGTGGGGGAGAAATGGATCGCCAAAGGTCACTCTCACTCCGCCGCTTCCATCTCGCTGCCCACAGGCGGCATATTGTGCCCCAGCAAACGCAGCATGTCGGCGGCGCATTCGACTACGTTCGAGCCGGGGCCGTAGATGCCCTGCACGCCTGCTTTCTTGAGGAAATCGTAGTCCTGCGGCGGGATCACACCGCCCGCGACAACCTTGATGTCCGCCCGGCCCGCTTCGCGCAGGTGGTTGATCAATTCGGGGATCAGCGTCTTGTGCCCCGCGGCAAGCGAAGACGCGCCGACCGCATCGACCTCGTTTTCAAGCGCCAGCTTGCAGGCCTCTTCGGGCGTCTGGAACAGCGGGCCGGAGACGACCTCGAAGCCCATGTCGGTAAAGGCCGAGGCAATCACATTCGCGCCCCGGTCGTGCCCGTCCTGCCCCATCTTGGCGACGAGCAGCCTGGGCGCGCGGCCCAGACGGGTGGCCACAGCCTTCACGCCCTCGATGACCTGCGCATAGCGGCTGTCGTCGGCATAGGCAGCGCCGTAGATGCCCTTAACCGGCACCGGCTGTGTGTTGTAGCGACCGAACGCGGCTTCCATCGCGTCCGAAATCTCGCCCAGCGTCGCGCGCTGGCGGGCTGCCTCGACGGCGAGCGCGAGCACGTTGCCGCCCGCCTTCGCACCTTCGGTCAGCGCGGCCAATGCGGCCTTGCACTTGTCGGAATCGCGCGCGGCCTTGACCCGCTCGATCCGCGCGACCTGCGCTTCGCGGACCTTGTGGTTATCGACCTCGAGCGTTTCGATCGGGTCTTCCTCGTCCTTGCGGTACTTGTTGACGCCGACGATCACGTCCTCGCCCTTGTCGATCCGCGCCTGCTTGGCAGCAGCGGCTTCCTCGATCCGGCCCTTGGGCATGCCCGAGGCGACCGCCTTCGTCATGCCGCCCAGCGCATCGACTTCCTCGATAAGCTTCCACGCGTCATCGACCAGCTGCTGCGTCAGCGCCTCGATATAGTACGAGCCGCCGAGCGGATCGACGACATTGCAGATGCCGGACTCTTCCTGAATCACCAGCTGCGTATTGCGGGCGATGCGTGCGGAAAAATCGGTCGGCAGCGCGATGGCTTCGTCGAGCGCATTGGTGTGCAGCGACTGCGTGCCGCCGAGCACCGCCGCCATCGCCTCGATCGTGGTGCGCATGACGTTGTTGTAGGGGTCCTGCTCCTGCAGCGAGACGCCGGAGGTCTGGCAGTGGGTGCGCAGCATCTTGGAGCGGTCCTTCTGCGCGCCCAGCCCGTCCATCACGCGCCACCAGAGCGTGCGCGCGGCGCGCAGCTTGGCGATCTCCATGAAGAAGTTCATGCCGATACCGAAAAAGAAGCTCAAACGTCCTGCAAACGCGTCGATATCCAGCCCCGTGGCCATCGCGCGCTGCACGTATTCCTTGCCGTCGGCGATGGTGAAGGCCAGCTCCTGCACCGCCGTCGCGCCCGCCTCGTGCATGTGATAGCCCGAGATCGAAATCGAGTTGAACTTGGGCATTTTTTCGGAGGTGTAGGCGATGATGTCCGAGACAATCCGCATCGAAGGTTCGGGCGGATAGATATAGGTATTGCGGACCATGAACTCCTTGAGGATGTCGTTCTGGATGGTCCCGTCGAGCTGTTCGGTGGGAACGCCCTGCTCCTCGCCCGCGACGATGAAGAAGGCCATCACCGGGATCACCGCGCCGTTCATCGTCATCGATACCGACATCTTGTCGAGCGGGATGCCGTCGAACAGGATCTTCATGTCTTCGACCGTGTCGATGGCGACGCCCGCCATGCCGACATCGCCGACCACGCGCGGATGGTCGCTGTCATAGCCACGGTGGGTGGCAAGGTCGAAGGCGACCGACAGGCCCTTTTGCCCCATCGCAAGGTTGCGGCGGTAGAAGGCGTTCGATTCCTCGGCGGTCGAGAAACCGGCGTACTGGCGGATCGTCCAGGGGCGGCCCGCATACATCGAGGCTTTTACCCCGCGCGTGAACGGCTCAAAGCCGGGAAGCCCGGGATCGCCCGCGTCTTCGCCGGTATAAAGCGGCTTGATCGCGAAGCCCTCGGGCGTGTCCCAGGTCAGGTCGCGGCCCTTCGTTTCCTTTTCGGCGAGTGCTTTCCAGTCTTCGGTCGTTGCCATCTTTACCTCTAATTCCTCGCCCCTCCCCGAGGGGAGAGGATACGCAGGCTTACGAGCTTGCTCGTTAGCCGAAGTTGGAGAGGGGTGCTGCCCCCTCTCTGCTGCGACTAGGCCCCGCTACGCGGAGCCAAGTCTCGCGTCTCTCCCCTGAAGGGGAGAGAGCAAGTGAACCTCAATGCGCCTCTTTCGGCGTTTCCATGATCTCGGTCAGTTGCCCGCCCATGTCCTTGGGGTGGACGAAGAAGATCAGCGTGCCGTGCGCGCCAATTCGCGGTTCGCCGAGCACGCGCTTGCCCTGGCCCTCGAACCAGGCCTTGGCCTCGTGAATGTCGGGCACTTCGTAGCAAATGTGGTGCTGCCCCCCGAGCGGGTTCTTCTCCAGCCATTTGCCGACCGCAGAGTCGGCTTGCGTCGGCTGGAGCAGCTCGACCTGCGTACCCGCCGTGCCATTCTCGCCCGGCGTGTTGACGAAGCAGACGCGCACCTGCTGCGATTCGAGCACGAACGGCTCGGTAATGTCGGTCGCGCCCATGACATCGCGATAGAACGCGATCGAGGCATCGAGATCGGGCGTCGCAACGCCGATGTGGTTCATCCGTCCGAGTTTCATTTCTAAATCCTCCCCGCCGGGGGTCCGGCAGGGCTGACGGAGGGGGCCCTCGCCGGTGAGGCCGGAGCCTCCGCTCGCGTCCCTCCCGATGGGGAGGATCATGTTGCAAAACTCGACATTCTCGATAATCAGCGCGATGCCCTGACCGCCGCCGATGCACATGGTGATAAGTCCGTATTTCCCGCCGATACGCTTCAACTCGTGCATGCACTTGATCGTGAGGATGCAGCCCGTCGCGCCGACCGGATGGCCGAGCGAGACGCCCGAGCCGTTGGGGTTCACCTTTTCGGGATCGAAGCCAAGCACCTTGGCGACCGCAGCGGCCTGCGCGGCGAAGGCTTCGTTGCTCTCGATCACGTCGATCTGGTCGAGGCTCAGCCCGGCGCGTTCCAATGCGATGGGAACTGCCTTGATCGGCCCCTCGCCCATATATTCCGGCTCGACGCCCGCGTGGCCCCAGGCGACGATCTTTGCGAACGGCTTGAGCCCGCGCTTCTCGACCTCGCTGCCCGTTGCCAGCACGACTGCCGCGCCGCCATCGTTGATTCCGCTCGCATTACCGGCGGTGACGGTGCCGTCCTTCTTGAACGCGGCGCGCATCTTGCCCAGCGTTTCCATGTTGGTGTCGGCCTTGGGATGCTCGTCGGTGTCGAAGACGAACTCGCCCTTGCGGGTCTTGACCGTGACCGGGACGATCTGTTCCTTGAAGCGACCCTCGGCAATGGCCCTGCTGGCGCGCTGGTGCGACGTGACCGAAAGCGCGTCCATGTCCTCACGGCTGATGCAGTGGCGCTCGGCGACGTTTTCCGCCGTCACGCCCATGTGATAGCCGTCCTTGGGGTCGGACAGGCCATTGGTAAGCCCGTCGACCAGCGCGAAATTGCCCATGCGCTGCCCCCAGCGCGTGGTCTTGTCGTAGAACGGCACGTTGGTCATCGATTCCGCGCCGCTGGCAACGGTAATGCCCGCCTCGCCCAGCTTCATCATCTGCGCGCAGGAAACGATCGCCTGCGCACCCGAACCGCAAAGGCGGTTGAGATTGAGCGCGGGGACGCCATAGGGAATGCCCGCCTTCAATGCGGCAACCCGGCTGGTGCCTTCGTCTTCCGGCCCGTTGACCATGACCTGCCCGAGCACGACATGCTCGATGTCCTCGGGCTTGACCCCGGCACGCTCGATCGCGGCAGAAATGGCAATCGCGCCCAGATCGGCAGGCGAAAAGTCCTTCAGCGAGCCGCCAAAGTCCCCCACCGGGGTCCGCGCGCCGGAAACGATGTAGATGTCTTCCATGTCAGTCCTTCAATTTCCTTCGATTTGCGGGGGTGAAGAGCCAGTCCGCATTTCTTCGAGTGTTTCCAGCCGCACGACTCGTCGATCGATCTGAATCAGTCCCTTAACGAGATCACGCACATCGTCGTTCGTCTTGTCGAGCTGACGATCCAGTTCCTCGACACGGCTGCGCAGCAGAACGACTGACTCAATCGTCTTCAATGCGTCTCCAAGGAAACTCATTTGCGCAGCCCCGCTTCGCGAAGCATCGTATCGATGTCAGCGCGCAGTTTCTTCTGCCCCTCGATCGCACGATCAAGCGCCGCATGCATATTCGGAAGAGCGTCTTCGAGTTCGTCGATCAGAAGCTTGAAGCGCTCCTCCTCGTTCATATCGGCTTCGGCCATGTACTGCGCCGTTGCCTCGCGAACCACCGAACCAACCGATTCCCCGCGGGCCTTGGCAAAGGCCTCAAGCGCAGCCTTCTGCTCGGCGTCGGTCAGGTATGTCACACGCTCGGTCTGCATCGCGATCTCCTTAACATTATAATGTCATTATAATGTCGGAAGCCCTGCATTACAACGGAATGTTGTCGTGCTTCTTCCACGGGTTCTCAAGCTGCTTGTTGCGCAGTTTCCTGAGGCCCAGTGCGATCCTGCGCCGCGTGGAATGCGGGTAGATCACCTCGTCGATATAGCCGCGTGAAGCCGCGACGAAGGGATTGGCGAAGCGGTCTTCGTATTCCCTGGTGCGCTCGGCGATGGCGTCGGGATCGCCCATGTCCTTGCGGAAGATGATCTCGACCGCGCCCTTCGCGCCCATCACCGCGATTTCGGCGGTCGGCCAGGCGTAGTTGAGATCGCCGCGCAGATGCTTGGGCGCCATGACGTCGTAGGCGCCGCCATAAGCCTTGCGGGTGATGACGGTGATCTTGGGCACGGTCGCCTCGGCATAGGCGAAGAGCAGCTTCGCGCCGTGCTTGATGATGCCCTTGTGCTCCTGATCGGTGCCGGGAAGGAAGCCGGGCACGTCGACGAAAGTCAGGATCGGGATTTCGAAAGCGTCGCAGAAGCGCACGAAACGTGCGGCCTTGCGGCTCGAATCGATATCGAGCACGCCGGCCAGCGCCATCGGCTGGTTGGCGACCACGCCCACGGTGCGCCCCTCGACGCGGCCGAACCCGACGATGATGTTCGCCGCAAAGGTCGGCTGGATTTCGAAGAATTCCTCCTCGTCCAGCACCTTCCGGATGACTTCGTGCATGTCATAGGGCTGGTTGGCGTTGGGCGGGATGATCGTGTCGAGGCTGTCTTCCTGCCGGTCGTAAGGATCGGCAGAGGGCCGCTCGGGCACACCGTCCTGGTTGTTGAGCGGCAGGTAATCGAAGAATTCGCGCGCGGTCAGCAGCGCCTCGATATCGTTTTCGAGCGCAAGGTCGGAGACCGAGGTCTTGCTCGAATGGGTGATCGCGCCGCCCAGCTCTTCCTGCGTGACGACCTCGTTGGTGACGGTCTTGACCACGTCGGGACCGGTCACGAACATGTACGACGAATCCTTCACCATGAAGATGAAGTCGGTCATCGCCGGGGAATAGACTGCGCCGCCCGCGCATGGCCCCATGATAAGCGAAAGCTGCGGGATGACGCCCGATGCAAGCACGTTGCGCTGGAAGATTTCGGCATAGCCGCCGAGCGCGTCGACGCCTTCCTGAATGCGCGCGCCGCCCGAATCGTTGAGGCCGATCACCGGCGCGCCGACCTTCATCGCCATGTCCATGATCTTGCAGATCTTCATTGCGTGGGTCTTCGACACTGCACCGCCAAACACAGTGAAGTCCTGCGAATAGACGTAAACGAGACGCCCGTTGATCGTGCCCGAGCCGGTGACAACACCATCGCCCGCGATCTTTTCGGCGTCCATCATCCCGAAATCGGTACAGGTATGCTCAACGTAGGTGTCGACTTCCTCGAAGCTGCCTTCGTCGAGCAGGATCTCAAGCCGCTCGCGCGCGGTCAGCTTGCCCTTGGAATGCTGCGCGGCGATGCGCTTTTCCCCGCCGCCCATCACGGCGGAGGCGCGGCGTTTTTCCATCTCGGCGATATTGGCTGACACTGGGCGAGGCCCCCTCTTTGCTGCAATTGCGTTGTGCGCTCCTAAGCCACTTCGAGGGGGCAGCGTCAATAGATTTAATCGCGCGATTAAATGCCTTTTTCGCGGTTTTCCGCCATTGCGGCACAAAAACTGCCAGAATCGACAGGTCTTCGGGAGGTTCGCTGGCGTGAACGGATGCACCTGCGTTCTACGTTGGCCACTCTCGCTGCCCAGCCTGCAATTCTTCGTCGCCCCGTGCTCGACACGGGGCAAGGCTATTCTTCTCCCGCGAAGGCCGGGAAGAATAAGCCTAGGCCCGCATCAAGTGCGGGCCGACGATATTCTGAAAAGTAGGTTCAGCTTGCCTCGCCAATCAGCGCATCAGCACCAGTTCCTCCGACATCGTCGGGTGAACCGCGACGGTGTTGTCGAAGTCCTGCTTGGTCAGACCGGCCTTCACCGCGATGGCCGCGGCCTGGAGGATTTCCGGCGCTTCCGGGCCGATCATGTGCAGGCCGACGATCTTGCCGGTGTCGCCGTCGCAAATCATCTTGTAGAGGCCGCGCTCGTTTCGTCCCGCGACAACGTGCTTCATCGGACGGAAGTCGCTCTCGTAGGTCTTCACCGAGCCCAGCGTGTTGCGCGCCTCGCCCTCGGTCAGGCCGACGCCCGCGAGCGGCGGGTGGCTGAACACGGCGGAGGGGATGCAGGAGTAGTCCACCGTCTGCGGGTTGTTGTTGTAAACCGTCTCGGCAAAGGCCTGCCCCTCGCGGATCGCCACCGGGGTCAGTTGCACGCGGTCGGTGACGTCGCCGATGGCGTAGATGTGCTCGACATTGGTCTGTGAATACTCATCGACGGCAATCGCGCCGCGCTCGTTGAGTTGCACACCCGCCGCATCGAGGCCGAGCCCTTCGATATTGGGCACACGGCCCGTGGCGTACATCACGCAATCGACATCCATTGGCTCCTGACCGGTAAGCTCGACCCGCAGCGAGCCATCATCGTTCTTCGTGATCCGTTCGAAATTGGTGTTGAACAGGAACTGGATGCCCTTGGTGATCGAAATCTGCAGCAGCCTGTCGCGCAAGGCCTGGTCATAGCCGCGCAGAAGCTGGTCGGAGCGGTTGACGATCGTCACCTTGCTGCCGAACTGATGGAAGATGCCGGCGAACTCGTTGGCGATATAGCCCGCGCCCGCGATCAGCACGCGCCGCGGCAACGCATCGAGATGGAATGCCTCGTTCGAGGTAATGCCATGCTCGTTGCCTTCGAACTCGGGGATATGCGGCCGCGCGCCGGTGGCGATCAGGATGCGTTCGGCCGTCACCGTCTTGCCCGAGGCCAGCCTTATCTCATGCGGACCGACAAGTTCCGCTCGCTCGTGGATGATCTCGACCTCGTGGTTTTCCAATGTCTGCGTGTAGAGCCCGTTGAGCCGGTCGACATCCTTGAGCACGTTGTCGCGCAGCGTGATCCAGTCGAATTCGCAGTTTTCGGTCTTCCAGCCGAAGGCGGCGGCGTCCTTCAGGTCTTCGG
This sequence comes from Sphingomonadaceae bacterium, assembly GCA_041396945.1. GTDB lineage: Bacteria > Pseudomonadota > Alphaproteobacteria > Sphingomonadales > Sphingomonadaceae > Novosphingobium. The sequence continues at coordinate 33,003 of JAWKXP010000008.1, read as the reverse complement.
CGAAGTTGGAACCATAGACCAGCATCTTCTTCGGCACGCAGCCGCGAATGACGCAAGTGCCGCCGACCCGGTGCTCCTCTGCCACCGCCACTTTCGCGCCGAACGCGGAAGAGACGCGGCTCGCGCGCACCCCGCTCGATCCGGCGCCGATGGTGAAGAGGTCGTAGTCGTATTCGGCCATGTCATGCTCCTGTTGTCGCGGGGCATATGTGACCGGTCCGGCCAGATTGCCAACCGGATTTCGCTGTTTCAGTAATTTCGGTTACTCTGGTCAGAACGCCGCCTGCGCCCCGATCACCACTGCACCGGTATCGACCGACTGGCTTGAGTGCGTCGAGCCATCGGGGAAGTTGCCGCCCGAAAGGAAGTTGAGCGGGACGAACCCGTCGACATAGATCAGCTCGCCGAACAGGTTGATGCTGGGCGAGAGGAAGTGCGAGAGGCCGAGCACGGTCTGCGACTGGCCTTCCCAGGGAGAATCGTTGTCGCCTGAGATGAACCGAGAGAATTCAAGGCTGATCGCGTTTTTGCGCGACTGCGGCGAGGAAATCTTGCCGCCGAACTCGTAGCGTCCGCCAAGGGTGAAGCTCTTGGCCTTGACCGGATCGAAGACCGAGAGCGGGTTCGTGGGATCGGGGACTGCCGTGCCAGGCCAGACCTGCGTGGTCTGCGCATATTCGCCCATCAGCGTGAAGCCGGAGACGCGCGCGCGGGCGTAGGCAGCAATGCCGGGGACGTTGTCCGCGCAGGGCGTGAAGTGCACCACCGGGAAGCCCTGGCAATAGGCGGTGCCATGCTGGTAACTGCCGCCCACCATCACCGAGCTTTCGTCCCAGAGACCCAGCGTATAGTTCGCATCGACCGCGAAATTATTGAGCTTCGAGGGCACGGCGGAATTGCTGCCCACCGGCGTGTTGGCCGAGCGGAACTGTGCCCCGCCCTGCACCGCCATCGCGCGCAGATGCAGGCCATCGGCGTAGTATCCGACCGTCGCACCATAGGCGAGACCGGCGAACGCGTGCCAATTCGTGGAGGGCGTGAACGGGCTGACGGTGTCATTCAGGCCGAAGGGAATGTCCATCTTGCCGACCAGCGCATAGGCCGGGCTCTTGTCGAGATTGCCGTACATGATCCAGCCGCGGCGCAGCTGGATCTGATTGCGCGTGAGGGCCGTGATCGTGCCTGCACCAAAGCTCTGCTGCGGATCGTAGAGCAGCTCGAAATAGCCGGTCATGTCGTCGGTCAGCCGCGCGGTCAGGGCAAGCTGGGCCGAGTGGATCACGGCTTCGGAAACGTTCTTGCCGATCTGGTTGGTCGCGGTCGGGTGGCGCGTGAGATAGCCGAACTTCGATGGTGTATCGGTGAATTGATAATCGACGATCGCGGTGATCCCGCCCGACAGCGTGATGCGGTCAGCCAAGCCGCCGGCCTGCTTGGTGCGCAGCTGGATCAGCGGCTTGGTATTCACGTTCTCGACCACATCGAGCATGCGGAACGCATAGTCGGAATCGAGCCCAACGAAGGCGGCGGACCCGGCGCGCTCGGCATCGCCGGTTTCGACCGGCGGCGCGGCGGGGGCGTCTGACGTGCGCGCCACCTGCCTTGCGTAAGGCGCGGTCGGCTCGGGCGGCGGCAGGTCTGCGGCGGGATCGGAAGCCTGCGCGGTCGAAACGCTGCGTCCTTCAAGCAGCTCGATCAGCCGCCGGTTCTGCTCCTCAAGCCGGTCGATGCGCGCTTCGAGCGCCTCGATCCGGGCATCGCCCGATGCATCCTGCGCCAGCGCAGGCGAGGTCAATGCCGATGCGGCAAGCAAGGCCGCGCCGAAATATCGTATCTGGTTCACTGCGAAATGCCCCCAAGTTCGAGTAATGCTTCCGTCGACGGATCGAAGCTCGTCCCCCCAGCCTCGATCTGTTTTGCAATAGCCTTGCCCAATTCCACACCAAACTGGTCGAAGGGATTGATCCCCATCAAAACCGCGTTGGCAAATGTGCGATGTTCGTGAAACGCGATGAGCGCGCCAAAGCTGGCGGGCGTCAGTTCGTCGAGCAGGATCGTCGCCGAAGGCCGGTCGCCCGGATAGGAGCGCGCCGGATCGTCGGCTTGCTTGCCCGCCATCAGCGCCGCACCCTGCGCGAAGCAGTTGGAAAGCAGGATGCGGTGATGCTCGGGATCGAGTTCATGTCCCGGCACAACACAAGCGATGAAGTCCACCGGCACAAGGTGCGTGCCCTGGTGCAAAAGCTGGAACACGGCATGCTGCGCATCGGTGCCCACCCCGCCCCAGGTGATCGGCGCGGTCGGCCCGGACACCGGCTCGCCATCGGCAGTCACCGACTTGCCGTTCGATTCCATCTCGAGCTGCTGGAGATAGTCGGGCAGCATCGCCAGCCGCTCGTCATAGGCAAAGACCGCGCGGGTCTGGCAGCCGCGCAGGCGCGTGTAGTAAAGATCGGCAAAGGCCGCGCGCAGGGCAACATTCGCCGCGCCATCGGTTTCGGCAAAGTGGCGATCCATCGCCGCCGCCCCGTCGAGCATTTCGGCGAAATCCGGCCAGCCCAGCGCAATCGCGACCGGAAAGCCGATCGAGGACCAGAGCGAATAGCGACCGCCCACGCTTTCCGAAAACGGCAGCACGCGCGTCTCGTCGACGCCCCATTCCACCGCCTTGTCCGGCGAAGCGGTCAGCGCGACGACGCGGCCATAAGGATCGGAGACGCCGTTTTCTTCGAGCCATGCCAGCGCCGAGGCGGCATTGGTCATCGTTTCGATGGTAGTGAAGGTCTTGGAGGCCACCGCGATCATCGTCGTCGCCGGATCGCAGGCCTCGAAGGCGGCCTCAAGCGCGCAGCCGTCGATGTTGGAGACGACATGGACATCGACCATCGCCCCGTCGCGCGCCAGTGCATCGACCGCGAGCGCCGGACCGAGCGCAGAGCCGCCGATGCCGATGTGGATCAGGTGCTTCACCTCACCCAGCGCGCCCTTGTGGATCGCCTCGACCAGCGCCGCCATGCGCGCATGAAAAGCGCCCGCTTCGGCCACGGACTCGTCATTGCCAATGCCGCGTTGCGCGGTGTGCTCGGCGGCGCGGCCCTCGGTCGGGTTGACGACTTCGCCGGTCAGCAGCTTATCGCGCTGCGCTGCGAAACCGCTGGCCTGCGCCAGATCCTCGAACGCCGCGATATGCGCGGCATCGAGGTGCGTCTTCGACCAGTCGAACAGAATCGGCCCGCCGGGCAGGTCAAGGCGCGTGGAGAGGTTCTGGAAGCGCTCTGAATCGGCCTCGAACAGACCCGCAAGCGTGTGGCGCGGAAGAGCCGCGAGGGCTTCCCACAGGGCGGCAGTCTTGGTTTGGTCGCTCATGGTCGCGCCTTAACATTGCAGTGCAGCATTTGCCACGCAGCTCCCGATCAGGACGCCGCTTGCACAGCGGGCAAAGGCCCCGGTTTTCCGGCAATCCTGCGGCCCATCGCGATCATCGGGCGCTCGACAAATCTGTAGATAACCGCCGCGATGGCAAGACTGACGGCGAGAACCAGCGCGACGAAGGCTATCGGCGCGGCTGCGGGATCGACAAACCGGGGCAGGATAACCAGCCCGAGGTCCTGAAACAGGTAAAGCGAATAGCTCAGCGCGCCGAGCGTCAGGAATGCGCCGCCGACGCGCGGACGCAAGCGGATCCAGAGCATGAAGAAGACCACCGGCAGCGCCATCGCCGTCGCCAGCGGCAGGACGCGGAAATAGCGCTCGGCATTGTCGGCAACCGGGAAGAAGCATCCCGAGAGCACCAGCCCGGTCGCAAAGACCAGCGGCACCAGCCAGCGCGCCCAGGCCCGCGACAGCGCGCAGCCCTCGAGTTCGGAGCGGCGCAGCATCAGCCCGGTCAGGAACAGCGCGAAGTAGAACGGGAAATTGGCGACAAATCCCTCGGTTCCGGTCAGCGCAAGGCTGACATAGGGCGAAAGCGCCACGGCAAGCGCGGAAAACGCGAGAATTCCGATAGCATTCGCCTCGCGCAGCCAGCCCCGCCAGAACAGGAACAGGCAGATCGCATAAAACGCCATTTCGACATTAAGCGTCCAGTAGCCGAAGCCGATATTGCGCAGCCCGAAGCTGCCCTGCACCATCGTCATGTTGGCCAGCACGAGCCCCGGCGCGATCTGCACGTCCATCGCCGAATACATCGCGACGAACGCGAAGAGCGACAGCCAGTATGCCGGATAAAGCCTGAAGAACCGGCTCGTCAGGAAATCGCGCATCGGCCTCTCGCCGCGAAAGCTGAATGGGATCACGAAGCCCGAGATGAGGAAGAACATCACCACGCCGAAACGCCCGAAATTCACGGTATCGAGCATCGGCACGAAGAGCACGCTGCCATGTGCATGCGTTACCTGCGCAGCATGCTGCACAACGACCATCAGCGCGGCAATGCCACGCAGGCTGTCGATATAGTCGAGACGCCCCGCTGCCTTCATCCGCAACGGACTAACGATAATTGGTTAACCGTTCGGTATCGCGGCATCCTCCGGGCAGATCGCATGCTAATCACTTGACCTTGTGGCATCCGCGCAACATGGGGATGGCAATGGACGATCCCGCGACCGCACCAGCGCCCGACGCCGCCGCCGAGGCGCATGAAAAGCAGCACGACAGCTTTACCGTCTTCCTGCTCAAGCTGCTGCTGGTGGTGGTGATCTTCCGCAGCTTCTTCTTCTCGCCGTTCAACATCCTAGCAGATCCATGCTGCCGCGCTTGCTGAACGGGGATTACCTGCTCGCGGCAAAGTGGCCTTATGGCTATTCGAAATACTCGCTGCCGTTCAGCCTGCCGCTGATCGGGAGCGCCTTTTCGCGGACCAGCCCGAGCGCACCTGTCGGTGATTTTCAAGGCCCCGCCGAAGAACGACACCGACTATATCAAGCGCGTGATCGGCCTGCCCGGCGATCGAGGTGCAGATGCGCGACGGCGCGCTCTGGCTTAACGGGGAACGCGTAAAGCGCCTTGAAGGTCGATGATTTCATCGTCGAAAAGATCCGTGAACACACGCGCTGTTATGTCGACCGCTTCGAGGCGGTGCGCGAGGATGGCACGCGCATCTGCCGCTATCCGCAATACCGCGAAACCATGCCCGTTGCCCAGCTATACCGTGCTCGACCTCGCCTTGACGCCGCAGGACGATGCCGAGGTTTTCGTCGTGCCGAAGGTTCGCTGTTCCTGATGGGCGACAACCGCGACAACTCGCTCGACAGCCGTTTCCCGGCAATCCCGGACAAAGGCATCGGCACATCGTCCCGCAGGCGAACCTGGTCGGAAGAGCTTCGATCATAATGTTCTCGACCGACGGCTCGGCGGAATGGATCAAGCCCTGGACCTGGTTCACCGCCGCCCGCTGGGACCGCATCGGCGGCACCTTCTGACGATGCTGTCTGCCGAGGACCGCGCCTTTATCGCAGGGTTGGCCGGAAAGCCGCCCGGTGACGAAGCGCTCTGGAGCGAAGCACTGACCCACGGCAGCACCGGTCATACGCGCGATTACCAGCCAACTCGAATTCCTCGGCGACCGCGTGCTTGGCCTGACCATCGCCGAATGGCTATATGGCAGGCGACGCGCCTGAAGGCAAGCTCTCGCAGCGCCTCAACGCCCTCGTCAGCCGCGCGACTTGCGCCGAGGTGGCGCGCGGCATCGGGCTTGGCGAACACATCCGCCTCGGCAAGCAGGCGCGCGACGACGGTGGGCGCGAGAGCGACAACATCCTTGGCGACGTGATGGAAGCCGTGATCGGCGCCTGCTTCGTCGAGCACGGTTTCCGAGGCGGCGCGCGCAATGGTCCGCATCCTCTGGGCCGATGCAATGGAGGCGGCAAGCGAACGCCAAGCATCCAAGTCCGCTTCAGGAATGGGCCGCCGGCAACCGCCGCAAGATGCCCGAATACCGTATCGTCGACCGCTCCGGCCCCGATCACGCCGCGCGCTTTACGGTGGAAGTTTCGGTCAACGGCGTCGGCGAAGCTCAGGCCACCGCGACCAGCAAGCAGGAAGCCGAAACGGCGGTGCACAGAATTCATGGGCAGTTTGGATGATCGCCCCCTCACCCGTTCGGGTGAGCTTGTCGAAGCCCTGCCCTTCTTCTTTTGCGCTGCGTCCAAAGTGAAAAGCGGTCCTTCGACAAGCTCAGGACAAACGGGATTTGTATGACTGACAGTTCAACAAAATGCGGGCTCGTCGCGGTGATCGGCGCGCCCAATACCCGGGCAAGTCCACGCTGGTCAATGCGCTGGTCGGCCAGAAGGTCGCGATTACCTCGTCCAAGGCGCAGACGACCCGCGCGCGGATGATGGGTATTGCGCTGGCGGACGAGACACAGATCATCCTCGTCGATACACCCGGCATCTTCGCGCCCAAGCGTCGGCTCGACCGCGATGGTCGCTGCCGCATGGGGAGGCGCACAGGGAGGCCGATGCGATCCTGCTGCTGGTCGATCCGGTCAAGCAGCGCCGCCACGAGCTCCAGCCGCTGGTCGAGGCGTTGAAGGGCCGCAGGGAGCGCAAGCTGCTCGTGTAACAAGGTCGATGTCGCGAAAAAGGAGCCGCTGCTCGAACTGGCGCAGGACCTTACCGGCAAGGTCGATTTCGACGAGGTCTTCTTCGTTTCGGCGCTGACCGTGACAGCGATGCCAGACTCCAAGCCCACCTCGCCTCGCTCATGCCCGAAGGCCCCTGGCATTACCGGAAGAGCAGGTCTCCGACGCCAGCGAACGCCTGCTCGCCGCCAGTGACACGCGCGAACAACTCTACCACAAGCAACTGGAACGAACTGCCCTACGACAGCGCGGTGCGCCACGAGCTATACCGAGCGCAAGGACGGATCGCCAGCCAGGTCGTCGCGCGCGACAGCCGAAATCCAACCGTGCTCGGCAAGGGTGGCCAGAAGATCAAGGCCATCGGCGAGGCCGCGCGCGCCGAACTTGGCGAAATCCTCGGAAAGAAGGTACACCTGTTCCTGCACGTCAAGGTCGAGGAAGGCTGGGACGATGCGAAAGACATGTACCGCGAGATGGGTCTGGAGTGGGTGAAATAACAGAGCATTTCTGGCAGGCGCAGCGCCTCGCGCAGCGCTGGCCGGATGCGCGCAGGCGGGTGGCGAGCGCAATCCGCGCTGGCGGGCGGGACCTATGTTGCAATGGGCAGTTCGATGGCGGCGGGGCCCGGGCCTCGGCCAGCCCAAGCCGGAGCGCCCGCGCTGCACCCGTTCGCCTCAATTACCCGACGCTGCTTGCCGAGGAACTGCGCCTGACGCTGTTCGATGCGACCTGCTCGGGCGCGACGACCGAACATATCCTCGGGCCATGGGGCGAAATTCCGGCGCAGATCGAAATGGTTACGGCGGAGACCGACCTCGTGACCATCACCATCGGCGGCAACGACATCAATTACGTCGGCAACATCATGGCGGCGAGTTGCCCGCCCGGCGGCAAGTTCGAGGTTGCGGGCCGCACCTTCGACTGCCCGAAGCCGACCGACCCCAGCGAGGTCGATTATGCCATGCTCGAGGACAGTCTTGGCCGCATCGCGCAGGAGGTCCGCCGCCGCGCGCCTGACGCGAAGATCGTCTTCGTCGAATATCTGCGGCTGGTGCCCGAAACGTCCTGCGCCAATACCCCGCTAAGCGAGGAAGGCGCGGCGGCAACGCGTGAAATCGCCCGCAGGCTCGCGCTTGCCACGCGCAATGCCGCGAAAGCGAACAGCGCTCAGCGTTCCGATCCACGACATGTCTGCCGACCACACCGCCTGCGGCGACAAGCCCTGGGCAGTCGGCAATCCGGCTGGCTACGACGGCAACGACGGCGCGCCCTGGCACCCGAACTACGCCGGAATGCGCGCTGTTGCGGATATTCTGGCGGCGCGGCTCAAGACCTGACCGGCACCGTTACCCTAACGCTTCTTGGCAATGGCGATCTTGTCGGCACGCGCACGGTCGCGCGTTGATTCCTCGCTACGGCCAGGTGCTTTTGCGATCTCCTTGAGGCCCTTACCCTTCCTGGCAAGCGTTCACCCAGCAGATCCAGTTCCTCGCCCTTCCACGGCTGTGACGAACGAAGCGGTCGCTCACTCGGCTTCATCCGAGGTGGCGGCTTCCTTCTTTTTCGCGGGAGCCTTCTTCTTCGCCGCAGCCTTCTTCTTCGGCGCGGCCTTCTTCTTCGCGGGAGCCTTGCGCTTCTTTTTCGCCAGGCCCTTGGCGACCTTTCGTCGATCAGGCGCACCGCATCTTCCTCGGTTACGTCTTCGGGCTTCATGTCGCGCGGGGGCGTTGCGTTGGTGGTGCCATCGGTGACGTAGGGCCATAGCGGCCGCCAGCACCTTCATTTTCCCCTTCGCTGGTGGGGTGCTTGCCGAAGGTCTTGATCGGCTCGGCCTTGGCGCGCCCGCGCCCGCCGTTCTGCGGCTTCGGCGAGCAGCGTGACTGCCGCATTCATGCCGGTGTCGAACATCGCGGGTCGATTGCAGCTGGCATACTTGCCATCGATGCCTGAAATGCAGGCCGTAACGCCCGATAGCCGCTTCGATTTCTGCCCGTCTCGGGATGCTCGCCGACGATGCGGGGCAGCGATGGCAGCTTCACCGCCCAGTCGAGATCGACTTCCTCTTGAGGACTGAAGCGCGTTTGGCTTCCTTGCCCTCGCCCATCTGGAAATAGGGGCCGAGCGCCCGGTCTTGCGGGTGATCGTCTCGCCCGTTTCGGGATGCTGGCCCAGATCCTCGTCGTCGCCCTGCTCGCCGCCCCGGACCGCCGGGCTGAGCAGACTTGCAGGTGAACTTGCACTCGGGATAGTTGGCGCAAGCGATGAACGCGCCGTAGCGCCCACCGCGCAGCGCCAGCCGCCGCCATCGCGGCCTTCCTCGATGCATTTAGGGCAGGCGCGGGGTCGGAGACCATCTTCCTTGGGCGGGAAGGATAGTCCGGACAGGAACTCGTCAAGCTGTTCGGAAACCTCCGATGAAAACCAACTCCCATGACCTCGTCGGTCTTCGGCCGTCCTGCAGAACGCACCGAGAATGTCTTTCCATGCCGCGCAGCCACCCGAGACATCGTCAAGCTCGTCCTCCATCCCCGGCGGTGAAGTCGTATGCGACGTAACGCGGGAAAAACACTCCAGAAACGCTGTCAAAAGCCGCCCCGATTCATCTGCGAAGAAACGGTTTTCTCGGTGCGCACATAGGCGCGGTCCTTGAGCACCTGCAGCGCGTCGAGGCATGGAGTCGAGGGAGGCGACCGATGCCAGCTCCTCCAGAGAAAGCCCGTTTCACAAGGCTCGCTTCGGAAAAGCGCGGCGGCTGGGTGAAGTGCTGGGTGGCCTCGACCGCCCTTCTTGGCTGACGCATCGCCGTTGCTCATCGCGGGCAGCAGGCCCAGATCGTCGTCGCCCTTGCTGTCGCGGCCTTCCTCATCCGACCGCCGAAAGCCACCGGGAACTTGACCACCTGCCCGGTCGCGCGCAGCTCGTTCTGGCCGGTGCCATCGCGCAGCGTCACGGTCGTGCGCTCAAGGCTCGCCGATTCCATCTGGCTCATCGCGCGCTTGTAGACGAAGCGAATAGAGCTTCGCTTCGTCCCCGCCCCACCGAAGATCGCGGCTGAAATCGGTCGGGCGGATCGCCTCGTGCGCTTCCTGCGCGTTCTTCGCGGTGCTGTAATGGCGCGGCTTTTCGGGCAGGTAGTGGCCGTCATAGCGGTCTGAAATCGCTTTGCGCGCGGCGGAAATCGCCGAGCCGTCCATCTGCACGCCGTCGGTACGCATGTAGGTGATCGCGCCCGCCTCGTAGAGCTTTTGCGCCACGCGCATCGTCTGGCTGGCGGAAAAGCCCAGCTTGCGCGCGGCTTCCTGCTGCAGCGTCGAGGTCGTGAACGGCGGCGCGGGATGGCGCTTGAGCGGCTTTGTCTCGACATCCTCGACCTTGAACGCGCCCGCCTCGACAGCGGCCTTGGCGCGCATCGCAATGCCTTCCTCGCCAAGGCTCAGCTTTTCGAGCTTTTCGCCCTCGAACTTGACCAGCCGCGCTTCGAACTGGGTGCCGTCCTGCTCAAGCTGGGCAAGCACCGACCAGTATTCGTCGGGCCTGAACGCCTCGATCTCACGCTCGCGCTCGACGATCAGGCGCAGCGCAACGGACTGGACACGGCCCGCCGACTTCGCACCGGGCAGCTTGCGCCAGAGCACCGGCGAGAGGGTGAAGCCGAAGAGGTAATCCAATGCGCGGCGCGCCAGATAGGCGTCGATCAGGTCCTGATCGAGCTCGCGCGGCGCGGCCATCGCGTCGGTCACCGCCTTCTTGGTGATCGCGTTGAAGGTCACGCGCTGCACGTCCTTGGGCAAAGCCTTGCGCTTGCCGAGCAGCTCCTGAACGTGCCACGAAATCGCCTCACCCTCACGGTCGGGGTCAGTCGCGAGGATCAGGCGGTCGGCCCCCTTGGCGGCGTCGGCAATCGCCTTCACCTGCTTCTGCTTGTCGCCGTAAAGCTCCCAGTCCATCGTGAAGCCTTCGTCCGGGCGGACCGAGCCGTCCTTGGGCGGCAGGTCACGAACGTGGCCGTAGGAGGCGAGAACCTTGTAGTCCGAGCCCAGGTATTTCTCGATGGTCTTCGCCTTTGCGGGCGACTCGACGATGACTAGCTGCATGGAAGGACCGAAATTTCCCTTACGTGTGTACGTACGCGCGAAGGTGGTAAGCTTGCGCGCACTGCGTCAAGGGGCATTGCCGAAAAGAATGCAAGCCGGATTTTGCCTGTTTCGACCGAAATGGTGCATATGCGCCGTAAACGACTCGATCCGGGATACTCACGATGACCGACCTTCAGATCAGCAAACTGAGCGACGATGTAACCTTCGGCGCGCGCGTGCGCGGGCTCGATCGCAGCAATATCGACGACGAAGCAACGCGCGAACAATTGCGCCAGCTGTTCCGCGAAACCGGCGTGATCGTCTTCGAAGGGGTCGAGGAATCGTCGCACTTCCAGGTCGAGGTCAGCAAGATTTTCGGACCGATCAAGGACCACCCGACCAAGACCGTGCCGCGCGCCAGCGAAGACCTTGCCGAAGGCGTGATCGACATGGAGCACCAGCCGCTCGCCGATCAGGGCCACAAGCATGGCATGGTCGAGGTCGACGGCAAGATGGTGATCTCGTTCCTGCCCTGGCATTTCGACCATACCTACAATGATGAGCTGAACTACGCTGGGGTGCTGCGCGCGGTGGCCAATGCCCCGGTCGGCGGGCGGACCGGCTTTGCCGACGGGATCGAGATATACCGGGCGATGGATCCCGCAATCCGCGCGAAGATCGAGGACAAGGCGGCGCTCTACACGCTCGACGTTCGGCTGACGCAGATGCGCTTCGGGCGCTATTTCGAAACCTTCGGCGATATCCCGCGCGAGGTTGCCACGGTCGAGGAATCCGCCCGCTTCCCGCGCGCCATCCACCCGATGGTCTGGGAGCGCGAACCGGGCGAGAAGATCGCGCATTTCTGCGGCTTTTCGGCGGTGGGCTTAGAGGGCCACGAAGACCCCGAAGGCGATGCGCTGTTCGAGGAAGCGCTGCAGGAAATGTACCGTGTGATCGTGCCCTACTGGCACGACTGGAAGAGCGACGACCTGCTGATCTGGGACAACCACCGCATCCTCCACGCGGTCGAAGGCTGCGACCCGCAATACTACCGCCGCATGCACCGCACGACGATCAAGGGCGATTATGGGCTGGGACGATTCGAAGGCGGCAAGAAGGTCGGCGAAGTCCAGCGCGAGGTGGCGCCGATGAATTTGCCGGAGGTGGCTTGACTATCTTCCCGACACCCAACTGAGATGGATTGATAATTCCTGCCGGCCAATTACCGTTTAAACTTTGCGATTGGGCATGACTGATTTTGCCTACGCACGCTCACATGTCCAACTCGCTGAATGACAGATAGGCTCCGTCATCCAGCAAATGGGTCATCCGGAAAGTGCGTGGTTCGAATCAGGTTTTTCCGTTGCCGAATTCCCCGGGTCCGGAAGGTTGCGAACTGGCAGAGATACAGAAAACCTGTTCGAGGAACGGACGCACTTGGGCGTCCCAATCGGCCTTGGCCCGATGCAATTGAATTAGCCGTGCGTTGATCGGCACCAGACGAGGATCGGTCTCCAAAAGCGCCTGCTTGGAGTCGGCATTGGCATGCTTCTTTTCGTCCTGCGATTGATAGGCGCGAAATTGCCCGATTGTGCCAAACGGGCACGCTTCAGTCGGCCCAGGATTCCGGCCCGCATGCCCGCCTGCATAGGAATCCTGAATAACATGCAGCATTGATCCAAGCGCATTGTCCGGTAAACTGTTGCCGCGCAAAAGATATTTCGGGCGAAAGAGATAGTTCACCGACCACCCTGATTGGTTCGAAAAGTACTCTTTCGCCATGGAATAGTCTATTTCACCCATCCGTGCATGGGCAGCAATATCGCCCACGGAGACCGCATAAGCGAATTCCATCCAGTCCATGATTTTGCGCTGTGTTTCGCTGGCTTCTTGGCCATCTGACGAAGCCATCGCATGCAGAAATTGCAAATCTCCGTAATGACTTCGGTATTGCATTTTATAGGTTGAATTGATGCGACCTTGAGTTCGGCTCCGCCTCTTTCCATCTTTCATATAGATTACCCAAGTCCCGTAGTGGACGGAATTGAGCAACTGGTTAGGATCGTCGTTCCACCAGACACCCCGAATGAGAGCGCTATCGAAATTGCCTGGTTCCGGCGCTCTTGCCGGGAAACTTAATGGCGGGCATTGCGGCAGCCCCTGGGCATCCAATGCAAGATTTTCGGTGGCTGCGCACTCGAGCGCGCTCCAAGTAATATCCTCATGCAGGGTATGATACGGAATAAGGTCGAGCGAGCGACCTTGCTGATAACGATTGTCGGTTGGATTTGCTTCCCACGCGCGGGCATCAGAAATGCTTACCAGCGAAATAGAAAACATAATAACAAAATTGTTGATATTCATGACACCCCTTTGATTTACATCAAGGAAGCACAGAAAAACTTGCTCTGTCAAGCAACGAGCGAAACCCTCCCCCCCGCATGGCGCGACAGCCTGCCCGCCAGTTCCAGCTCCAACAACGCCAGTTGCACCGCCGATGCAGGCTCGCCCGACTGGCGGATCAGTTCGTCGACCGCGACCGGGGCGGTGGTGAGCAGGCCGGCGACATCGGCGGGCTCTTCGGAGGCCGGGCCGGGATCGAAGGCATAGGCCGAGGCTGCCTCGCGGAAGGTCGAGCGCGGCTGGCCGGCGAAGCCCTGCACAAGTTCGATCACGTCCTCTGCCGTCTGCACCAGCACCGCGCCGTCGCGGATCAGCTGGTTGCAGCCGTGCGAGCGCGAATCGAGCGGCGAGCCGGGGATTGCCATGACCTCGCGGCCCGATTCCCCGGCGAGCCGTGCGGTGATGAGCGAGCCGGATTTGGGCGCGGCCTCGACCACCAGCGTCCCCGCCGCCAGCCCGGCGATGATGCGATTGCGCGAAGGGAAATGACGCGCCAGCGGCTCGGTGCCCGGCGGCTGTTCGGCGATCAGCAGGCCTTCGCTGGCCACGCGCGCCTGCAAATCTTCGTGCTCGGGCGGATAGGCGATGTCGATTCCGGAAGCGATCACGCCCACGGTGCCGCCCCCGCCCTGCCCCGCCGAAAGCGCGCCGGTGTGGCACGCACCGTCGATCCCGCGCGCAAGGCCGGAAACGACGCAGAGTCCCGCCTCGGCCAGCGCGGCAGCGAAATCTCGCGCCAGCTTGACCGCCGCCGCCGATGCATTGCGCGCGCCGACCATCGCCACCGAGGGCCGCGCCGCAATCGCCGGATCGCCGCGCACGGTGAGGATCGGCGGGGCCGATTCGATCTCGGCCAGCAGCGCCGGATAGTCGGGCGTATCGTGAAAGACATAGCGCGCACCGGCCTTGCGCACCGCCGCAACCTCATCCTCGATCTGGCCTTCGGGCGCGGCGCGATACTGGCGCGATCCCCTCGCCGCGAGATCGGGCAAGGCATAGAGCGCCGCCACCGCATCGCCGAACCGCTGCATCAGCTGGAAGTACGTGACCGGTCCGATATAGGGCGAACGCAGCAGGCGGATGCGTGCGAACGCCTCCTCCTTGGTCAGGCTCACGATTTGCTGCCGACGCGCGGCTCGGTCCCGTTGGCAAGGCGGCTGATGTTCGCGCGGTGGAGGATCAGCACCGAAACTGCGATGGCGGTCAGCGCCTTGATCCATTCGGGCATGCCCAGCGCCCATGCCGCGACGGGTGCCGCCACCGCCGCCGTCATCCCGGCCAGCGAAGAAATGCGCGTCACCGCCAGCATTCCGATCCAGACAGCCGCATAGATCAGCCCGATCATCCAGTTCAGCCCGAAGCAGATGCCCGCCAGCGTCGCCACGCCCTTGCCGCCGCGAAACTTCAGCCAGACCGGGAAGCAATGGCCAAGGAACGCGCCGACCGCCGCCTGCTCGACGAATTCGGGAAAGAAGCGCCAGGCCAGCAGCACCGCCGCCAACCCCTTGCCCAGATCGAGCAAGAGCGTTGCCGCCGCCAGCCCCTTGCGCCCGGTGCGCAGCACGTTGGTCGCGCCGATATTGCCCGATCCGGTCTGCCGCAGGTCCCCCGCCCCCGCCAGACGGGTGAGGATCAGCCCGAAGGGAATCGAGCCGAGCAGGTATCCGATCAGGAGCGCAACGAACCAATGCATGGCCTGCTTGTAACCACTTGCAAGCAAATGGCGAAGCCTTGTTGCGTCAATCGCATCCATATCGGTAGAAGACGCGGCGCACCTTGAGGGAATCCGTCTTGCCTGCCACCACCGATCCATCGGCACCGATCCTGCTGTTCGATTCCGGCGTCGGCGGGCTGACCGTGCTGGCCGAGGTGCGCAAGCTGCTGCCCGATGCGCCGATCCTTTACCTCGCCGACAATGCCGGGCTGCCCTATGGCACCAAGACCGAGGCACAGGTTGCCGCGCGGGTGGCCGGGCTTTTAGGCCGCGCGACCGAGCGGCTCAAGCCGCGCCTCGTCTGCATCGCCTGCAACACCGCATCGACCATCGCGCTGGGCATGGTGCGCGAGGTGCTCGAACTGCCGGTGGTCGGCACCGTGCCCGCGATCAAGCCCGCCGCCTTGCAGACGAAGACCGGCGTAATCGGCCTGCTGGGGACCGAGGCGACGATCCGGCAGGGCTATGTCGACCGGCTGGAGGCCGAATTCGCCGCCAACAAAACGCTGCTGCGCCATGCCGCGCCGGGGCTGGTCGATGCCGCCGAAGCACGGCTACGCGGCGAGCCGGTGCCGCAGGCGGCAATCCGCGAGGCGGTCGACAGCCTGCGCGCGATGCCGGGCGGTGAGCGGATCGACACGGTGGTGCTCGCCTGCACGCACTTTCCGCTGCTTGAGGACGATCTGGCCGCAGCGTTCGGCGACGAGGTGCAATTCGTCCACGGCGCGGCGGGAATCGCGCGGCGGATCGCGCATCTGACCGAGGGTCAGGCGTTCGAACGCACCGCGCCCGACCGCGCGCTCTTCACGAAGAACGGCGGGAATGTCGCCGCCTACGCCCCGGCGCTGACCCATTTCGGGCTGATGCAAACGGAGCTGTTCTGAGTGACGCACCGCTTCAACATGGCGCTGCTCCTGCTGCTGATCGCCATCGGCCTGCCGTTCTACTGGCTGCTGATGGACAACCGGCCCGGCGATCCCGAGCCCAAGACTGTGACGATGGCGCAGCTGCGCCGTATCGCCGCTACAGGTCCGGGGCCGGAGCCGGTCGCGATCCAGTTCGAGCAGATCGCTGCCACGCCGCATATGCGCAATCGCCTGACCGCAGGGCGCGGCATTCGCTATGACTGGCAGCCGTTCCACGCCTTTCGCGTGGACTATGGCGACTTGCCACCGGTGCTGATCGAGACCGGCATGACCCGCCGGCAAGCACAAGACATGCAATTCGCGCGTTATGATGATGAGGCGGCGAGGCGGATCGCGTCCGAGATCGAACGGGCGCGCGCGGTCATCCTGCTGGGGCGCGGCGTCTATCACGGCGGGTTGCTCGTGCCCGACATTCCCGCCGGGCAGGCCGTACCCGATCCCAACGAAGGCAAGACCCTGCCGTTCTCTCCCGCAAAGGCATTGCCGTGCTTGCCGCAGACGACTTGCGCGATCGCGCACGGATCGCCTTCGTGCGGCTCGCCGACGGGCGCGAATACCTCTTCGCCGGAGCCGCCGCGCGCACCAGCGAAAGCTGGCACGAGATGCGCGCGCCGTCGCGGCTCGATACCGACCTCCTCGGCACGCAGGACCGCGAAGAAACCTACCGCTGGCTCACCACGATCCGCAAACTGAAAGACGACGCGCCCGAACTCGTCATCGTCCCGCGCCGGATGCTGCCCAAGGATCACGGAATGACGCGCGAATTTCCCGAAACGGCTACGCGCTGACAAGCGGCTGGAAATCGCAGGCGGATTGGTCTAAGCCCCCGCGCAAGGCGAAAACCGAGCAATTGCAGGGCCCTTTGTGAATTACGACCAGATTTTCGACCAGGCGATCGAGCGCCTGCACTCCGAGGGCCGTTACCGCGTCTTCATCGACATCCTGCGCAACAAGGGTGCCTATCCCAATGCGCGCTGCTTTGCCGGGCACAACGGGCCGAAGCCGATCACCGTCTGGTGTAGCAACGACTACCTCGCGATGGGCCAGCACCCCAAGGTGATCGAGGCGATGGAAGCGGCGCTGCACGATGTCGGCGCGGGCTCGGGCGGTACACGCAACATCGGCGGCAACACGCATTACCACGTCGAGCTTGAGCGCGAGCTGGCCGACCTTCACGGCAAGGAAGGCGCGCTGCTGTTTACGAGCGGGTACGTCTCGAATGACGCCACGCTCTCGACGCTGGCCAAGCTGCTGCCGGGCTGCGTGATCTTTTCCGACGAGCTCAACCACGCCTCGATGATTGCGGGCATCCGCAATTCGGGCTGCGAGAAGCGCGTGTTCCGGCACAACGATGTCGAACATCTCGAAGAACTGCTCGCCGCCGAAGATCCCGACACGCCCAAGCTCATCGCGTTCGAATCGGTCTATTCGATGGATGGCGACGTCGCCCCGATCCACGCGATCTGCGACCTTGCGGACACATACAACGCGCTGACCTATATCGATGAGGTCCACGCGGTCGGCATGTATGGCGCGCGCGGCGGCGGCATCTCGGACCGCGACGAGGCGGCCAGCCGGATCGACATCATCGAAGGCACGCTGGGCAAGGCATTTGGCGTGATGGGCGGCTATATCACCGCCGAAACGCGCGTGATCGACTGCATCCGCTCCTATGCGCCGGGCTTCATCTTCACGACCTCGCTTTCGCCGGTGCTGGTCGCTGGCGCGCTGGCTTCGGTCAAACACCTCAAGGCCTCTTCGGAAGAACGCGACGGGCAACAGGCCGCCGCCGCGATGCTCAAGACCAAGTTCGCCGATGCCGGCCTGCCGGTGATGGACAGCACCACGCATATCGTCCCGCTGCTGGTCGGCGATCCGGTGCGTGCCAAGCAGATCAGCGATATCCTGCTTGCCGAATACGGCGTCTACGTCCAGCCGATCAACTACCCCACCGTCCCGCGCGGCACAGAGCGCCTGCGCTTCACGCCCGGCCCGATGCACACCGAGGCGATGATGGACGAACTGACGCAGGCACTCTGCGAAATCTGGGAACGGCTGGAAATGCGCAAGGCGGCGTGAGCCTTGGCGGCGGCGGCAAACCCTGACTTTCGCCATCGCACACCCGCGCATCTGCGCGATGCCCTCGATGCCAACGAAGCACTCAGAGAGCGCTGGGATGCGTTGACCCCGCTCGCGCGCAACGAGTGGATATGCTGGATGACCTCGGCCAAGCAGGAAGCAACACGCGACAAGCGCTTTGCCCGGCTCAGGGAAGAGGTCGGCGCTGGCAAGAAGCGTCCCTGTTGCTGGCCCGGATGTCCACACCGGCGCGAATCCGCGCGCAAGTGGGTCGACGCCTGATTTTCAGGCGTAGCCCGTATAGATCAGCGTCACGCCGACGAAGTTGATCAGCATGTGCACGAGGATCGCGGGCAAAAGCACGCGCCCGCCCCTGAGGTAAATCCAGCCGAGCGCCAGACCGACCAAACCGGTCGTCAGCACGCCGAGCCAGCCTTGGTAGAAGTGCGCGAGGCCAAAGATCACCGCCGACAGCAGCATAAGCCAGATCGCGGCCCGCTCACCCAGCAGCGCCGTGCCCCAGCCGATGACAAAGCCGCGGAAAATCACTTCTTCGAGCACGCCGCCAAAGACCAGCGCGAGCGCGAGGAGCAGCAGGTATTTGCCCAGGTCGCCCTCGACCCCCGCAAAGTCTTCAAGGTCGACCTCGCTGTCGGTCAGCCATTCCAGCCCCGGCTCGACGCCGAACTGGAAAACCAGCGCCAGAATCAACCCTGCAACCAGTCCAAGACGCAGCGCCCGCCGCCAGGAACCACCCGTAGACGCCAGTGTCGGCGCCCGCGCGCTGCGAACGAACAGGAGCGTCAGGAAGACAATCGCGAGCGAGACCAGCGTCCCCAAACCGGGCAGGACCACCGGCGGCACCAGTGGCGAGAGCGCGAGCGCGATGAGCGCCACCTGTTTCAAGCCTCCAGCCGAATCGCCCATTTCGCCCCCGCTTCCCGCGACATTGCGCGCCGCCGATCATGCCTAACGCGATCTTAATCCTCTATCTTCATAAGATCGAAGCTGGCGCATTGCGATATGCGCATCCGGGACTGCCAATGGAGACTGGCATGAAGAAGATTAAAGCAATTCTGCGCAATCGCGCGGGCGCCACGGCAATCGAGTACGGACTGATAGCCGCACTCATCTCGGTTGCGGCAATCGCCGCGATGCAGGGCATTGGCAAACAGCTCAAGACGACGTTCAACAGCACGTCTTCGATCATGGCCAACAAGTAAGGGTCCGGCCCGCAAAAGGGCCGGAATTCCTTATCTTAGCGAAACGACGTTATCGCTCGGCGCGCGCTCGCGATCGCCGCGGTAGAGGCTCGTCATCGGCTCGTCCGAGACTTCGTACTGCTCGGCATTGCCAAAGCCGTTGAAGCCGGTCTTCATCGCCGCGCCATAAGCGCCGAGCATCCCGACCTCGATATAGTCGCCCGCCTTGATATCGGCGGGCAGCATGAACGGGCCTTCCATGAAGTCGGCATCGTCGCAGGTCGGGCCGTAGAACGAGAAGGCTTCTTCCTCGCCAGAGCGCTCCTCCGAGAGGCACTTCACCGGAAAACGCCAGGCGACATGCGCCGCATCGTAGAGCGCGCCGTACGCACCGTCGTTGATGTAAAGCTCGTTGCCGCGCCGCTTCTCCACGCGCACCACCAGCGAATTGTATTCGGCACAAAGCGCCCGGCCCGGCTCGCACCAGAGCTCCGCGTTATAGGCAATCGGCAACGCGTAGAAGTGACGGTGGATGATCGCGAAATAATCTTCGAGCGGCGGCGGCTCCATGCCCGGATAGGCCGAGGGGAAGCCCCCGCCCACGTCGATCATGTCGATAACCACCGAGGCGGTCGCAATCGCCGCGCGGACGCGATCGAGCGCCTGCACATAGGCAAACGGAGTCATCGCCTGGCTGCCGACGTGGAAGCACACGCCGAGCCAGTCGGCGACCTGGCGCGTCGATTGCAGCAGCGCGCCGGCATCGGAGATGTCGCAGCCGAACTTGGACGCAAGGCTGAGCTCCGAATATTCCGACGAGACGCGCAGCCGCACGCAGAGGCGCAGGTCGGGCGCGTGGTCGGTCGCCTCGACGATCTTGGCCAGTTCCTCGTGGCTGTCGAGGCTGAAGGTCTTCACCCCATGCTCGAAATAGGCCTCGCGGATCGCGCGCGCGGTCTTGACCGGGTGCATGAAGCAGAGCGTCGCTTCGGGCAGCGCGGCACGCACCATGCGCACCTCGGCAATCGATGCGACGTCGTAATGCGTGATGCCCGCATCCCAGAGGAGCTTAACCAGCTCGGGCGACGGATTCGCCTTGACCGCATAGAGCGACTTGCCCGGAAACTTCTCGGCAAAGAAGCGGGCAGCGCGCTGGGCAGCGTGCGGGCGATTGAGGATTACAGCTTCATCAGGCGCGTGAGCGCCGATTACAGCCGATGCGTCAGGATAATTGTGCAACTCAAGGGACCCCCTACGAGAACTTACTCAACGTAAAGGCTGCCTTGCGGTTCCAAGTCCCTTGGGGCAGCGAAGCGCGGCATATAAAGCGCGCCGCCTGAACTGCAAGTGAAAATGTGGGAGTGGAGAGCGCCGAATGCTCAAGCCCCTCCCGTTGGGCTTCGCCCGCCTCCGGCTCAGGGGAGGGGTTGGGGTGGGGACGTCAGGAATTGCCAAAAGCGCCCCACCCCACTGCGACTAGGCCGTCGCTGCGCGACGCCAAGTCTCGTTGCCCCTCCCCTTAAGAGCAGGGGCTGACTGCGAAAATTCTTCAAAAACTAACCTGCGGCACCTGATCGACGACGCCCTTCTCGCTCGGGTCGAGACGGTTGAAGTCCTCGTGGCCAAAGCCGAACATTCCGGCAAAGAGCACCGCCGGGAACGAATCGCGCGCGGTGTTGAACTGCGCCACGGCAGCATTGAGCGCGCGGCGCGCGGCGGCGAGTTTGTCTTCCACGTCGGCGAGTTCGCCCTGCAACGACTGGAAATTGGCCGATGCCTTGAGGTCCGGATACGCCTCGCCCAGCGCCAGCAGGCGGTCGAGCGAGAGCTTCAGCTGCTGCTCGGTCTGCGAATTGGTGTTCGCCGCTGCCGTGTTGCGCGCGGAAATCACCGCATCGAGCGTTTCCTTCTCGTGGCTCGCATAGCCCTTCACGGTGCTGACAAGATTGGGGATGAGGTCGTGCCGCTGGCGCAGCTGCGCGTCGATATCGGCCACGCCCTGACGACAGTTCTGGCGCAGGCCGACCAGCCGGTTGTAAATGCCGATCACGACCAGCGCGATCAGACCCAGAATTACCAGAACGACAATTGCCGTAACCATGTTAACCTCATCCTTCCTGTTTCTGCGCCATTATAGGTGCAATGTATTAAGGATTTCACGCGAAGAATGATAGCCGCACCCGACATTGACGAGCTGCTTTCCGGCCCGCTGGGCGGCTGGCTGGGCGAGCAGGCCACCGTGCGCGAGGATGCCAAGGCGCAATCCGCCGCGCGCTGGTGGAAGGCGGCGATATACGGCCTGCCGGTGCTGGCGTTCTTCTGGATCATCATCCCCGGCCTGTTCGACCTGAAGATGTGGGGCAGCGTCGCGCTGGGCGGCCTGGCCTTTGCCTGGGGCAACATGCCGCGCCGCCGTGCGATCAAACAGACCAAGATCGGCATCAACGACGCCATCGCGGGCGCGCTTGAGCTGGGCTACGCGCACGATGTCGAGCCGGGGCAGGCCTTCGCTCTGGCGCAGGCTTACAAGATGGTGCCGCACTACGACCGCTCGCGGTTCGAGGACCACTGGTTCGGCGAAGTTGGCGGGCGCGGCTTCGGGCTGCACGAAGCGCATCTGAAAGAGCGGCGCAACAGCGGCAAGAACACCCGCTATGTCACCGTCTTTCGCGGGGTTGTGATGCATATCGACTTCGCGCGCGATTTCCACGGCACCACGCTGGTCGAGCGCGCGGACAAGCACCGCAAGATGCTCGGCCTTGGCGGGCGCAAGGACTCGGTGAAATTCGACGGGCACGAGCTGGCCTATGTCGACATGGTCCACCCCGATTTCGACGATGCGTTCCGTGTCTTTTCCGACGACCAGGTCGAAGCGCGCTACCTCGTCCACCCAGGCTATGTCGAACGCCTGCTCGAGGTGCAGCGCGCGTTTCGCGGCAAGAACGTACGCGCGATCTTCTCCGGCGGTGAGCTGGTGATCGTGATGGAAACCGAAAACCTGTTCGAATCGGGCTCGATCGAGGCGCGCGACGACCGCGCCCGGATCGAGCGCACCGTGGCGCAATTCGTCTCGCTGGCGAACCTCGCGCAGTCGCTCAACGAGACCGAGCGCGGGTTTGCGGCGGCGTAAAGCCCACCCCCAACCCCTCCCGCAAGCGGGAGGGGAGCGAGGCTTGCCAAGCCGCAGGCGCGGCTAGCCACAGCTGGGGTGGGCATGTCAGCGCTACCCAAGCCGCCCCTTGAAATCCTCGTAGTCGAAGCGCCTTACGCATTCCAATGCGTCGGTTTCGCTGTCCCAGAGCCAGATCGAGGGCAGGATTACGCCGTTGAAGGTCGTGGTCTTGACCATCGAGTAATGCGCCTGATCGAGGAACGCGAAGCGCGCGCCGGGCACGGCTTCGACCGGCAGGCGGTAGTCACCAATCACGTCGCCCGCGAGGCACGAGGGGCCGCCGAGGCGGTAAACGCCTTCGGCGTCCGAAGCATCGGCAAAGTCCTCGCCCGGCTCCTCGCCCAGCATCGCGGGCCGGTATGGCGCTTCGAGCACGTCGGGCATGTGGCAGGTCGCCGAAATGTCGGTCACCGCAATCGGCATGCCGTTCCACGCGGTGTCGAGCACGGTGCCGACGAGGATCCCCGCATCGAGCGCGACTGCCTCGCCCGGCTCGATATAGACCTGCGCGCCGGTATCTTCGGCAACGTCCGAGAAGCGCACGAGGTCTTCGCGCTGATAATCGGCGCGGGTGATGTGGTGCCCGCCGCCGAAGTTGATCCATTTGAACTGGCCGAAGTATGGCTCAAGGAAATCGAACACCTTGTCCCATGTGCGCTCCAGCGGCGGAAGTCCTGCTCGCAAAGCGTGTGCATGTGGAATCCGTCGATCAGCGCGATGTGGTCCTCGCTGAGCTGGTCGATGGGAAAGCCAAGGCGCGAGTGCGGCGCGCAGGGGTCATAACGCGGCACTTCGCCTTCGGCATGGAGCGGGTTGAGCCTGAGGCCGACATCGAAATCGCCGCCGGTCGCCCTGCCCTGCTCAAGGATCAGCGCCGCGCGCTCGATCTGAGTGGGCAGGTGAAGATGACGTGATCGGACAGGCGACAGATTTCCTCAAGCTCGTCGGGCTTGTATGCGGGCTGTAGGTTGCGATCTCGCCGTCGTAGAATTCCGAAGCGAGCCGCGCTTCCCACAGCCCCGAGGCGCAAACGCCGTCGAGATATTCGCCAATGATATGTGCGGCGGGCCAGAAGCTGAACGCCTTGAGCGCCGAAAGCACCTTCGCGCCCGAAGCCTCCGCCACCTCGGCCAGCACCCGGCAATTGGCACGCAGTTTCGCCGCGTCGATAACAAACGCGGGGCTGTCCACGCGGGAGAGGTCGAAGTGGGCAAAAGCGCCCGGATCGCCGGCTTTGGTTTCCATGTTCCCGCCCTAACGATCCTCCCCGTTTTTGCGAAGCACAAATGGGGAGGTGGCGGGCGCTGCAGGCGACCGTCGGAGGGGCCCTCAACGTTGGCAAAGCCGAACAAGCATCTCTGCCACGCTCTCCGGTGACCGAAGCACGTCCGTCGCTGGAATACGCACAATCTCAAACCCGGATGAACGAAGCAATGCATCGCGTTGGGCATCGATTTCGGCATTCCTGCCCATCTCATGCGACTTTCCGTCAATCTCGATGCAAAGCTTCGCCTTGGCGCAGTAGAAATCGACAATGACGTTTGGTGCGACCGAATGTTGCCGCCGGAAACTCAAGCCATCCGGGCTGCCCTTCAGGTGCTTCCAGAGCAGAACTTCGGGCAGCGACATTTGCTGGCGAAGCTGGCGCGCTCTTGCAGTGTTCCGGTCAATGCGCTGGCGTGGCACATGCCCCTCCGTCAGCCCTGCGGGCTGCCACCTCCCCATTTGCGCCTGCGGCGAAAACGGGGAGGATCATTGTGCTCTAGAACCCCACAGGCCCGTCCATCTCCTCGACGGTCCACGGCAGGCCGTGCTCGTTCAGCATCGCCATGAACGGATCGGGGTCCATCTGCTCCATGTTGAACACGCCGTCGCCGTCCCATGCGCCGGTCACGATCATGGCCGAGCCGATCATCGCGGGCACGCCCGTGGTGTAGGACACCGCCTGATTGCCCGTTTCGGCATAGGCGTCCTCGTGGTCGCAGATGTTCTTGATGTAGAACGTCTTTTCGCCAGACCCGTCGAGCGCTTCGCCGGTGGCGATCACGCCGATGTTGGTCTTGCCTTTCGTCGTCGGACCAAGCGAGGCAGGCTCGGGCAGCACCGCTTTCAGGAACTGCAGCGGGATGATCTCGACGCCCTCGTAAACCACCGGGTCGATCCGCGTCATGCCGACGTTCTGCAGCACGGTCAGGTGCTGGATATAGGCATCGCCGAAGGTCATCCAGAAGCGCGCACGTTCCAGTTCGGGGATGAACTTGGCGAGGCTCTCCAGCTCTTCGTGGTACATCATGTACATGTTCTTCGGGCCGACGCCCTCGAAGTCGAACTCGACCTTCCTGCCCATCGCCGGGGTCTCGACGAACTGGCCGTTCTCCCAGTGCCGCGCGGGCGCGGTCACTTCGCGGATGTTGATTTCGGGGTTGAAGTTGGTCGCAAAGGCCTGCCCGTGATCGCCGCCGTTGCAATCGAGGATGTCGAGCTGGCGGATCGTCTTCAGCTTGTGCTTCTTCAGCCACATCGTGAAGACCGAGGTCACCCCCGGATCGAAGCCCGAACCGAGCAGCGCCATCAGCCCGGCTTCCCGGAAACGGTCATGATAGGCCCACTGCCAGTGATATTCGAACTTCGCCTGATCGCGCGGCTCGTAGTTCGCGGTGTCGAGATAATCGACGCCGGTGGCGAGGCAGGCGTCCATGATGTTGAGGTCCTGATAGGGCAGCGCCAGGTTCACCACCAGCGACGGGGCGATCTGCCGGATCAGCGCAGAAGTCGCCGCCACGTCGTCGGCGTCGATGGCATAGGTCGCCACGTCCACCCCGGTGCGCGCCTTGACCGATTCCGCAATCGCATCGCACTTCGATCTGGTGCGGCTCGCCAGATGGATGTCGGAGAAAATCCCCGGGTTCATCGCCATCTTGTGCACCGCGACCGAACCGACGCCGCCCGCGCCGATGACAAGAACTCTGGACATGCGAACTCCTCGAATAAGACTTTCCGCACAGATAGGCGAATGCGCGGGCACGGCAAGGGAGTGGCTGGACGGATGCCATATTTGACACCGCCAATCTTCGCGCGCAGTCTGGTTGCAGATCGCAACTGATACATGGGGAAGAGGATGGTTTCGCTCGAAATGCTCGCACCGGCCGCCGTGCTGGTGCTCTGGTCACTGGTTGTGTTGTTCTGGATGGTGGTTACCCGCTTCGGCGCGTTCGGGAAAATGGGGGTCAATCTTGGATCGGGCGATTCGGCCGGCAAGCGGGGCACCGATCTCAATGGCGTGCTGCCCGACAAGGTGATGTGGAAAGCGCACAATTACGATCACCTGATGGAACAGCCGACGATCTTCTATCCGACGGTCATCATCCTCGCACTGACCGGGCCTGCCCCGCTCGATATCGGGCTGGCATGGACTTATGTCGCGATCCGTGTGGTGCATTCCTTCTGGCAAGGGATGGTCAACACGATCCCAGTCCGCATCGTGCTCTTCACCGCCTCGACGGTCTGCCTGCTGGTGCTGGCAATCCGCGCCGTCATCGCAACATTGGGAGCAGCATGATGGTCGGCATGGCAATCCTTCAACCGGTCGTCGCGCTGGCGATCTGGACCATGATTATGTGGCTGTGGATGTACGCGACGCGCCTGCCCGCGATGGGCAAGGCGGGCGTCGATCCCGATGCGCTGGTGCGCGATCCGGACATGACGCTCGACCGCGTGTTGCCGCCCGAGGTCAACTGGAAGGCGCAGAACTACAACCACCTGCACGAAGCGCCGACGGTATTCTACGCAATGGCGATCACGCTGGCGATCATCGGCGCGGGCGACGGGCTGAATGCGCAGATTGCCTGGGCCTATGTTGCCCTGCGCGTGGTCCATTCGCTGGTGCAGGCGACGGTGAACAAGGTGCTGCTGCGGTTTGCGATTTTCGCGCTGTCATCGCTTTGCCTGATCGCGCTGATCCACAATGCTGCGTTTGAGCTGTTCCATCATGGAGTCTCGATGCACGGGGTGAACCTGTAAATCCTCCCTGTCGCGCAGCGATGGGGAGGTGGCAGGCCCGCAGGGCCTGACGGAGGGGCAATGACGCACCGGCCCCTCCACCACGACACCTGCGGTGTCGCGGTCCCCCTCCCCATTCGGCTTCGCCGAACAGGGAGGATCAGTCGCGCACGAACAAGCTCGCCAGTTCGACGTGGGTCGACCAGCGGAATTGCCCGACCGGTCGGACTTCGGCCAGCCGGTAGCCCGCCTCGGCCAACGTTTTCGCATCGCGTGCCCAAGAGGAGGGATTGCAGCTGATATAGGCGACGCGCGGCACTTTCGATTGCGCGATCTGGCGCACCTGCTCCTTGGCCCCGGCGCGCGGTGGATCGAGCAGGACAGCGGCGAAGCGGTCGAGCTCTTCGGGGCGCAGCGGGTTGCGGAACAGGTCGCGGTGCAGCGCGTGGACCGGCACCTGTGCCCGGCCCGCCGCCGCCTTGCAGGCAAGGTGCGCGTCCTGCGCGGCTTCGGCGGCGAGTACCTTGGTTGTCGGCCCCGCCAATGCGAAGGCGAAGGTGCCGAGGCCGGAGAACAGGTCGGCGACGAAGGGCGCATCTGCGAGCCAATCGCGCGCGGCGGCAACTAGCGCGGCCTCAGCGTCGGGGGTCGCCTGAAGGAACGAGCCGGAGGGACAGCCGACCGGAACGCCGGACAGCGTGACGGTCACCGGCTCGGGCTCCCACATCGCTTCGGGGCCGTAGCCTTGGTCGAGCGTCAGACGCGCAAGACCATTGTCACGCGCGAAGACGAGCATCGCCTCGGTCGCTTGCAGGCCCTCGACGGCGAGCCCCCTGATCGCGTTATCGACGCCCTGATCGGTTGCCGCGAGATCGATATCGACGGCTAGCCTGCCCGGCTGCTTCGCGAGCATCGCGCGCAAGGGGGCAACGAGTGCGAACAGATCGGGCGCGAGCACCGGGCATTCGGCGAGGTCAACGATGCGGTGCGATCCGGCCTCGCGAAAGCCGAGCACGATCCGCCCGCCGACGCGCTGGCCATGCAGCGTGGCGCGGCGGCGGCTCTGCGGCGGCGAGAGATGCGCGGGGGTGACGTTAGCAGGCTCAAGCCCCTGCCCCTCGGCGGCGAAGGTGACGCGCTCGCTGACATAGCTGGCCAGCGCCGCCTCGTCGCAATGCTGCAACTGGCAGCCGCCGCAGGCTGCGAAATGCCGGCATGGCGGCGCAACGTGGTGTGGGCCGGGTTGCAAGGTGCCATCGGGCAGCAGCACGTCGCCGGTTGCAGCGTAGGGGACGTGGACGCCGTCGGCGGTGACGCCGTCGCCCTTGGCGGCGATGCGGATGATGGGGGCGGGTTCGGTCATCTTGCCCACCCGGCTGCGACTAGCCAGACCTTGCGGTCAGGGAAGTCTCGCTCCCCTCCCGCTTGCGGGAGGGGTTGGGGGTGGGCAGCCATCATAGGCAGGCGGCGATAGCGCCTGGAACGGTTTCCGCAAGGTCTACGGCAGTGAACGCGGCACCCGCGAGCCGTGCAGCCTCGCCGTGGAGCCAGACGCCCTCGCAGGCGGCAGCGAAGGCATCGCACCCGGCGGCGAGCCTGCTGGCGACGATCCCGGCAAGCACGTCGCCGGTGCCGGCCACCGAAAGCCAGGAGGACGCAGGCGGTGCCAATGCAAGACGGCCATCGGGCGCGGCGACCACCGTGTCCGGTCCCTTCGCGACGATGACCATGCCGCTCGCTTGTGCCAGCGCGAGCGCGCGGGCGGGCTTTGCGCCTTCGCCGCTCAAGCCGAAGGCCTTCTCAAGCGTGGCAAGCTCGCCCTCGTGCGGGGTGGCAATGGTCTCGGCCTCACGCCCCGCGAGCAGCCGCGCGCCAAGGATCGCGAGGCCGTCGGCGTCGATCACGGCGGGGACCGAATCGGCCAACGCGGTGACCAGCCGTTCGAGCGCCGCCGCGTCGCGCCCCAGCCCCGGCCCCACGAGGATCGCGCGGTTGCGGTCATCGGTCAGAACATCGCTGAGCGGTCCGGTCTCGACGACGAGGTCATGCGGCGCGCCCTCGGCCCGGTCGGTGAAAAGCTTCACATACCCTGCCCCAGCCCGCTGCGCCGCGCGCGCCGCCAGCAAGGCGGCGCCGGGCATCGCCCCGCCCACCACGGCGAGCAGGCCGCGACGGTACTTGTGCGCATCCGCCGCAGGGGCTGCGATCCCGGGCTTGCCGATGCGCTGCGCCGCGCCAGCAACCGGATCGACGCCGATGCCGACCAAACGCTGCGCACCGGTGCTCGCGGCGGCAGGCATCAGGAAATGCGCGTATTTCCACGCGCCGAGGCAGATGGTGAGATCGTATTGCGGCAGGCCCTCATTGAGCATCGCGCCGGTATCGGATTGCACCCCGCTCGGCAGGTCGATGGCCACGCGCTGGTGATGCGATGCGGCAAGCCGGGTCAGCAGAGCAAAGTGTTCATCGGTCAAGGCGCGCGTCAGGCCGGAGCCGAAGAGGCAATCGACGAAAACCTCGCCATGGACCCGCGCCTCCGGCCCCAGAACCTCGCCGCCGAACAGCGAGCGGGCATTGCGCGCGGCGTCGGTCTTTGGCTCGGTGGCAGCCACGACCCGCGCCACGCCGCCCTTCTCGCGGATCGCCTCGGCAATGACATAGCCGTCGCCGCCATTGTTGCCGGGCCCGCAAAGGACGGTGACTTCGCGCCCGCCAGACAAGCGCCAGCCCCATTCGGCCGCGCCGCGCCCGGCGATATCCATCAAGGTTTCAATCGACGTTCCAGCGTCGATCAGCGCCTGTTCCGCCGCCTGCATCTGCGCGACGGTGAGGACCTGCTCAGGGGTTTGCAGTCTGCCTGCGGGTGGTGGCGGGGAAGCGGTAACGGTCATTCTCGATGGCGACTTCGGCATGGCCATCGACATAGCGCGTTACCGCCTGATGTGCACCATCGGCGACGGCCAGCCCGTGCCCGTCGTCAAGCACCACGAAGCGGCGGAATGCGCCGTCGGGGTGGCGGACCGTCAGTTCAAGCCGCCCGTCGGCCAGCGAACGCTCGACGCCGCAGGTTGCCTGATAGCGCGACATGCCACCGATTGCGCAGGCAATGGCATCCTCGCCGCCCTCTCCGCTATCGGCAGCATTGCCCGGGCTGCGATCCGGCTGTGGGCTGCAAGCGCCGAGCGCCGCGGCCAGGGCAAGCGGGATCGTCCGGTAGAGTTTCATCAATTTCCCCTGTTTCGGCGGTCCGCAGCATATTCCAAAACCGGCCAGTCGAGCTTGCCGAATGCTGCGCAAAACAAGGAGGTAGTGTAATATATTGCGACAAGTTCGCAAAGTGCAGCGACTTGTCTTTCGCGGCACCTGTCCCGATGCGAGATTCTTTGCGGTCGAGGGTTAACCCTGCCGCGCAGGCGATCCGTCGCGACGAGAAAATTTACATTTGCAAATCAACCACGTTCGACCTGGCTGACATCGCGCACCGCCCCGCGCGCGGCGCTGGTCGTAAGCGCAGCATAGGCCCGCAAAGCAGCCGAAACTTCGCGCTTGCGCCCCACCGGTTTCCACGCCTTGTTGCCTCTCGCTTCCATTTCGGCGCGGCGTTTGGCGAGTTCGGCATCGTCGAGTCGCACGTTGATCGTACGGTTCGGAATGTCGATGTCGATCATGTCGCCGGGCTCGACGAGGCCGATATCGCCGCCTTCGGCTGCCTCGGGCGAGCAGTGGCCAATCGAAAGGCCCGAGGTGCCGCCCGAAAACCGCCCGTCGGTGATCAGCGCGCAGGCTTTTCCGAGACCCATCGATTTGAGGTAAGAGGTCGGGTAAAGCATTTCCTGCATGCCCGGCCCGCCCTTCGGCCCTTCGTAGCGGATCAGGACGACATCGCCTTCCTTGATCTCGCCGCCAAGGATGCGCGCGACGGCCGCGTCCTGACTCTCGCAGATCACGGCGGGGCCGGAGAATTTCCAGATCGATTCGTCGACTCCGGCAGTCTTCACGATGCAGCCATCGCGGGCGATGTTGCCGGTCAGCACCGCGAGCCCGCCGTCTTTGGTGAAGGCGTGTTCGGCAGAGCGGATCACGCCATGTTCGCGGTCGGTATCGAGCTGTTCCCAACGTTTGGCCTGACTGAACGCCTCGGTCGTGCGCACGCCGCCCGGCGCGGCCTTGAAGAAGGTCGCGACCCCATCGTCCTCGCTGGTCGTAATGTCCCAGCGCGCCAGCCCCTCGCCCAGCGTCGCCGCGTGGACCGTGGGCGATGACGCATCGAGCAACCCGGCGCGGTTCAGCTCGGCAAGAATGCCGACGATCCCGCCCGCGCGGTGCACGTCCTCGATATGCACATCGGGCGAGTTGGGCGCGACCTTGCACAGGCACGGCGTATCGCGGCTGAGCCGGTCGATGTCCGCCATCGTGAAGTCGATCCCGCCCTCTTCGGCGGCGGCGAGGATGTGCAGCACGGTATTGGTCGAGCCGCCCATCGCGATATCCAGCCGCATCGCATTCTCGAACGCGGCCTTATTGGCGACATTGCGCGGCAGGACCGAATCGTCGTCATTCTCGTACCAGCGGCGGCACAGTTCGACCACGGTGCGCCCCGCCTCGAGGAACAGCTCCTTGCGGTCAGCATGGGTGGCCAGCTGGGTGCCATTGCCCGGCAGCGAGAGGCCCAGCGCTTCGGTCAGGCAGTTCATCGAATTGGCGGTGAACATGCCCGAGCACGAGCCGCAGGTCGGGCAGGCCGAACGCTCGTAAGAGGCGACATCGGCGTCGGAGACCTGCGGATCGCCCGCAACGACCATCGCGTCGATCAGGTCGACCGCGTGTTCCTTGCCGTCTTCGGTGACGACCTTGCCCGCTTCCATCGGCCCGCCCGACACGAAGATCGCCGGGATATTGAGCCGCATAGCCGCCATCAGCATGCCCGGCGTAATCTTGTCGCAGTTGGAAATGCAGACCAGCGCATCGGCGCAGTGCGCGTTGGCCATGTATTCGACCGCATCGGCGATGATCTCGCGGCTGGGCAGCGAATAGAGCATGCCGAGGTGGCCCATTGCGATCCCGTCATCGACGGCGATGGTGTTGAATTCCTTGGCAACCCCACCCGCCGCCTCGATTTCCCGCGCGACCATCTGGCCGAGGTCCTTGAGGTGGACGTGCCCAGGCACGAACTGCGTGAACGAATTGGCAATCGCGATGATCGGCTTGCCGAAATCCTCGTCCCCCATCCCCGTCGCGCGCCAGAGCGAGCGGGCACCGGCCATGTTGCGGCCATGGGTGGAGGTGCGGGAACGATAGGCAGGCATGGGTGGCTCCAAATTTGACTAACGATTGTCATCCCCGCGAACGCGGGGATCCAGGGACCTACAGTCACGCCATGGATCCCCGCGTTCGCGGGGATGACGAATCCTTTCTAATGCGCGCTCCCCTAATTTAAGCGGACGCGAAGGTCGAAGCAAAAATGACCCGCAAAAGCCCCCCCAAAAAACATGTGGTCCGGTTGACAGTCCCCGTGGCGGGACAGCACAGCGAGCGTCAATGACAAGCGGCATCGACCTATTGACCGATCGCGAAGCGGAAACGCTGCGCTTGCTGGTTCGCGGCTACGATGCAAAGTCGGCCGCCCGCGAACTGGGCCTGTCGGTCCATACGATCAACGATCGCCTGCGTCAGGCGCGCCGAAAACTGGGCGTTACGAGCAGCCGGGAAGCCGCCCGCATGCTCGCAGAACATGAGGATGGGACACCCGAAAAGCTTGCGGGCAAGAATTTCGGGATGGCCTGCGACGCCGCGCGATCCGAAGCTGGGCCGGAAACCGGAAAGGTCGTGCAAAAGCGCAGGACGTGGCTCTGGATTGCAGGAGGAATTGCAGTGATTTTGGCAAGCATGGCGGCACTCGTTCTGTCGGGTCTTTTCAATCCGACACCGCAGGTCGAGGCCAATCTGGAGCAGGTTTCGCAGGCTTCCGAATCCGAAGCCTTGCCCGCAGCGCTGAGATGGGTGGCGCTGGTCGACGAGGGCGATTGGCGGGCTAGCTGGCGTACATCCGGGCAACTGTTCAATGGCAAGGTAACGCTGGCGCAGTGGACAAAGTCGATCACGCCGGTGCGTCCGCCGCTCGGCGCCGTCAGGACGCGCAATGTCCAGTCGGTGCGCAAAACGCGCTCACTTCCCGGCGCTCCGGCAGGCCAGTATGAATTGCTGGAGTTGAAGACGGACTTCGCGAACAAGCGCGGCGCGATTGAAACGGTCGTGATGGCGAAGGAACCGACGGGCTGGAAGGTCGTCGGATATTTCATCCGCTAGGCATCACACCATGAAGTTCAGCGCTACCCGGTTACATATCCGGTGCAGGCGCTCGGCCCACTCTTCCTGACCCGCATCGTCCGCAATAAGGTCCTGCCGGATTTCGAGGTAGAGGTAGGGTCGCCCCTCGCTTTCGAAGTAGCGTTCGATGGCGGCGTTGTATTGCTTGCCCGAATAGGGGACCTGATCGCCGACCAAGAGGCCATCGGCTTCAAGCAGGGGCTGGGCAAGCCGCGCGCCGCGCTCGTCCTGATCGTAAAGCAGGCCGCAGTGCCAGGGGCGGCCTTCGTCGGGCCTGGTGCGCAGGCTGGTGGTATAGCTGTGCAGGACGAGCGTGAGCGCGGGCGGGGTTTCGTCGAGCAGCGCATCGAGCGCGGCGTTGAACGGGCGGTGGAAGCGCGCAAGCCGGGCCTCGCGGTCGATGCCGATGTTGCCGGGGATCGGGTGGCCGTCGCTCGCCTCCGGGATCGCGGCGGGATCGGATTCGCGGCGGTTGGTATCGCAGACGAGGCGGCTGACATTGCCGAGGAACGCAGCGGTTCC